>JAITPR010000046.1 GCA_031289315.1 Clostridiaceae bacterium | reverse complement strand
CGCTTCCTCACACAATAAAAAATCAAGATTTTTTATTGTGTTCGGTTTGAGGGGGACACACGCTCCGCTAGCGCTTCGCCGAGTTTCCCCCTCTGCCCTAAAGGGCATTCACCCCTTTTCCGGGATTTGTCCCCGCACCTTTGAGTCCTACACATAGGACGCAAGAAGTTGTCTTCACAATTTTACGGTGCGCAACCGCTCTGCGGTTGAAATCCACAAAGCTCGTTAAACATGCAAAAACAACCCATAAACCCTAATAAAACACTTTTAGTGGCGGCGCAAGCGTCCGTCCGAGAGGGATTTTGATGAAACTTAACGCGAAAAATTATGCCGATTATAAGGCGCTTAACGAGGCGGTTCGCGCCGTCCCCATTGGCGAAGCCGTCGAAATAGACGCCTGTTGCGGCGAACGCTACATAGGCGTGGGCGCCGAGAAAGGCAAGAACATTGTCATCAACGGCATTCCCGGCAACGCTATGGGCGCCTACCTTGACGGAGGAACCATTTCCGTCCACGGCAACGCACAGGACGCTACCGGCGATACCATGAACGACGGACAAATAGTTATCTACGGCAATTGTGGCGACGCCGTCGGCTACGGCATGCGCGGCGGGAAAATTTTCATACGCGGCAACACCGGCTACCGTTCCGGCATACATATGAAAGCCTACCAAAATAAATCGCCAGTACTCGTCGTAGGCGGCAGTGCGGGAAGCTTTTTGGGAGAGTATCAGGCGGGAGGACTCATCATTGTGCTTGGTCTTAACAACGACAAAAACAAGGTGGGTTACGGTTGCGCCACTGGTATGCACGGCGGCTGTATTTACATCAGATGCGACGAGATACCGGATTATCTCCCGCAACAGATTTCCGCAATTCCGGCGACCGAAGACGAACTGAATGGCATCAAACACCACATTCGTGAGTTCGCCGAAAAATTCGGGCTTGACTTTAATGCTGTTATAAATCACAGCTTCTTGAAGTTAACCCCCAACTCCCACAGCCCGTACCGCATGATGTATACGCACAACTAGTCTTTTAGGGTTAGGGAATGTTCACATGCACGCGCAAACGGCATATTTTGCCGCATTCGGCGCGGGTCGGCGTTATTTTCTCCTAACGTAGCGTTGCTACGCGTCGTCGAAAATGCCTTGACCCATACGCCAAATTCGTCTAAAATCTGCTCGTTTTCGGTTTTGTGCTCACTCCCCGGAATGTTCACATGCACGCATAACTGGCATATGTTGCCGAGTATTACCCGGAGCGGAGCGCGCTATGCGCGGGTGTTCCGAAATAGAATAAAATCATAATCTGTCAGCTAGCCGTTGCAAAAGGAATAAAAAAGGTAAAAAGCATGAACATGGGCTTAATTATTTTAGCCACAAAATCCGTGGGACATAAGGAAGCAATGCTTGCTTTTCTTTCTTCACAGGGCTTCAAAAACGTAATGGCGGCGGAAAGCGCCGAGGACGTTAAGAAATTGCTTGCCGGTTTCGATTGCAGCGTTTGCCTTATAGACATGCCCATTGCCGATGAAATCGGCGAGGACTTAGCGCTGTTTGTCGTTAACAACTACAGCTGCGGCGTGGTCGCGGTGGTGGCGGCAAAACAAGAAGAGGCGTTTGTGCAAGCCTTAGAGCCGTCCGGCATTTTCGTAATTTCCAAACCAATCAACGAGAAACTGTTTGAAAAGGCGCTTCGTTTTTGTGTGGCGTCCAAACAACGCTACATGAATTTGGAGAAGGATAAAAAGAAGCTTGAAGTTAAAATCGAAGAACTAAAAATAATAGACCGCGCCAAACTAACCCTTATCGAAAAACTCAAGATGAGCGAAGAACAAGCCCACAAACACATCGAAAAACAGGCTATGAACCTCCGTATTTCCCGCCGCGCCGTCGCCGAAAGCATCCTAAAAACCTACGAAACTTAAAAAATCGAAACCGCTTAAACTTAAAACAGCCGAACCGCCTAAACTTAGAAAGCCGAACCGCATGTGAAGCGCTTCTTTATCCTGTCACACAAAATAGGAGAGGGTTATTTATCCTGTCACACAAAATAGGAGAGGGTTATTTATCCTGTCACACAAAATAGGAGTGGGTTATTTATCCTGTCGCACAAAATAGGAGAGGGTTATTTATCCTGTCGCATAAAATAGGAGAGGGTTATTTATCCTGTCGCACAAAATAGGAGTGGGTTATTTATCCTGTCGCACAAAATAGGAGTGGATTATTTATCCTGTCGCACAAAATAGGAGAGGGTTATTTATCCTGTCGCACAAAATAGGAGAGGGTTATTTATCCTGTCACACAAAATGGGAGTGGGTTATTTATCCTGTCGCACAAAATAGGAGCGGATTTTCCCCCGATGTCACCTTGAGCGGCGCGCGAAGCGCAAAGTCGAAAGGTCCCCTTATAGGTGCGAAAACTCTTACGTCACACTTCCACGCAACGCGTATAAAACAGAGCGGATACCGCATAATCGGTACCTTCACATTGCCGTCACACTCCCACGCAACGCACATAAGGTAAAGCCCTTATAAAGTTTGTCCTAAACCTCCGCTTTGTTTGTCCTAAAAAAGGGCGGACGGCGAATTCTGCCGTCCGCCTAACGGCAATTATACAAAGGCGTTCTTGTCAAGGGCGTGAGCATAAAACGCTACGCTATTTATCCCTCCCGCTTGTCCTTGACAATAAAATGCCATAGGGGAAATTAAACGGCTACTTATTACAATTGCAAAAGCCGTCCCCAAAAGATATTATCATTTTTCTTTATCGACTAGGGCTTGAATATAACCTAAAGCCATGTTCTTTGATGACGGCGAAAGCTTATTAAACAACTCTTCAATATCCGACTTAGGCTTTAATTTTACGATAGAGTCATGGACGTCCATGCCTAACAGTTCGTCGGCGGTAATCTGAAATACAGAACACAGCCGGATTATGCATTCAATATCCGGTTCGGATTTACCTTGTTCCCAATTTGCGTATCCGTTTGATGAAATACCTACTTCTTCTGCAACCGCTTTTTGAGTAAGTCCAGCATATAAACGTAATTCTTTTAATCTTTTTTCTATCATTGCCACTAGATTATACGAAAAAATAGGTTATATGCGTTGACATTAGCAGTATTTGTTAGTAATATAATATTAACTACTAACTTCAGGGAGTACTTAAATTAAGTAAAGGCTATGGAAACTAACAATTTTAAGTTTAACAATCATGTAAAGAACTTTTTACAAGGCAGCGTAAAAAACGGACTTTTTTCCGTTGTGCTTGAAAAAGTGGAAAACACTACGATAATGGGCGCTTTGGCGGAAATTGTTTTTGAGTACAATATGGAAAAAAGTTTGACGAAAGTAGTTTCTTATGTAATTCACGCACCGTCCGTAATTGCCAGTACCCTAACCGAAGCGGAAGCAACCGAGTTAGCGCATAAAATAGAAGCGGTGGGCGGCAAAGCGACCGTTGTCAAATCAACGTTTAAAAGCGAAACGTAACTTCTGATGCCCTCCTTAGCGGCGTACGGCATGCCGTACGCCGCTAAGGGGGGCGAAATACGCTATTAAAGCAACCGCTTCTAGGCAACTCCGTTTGCTCACGTAATCTCTTCCCTTAAACCAAAGTGATTTTAAACTTCTCCAACCAGTAGTTAACCTGTAGCAAATATGCTACAGTTTGCGGCGAAGTCATGAGTTGTCCGTACCACGGGGTAGCGCGGTTGTCGGATAGGAGGGCGCGTGCGGCGTCGGGTTTGACGATTTTCCAGAGGGGGGCGTCGTGGGCGTCTAAGAGCGCGGAAAGGCGTTCGGACACGATTTTTAAGTATTCGGGGTGATGTGTTTTAGGGTAGGGGCTTTTTTTGCGGCTTAGGATTTCGTCGGGCAGGACGCCCTTTACGGCGTAGCGGAGCAGACCCTTTTCGCGTCCGTTATAGTCCTTAAATTCCCAAGGCACGTTATAGAGATATTGAGTTATGCGGTGGTCGCAGAAAGGCACGCGCACCTCAAGAGAGGAATACATGCTCATACGGTCTTTCCGGTCAAGCAGAGTTTGCATAAACCAGTAGTAATTTAGGTTATACATTTCTTTCATACGCGCCTCGTCCACGTCGTCGGAGGCATTTTTAGATGCGGCGGCAATTGCGGCGCGGTACTTTCCGTCTACGTACGAATGCGGCGCGCCGCTTTTTTTAAGGCGGGGTGAGCCGGTAAATTTTCCGCTTGAGCGGTGCGTGACGGCACCCGTTATAATGCCTTCTTGAAGAAACGAAGCGCGGTAAGCGGTGGATTGCGACCAAGGAAAGCCGTCGGTATCGCGTATAGTTTTATCGCGGTACCACGGGTAACCGCCGAAAACCTCGTCGGCGCATTCTCCGGATAGGGCGACGGTGGCGTATTTTCTTACCTCGCGGCAGAAGAGCAGCAGAGAGGAGTCCACGTCCGCCATACCGGGTAGGTCGCGCGCGTCGACGGCGGTGTAGAGCGCGTCCGCAAGTTCACGGCTT
Source organism: Clostridiaceae bacterium (assembly GCA_031289315.1). GTDB lineage: Bacteria > Bacillota > Clostridia > Christensenellales > CAG-917 > JAITEJ01. Next base: position 55,152 of record JAITPR010000046.1, on the reverse strand, counting down.
TCCAAAAGAACGGAGCGGTGTTCGGTACCCAAAAATTCGGTCATAAGGGCTATGTATTTATCGTCGCTGTCCGGCTGAAATTTGCCGGGAGCAAAATACTTTTCATTTTCGGCGTAGCCGACGGAGAAGGTTTGCTTGACGCCGGAGAGTGCGGCTATAATGCTTGAGTCCAGCCCGCCGGAGAGAAACGAGCATAAGGGGACATCGGAAACGGTTTGCCGTTTTATGGCGTCGGACACGAGAAACCGCACATGCCGCACGGTATCCTCAAAGCTTTCGTTATGCGGCGCGGCGGCAAGATAAAAATAGCGTTCTGTCCTAAGATGTCCGTTGGCGTAAATGGCGCGGAAACCGGGTTTAAGTTCGAAAACGCCCTTAAAAACACCGCTTCCCGGCGTACGTCCCGGTCCCAGCAACATAATTTCGGCTATGCCGTCCGCGTCTATCTCCGGCTTTACGAGCGGGTGGGCGAGCAATGCTTTGAGTTCGGAGCCGAATACGAATGTGCCGCTTCGCTCCGTGTAGAAAAACGGTTTTACGCCGGCGCGGTCGCGTGCCGCAAACAGCTTGCCGCTTCGCCCGTCGTACACCGCAAACGCGAAAATTCCGTTGAATTTAAGGACGCAGTCCTCCCCCCAATACATGTAGGCTTGCAACACGGCTTCGGTGTCTCCGTATCCCTTAAACGCGGCACCTAAGGAGGTCAATTCGGATTTTATTTCCGCCGTGTTGTATAGCTCCCCATTGTATACCAAAACCACGTCGCCGTCCGCGGTGTTCTGAATGAGCGGCTGTTTGCCGTGTTCAAGGTCCACAACCGCCAAACGCGTATGCACGAGGCAGGCGTTTTTGCCGGTGTAAATTCCGTTTTCGTCCGGACCGCGCGGGGTCAAGGTCCGCAACATATTTAAAGCGGTCTCCCTGTCCCGTGAGTAAAGCTCTGTATCGTTTATAAAGCCGGCAATTCCGCACATAAAAAATGCTCCTTTTTAGGGTATGGACAAACCTCGTTGACGGCTTGCTGCGCAAATTCTCACGGCTATTTTGCGTACATATTTGCTTGCAAATGTGCCAAATGTGGGGTATTCGCCCGTATCTAGACAGCTCTTTTGCGTACATACTTGCTTGCAAATGCGTTAGACATCGTCTTGCTACGCAAATCTTCAAGGCTCTTTTGGGTCTAAAACCGCCTGAAATGTCCATACATAACGCCGTTACGTACGGGTATTTCAGGCAAATTTATCCTTAAAAATAGCCCGAAAATAGTTTGTCACCGCGGATTTGTCCGCATCCCTTTTACATAATATGATATGCGCTAAAGGCGGACACGGTCTTGTTTTCACAAAAACTTTTAAAATATCTAGCGAAAAAAACTGTGTAAAAAGGCTGTTTTCTACGTGAAAACCATGATAATATCTAGCGAAAAAACCGTGTAAAAAGGCTGTTTTTTAGGCAAAAACTTGATATAAAACGGTTAAGCAATGATTAATTCTAAAGCCGCAAAGGTTGTTTTTGCGCAAACTTTACGAAAAAGTTTGATAATATATTTTTTAAATTCAGTTGACAACCATATTATTGCCCCATATAATATTGTCAACACAATAGTTAACCAGTCAACTGTTGCGTGTTTAACTAATAACGCCAAATATCGGCATATTCGGCATCACGGTTAACCAGTCAATTGTTGCCTGCGTAACTAACAACGCCAAACATGGCGTGTACACTTAATGGCGACGACTTGCTGGGTAAAAAAGATCTTTTCGGCTTTTTTTGGTCTAAAACCGCCTAAAAATATTTTGCTATTACGGAGTCCCGTACCCGCTTTACGTACGGAGCTGTAGCACGAAAAGTAAGGCGGAATATATCAAAATATAAAGGGTGTGGACAGTTCGCGGCGGCAAAATGTACGGAGCTGTAGCACGGAAAGTAAGGCGGAATATATCAAAATATAAAGGGTGCGGGTAGTTCGCGGCGGCAAAATATTTTGTTGCGTAGCAAGGCGACGCCGCAGATTGTACACACCCTAAAAAACAAGGAGAAAATACTATGGATAATCAAAATGAAAACGAAAAAGCATTAAAAGAGAGCCTGATACGGTCAATCTTCCGCTTTAGAAAGGTGGGTTTGCCGTCCGCATGCGACGGAGTGGGACTGGAGGAATTGAACATCAGCCCGAGCGAATTGATTTGTTTGAAGTCCTTTGCCGCCAACAGATTGGAGTCGGAGGAAATCGTCTGCGGAGCGGATATGCAGGAGCTGCTGTACGTTACTAAACCGGCTATTTCAAGAATGTTGCATGTTTTGGAGAAAAAGGGATATGTGGAGCGCGAAATCAACAGAAGCAACCGCCGTAAGTTGACGGTAACCCTTACGGATAAGGGTACGGAGGTTTTGGCGCGCGCCGAGAAAAAGGTGGACGATGCGTTAAATGAAATAATCCACAGGTTCGGTGAGGAGGAAACGCGGCAATTTATTGAGATATTCAATAGGTTCGCGGATATTGCCGACGATGTGAGCGGAAAATTGCAAGAAAGCTTCACAACTGAGCCTCCGACAAAACAAGAAATGAAAGCGCAATTAAAAGAACAATTGAAAGAATTGTTAAAAGAACGGATTAAAAACATGCGTTAAGGGAGAACTAAATGTTCAAATTATTTAAACGGTTTAAACCCGTTGATTGGTGCTTGGTCGCACTGCTTGTGGGAGTGGTTGTGGCGCAGGTTTATTTTGACGTCACATTGCCCGGATACACGTCGCAAATTGTCCGCGAAATGACGGCGGCGGGGGCGACGTGGCGTTCGATTTTGAATATCGGCGGAACCATGCTATTGCTGGCGTTGGGGAGTATGGTTTGTACGGTAATCGCCGGCTATATCGCGGCGTTTTTGGCGTCGAAATTTTCCGGCAAGCTGCGCGGCGACGTATTTAAAAAGGTGCAGTCATTTTCCTTTGAGGAGACGTCGCGGTTCTCTACGGCAAGCCTCATAACGCGTTCCACAAACGACGTTCAGCAGGTGCAGACCGCCGTGATGATGATACTGCGTATGGCAATTTCCGCGCCTATAACGGCGGTATGGGCTATCATGAAGATAAACGCAAGTAGCGGTGAGTTGACGCTTGCCACGGCGGCGGCAGTGGTAATTTTAGTTGTTTTTATCGTGGGCATGTTTGTAGTGGTGTTGCCGAAATTTAAGCTGATACAGAAGCTCACCGATAAATTGAACGGCGTGACAAGGGAAAATCTGACGGGCTTGCGCGTTGTAAAGGCGTATAACGCCGACGGCTACGAGGAAAGGAAATTCGAAAAAACGAATACCGAAATCTCTAAAACAAACTTGTTTGTGAACAGAGTTATGGGTTTGATGCAGCCCGTAATGATGTTGGTTATGAACGGCATATCGCTAGCGATATATTGGTTGGGCGCGACGCTTATAAATCAAGGAAGCCTTGATTACGCGACTATGATGGCGTTTTCCATGCTGACAATGCAGGTGCTTATGTCCTTTATGATGCTCACCATGTTGTTTGTTATGGTGCCGCGTGCCGCGGTGTCCGCGAAGCGTATAAATGAAATTTTGGAATCGGATATTACGGTGAAGGACCCGGACGAGGGAATTCCGTTTGTCACGGAGGGAGAGGTGGAGTTTAAAAACGTAAGGTTCAAGTATCCCGGCGCCGACGATTATGTTTTAGACGGTATTTCCTTTAAGGTGGAGCGGGGGAAGGTCGCGGCGGTCATAGGCTCGACTGGTTCCGGCAAGTCCACGTTGGTAAACCTCGTGCCGCGTTTTTACGACGCGACGGAGGGGGAAGTGCTAGTGGACGGCGTAAACGTCAAGGACGTAAAGCAGGAGGCGTTACATGAAAAAATAGGCTACGTTCCGCAAAACAGCGTGCTGTTTTCAGGTAGCGTCCGAAGTAACATAGCCTACGGAAATGCCGATTTAAGTCAAGACGGGCTGGAGAAATCCGCGGAGCTTGCCATGGCGGACGGCTTCATAAACGATATGGACGGTGGGTACGACGCGCCTATCGCGCAGGGCGGCAAGAACATCTCCGGCGGACAAAAGCAACGCCTGTCCATAGCGCGTGCGGCGGCTTTTAACCCCGAAATCTTCATATTTGACGACAGCTTCTCCGCCCTTGATTACAAGACGGACAGAGCCGTGCGGGCGAATTTGAAGGAGCAGACCGCACACACCACCGGACTAATCGTCGCACAACGCATAGGCACGATAATGGACGCGGATATGATAGTCGTGTTGGAACACGGCAAAATGGTCGGCAAAGGAACGCATAAGGAGCTGTTGCAGGATTGTGACGTATACCGCGAAATAGCGCTTTCACAGCTATCCGGGGAGGAATTGGGATTATGAGCGATAACGTAAACGACAGCCGTGACAGAGCGGTACAGTCGCCGCGCCGGGGCGGTCCTATGGGCGGCGGTCCCATGGGCATGGGGCGCATGAGCGGCGGCAAGGCAAAGAACTTCAAAAAAAGCATGGGCAAGCTGATAAAATATTTGCAACCCCATTTGCTTTACATAGTCATATCGTTGATTTTTATGGCGGGAGCCACGGTGTGCAGTATCATTGCCCCGTCGTATATAGGCAAGCTTACCGACGAAATTTTTGTTTCCATGTTGGGTCGCGCCATAGACCTTACGGCGGTCGCGTCGTTCGGCATTACGCTGATGGTTTTTTACGCCACAAGCCTGATATTAAACTATTTGCAAGCCTTCATTATGGCGGGCGTAAACCAAAAGGTTTCGCGGCGGTTGCGTTCGGATATTTCCAGAAAAATCAACGTCGTGCCGCTGAAATATTTTGACGGACACAGCTACGGCGACACGTTAAGCCGTGTGACTAATGACGTGGATACGATAGGTCAAACGCTTAATCAAAGCATTAGCTCGCTATTTTCGTCGATAATCATGCTAATAGGCGTGTTAATAGCCATGTTTGTCACCTCGTGGCAGCTTTCGATTACGGCTATGCTCACGGTGCCGTTAAGCCTTATATTGATTATGGTCATGATGGGCTTCTCTCAAAAATTCTTCAGAAGTCAACAGCAAGCGTTGGGTGAGATAAACGGGCATATAGAGGAAAACTTTTCGGGACAGAGCGTCATCAAAGCGTTCAACGGCGAAGAGGAGGCTCAAGAAAAATTTGGCGTTATCAATAAAAAGTTAGTGAACAGCTCCAAAAATTCGCAGTTCCTCTCCGGCTTGATGATGCCGATTATGTCGCTTGTGTCGAACATCGGCTATATAGCGGTTTGCGTGGTAGGCGGAATACTGTTCGTAAACGGGTCGATTACGGCGGGCGTTATAGCTTCGTTTTTCGTCTACATCAGGCTGTTCCAAAATCCGATGATGCAAATAGCGCAGGCGGCAGGCAATTTGCAGGGAACAGCGGCGGCGTCCGAACGCGTCTTTGAATTCTTAGATGAAAAGGAGAAGGAGGACGAGTCGGAGAAGTTTAAGAAAATCGAAACCGTTCAAGGCAAGGTCGAATTTAAAAACGTGAACTTCAGCTATGACGGCGTGAGAACCATTATAAACGACTTTTCGGCGACGGTTCAGCCGGGGCAAAAGGTCGCTATCGTCGGTCCTACGGGCGCGGGCAAAACGACTATGATAAATCTGCTGATGCGGTTTTACGAGATAAACGGCGGCGATATATTGATTGACGGCGTGTCGATAAAGGAAATGAAACGTGAGGACGTAAGGGCGTTATTCGGCATGGTGCTTCAGGACACGTGGCTGTTCGACGGCACAATCCGTGATAACGTGGTCTATGCGAAAAAGGGCGTTACACAGGCGGAGATTGAAGAGGCTTGCCGCGCCGCTAATATAGACCGGTTTATTGCGACGTTGCCGAACGGATACGGTATGGAGCTGTCCGACGAGGTGAGTATATCGAGCGGGCAAAGACAGCTTCTGACGATAGCTAGAGCTATGGTGCAAAACAGTCCCATGCTGATATTGGACGAGGCAACCTCAAACGTGGATACGCGTACCGAATCACTCATTCAGGACGCCATGGACAAGATAACGAAGGGACGCACAAGCTTTGTTATAGCACACCGCCTTTCGACAGTAAAAAATGCCGATTTGATACTCGTGATGAAGGAAGGCGACATAATCGAAGCCGGTTCGCATGAGCAACTGCTGTCAAGCAAGGGCTTTTACAGTGAGCTTTACAACAGTCAGTTTTCGCTTGAAAGCGTATGAGCTTAAGTAACTACGGACAGGCAAGGGCGTTTGCGGCGAGCCGTATCGTATCCTTTTTAAGTTCGCGGCGGCAAAATATTTTGTTGCGTAGCAAGCCGTCACTGCGGATTATCAACATCGTCTTAATACGGTCTTGCTTTCACGAAAACTTTCAGTTATAATAATACCATGAAGAAAAATATTGGCATACGCGCGAAGCGTAATTTAAAGATAACGGCAATTTCTGTCGCCGCGGTATTGGTACTTTTTTTCTCTTTATACGGCGTAGGGCAAATAATGCTTGCCGGGGAAGCGAAAAAGCATTTTCGCGGCGCGGTCGCGGAAAGTCTATGGTCGGCGGAACAAGCCTTCTCCGTAGAGGCGGAGGGCTATACCGTGTTTACGGCGGCGCAGAATCAATTTACCGTGCTGTTCATATCGGACACGCATTTCATCAACGGCGGTTGGTACGGCGTCGGCGGATTTTGGACGGGTACCATGCGCAATAACGCGGTCTACGGCGATATAAAGGCGCTTGTAGAGGCAACGCGTCCGGATCTGATTATACACACCGGCGACCTGCAAACGGATAAGCTGAGCGATTTAATTTACGAGGAATTTTGTGTTTTCATGGACGGCTTCAAAATACCTTGGACATTCACGTTCGGCAACCACGACGCCGAAATGCGCGCCGACAAGGCGGAGGTAGCACGCATAATATCGGAGGCGGAGTATTCCTTTTTCCGTTCCGGCTACACCAACCTGAACGGCTTAGGCAACGACGTTATTTTAATCGAGAGCGCGGAGGGGAGCATTCTTTTCGCCTTTATACTTGCCGACTTCGGCGACTGGCAGAAAAGAAAAGACCCCGATAAATATCTGTCGACGTACGACGTGGGCGCTACCGATAATCAGATTGAGTGGTATCGCTGGGTTTGCGAAGGACTTGACGAAACGGCGGGATATACGGTGCCGTCCGCGCTTGTAGCACATATTCCGTTTCACGCCTATACCTACGCGGTGGAGTTGGGCGAACGAAATTACGGCAATCCGTTTGCCACGGAAAGCGAATGGGGCTTCGATTTTTACAGAGGAGACGTCGCCGCTAACGAATTCGGGCAAAAAGAAACCGCGACCGCCGGCAATGTAACCGAAGAGGAATACACCGCCTACATGGTTTATTACCGCGAAACCGGCAAGCGCGCAAAGGACGTTTTGACGCGCGCGGGCTACGACAATTATAAGGCGAATAGCCCCTTTTTCTCTGCGGTTTCGTCGTACGGTACGCGCTGGTTTGTATCGGGGCATAACCATTGCGACGGTTATAGCTATGAATTTGACGGATTAACATACGTTTCCGTTGCCAAAACCGGCGACATCTATACGCATAAGGACTGGGACGGCGGTAATCGCGGCGGCACTATAGCCACACTTAAATTCACTGCGGACGGCGTAACACTGAGCACCGCGCCGCTTTATAAATAGAAGCGTAATCGGAAATGCAATGAGCATACCTTACTACCGTGTCGCTTTATAAATAGCCGCAACCGTAAGCACGGTTTAGAAAAAATACCGGAGGGTGTGGACAAGTCGCCGCCGCAGATTGTCCACACCCTCTATCAGTATAAACCTTGAAATTATACCTAAAGCATGTCCCTTGTTTTGTTGATTAGATAAAGCGGAATATTCAGCGACTTGTTTTTGCGTCATTTTAGAGTACGAACGCAATTGCCGTAAGGTTTTATGAAAATTGAGCAAAGTTTTTTCTTGCATATCCTTGACATTATACAGTTGTGAAATGTATAACGAGGAAAATACAGTTTGAAACTGTTTCATTGCGTAAATATGGCGCGGACAATTCGAGCTGACAAAAGATTTTCTTGAGCAGCAAGTCGTCACCGGAACAGAAACATATGGAGGTTCAGTGTCGACGATGTTCCGCGTCTGAAAGCCTTAGAATAAAAGCGGGGGCTTCGCCATAGTAGATGATCGGTTTTTTAAACGGGGTTTTCAAAACTGGCGACAAGCGCACGGTTAAGGCTATGTGATAATATCCAAACAGAGGGGATTAGTTGACAAGTCACACGCGCGGTTAAGGTCGTGCTACTTGAACACAACTCAAATAACCGCAGAACGGGGTAAAAGGGCAAAGAAAAAGACGGTATTCACATTTGATGAGTACCGCCCTTCTATGGAGCGGGCGATGGGAATCGAACCCACAACCGCAGCTTGGGAAGCTGCTGTTTTGCCACTAAACTACGCCCGCAAAATTTTTATAGTATGCTGTCAATAGAGAGTTGTCACGAAACACCGCGCGGCTTTTTAACGGGTCTTATTCGCGCCCGTTTTATTCCGAAAAACGGACAAGAAAATCCCTCTCTAAAAATTTCCCTCTTTGTTTCGTGACAACTCTAATGCCGTCAATCAAAACCAGCAAGTCGTATTATATATGAATGTCAAAAAAAATGCAAGGATTTAAAGCAAAGACTAAATAAAAATGCTTGCGAAAATTAAAATCCTGTGTTATTCTATATAAGCCTAAAACGCCTAAGAAGTTTTAACTTTGACGGTGTTTCCGCATCATGCCGGTGTGGTGGAATTGGCAGACGCGCTGGACTCAAAATCCTGTGTTCGCGAGAACGTGTCGGTTCGAGTCCGACCACCGGCACCACCTAGGGGCTACAATTGTCTATTGATATTGTAGCCCTTTTCTATTTTCATGGCTTTTTTGTAATTTTGTCATTGATTTTCTGTTTTCTTGTCCGTGTTTTTAGACTTCGGTAAAGTTGGATATAGGTTAAAAGAGAAAATGGTTTAAAATATAAATGCATTTTGGATTGGGGGTATAACTTGAAAAACATGTTTTTAATGGCTCCGCGCAAGGCTTTGTTGTCGAAAGCTTCGCCGTGCATGTGACACAACCGGAATAAGCAATGGATAAGAGTTGCAAAATAAACTTGTCGAAAGCTTCGCCGTGTATGTGACGCTGCCGGAACAAGCAACGGATAAGGATTACAAAATAAAGCTAAACAAAATACAACTATGACGAAAGCGGCTTATAAGGGTCGCTTTTTTCGTTGCCATAAAATAGACATAAAATACTGGTAAATTTAACTGAAACCTCTTGACAAAAACCTATTCTTAGGTTAGAGTAAATACGTTTAAAGAAGTGCCTTTAAACGGGGTAAGTTGGCGGGCTTCAAGCTTTGGAGACGCCTTTTTTTGTGAAACATATTCGGGGATTTGTTTCAACATATCAGGCAGGAGTTTTTTACTAACCGTTAGAAACTTTTACCGCGTTGTGCCGAAGGACTTCATGTGGAGTGGGCGGTATAAACGATATGAGCGGGTAACGCGCCCGCAACAAAGAATATTGCAGTTGCGGCTGATAACGCGTCCGTGACAATGGGTTGCAGTGGGTAAGACGACATCAACAAAGGATGTTGCGGTTGCAGCTGATAACGCGTCCGTGACAATGGGTTGCAGTGGGTAAGACGACATCAGCAAAGAATGTTGCGGTTGCGGCGGATACAGAATATCAACATCGAAATTTTACGTTGGCGGCGTTAAAGCGTCGTAAACGGTGGTATAAACGGATATAAAATGAAAGTAAAGGTTCAGGTCGTGTGAGGTTATCGACTTTTACCATGGTACGCAAGGAGGAGCAAGGTTATGAGCACAAAGTTTATTTTCGTTACCGGAGGAGTTGTTTCGGGACTTGGAAAGGGGATAACTGCGGCGTCGCTAGGGCGGCTTTTAAAGTGCAGGGGGCTGAAGGTTTCCGCGCAAAAGCTTGACCCGTATATGAATATCGACCCCGGTACGATGAACCCGTTGCAGCACGGTGAGGTTTTTGTTACGGAGGACGGCGCGGAGACGGATCTTGATTTAGGTCACTATGAGCGCTTCATAGACGAAAACCTTAGCAAATATTCCAACCTTACTTCCGGCAAGGTCTATTGGAACGTGCTTCAAGATGAGCGTGCCGGAAAGTATCAAGGGGAAACGGTGCAGATTATCCCGCACGTCACCAACGAGATAAAGAAATTTATCAACAAGAATGCCGACAAGGCGGACGCGGATGTCGTGATAACGGAAATCGGCGGTACGATAGGCGACATTGAGGGCATGCCCTTTGTGGAGGCTATACGCCAAATATCCTTGGAGAAGGGCAAGCGCAATTGCTTGTTTATACACGTCACGCTGTTGCCGTACATATCCGGCTCGGACGAATATAAATCTAAGCCCACGCAGCACTCCGTAAAGGAATTGCAGTCCATGGGAATTGCGCCCGACATAATCGTTTTGCGTTCGGACAAGGCTCCGGACGTGAGCATAATCAAAAAAATAGCCATGTTCTGCAACGTGAACGAGGATTGCGTAATATCTAACGTAACGCTTCCGTCGCTTTACTCGGCGCCGATTATGTTGCACGACAACAACCTTGACAGCGTTGTGTGCCGTGAATTGGGGCTGGAAACCCCCGCGCCCGACCTCACCGAATGGAAGCAAATGCTTGTGCGTATGGCAAAGGCGAACCGCAAGGTTAAGATTGCCGTATGCGGCAAGTACATTAAGCTGCACGACGCCTATCTTTCTATAATCGAATCGCTTTACCACGCGGGCTATGAGAACGGCGCGAAGGTGGAAATCGAATGGGTGGACAGCGAAAACGTGACCGCCCAAACCGCACCGGAAATCTTTAAGGATTGCAAGGGCATACTGGTACCCGGCGGCTTCGGTCCGCGCGGCATAGAGGGCAAAATAGCCGCTTGCCGCTACGCACGCGAAAACGACATACCGTATTTCGGCATTTGTTTGGGCATGCAAATTGCGGTTATTGAGTTTGCACGCAACGTGCTTAAGCTTGCTGACGCGCACTCGCGCGAATTCCTGCCCGAAAGCAAACATACCGTAATCGACCTCATGCCCGACCAACACGGCGTGCAAATGGGCGGTACAATGCGGTTGGGCGCTTATCCGTGCAAGATTAAACCCGGCACGATTATGGAAAACGCATATTCGCGTGATTTAATTCACGAGCGTCACCGCCACCGCTATGAGTTTAACAACGCGTTCCGTGCTGCTATGGAGAAAGCCGGACTTGTAGTTTCCGGAGAGTCGCCGGACGGTCGCATTGTTGAAACCGTCGAATTAAAGGATAAGAAATTCTTTGTCGGCGTGCAATTCCACCCGGAATTTAAAAGCAGACCGAACCGCGCGCATCCGCTTTTTAAAGCCTTTGTCGGCGCCGCACTTAAGAAGGATTAAGCCGGGAGAAAAAAAATATGAAAGCGAATTTTCACATACATACCAGTTTTTCGACGCTTGACGGGGAGCAAAGCCCGACGAAGACGTTCGAAACCATGGCGGAACACGGCATAACCGTTGCCGCCATAACCGACCACGACAACGTAAACGGTTGTGCGGAGGCAAGGGAAGCGTGCGCTAGGTTGGGCATAGAATACTATGACGGAATAGAGCTTACCGTGCAACCGGAGGGTTCTCCGTTGCCCGATTTCGACAGCATTTTCTATATTCACGTTTTAGGTTTGGGCGTTAATCCGGCAAAAATCGGAAAGCTAAATATTTTTCCGCCGTTTTTGACCTTCAAGCAGGGCATAGACCTCATTCATAACGCGGGGGGACTAGCAGTATGGGCGCACCCTCTGTGGGGTCCCAGCGGGCAATTTCACAACGCGGAAACGGAGATTTTGGCAGGTATATTAAAGGACCTCGGCATAGACGGAATGGAGGTATATTACGCGCATTTTAGTGATGAGAATTTAGCATTTGTTGAGAAAATAGCCGACAGACTGAAGCTTCTTAAAAGTACCGGTACCGATTACCACGGCGCTTACGGCGCTAAATATCTTAAGAACTCCGCACGGCTGGAGGAGTTTGCGGAAAAAGCGTTGCCGCTGATAGAGAGGCTACGCAAACGCAAATAGGGCAAGGTTTTTAGCCCGAAAATATCTTGATGTGAGTTATTGAACCGATATAAAGGTAAGAGGGAATAAGAAGAAAATAAAGAACTGCATACATGATGATTAACACTGAATAAATTTAAAAACGCGGTTGACGCTAAGGATATAGTCCTGCGTCAACCGCGTTTTTAAAGTTAACAGTGTCAAGCTTCAAGCTTGCGCGTTTTTTTGTTTTTTTTGCCGCGTAGCAAAAAGAACAAGGGCGTTCCTTTTGGGCGTCCCCAAGGAACTTTAATTAACAATCAACCTCAAAGACTACGGCTTCGTAGGGTTGGAGGCTGAAGGGGGAGAGAGTGCGGGCGGTTGGGTAATTTTGGATTACGGCGGCGGCGGTGAACCCGTTGTATTCGGCGGGGGGAGAGAACGGGACTTCGGCGTTTTTGAAGTTGCACACGACAAGCAATTTTTTGCCGTTATGGGCGCGTTCATAGCAATAAATTTTCTTATTATTTTTATCAAACTGGCGATATGAGCCGAGCTTCACGGTTTGGTTGCCGACGCGGTAGCGGTTGAGGTTTTTATGGAAATTGAGGATTGACGTCGGGTCTTTTTCGGCTTCGGCGACGTTAATTTCCGTGTGGTTCGGGTTGATTTTGAGCCAAGGCGCGCCGGTCGTAAAACCGGCTTTTTCGGAGCCGTCCCATTGCATGGGGGTGCGGGCATTGTCGCGAGCCTTTTTCTTTAAGACCTTGAGGGCGACGGGCTTAAGGAAGGGAACGTACTTTTTGACGATACCGAGAATGGTTTTTACCATTACGTCCTGATACTCGTCGGGAGAAAAATCACAATTAGTCATGCCGATTTCCTGCCCTTGATAGATGTACGGAGTGCCTTGCAGTAGGTTGAGGGCGACGGCAAGCATTTTGGAAGCCTCCTTACGCTTGTCGCCGTAGTCGCCGGTGCAACGCCCTAATGCGCGCGGTTGGTCGTGATTTTCCAAGTATAGGCTGTTCCAACCCTTGCCGTGCATGCCGTCTTGCCATTTTGACATGATAGCCTTGTACTGCTTGAGATTGAATTTTTTGGGGAGGAGTGAGAAGTAGGCTTCGCTTAGAATGTGTTCAAACTCAAAAACCATGTCAAGCTCTCCGCGGCTTTCGGCGGTGTAGAGAAGACCTTGTTCGATGGTTACGCCCGCGGCTTCGCCGACGGTCATGGCGTCGTAGCGAGAAATAACCTCGTTGTTAAGCGCGCTTAAGTATTCGTGTATGTGCGGACCGTGCGTAAACATTTCGTCGCCGCACTGAATGGGATTGAATTTACCGTTAGGAAGCCCGGCAACCTTTGAAATATAGGTTATGACATCGCAACGGAAGCCGTCCACGCCTAAGTCAAGCCAGTAATCGACGAGGTCGTGTACCTCCTTGCGCACCTTTGGATTGTCCCAGTTTAGGTCGGGCTGTTTTTTTGTGAAGAGGTGCAGATACCATTCGCTAGTCGCGTCGTCGTATGCCCACGCGGAGCCGCCGAAACGGGAGGTCCAGTTGTTGGGCGGTTTTTTGCCGTCCTTGCCTCTGCCCTTGCGCCAAAAATAATAGTCGCGGTAGGGGTTGTCCACTGACGAACGCGACTGTTTAAACCATTCGTGTTCGTCGGAGGTGTGGTTGACAACCAAATCCATGATGAGCTTTATGCCGCGTTCGTGAAGCCCTGCAAGCATTTCCTTCCAGTCGTCAAGGGTGCCGAACTCGTCCATGATGTCGCGATAATCGGAAATATCGTAGCCGTTGTCGTCGTTAGGCGACTTGTAGCAGGGCGAAAGCCAAACCGCCGTAACGCCTAAATCCTTTATGTAGTCAAGCTTAGAGATAATGCCGCGTATATCGCCTATGCCGTCGCCGTTGCTGTCACAGAAGCTGCGCGGATAAATTTGATAGATAACGGCGTCCTTGTACCAACGTGTTTTCTTGCTTTCGCTCATGGAAGACTCCTTATTTTACGGTTTACGCAACCGTTTTTTAGTGTTAAAGCCGGGTTTTATTATTTCAATTCCGCGTACAGTGCGGCAAGAATACTTGTTATTTCGGGTAAGAGGTTGTCAAGCGTTACTAAACGAACCTCTCCGGACTTGCGAATTTTGATTTCCGCGCCGCCGTTTGAAAGCGATTTCGGGCTTATTACCACGCGTACCGGCATACCCATAAGGTCGGCGTCGGCAAATTTAAAGCCGGGGCTGGCGTTGCGGTCGTCTATTATAGTTTCGATACCGGCGGCGTTAAGCGCGTCGTACAACCCGAAGGCTTGCGTACGTACGTTTTCGTCGTCTAGGCGCAAGGGGCATACATGCACCTTCCACGGCGCTATGGTAACCGGCAATATCATCCCGTCCTTGTCGAAGCTTTCTTGCAGTACGGAGGCGATTGCGCGCCCCACGCCTATCCCGTAACAGCCCATGATAGGATATACGGCTTCGCCCTTTTCGTTTAGCACCGTCATTTCCATGGACTTAGTGTATTTTGTGCCTAGCTGGAAGATGTTGCCTATTTCGATACCGTTAACCGTTTTAAGCTCTCCGCCGCAGCATTTACATTTCTGACCTATTTTGACCTTCGCTACGTCAGAGAACGCGGCGGGCTTTATGTCGCGTTTTACGCTTATGCCGGTGATGTGATATTCCGACTTATTTGCGCCGGTAACCATGTTTTCACGCCCGCAGAGCGACTCGTCGTAGATAACGGTGCCGTCCGTGACAAGCCCTACGGGACCGATGTTCCCGTAAGAAAAATCGTCGTTGCCTGCGGACTCGTAGGGGAATACGTTCTTTTTAAGGACGGAGCGAAGTTTGGCTTCGTTTATTTCGAGGTCGCCGCGTATAAAGATGATTACCGGTTTGGCGTCGCCCTTGACCGCGTAAACGACGGCTTTTACCGTGCTTGTAGCGGGAATTCCCAAAAACGCCGACACCTCGTCGATTGTTTTGGCTTCGCCGGTGAACACCTCTTTTGATTTTTGATTTTTCTTGTCGGTAAAGACTTCCTTTTCGGCTTCGGCGACCTCCATGTTGGATTTGTAGCCGCAGGTGTCGCAAAGCACAAGCTCGTCCTCGCCGTCCGGAGTTATCAGCATGAACTCGTGTGCGACGCTTCCGCCCATCATGCCGGTGTCGGATTTCACGGAAATAAAATTCTTCATGCCTATGCGGCGGAAAATGTTTTCGTAGGCGCGGTGTTGCTTATAATAGTATTCGTCCAAGTCCTCTTGCGTGAAGTGGAAGGAATACGCGTCCTTCATGGTAAATTCGCGCACGCGTATCAGCCCGCCGCGCGGACGCGGTTCGTCACGGAATTTGGTTTGTATTTGGTAAATCATGAAGGGAAGCCGCGCGTAACTGTTTACGGTATTCATGGCAAAGTGAACCGCCGCTTCCTCGTGCGTCATGCCCAAAACCATGTCGCGGTCGCCCCTATCCTTGAAACGTATCATTTCCGAACCGATACTTTGATAGCGCCCGGATAACTCCCAAAGCTCACGCGGCATGGCGACGGGGAATTTGACCTCCTGCCCGTCGACGTTGTTCATCTCTTCGCGAATGATGCTTTCGATGTTGAGCGCCATTTTTTGGGTGGGCGTCGCAAGCGAATAAATGCCGTTCGCGACCTGCTTGATATAGCCGGCTCTGATAAGCAACGCATGGCTGATTATCCGCACGTCGGACGGTGGATTTTTTAATGTTTCGATAACCAATTTACTCAGCTTCATAGTCACATTTTCCTAAGGTTTTTACCTATAAATACTAACAGATTGTTGGTAAAAAGTAAAGTAATAGAAATAACTTGACAATCAAACAGAAAATGAATATTATAAGGGTGAACATAACTCACGGAATTTTCTTAAAGCAAATATCAACACACACCGCAAGGACTACGGAGGTCTAAATGAAAAAGATGTCAAAGAAAGAGCTTGATAAGGCTCTTGACGCAATTAAAGAACTGCGTAAAGAAAAAGCGTTCGGCGGAACATTGCCGTATCACCATGCCATGTGCTATTCAATGCGTATGCCTAGCTATTCCAAATGGGATAAAATACCCGGCAAGTACGTTTGCAAGTGTTGCGGAGGAGCATTCGGACGGGGCGATAAGGCAAACCAAGAGAGTATCCAACAGAGATACGGCAATTTTATTGACAAAGAGGGTTTCCTTGTAATCAGCGATTCTACCGTTGAAGAGATGATTCACAATATAAAGACTTGCAGAGATGCCGGCTTTGATGCGAAGTTGGATTTTCACTGCTCCGATTGTATTCGTGATAAACAGCTTCCGCCCATGGTTTTCCGCTTTCGGGCGTCGAAACAAAACGACTATACCGTTAGCTATCCCGACATTTTCGGAGAAAGCTTCGAAAAAGATAAGATGATAATCGGCAGAAGAGCGGCTGTAAGAATATTTCCGCTCTGGCAGTATAATATTTGCGGCGGATTTCTTTCCTCTCTCAGAGAGAGTAGCCACTATAGGATAAACTACAAGATTGATTTAAACCCGGACGGAACGGCGCAAATCGCGGAGAGTTCGCTCCGCCCGTTTAACAAGGACGACGGAGTAGGAGCATTCGACCGCCGTTCGGCTAAAAGAGATGACGACCGTAATAATATCTCAAGGGAATGGGGCGAATTGCCGTTTTTTGATATTCTTAAGCAATTGCGGTTTAAGTGCGACAAAAAGAACCAAGAAGTCGAGCTTATTACCGAAAATATGAGCGCAGAGGTGCAAGCCTTTATCAACTGCGTAGAAGTCGGAAACATATGGGGTGAGTTTGACGATGAAGCCACATCGCTTGAAATGGATATTTATTATTCTCCGGAGGAAACGGATTTTTCGCATAAGGCACGGATATGGCTCAATGGATTGAATACCGGCATGTCCTACGAGGGCAAGGCGTGGCAGGAAATCTTTGATGCGCTTACCAATATTTTAGGGGTTTCTACGGGAGAGGGAGAGCTATGATGCTGCCGCATACCGCCGTGTTGGAGATAACCGCGCAATGCAATCACCGGTGTGTCTTTTGCTGTTGCCCGTGGGAACACTCCGTATCTAAGCCTAAGGCGGAGATGGATACAAACGAGTGGAAGCAGATTATCACGGCGTATAGAACGCGGGGCGTAAGATACGTTACGTTTACGGGCGGAGAGGCTACGTTGCGCGACGACCTGCCGGAAATTATGGACTACGCGTACAAGCTTGGCTTTACCGTCGGATTGGTAACAAACGGGCGCGCGGTTACGACTAAGCTGTTGGAATTTCTGCAACCGCGCAAGGTGCTGCTAAGTATCAGCGTCCCCGGAATAGATACCTTTAAGGAACACACCGGCGTGGATAATATCGAGCATGTCCTTTCTCTGTTTGACGAGTGCAAAAAAAACGGCGTAAACACGGTGGCGAATATTGCGGTTACTAAGAAAAACCTTGCGGAGCTTTACGAGAATATAAGCATACCGATTTTGCACGGAGCGGATTACGTGCTTCTAAACAGATTTCTGCCCGGCGGTCGCGGAATGGAGAATACGGATTTGTTGCTTACCGTAGATGAGATAAACGAAATGCTTGATGTGGCCGAATCGGTATTGGAGCGCGCCGGACTTAACGGACACGTCGGCACGGAATTGCCTTATTGTATTATCAAAAATCCTAAAAAATATGAGCGGTTGAAAATAGCAAGCACTTGCGGCGCGGCAAAAGGTTTTTTTGTCACGGACCCGGCGGGAGGCATTAAGGTTTGCAACCATTCGCCCGAAAACCTCTGTAATTGGCGGGAAATTGATAAACTTGCTACCAATGAATACTGGCTACGCTTTATAACCCGCAGTTATAGACCTAAAATGTGCGACGGGTGCAACTATACCGACATCTGCGACGGCGGTTGTCGGGAAGCGGCGCATGTGGCAAACGGCTCCGTCAGCGCAAACGACCCGTGTTTCGGAATATTGTAGGCGGGTAGCGGCGGTCGCTTGCCTATGAGCCGGGTGTGTGGTATAATCACAATTATGAGAATTATTATTATAGGTGCAGGCAAGGTTGGCTCCGCGGTCGCCGAAATGCTTTCCAACATGGAACACGACGTGGTGGTTATAGACCGCGACAGTGAACGCGTACAGCGGTGCGTGTCCAATTTTGACACGAGCGGAATTGTCGGCAGCGGCACAAATTACGATATTTTAAAGGAAGCCGGCGTGGCGAAAGCACACTTATTGTTGGCGGTTACGGGGTCGGACGAGTCCAATCTTTTGAGTTGCTTGCTGGCAAAGAAAGCCGGCGCAAAGGAGACCGTCGCGCGCATAGAAAATCCGGAATATTTTGAGCGGTTTGAGATAATGAAAGCCGACTTAGGGTTATCCATGACGGTGAATCCGGACGACATGGCGGCGGGCGACATTGCGCGGCAGCTGCGGTTGCCGTACGCGGACAAGGTGGATTTCTGCGCAAGCGGCAGAGCGGAAATAGTTGGCTTTAACGTCGCGGAGGCTTGTCCGATTGTCGGCATGACCATGCGCGACGTGCGCGGCAAATTCGGCGACGTGCTGGTGTGCGTAATAAAGCGCGGCGACAAAATCATTATTCCGTCGGGAAATACGACGATAGAGGTGGGCGACGAGTTGCATATAACCGCTAAGCCGAAAAATATCGTCAACTTTTTCAAAAAAATCAAGTTGTTTACCGTGAAGCCGAAAAAGGTAATGCTGTTGGGCGGCGGACGTATTGCTTATTACCTTGCCGAAGAGCTTATCGACATGGGCATGAAGGTTACCATCGTTGAGGAAAAGAAAGCGCGCGCGGAGGAATTGAGCGTCATGCTCCCCGAAGCCAACGTGATACTGGGCGACGGCACCGACCAAGCGGTTTTGATAGAAGAGGGCATCGACGACATGGACGCCGTAATTACGCTCATGGACGCCGACGAGGAGAATATAATTATTTCGCTGTTTGCAAAGAGCCGCGAGATTGACAAGGTTATCACGAAAGTAAAGAAGCGCACGTTAAGCAAATTCCTTTATGACTCCTTAAAAATAGAAAGTATAATTTCTCCGCACTGGGTGGCGGCGAACCGCATAGTAAGTTATATCCGCGGCAAGGCGAACACCACGCAGGACAGCAAAATTGACGCTATTTATAAAATGGCGGACGAAAAAGCCGAAGCCTTAGAATTCCGCATACTCGACGAAAAAGCCGAATATGTGGACATACCTTTAAAAATGCTGAAGCTGCGACCGGACGTGATTATAAGCGGTATTTTACGCGGCAACGACCTCATTATTCCGGGCGGCGACGACGTGATTAAGGCGCTTGATACGGTGCTTGCGGTAACCGCCTATAACGAGGACAATCCGATTATAGATTTCCACGACTTGCTGAAATAGGGCTTATGAGAGCGGTTTTCCGCGTTTCCGGAATGGAAATTTACTTTTCTTTGCGGGGGACGTGGAAGACGCAGGGCTTTTTAAAAAGCGGATTTCCGCTGTTCGCGGGATCGAAGCCTTTACTTTTTTTGCCGGTGTGGCAAAGAAAAGTCGACAAAAGAAAACACACAAGCGCCTTTTCCGATGTGGCGCTTGACCCACGAACTCCGCCCCTCCCTAAAGGGTGGAGTTGTTTTTTAGTGCGGTTAGTCCCTCCCGTTTGGGAGGGACAGAAAGAGAAAGAGGGTGAATAGGTTTTTTTGTTGGTGATGAGAAAAGGGAAGAGGGTGAATAAGTTCTGTGTGGACTGTCAACAAATGGGAGAGGGTTCTTTAGACTGTCACCCAATATAAGAGGGATTTCCCCAACTGTCACCTCAACGCTTGCGGCTCAAGGTGACACGTGGGGAGGAACCGCATTACTTCTTCAACCAGGTACGCGGATAAAAGATGAACAGTATGGGGAAGATTTCTAAGCGTCCGGCTAGCATTAAAAAGCACATGACTAGCTTGGAAAAAATGGAAAAGTCGCTGAAGTTTTGCGTGGGACCGATTTGCGACAGACCGGGACCGACGTTAGATAGACAACTGATGGCGGCGGAGAAATTCGTGGCGAAGTCGTAGCCGTTGATGGAAATCAGCAGTGTGCCGCCTATAATCAGGGCGATGTACGCGGCGAAGAAGCCGTTCACGCTGTCGAGTACTTGCGCGTCTAAGGGCTTGCCGTCGAATTTAAGAGTTTTGACGGAGCGCGGGCGCAAGATTGAGTTGGAGTTTTTAAAGAAGGACTTAGTGAGGATAAGGAAGCGGGAGACCTTGAAGCCGCCACCGGTGGAGCCTGCGGTGGAGCCTATTATCATCAGCAATAGCATGATGCCTTGCGAAAACGCCGGCCACGCGGTGTAATCCGCGCTCATGAAGCCGGTTGTGCTTGAGGCAATCAGGGCTTGGAAGGAAGCGTAACGAAGCGCCGTCCAAAATGAGCCGTATACGGATATTATATTTATTGCCATGGAAAGAATTGCGACGGTTAGCAGAACGATGTATGCACGGAATTCTTCGCTTTTGAAGACTTGTTTGGCTTTGCCTATGAGGATTAGGAAGAACAGGTTATAGTTTATCGAAAACAGGAACATGAAGACAAGTACGACCATTTCGACGGCTAGAGAGTCGTACGCGGCGATAGAGGCGTTGCGAACGCTGAAGCCTCCGGTACCCGCCGTGGACAGAGCGGTGTTGATTGCGTCGAAGAAGCTTAGTCCGCATATGAGTAGCGCAATCGTTTCGAACATTGTGAATGCGATATGGATTAGATAAAGTATGCGTGCCGTCACTTTAAGCTTTGACACGAGCTTGCCGATTTGAGGACCCGTCGCCTCCGCGCGGAAGATATGCATGGCACCGCTACCCGTTTTCGGAAGTATGGCTATGACGAATAAAAGGACGCCCAACCCTCCTATCCAGTGGGTGAAGCTACGCCAAAACAGCAAGCTGCGCGGGAGCGCTTCAACGTCTTGCAGTATCGTGGCGCCAGTGGTGGTGAAACCGGAAACGGATTCGAAAAGGCAATCCATATATTCGGTAATGCCGCCGCTTATCAAGAACGGCAGGCTGCCGAAAAGCGATAAGGCAATCCACGACAACGCAACGATTGCAAAGCCCGCGGCAATGCTCATTTGGTTGTCTTTGGGCTTGATAAAGTTCATACCTACGCCGATTGCAAGCATGGACAGCGACGGAATGAGAAAAGAAAGGTAAATGCCATCGCGCCCCCCTATAGATATGAAGAGCGGAATAAGGAGGGAAACTCCGATTATAAGTATTACGCGCCCGAGCATGCGGGCTATCATTTTATAGTTCATTTATCTTTTTTGACGTTTTTTATTATATCTACCCAAAAGGATGAAGATTATCGCGGCGGCTACGGCGGCGACTACGCCTAAAACCAGTCCCAGTATTTCGGCGGGGGTGAGAGGGTTCGGGGTTAAATCGGAAGCGCCTACATAGCCGACCGTATTTTTAAAGCGGATTTTTACGTATTTCCCGTCCTCCGTTTTTCCTAAAACTTGCACCCGCAAACCGTCGCGCAGTTGTGTGACGACCGTGCTTCCGCCGGGTTCGTCGTAGACCTTTATGTAGCGCCCCAGCTTGCGGGAGAGTATTTTATTATATACGGCATCCGCCTCAATTATAATGGGTTCGTCTTGGTCTTCCGTCAGATTGTACGACGGAGTATAGTAATCGTGACCGTTGTAGGTGACTTTAATCCACTCCCAGTCCGCCGTTACGGAAGTCATAAAATATAATTCCGCCGTCAACTCGGCGCGGGTATAGCCGTCCACGGTGGCGTAAGGGGCGTAAACGGAGGGGTATTCGTAGAAATTACACTTCTCCGGTATCGTCCGTCCGCGCACATAGGGAGGTTCGGCGCTTCCGGTGATGTAGAGGAAGCGTTTTTCTATGAAGCCGAATCTATCTCCGGCAATGAGTACGAAGGCGTATTCGTCGTCGGACAACTCGTCAAAAATAATAACGCGGTCGTCGACGGACATGGCTTCCGCACGCTCAAAGTCACCGACATCCTTATAGAAAACGGCGCCGTCCGTAGTCTTAGCTTCTGTGATTTTCGGGAAGGGGGGAATTGAGCGGTTCCGGTCGACCAACCCGGTGTGGTCGGAAACAGAGAAATTTACGACCGTACTCACGCCGGCAAAATGGTTGGAGGAGGTGAAATGAATACGACGGTCCGAGCCTAGCGTGATTGACGTGACGTTACCGGTGGGGTAGTTGACGTTGTAAAGCGTCAGCGTGTCGGCTAAGTCGTAGCCCCTTGTCGTGCGCGTAAATTTTGTTATATTCGCGCCGGATTGAACGTATATATTGCCCACGTAGTCAACCTTGAAATCGGTTGCTTGTGAGGGGAGGGCGCTTGTCGGTATGCTAAACGGCTGTTTTACGCCTTGCAAGCTGTATGAAGAAATGCCGCTAGCGTCAAGCGCATATATTAGAGAGCCTTTTTCAGAAATGGAAAGTTCGGTTACGCCGCTCACGTTTTGGAGCGGTGTAAAGCCGCTTTCGCCGCGCGTATAGATTTTGCCGCCCGACAAAATAACGATTATGCCCTGTGCCGTTTCTATGTCGGTTATCGCGGACGTGAGGTCGGTAAGCGCTATTTCTTCCTTTTTGGTTAAGGTTAAGCCCCCCTCGCCTTCCATTGCCGCAAGGACGACGACGGATTTTTCTCCGGCGGCGTAAACAAACGTTCCGTACGACGTGAGAGCCGCGGGCGCAAAATCAAAATTGAATGGCGCGGCGGCGGGTGATACTATGCGGTTGTTGGCAAAATCCGCTATAAACGGAGTGCCGTTTGCCAAAGTTATGTCGGAGGGTGAGTTTAAAAAACCTCCGTCGCCGACGCTTCCCGCAAAGGATATTTCGGTCGGCGGATTGCCGGTGCGGATGTCGTCCAGTGAAAATTCTCTTACACACTTGCCGCTGCCGTCTAATATGTATATGGAGTCTTCCAATAGCTTGAAATCACTTATTGCGCGCACGTGCAGGTCGGCGGCGGTGTACGAGCGTATAATCTTGCCGCCGTCGTTTATGTCCAACACCTGAAGGTAGAACTCGTCGTCGGGGGCGTTCGCGGGGTGAATTTTCAGTATCGCCAAATCCCTTGACGCCTGCAACTCCGCGGCTAACAGCTCCGTATCCTTTACAAGCTCCTGCCACGCGCCGCCGCCCAAATATTTAAGGATTAAAAATTTGGGAAACCCTTCGTTGATTATGTGGTAGGCGACCAACCCTTCTTCCGATGCCGCCGCTAAAAACACGGTCGAGGCAAGGGTTATGGTTTCGGTGTGGCGGAAGTCGCTGTCAAACGCGTAGACGTCCGTGTTTACTTTGACAAAAAGCCTGTCGGTTGAAGATAAAAATTCCGCGTTTGCCAAATTAACGGCGCCAAGGCTTGTCGCAAGCCGTACTTCCACGGGGGCGCCGTCCGTGCTTAATACGAACAGCTTGTCGGCGGTAGCCGACAAAAGCTTGCCGTCGAAGAACAAAATGTCCTTTACGTTATCGGGTATCGTGATGGGAGAGCCGTTTAAAAACACGCGTTTGCCGTCCGCCGTGTTGTCAAGCACGGCAAGGTTTGTTTCGTCCGCCGCCAAATGCGACGGGTTTTCCACCAATAGCCAACCGTTTTCCGGATACACCTTTTCAAACGCTATTTGCGTCGCGGCATCCGCGACATGCCAAAACGCGCCGCCTAAGGAAAATAATGCGGCGGCGAAGAAAACGGCGGCTGTTAAAATAAATGCAAACGGCTTTCTCATATTATTCGGACTTTATTATACCATACTTCCCACCTAAGTCAAACGGTAATTGCCATAATGCGGATAAAGTAATAGGGAAAACGCATTTTCCGCGCAAGCCGGTTTGGCGCGGTAAGAAACCTTAAATTGCGCGGGTATGGCGCTTCCGGGCTTAGTTTTCATACGGTCCGTTTAAAAAATGTGGTTTTTTTGCCATTATGTCTTCCATTTCCTCAAAGTGTATGATATAATTATATCTATTAATATACATAAGAGGATTGAATTATGGATGTGCCCGGTATTATCGGAATAATTCTAAGTATTTTAGGCTTGGGGGTTGTCGGCTTTGGTTACGGTTTTGCAAGGTTAAAAAAGAGAACCCTTGACGCCGTGTTTTCGGCAATCGGTCAAAAGAAGGACGAAGGCGGAAGCGAACGCCGCATTTTCAAAAGTTATATTCAGCATTCAATCAAGAATGAGAAGACACCGGTATACTCCGCGCGGGACAATAAATTCAACACCGCGCTATCGGCAAAGGAGCTTGCTAAAAGCCTTACGGCATCGTCGCAAGGTCAAAAAAAATCGGAGGATAACATGGTTGTTTTTGCGGAATCCGGTTTCGGCAAGACCATGCTCATGCATTATCTTGTTTACTTTACGGCGCGAAGAGAATTTTTAAGGTTGGTCGGTAAAAAAGATAACAATACCGATAAACTAAATGCCGTCGGGATAAGCTACATATGGCTACGCGGGGTCAATTCTATTGACGAATTAAAAGGTAAAATCGGCGAAGCACAATATATCTTTCTTGACGGTTTGGACGAGAGTCCGTTATTGAATACAGCTATGCTTATTGCAACGTTCGCTAAGGGGGCTAAAGAAAAAGAAAATGCGGCAATAGAGGAAGCAGGAACGGAAGAAAAAGAGGCAAAGGCATTTCCGGGCTTTTTGCAAAAGGAAGTAAGTACAAGCGGAATGGGGGACTTTGCGGAATATTTTAACACAGCAAAAAAGAGAGATGAAAATAACTCGACATCGACGGAGGAAGTCTTCCTTAATTTTTTATTATGTAGAATTAAAGCTAGCGGTAGCGGCGCAGAAAAAATAATCATTACTTCCCGCACGTTAGGCATACCGATTTCCGATTGGAAAAAAACTTTAAGCCAAATTGAGGAAAACGGAGGAAGCAAAAAAAATTGGTCGACGGGCGTTTATTCCATAGAGGGGTTCACCGATGAGCAATGCCTGCAATTGGCTAAGAAAGTGACGGCGAAGCGCAAAAAGGAACGTAAGCAGCTGTTGGAGCAATTGCAAAAGGAGTTGTCATTAAGAGGCGGTGGCAGTATATTTAGAATTCCGTTTTTCATGCGGCATATAGATGCGCTGATGAAAGAAGCATTAAAAAGGGGCGGAGAGATTGAACGTGAAGAAGCTGAAAGCATAATTTTAAACGACATACTCGACAGAGAAGCCGACAAAATAACCGAGGCTCGACGGGATGATATGCTTATTAAAAAAACCGTTAAAGAGTTGCTGTTAAGGTATATCTTAGCAATCGGGAGGTATATGTTTAACGCTTGCTACGGTGTTAACCAAATATGTGTATCAAAGGATGAGTTGAAAGCTTTTTCCGACGGGTTTAGAGCGTCGCTAGACGCGGATTTACAGGAGTTGTACGACTCCGTATACGAGAACATTCTGCAAAGCAGATGCTTGCTTATTCCGGTGAACGATGAGGGAGATACGAAGTACAGCTTCGTACATAAAATCATCTATGAGAATGTCGTTGCGCGTGCTTTTGCAAGGGAGGGAACCTTTCAAGAAAGAAGTACTCTTTTATTTGGTGACGGAAAAAACATAAAGGTAGTTGTGTATGCCGCGTTAAATGAAGAGGAAACACAAGAGGAAAACGTTATATCATATAGAGGCAAGATAGGTGCAAATACCGCCATGTTGGAAAGGTGGAGAAGGCTGTTCGCGCTGTATACCTTTAAGGAGGATAAGCACAAAGGACTTGAAAAGTATATAGTAGGATATGAAGATAAGCGGAGGAACAAATACAAGGTTAACGGTGCGGAATTGAGCAAAGAAACGCTTTTTAAGTTGTTAAGCGCGGAAATGGTTACATTGGCAAAAGATATAGACTCCGTTGATGCCGTCGTTGAAAGATTTCCTTTAAAAAATGTCTGCATTGAGGAAGTCGGGATTGATGGGAATAATATTAACGTCTATGCGTTAAATGGAATGAAAATACAAAATAAAGATGTCTGTTTTCCTACTAGAGCGGAGAATGCCCTTGCTGCAATTGACGTCATAGAGTATATGCTAAATAAAGAGGTGGATTTTTCAGATAGAAATCTTAAAGACGACTCTGTTTTGGAGCTTTTAAAATATCTTCCGAATGCGGAAACCTTAGATATTTCTGAAAATGCAATTAGGCATTTCAAGCATCTGTCTGCATGCGAAAATATTAAAAAACTTTTCATTGAAAGAAATTGTTTCGATGATTTTGACGCACTTTCATCTGCATTGCAAGAGCTAAAAAACATTGAAGAACTGCGCTTTTCATATAGTTGTGTAATGAGGTCGGCGACAGAATTTATGAGAACATTTTTAGGTAAAATCAATTTAATTATATATGTAAGTACAAATTGGGAAATAAGTGGGAAAAAATCAACTCCTCATTACTTTAATTTAGCAGATTGGAAAATAATTGGGGAAAAAAAATCAACTCCTTATTCCATGCCTAGCATAATAGATGAATTATTTAATTTAGCATATGACTATGACTGGCATAAGATAAAAATTATTCCTAATGGGGGGGTTAACTTAATTAAAAACGGTTATGACTATGACTGGCATAAGATAAAAATTATTCCTAATGGGGGGTCTAACTTAATTAAAAACGGTGTTGTTTTCAGCAGTGATTACAAAACTTTAATATACTGTCCCGATTCCGCCGTTTCATCCGGCACCTATCAAATACCGCCCCATGTAACCACCATAGGAATTGGCGCATTCGGCGGGTGCAAATCTCTCACACACATAGTAATCCCAGACAATGTGACGTCTATTGAGTTATATGCTTTCGATGGTTGTGATAATCTTAAAACATTCACCGTAAACACGGCTTCCTTTGAACACGGGTCTTCAGTTCGATGTAAGGCTTTAACCGAGTTTTTGGTAACAAATTTAGCTTCCCCATATACGTCGATTGACGGAGCTTTATATCGTAAAGATACTGCCGACAGTACCAAAATAAAAAGTATTGTCAGGTATCCGGTCGGAAAATCGGAAGAAACATATAAAATTCCGGATGTAATAGATTCCTGTCTGAACGGAAAATTCATGCAAGTAGAGAGCGGTGCTTTTGATTGGTGTTATGCGTTGAAGAAACTTATCATGTCAAAAACGCCAATAACAGCAAATCTTTTTAATCCTAATAGACATGCTTGCGGTACCGGATTTACCGATATAGAGGTTATTCCGCCGGCGGCAACTAAAGAAAGCGAGGGCTTGCCGCAGAGTAATTCAATTTCTATCGACGGAGTTCTGTTTGAACGCGACAAGGAAAACAATCCGTATAAAATAATTTGCTATCTTGCCGGGAGAGTAGCGCCCTCTTACACAATTCCTGCCGCTGTGAATATTATCGGAGATAGCGCCTTTGAAGGGTGCAGTAATTTAACGGAGATAAAAATTCCGGACGGTGTAACAAGCATTGGAGATAGCGCATTTAAAGGGTGCAGTAATTTAACGGAGATAAAGATTTCGGACGGTGTAACAAGCATTGGAGATAGCGCATTTAAAGGGTGCAGTAGTTTAAAGGAGATAAAAATTCCGGACTGCATAACAAGCATTGGAGATAGCGCCTTTGAAGGGTGCAGTAGTTTAACGGAGATAAATATCCCAAATAGTGTAGCAAGTATAGGAGCAGGCGCCTTTGAAGGATGCAGTAATTTAACGGAGATAAAAATTCCGGACGGTGTAACAAGCATTGGAGATAGCGCATTTAAAGGGTGCAGTAGTTTAAAGGAGATAAAAATTCCGGACTGCATAACAAGCATTGGAGAGAGTGCATTTAAAGGGTGCCGTAGTTTAACGGAGATAAAAATTTCTGACGGCGTAGACAGCATTAAGGGGTTTACTTTTTATAAGTGCAGTAATTTAACGGAGATA
This sequence comes from Clostridiaceae bacterium, assembly GCA_031289315.1. Lineage (GTDB taxonomy): Bacteria > Bacillota > Clostridia > Christensenellales > CAG-917 > JAITEJ01. Next base: position 27,073 of record JAITPR010000046.1, on the reverse strand, counting down.
AAGATTTCGGATAGCGTAACGAAAATTGAAAATGCAGCATTTTGGGATTGCAGTAGACTAGAAAAACTTATTATTCCTAAAAGCGTTGAAAAAATGGGTAGGCAAGTGTTTGGGGGCTGTAGCAATTTAACTATTTATTGCCGGGCGGAGGAGAAACCGGACGGGTGGGACGCTAAGTGGAACCTGGATAATAGACCGGTTATGTGGGGTTATGGAGGGAAAAATTCATAAAAATCCGTATTTACGGCAATCCGCTTGTATAAAGACGCGTGTTGTGATAAAATACATAGCATGAATAATAAATTTTCTTTTAGAAACAGATATAAAAATCAGGACGCGGAGGCGTCGGCAGTCGATAAGGGCGGCAAAGGCGCGGAGGACGCAGTGTCCGAAAAGCAAGAGCGCCCCACAACCGACGCGACAAACGCCGCCGGAAAGCCTCAAGTTAATGCCGGAAGCGGTGCCGGGCAACCTCAAACCAACGCGACAAATGCCGCCGGACAACCTCAAACCAACGTCGGAAGCGGCGTGGTTAAGTCACGGTTCGGCGCGGACATAGTGCTTTCGGGCGAAGCGGGGGCATCCTTTGCCAAACGAATAGAGGCGGACGGAAGCGGAGCGCGTCCGGAGCGGCGCGGCAACCCTAACGGCGCACCGCGCGGCGGAGCCGGGGATCGGCGCGACGGGCAGAGGGGCGACAGGAATTTCCGCGCCAACCGCGATAATGCCAACCGTGACGCAAACCGTGAGAATGCCAACCGCGACGCTAGCCGTGAAAACGACGGAGCGGACGGTGAAAATAAGGAAAGACGCGACGGGCAGAGGGGCGACAGGAATTTCCGCGCCAACCGCGATAATGCCAACCGCGACGCAAACCGTGAGAATGCCAACCGTGACGCTAGCCGTGAAAACGACGGAGCGGACGGCGAAAATAAAGAGAAGCGCGAAGGGCAGAGGTTTAACCGTTTCGGCAGAGATAACCGGGATGGACGCGCACCGCGTACGGAAGCCGGCGGAGCCGGAGCCAGAGAACCGCGTGAACCGCGCGAAGGCAGAGAACCGCGCGAAGGCAGAGAGCCACGCGCACCGCGTCCGGAAGGCGACGGTATCGCGCGCCGGGGTGGATTTAGGCAAGGCGGCAGAGATGGCGGCAGGGATGCGGACGCACCGCGTCAAGGCGGCTTACGCGCACCCGGCGGCAACCGACCCGTTAAAGCCATTCCGTCCGGTGTTCCCGTGGAGGAGCTTAACTTTTCGGAGCAGACCTGTGCATTGCTTGTCAAGGGCAACATAAAGACCTCCGGAGAGCTTTTGCAGAAGACGGATAAAGACCTTCTGCGTATTCAAGGCTTCGGCAAGCGTCATATCACGGAGGTACGCGCCGTATTGGCAAAGAACGGACACGTAGGGCAACCGCCGCAAGGCGCGGAGCCGGACTCCCGCACGGGCGCGCGCGCCGTCAATAATAGAAACGGAGCGGCACACGAAACGAGAGGACGCGATGACCGCGGACGCGACAGAGATGACCGCGGACGCGGCGACAGGGATGATCGCGTGCGTGATTTTGACAAGCGCGGACAAGACGACAGGCACGGACCGGACGATAATCGCCGCAACGACGCATCCCGCCGGGACGCCGCGCGCCGCGGACACGAGGACGTCCGCCGCATGAACGCTAAGGAAGAAGCCAAAAAGCCGGAAAAACTTACCTCACCGTTGGAAATGCCGGATTGGCGCAAGGTTCAGCAAGGGAATAAATGGGGCTTTTCCGACGGCTTTAAGGTGGTAATTCCCGCCGAATACGACGAGGTGTGGAGCTTTAAAGAGGGGCTTGCCTGCGTCGAAATAGACGAAAAATGCGGCTTCATAAACGGCAACAACGAAACGGTTATACCCCCGGAATACGAAACGGCAATGAGCTTTTCGGAAGGCTTGGCTATGGTGGTGTTGCGCGGCAAGTGCGGCTACATCGACAAGGAAGGCGTTTTGGTGGTGCCGTGCCAGTTCGACGCCGCGACGACATTCGAAAACGGTTACGCGCGCGTCAAGCAAGACGGCAAGTGGGGCATAGTCGCACGTGAGGAAAGCTCGATAGGCGAAGACGGAGAGGGCGAAAAAGTCGTTTCCTATCCCGTCAGTTGGAAGGGTAAGGTGCAATAAAACTTTCTCTAGGGCGTGCTTTCGGTTATGAAAACACGCCATAATTTTAACGCTTACTACAAAATAATCATGATTAAATCGTATAATCTAGACTTGGGCGACGGACGCGGAACGGTGACGGTCGCCTTTGTTAGAAAACGCATAAAAAACGTATATCTAAAGGTGGAACGCGACGCATCCGTGGTGTTGAATTTGCCGTACGGTACGCCGGATGCGTGGGCGACGGACTACCTTTTATCCATGCGCGACTGGGTTTGTAAGCACGTCAAGACGCGGCAAGAGGCGTTTAACAAGAACAACCTGTCCGAAGTCGAAAGCTATAAATCCGCCTTGATATTCGGCAAAAGCTTTGAAATAGTGCGGCTTAAGGGCGCCAAACCGCATGCCGTGTTTTCCGGCGGTACGGTAAACCTGTATCTAACAAACCCGTCCGATGAAACGGAGGCGGGGAGCGTATACCGCGCGTGGTTGAGGAAGCTTGCCGCAAAGATATACGCGGAAGAACTGAACGATTTTTACGACCGCTTCTTTGCACCGTTGGGCATAGCAAAGCCGATATTTCAAATTCGCAAAATGAAAACACTTTGGGGCAGTTGCACCCCGAAACAATCGAAAATAGTCTTCAATGAAAACCTTATAAGGTCGGACATGGCATGCATACGCTACGTGGTTTTGCATGAGCTTACCCATTTAATCCACTATCGCCACGATGCGGATTTCTACGCCTTTGTAGAAGCGCGCATGCCCGACTGGAAGGAGTGCAAAAAACGCTTGCGCCAGTATATGTAGGAAGGTAATACAATAAAATTCTAACCCCAAAATCCCTAAATTCTCAATTTCTAACTTCAACTTCTAATTCTCAACACTGAACCCTGATTTTTAAACTCTCCGCTCCTAACTCTCAACGCCTCAATTCGCTACTCTTAAAGTTCGGTTTGCCGCTAGAATTTTCCCCATCTCCACGGATTGTCCCCTCAAATTTTTCAAAGCAAGTATAAACCGCCCGACATAGGCAAATACTAAGGGTACGGCGGCGGCGGGAGAAGGTTCGTTCAAGCGATTTTCGATGCGTTTTAAACGGCTGCGTGTTGGGTTTAGATTGCAGACGGCTTAAAAGTGTCCGAATACAATCCAAACCGTTACGTTGGCTCATGACGGTTTTGTAAATCCGCTTCGGTTCGGGTTCTTTAAAAAACCCTTTAAATCCATGAGCGGTGGCGAAAATATCTTTAAACGATTTTCTCCCGCCCGGCGCCGATAATATTAAGGAGAGAAGTTACAAAAAAATATGAATCCGTTTAATGAAAAACCGATGCAAATAGGGGACGGCTTTTTGGACTGGAAGACCATGTATCCTAAGTCCTATGATAAAAACGAAGTCGATCCATACACAAAATGCCGCATAATACTGATGAACGGCGCGGAGTACGAGGCGGTGTGGAGTTCGCACCATTTTCACCGCCATTGCGTAAATCAAGATATTCGCCGTGAACTGGCGTTAATCCGCAAGCAAGAACAGCAACAACAGAAGCGTATATCTTGCCTGAAACCGATTGACGAAAATTTACTTGAAACCACAATTTCCTATGAACAGCTTGCCGTGGATTTGACGGCTTGTATGGCGCGCAACGAAAAGGATAAATACGTTAAAAAGGCGTTGGATTTCGCGCTTTTGGAGGATTTTGACCACCTCTACCGATACGCCGACCTGCTCGAAATGGAACACGGCGTGCAAGCCGAACGCCTTGTGGGTAGCTATACGGAAATTATGCCGGGGCGTCCCACCATCTCCGAACACCGCCACCCGTTCGACGACGTGAAGCGCGGCGTCAATTTCAAAACCGCCGACCCGCTCACGAAGCTGCATATCGCCATTATTACCGCCGCCGAACAGCAAACTATGAACTATTACATGAACCAAGCGTCCTTCTATACCAGCGACTTAGGGCGCAAGCTGTACGCAGAAATCGCCATGATTGAGGAGCAACACGTCAGCCATTACGGAAGTCTTATGGACGGAAATTGCACATTCCTTGAAAGCCTCCTGCAACACGAGTATACCGAGTGCTACCTCTACTATTCCTGCTATGCCGACGAGACCGACAAAAACGTCAAAAAGATTTGGGGCGAACACTACCTGCAAGAGGTCGCGCACTTGCACCGCGCCGCTCAACTCCTCGAAAAGTACGAGAAAAAACATTGGTCGCAGGTTATTCCCGGCGGAGAGTTCCCGGAGCTTCTTAAATTAGGTCCCAATAAGGAGTATGTCCGCGGCGTCATGAATAGCGTGGAACTCACCGGCGAACGTGAGGATTACTCTAATGTCAAGGAACTCCCCAACGATTTCCGCTTCTTCACCTACCAAAGCGCGGTTAACTCTAAACCCGCCGACGTCGCTAGCCATAGCACAATCGCTAAGTATATAAAGGATAACGGCAAGGATTACCGCTTCGAAGAAGCCCCCCACCCAATCCCCCCGCTCCGCAAACGCACCAACGATAACATCACCGTCGGCAGAGAATAGAGCGCCTTTGTTCCCTTTGGGCGCCCAAAAGGAACCGAAAAACCGCAAGCTTGAAGCTTGACACTGATTACTTGAAAAACGCGGTTGACGCAGGATTATATCCTTAGCGTCAACCGCGTTTTTAAATTTAGTAGTGTTAATCTCCTCGTTTTCGTATTTTTATTTTCCTTCCCGTCATCTTTCTATTTTCTTTCCAAGGGGACGCGGCTGTCATGATTATATAAACTGAAAGCATAATAATGGCTATCTTGATGTTTGATACGTATAATTTAAAAAACGCGGTTGAGCGTAAGAATTTTAATTCTTGCGGCGACTGCGTTTTTTCAAGTTATCAGGATGCAACGTCACGTTGCCGTTTTTTCGGTTCCTTTTTGACGTCAAAAAGGAACTGTACTTAACATCCCAAATCAGCACACTGCTTCCGGAGGGAAGTCGGTGGGGGCGGGGATTTCCACGGGGAGGGTATAGGGAGAACCGCCGGTGAGGTTTTTGCGGGTTTTATCCTTGATGAAGAGGAGGAACCCGGCGGCGACGGCGAGGGCGGCGATGCAATATGGAAAGAGTATTTCTAGCCCGAACCTATCGGCAAGCGCGCCGCTCATAATAGGAGTAAGCACCATGGCAATCATCATAGCGTTGTTGAATATGCCGGTGTTTTTACCTAGCTGCGAGGGGTCGGATAGCTCCATCATATATGGGTATAGGTTGACGATTGCCACGGAGTAACCGGTGCCGGCAAGGATAAAGCTCAGTATCATAAGTGCGGTAAGCCCGCGTTGAAAGCCGGCTAAGGCGAACGCAATGAGCATTACGGACATGCCGACGACGAGGAGGGTTTTGCGTTTAAACCTGTTTTGTAGCTTGCTTACGGGTACGGCGGCTACGCAAGCCGATAGCAGGCATAGAAGCTGCGGAACGGTGAAGCTTGATTTACTTAGACCTAAGACGCGCGTCGCGTAGTTCGAAAGAGAGGACACCAATCCGTTGAAAGCGACGTAAAAGAAGAACACGGCGGCAAGTAGCAACACGCGGTTACGCAACAGATTTTCGCGGTTGCCGCGGAAATCGGACAGAGCGAATTCTTGTCTGTCGGCGGTGTCCGGGGGAGGAATCTCGGCAGTCCATTTTTTTTCGCGCACGGTTAAGATAAATATAAGTATCAGCGGCGCCATGAACGCGATATCGGCGTAGAAAATCACGTCGAAGCCGTATCTAGTAAACAGCGTGACGATGACTATACCGACAATGGTCGCGATTATACTTATGATTTGCGTGATTGCGTTGGCGGTACGGCGGTGTTTTACGGGGGTTAGGTCGGGCAGAATAGACAGCCCGGCGGGGCGATATACTGAGTTAGCGGCAAGCGTTATCCCGACGGATACAAGAAAAAGCCATTTCATGCCGACATGAAGGAATATGCCGGCGGCAAGCCAAAAGGCGATTGCGACGGCGGTGCCTATAAGTATGTAGGGGGTACGCTTGCCGTAACGCGACTTAGATTTATCGGACAGCCACCCGAACAACGGCAACAATAGTAGAGCCAGTATGTTATCCAAAGCCATGACGAAGCCGCTAGCGGTGTAGCTTAGTGCAAGACCTCCTTCTTTTGAGGAGGACGTTAATATTAACGGCATCGCCGTATCGTAAACGCTGTTGAATATGGAAATCCATGCGAACGCGAGAGATACGGTGAAGGTCTTTTTCAAGCTGAAATTTGAACTCATTTTTACCTCGTGTTTTTGAAAAATATATTTTTGTAATATATGCCCAAAAATATCACACGGGCGGCAATTTTCCACAACTTACACAAGGAATATATCGTAATTTTGCGGATTTTTGTAGTGCGTGTCGACATATGTTACAATTTGTCGAAGCTATAAAAAAAAGAATTGCCATTCGACAATTCCTTTTTTTGACTTTGGCGGAGGGATCGGGATTTGAACCCGAGCCACGCTCATCACATGCTACTCCCTTAGCAGGGGAGCCCCTTCAGCCACTTGGGTATCCCTCCACCGAAAAACAATTTGCCGATTAATATTGGCGGATTTCTCCGCGCTTTAAGCTACGGTTGTCCGCGTTTCTCAAACGGTTGCCCGATAAGAATATCACGCGGCAAAGCTGTTGTCAAGGATTTATTGCGCATAAAGTTAAATACACGGCGTATTTTTGAGGGCGCTTTTTATTTCCGCGCGTATTATGCCGAAAAATACTTAAACCGCCGGAAAAGTCCGTCCGGCACGCCCTCTAAAGAACCGTAGCGTTTCCGTGTTCCGCTTATGCTCTGTCCCCGAAGGGTCGGGTTGCTTCCGCGCTCCGCTTACGAGTTGATTATGATTTTGCTGAACGTAAGCGGCCATTCGCTTATTTCGGTTAGCAGTTTGGGTATTTCGTCGAAGGTTATTTCCTTGTCGACAAGCCCGTCCGTCTGAATAGCCTTTGTCGCAAGCATGTTTAATGCGGATTTTATATCTCCGAAACCGTTTTCCACGCCGACGATTGTCAACTGCTTTTTCAGTATGTTGGAGAGCCGTAATTCCTTCTCTAGAAAGCGGCTATACCCTACAAACGCTACGCGTCCGCAGTCCTTTGTGAGCGAAACGGCATAGCTTGGCGGCAGAATGCTCTTGCCCTCGTACACGGTACGGTCGGCGCGTCTTCCACTTGTTATCTCCAAAACACGCCGCTCCACGTCGCACTGTTCGGAGTTGATGGTGTAGTAAATGCCGTATTTTTCGGCAAGCTTAAGCTTTGTCGGGCTGCTGTCCACCAAAATCGGAATTGCCTGATAATATACCGCAAGCTGCGCTATGATATTCCCCAACGTATTCGCCCCGATTACGGCAAGGTAATCACCCTTTTTAACGCCCAAAACGGACAGGGTTTTTAAGCCTAACGCAATGTATTCCGTGAAAAGTGCGTCGGAGTCCTTGACGTTTTCCGGCAAGGAACACACGTTGTCGCGCGGAACGATTGCGAAATCGCGGAGCAGCCCGGGAACGTCTACGCCCATGATTTTCACATTCGGCACCAAACCCTCCGTGTCGGGACGCGCGTCTCCGAAATCACATACGTAGGGGTCGATTACAACGCGTTCGCCTAGACGGAACGCACCGGTTGCTTCGCTTACCAATCCGATGGCGGCGCGTACCGGTATAATAGGGTATACCTCCCCGCGTCCTTCGATAATTGCCTTATCCGTTGAGGAAAATGCGGATTTGGTAATTTTGATTTTAACCTCGTTGTCGCTCCGTTGCTGGTTCACTTCAACCGGTTCTAAGCGATGTTTGCTGACAATCTGCCACGCTTTCATCAAAGTAACTCTCCTAAAAAGCGGTGAACGCCTACGCGCTCTACGGCGCGTTTATTTGCGCCGTCCGCATTTGTTTTAAGGGAAATAATTATGTCCCGGCGGCGGTTGCCGTCTAGCTTAGACGGTGTGCACCGCGCATACAAGTTAAGCGTTGCCGCTTATCCGAATCGGACACTACCGCCTTAGCGGATTGCTCCGCATACGGTAACCGTGCGCCTAGCTAACCCGAAAACATAAAGCTTTGCGAGTTGCCCGGGTACGTGCGTAATTCCATGTTTTGGCGCAGTGCGGTTTGTCCGCGACAACGCCTCTATACGGAACATGCCCATCTTGCCGTAATTATTATCCACCTTTATTATAACACTCATGCCGTTCCTTGTAAAGCGTGTAAAATTAAATCTCATTTCAGCACGCATTCAGCGCGCATTGTGACTTATGTACTGCGGCGTAAAAATGGTCATTGTAGCCCCCTTGCTTTCAGAAATATTCCGACGGAGTTTTAGTCTTAGTTTAGTGGGTCGATTTTTAAAAAACCATAACTACGTTGCCATTCTTGTCAATTTGCCCGTCGCAATTCAAGGCTGCCCCGCTGGTTTCTTGAGCCGAAAACCATGTTTTAACTTGGCATACGTGGATAAAATCTCACAAAATTTATAAAGTAAAATTCATAAAAACATGTTTTGAAAACAAAATTCATAGAAATGTTGACATTGCTCGAATTTTGTAGTATCATTTAAATATAAAGGCGGTGCCTTTATGAACAATGCGGCGATTAAGAGGATAATTTTGTCTTCGCCGCAAGATAGGTTGGCTTAATATTGACCAACGATAAGGACGCAAATATCCATTATGATAAGCGGGAAAACTAAACCGCGAAAAAGTGAAGCCGGATAAGACGGTTTAAACCTATCCGTTATGGTAAGCGGAAAAAAACATTTGTGCAGGACTTGTCTGTGGAGTGGCTACAGTTGTCGAATGCAAGCCTTTGTGCAAGACTTGAAATAGTGTTGATAATTTAGTTCATGTTAAACCACCCAAACAAATTCTCATAATATAGGAGGAAAAGTTATGAAGAAAACAGTAGCAAAATTTATAGTCCTTATTTTAGCGGTAGTGGCTATATTCACCTTAACCGCATGTAATAAGGAGCCGGAAAACCTTGGGTTTCCCGACCAACCGCCGCCATATGATGTTTATGAGGTGCGCATGGTACAACTTTATGTGAACGGTGAAAAAGGAAACGGATTTCTCTTTAACCCCACTGAAGAAGGGAAACTCCCTTATCCGAGTGCCGATGCTTATGTTCCGTGGATGGTTTTTCTTAACGAAGTTTACGCGGAGATTGGCATGAATATCACATATACGGAGGAATATTTGGAGTTCTCGGCAAGACCCGGTTATCAAATACCGTATACGGCAACCGAAAACAACGATGTGTTATTTTTCGATGTTGAGAAAGGCGAATGGAATTTTAAATTTATGTATTGGGCTAAATGGTCCTTTATGTGGCAAAAGGACTTCACTGGCGGCTATAGCTTTTTGGCAAGTTTAACGATAGAATCTTGTGAATATATTATGGAAAACGGAGATATATTTACGGTTTCAATAAGCTATGCTAAACCTGAAAACAGTTATTATGTGACAAACAAGTAGGAGAAAAATCATGAAAAACTTAGGAAAAATTACAAGATTACAAAAGCTAGAATTGGCAGCAATGCTGATTGTGTTGCTAGTGGCGTTGAGTTTGATGTTATTGGTACCCAGTGTTACCGGAACGGCAAACGCCGTGGTAAGTGACATTAATTATCCCATGACGGATACAGATACATTTACCTACAACGGAAACACGTACCTAATTGACAATTTTACCGTGACAAATTCGACGACATATGCCGGCGATTACATAAACAATTTATATAAATCGACATCAAACATGAGCGATGACGCTAACGATAACAGCTTAATACTTATGGCTTCCGCTGACGACCCGATAGTAAATATTGTTCCGCGAGAGCTTTTTACCTCGGTGAATATTACATTGTATTTCGGCTTGGAATACGGTTTTTTTATTGAAACAAAAAAAATGCCGAACACTGAATACAATTATAGGTCAACCGTAATCGTGTTCGATATAGAATTCACAGTATGAGGAAATAATAATATATGAGAATAATAAAAAATAAGAAAATAAAACCCCTTTTAATTCGAGCTACAATAGCATTATTGGCGGTATTCGGCGTTCTATTTGCCGACTCAAACTGGTCTTTTCCATTTTGGCAAAAGGCAAATATATGGGTTGTTTTTATACTCAAATTTTTAATTTTAATGGTATTATATGCAATTGGAGAGTTCGCAAAAAGTAAAATCGATCGTCTACGTCAACCATTTTATCAATTGGCCGATATGCAAAGAGAATTATTAAAAGAGAACATATTTATCACAACTTTTAACGAGGTTTCTGGAGAAATGGTAATGTGTGATGGAGATGAGATTCATATAATTACTGATGATATTAAAGAATATGATCTACCATTTGTTACTGTTATTGCAGGGGCATTGAAACGAGGTACAAAATATTTTTATTACTTGCCATTAAACGAAAATGGTCAAAAAAATGATATATTGATAAATGAAACAAAAATTTTTGTAAAATCAATAATAACTGAACTTTCTTCAAGAAAAGAATCCAACGCTCATATACAATTATCATTAGACAACCTCCATTTTTATGATATTGGCGAAAGTGCAGAATATAGCTATAATTATTCGTTAAGTCTATTTAGTAAAAACAATACTAGAGGAGAGGCTATTGATAACTTGTGTTGGTATCAAGCTGTACATAGCCTAGAACCAAAGAGAGATAAGCTTTTTTCCAAAGCAATGAAAGAGAAGTTGGCGAATCATAATATTACAATACCTCAAGATGTCATAGCTGATATAACTAAAAACGCACAGGTGATTGTACGTGTACAAGATATAGAAATAGGACATCGCAAATTAATAGCAGGCTTCAAACAAACTCTTTGCAAGTTAATCAACTCAAAGATCGTTTTTAATGCACACGTTGAACAATTAAGTAATGAAGGTAAAACATTTGAAATAAGTAATATAGCCTTAAAAGATACTATTCTACTACAAAAACATCGTCGACCTTGATAAAACTATATGGGAGGATTTGCAAAACAAAAAAGACAACTCGTAAAGTAAAGTGTCGCTATGATACACATATAAAAAGGTTTGATAGGATAAATTTGCTTTCGAGAAACCGCTTTCGTATAAGGCTTTTGCGGCGTCTGCGGAATACTCCGTGCGGTATGTGCGTTCGCGCGGCAAATCCGGCAAAAGGGTTAAGACGGCATCCGGTTTTGTATACGCCAATGACACGGAACCGCGCTTGATTTCCCGCTGAATAGTCCGAATACTGCAACCGATGACCGCCGCGATCTCTCCCGTGCCTAAGCCGGCTTTTATGAGGGATTCGATTTTAATCCGCTCTCGCCCACAAAGGTGTTTCCATTTCCGTGATATTGTGGTATTATTAGCTTGCTCCATTCTTAGTGAGCAGTCCTTTGTCCAACTTTTAGCCCTCACTAAATTACGCGTAATCGCAATAGGGTATAGTTCTTTTATGATTTCATATACAATTTTAGTTTTGTTAATATCGTTATTTATTACAGCATCTGCAAACTCTGAAACTCGTTCGCTTCTAAAAGAACGCAAAGACACCTTTGAGAAAACGAATAGTATCCATAAATAATTGCTCCACGGTGACAGCTTGATGTCTATTTATTATTTTATCGCTTTCAGCGCTATATCGCCGCGCCGCTTAAGTCTTTCAAGAATTCCTATAACTACTTTGTTACGCCGTCCATTTGTTCTCAGCTACGTAAAAAGCAATCTGTCTTTGAGTTATTTATAGATTTTGAATTTATAACGCTCCTTTAAATGTTTTTGTTAATGAAATTCGCCATGACTTCAAACGCTTTTGGGGTGTCGGAATGTTTTAGATTAAGTGTAAATCCATGTTCGGCGTTTGGAAATTCATGAAGTTCAACGGGAACGCCGGCATTTTTGAGCATGTCACCGTATTTTATGCCCTCATCGTGAAGAGAGTCCCGCCCGGCGATAATCAGTAATGTGGCAGGCATTTGCGATAATTGCTCCGTTGTAGCAAAAACGGGTGAAACATACGGCACCGCCGCATTATCCTGTTCGACATAACAAGCATTGAATATAGTCGCTATTTTAGGCGGTATAGCCTTTTTAGGCGTCGGTTTTAGGAACGGATCCGTATACAAATCTAACGGTGGGTAATCCAACAGTTGAAACTTAAATGACGAATCCCCCTTTTCTTTTGCCCGAATGCAGCTAACCGTAGCCAAATTAGCACCCGCACTATGTCCTCCGATTCCGATACGACTTGCGTCAATTTTATATTTCGCCGCATTATCCGCATAATGCTGGACGACCTCATATACCGCTTCGACGGCGATAGGATATGGCATTTCCGGTGCTTTTGGATAATCTATACTGATGATTTTTACCTTCGTCTTTTCTCGGAGATACAGGTTCATAGGTTCGTCAATATCGGCGGATAAAAGAATAAATCCGCCCCCGTGCATATCCACATATAACGGCTCGACCTCTGCGGAATTAACGCCGTATTCCAAAACCCTTATTTTGCCGCGTGAGGTATCAATCCATTTTTCTTGCCCAACGGTCTTAGGTTTCATAATCCGCAATTTGGTGATAAGCGCCAATATTCGTTTTATGAGCTTGCCCTTTTTAATCATCTTCTCTCTAGTCATAACGCTCCTTTTTACACAGCAAAAACGTTTTTTTTATTATAAGTCTTTTTCATAAAAACATCAAGTCAATAAATCCCTAACCTTTTCACTTTTGTCATATCTGCTAAAATAATCGGTACATAATACAAATAGGTTCAAGATGACAGTTTGCGCATAATTTATTTTCGACTGTCATTCAAAGGGAGTGGGTTGTTTAGACGTCACCTTGAGCGGAGTGAAACGCGGTCGAACCGATGCCGCTAAATTGAGGATGCAATTACGCACTTTCGGAGCATTAGTAGAATAAGTGTAGAGAGGCAAGGAATGCCCTCTGAATAGGGACGCAAACAATTATAATATATCGCAAGGCAATCCGAATAAAGCGAGCGGAGCTGTCGCTACTTTCAATGCGGGGTGCAAGCAAATTATAATATATATCGATATAATGAATAGCCGCCTAAGATTGTTCTAAAATGTGCACCTATTTACACTTTGTACTTAAACTCTTGACTTTAGCTGTGCTCTCTATTATAATATTTTCATTATGATAAAAAATAAAATAATAGATTTCTTGACTTGGAAAGACGTAGCCGATATCCATAGCATCGCTAATGGTATTTCTGAAAACATAGACAGTGTTTCAACATGTTGTATGGAAATGCTGGAGAATGGTATAGTGAAACAGGCTTCAGATAATAAGTATTCTCTCGTAATTAATCACAAGGAAGGGTTCGCACAATGGATGACAGATTGTGGAGAATTCAAGCCTAATACTGTAGCTACATATAAATATGACTTTTTGCATGCAATCAAAAAAATGCGGGAGTTACATTTAATTGAGGATGGATTTTGGGCATTGTGTGATTCAAAAAAAATAAATCAAATCAAGATGATTGAAATAACCAATCCCGAAATGACGGATTACAACAACAACCGCAATAGTCGCAATAACTGTAAGAGCATGTTCGAAACATATATGAGATATTTGGACAGCCTAAACATGAAAGCGGCGCAAATGGAAATTATCGGCGACGAAGATTATGCCGGAGAAGATGCACAGTTTTCAAAATCAGTAGACGATATGATCGATTCGCCGGATTTGCAAGTATCATATACGCCGACACCAATACAACACCAAGAGCGCAAAGGGCGAACAGTCATAAAGCGAGATGCTAAAGTTTCAGCGACCGCATTAAAAGAAGCGGGATATATGTGTGAATTAGGCAATGATCATAAGTTATTTATTAGAAAGAAAAAGAATATAAACTATACAGAGCCTCATCATCTAATACCAACAAGCTATCAATATCAAATATCCGACGAAAACAGTTTGGACAATGTCGCTAATATAATTTCATTATGCAGTCATTGCCATAATTTATTACATTATGGCAGATATGAAGACAAAATAGAATTACTTGCACTCTTGTTTGAAAAAAGAAAAGCATTACTTGAAACGGCAGGAATAGCGATAGACTTTGAAAAACTTTTAAATATATACAAATAGACATTCATAGAAAATTGTGAATTTGGTAACTTTGGAACAGAAAGGCAAATGAGAATTGCCAAAGTAAAGTTGCTGCCGAACTGCATTGAAAGCGGGGGCTGCGCTGTGGATGTAACGGGAAAGCATCACATTGTCGGCGTATTGAAAAGATGTCTGTTGCCGCGGACGGAGAGTGTACGGCTTTGCGCAATGGGATCTGTTCGACTAAGTTTAACTTCACTTAGGGTAATAATATACGCGGAATTTATTTTAGGCTGTCACCATAACGGTGGATTTAAAACATTGCCGGGACACAGTATTTAAAGCGGCGGCTGTCGTCGCAGACGTAAAGGAGGAAAGCAGAAGCAAGATTGTCGGCGTACGGTATAAATGTGAGATAGGCGGCATATTGTTTTATATGCGGACAAAGAGGCGCCGCGCACGGAGGATTTCACATGAAAAAAATTTTAACAGCCGCATTGTTGTTATGCTCGGTATTTTTGCTTTTCGGTTGCAACAATAACAAGGTTAAGGATTACAAGCTTACCGACAATGTGAGTTATAGCCAAACACATTTATATCAAGGCACGAATGAAAACTTCGTTGTGGAAATTTCGTTGGGCAGCAAGGAAACATTGTTTATTGCAGACGGCAAGATAGGTACTGTGGAACCGTTTTCGGAGATATCCGTGCGTGCGTTGAGAGCGGAAAGCGGCGACAGCGTATACGGATTTAATGTTATAAGTGGCGAAACGGTTATAAGCGGCGAAATGGAAAAGAACATATTTACGGGGGCGTATGTTTCCGATATCGATTTATCCGGAGTTAAGGACGGCATAACGTCGATAGAGATAACGGCGGACGGCGTATCTAAAACCGTGGAACTTGCCAATCTTTTATCGGGGGTACTTTCGTGGCAAGACGCGCTTAATATAGCTGCCGACGAATTCAAGGACCGCATTAAGGAGGCGAAAACGGACGGTGTTTTGCCGCGCGAAATATACGTTAAATACGTGCGCGACAGCCGCGACCCGTCCTCACCGTATTATTGGTACGTATCCTTTATCGGCGAAAATAATGATATTTGGGCGGTTCTGATAGATTCGGGGAATGGGGCAATATTAACAAAAAAGTGAAAAAGGCATACGCCGTGATAAGTATGATTTTTGCAATGCGGCGCTATATATAAGAAGCGAACTATGCGGCAACGGGAGGTAATACCGTTGTCGCAGGTTCGTTTTGGGAAAAACTATGTTGCTACGAGAAATACTTCCGTTTGCGCATAGGTTTTTGGAGTGTACAATCCTCGGCGGCGACTTGCTAGGCAAGAAAATATTTTGTCATCGCGAATTGTCCACGCCATAGGTTCCCCCATTTTTTTATTTCGAATGCGGATTGTCCATACCCGGATTAAGGGCTTGCAAGTTTCGGGGGCGAATGGTATAATAAATGCATGAAATTGATTTTATCCGACACGTTCTACGGGGCATACGAGGGCGTGGCGGACGAGTTGAAAAAAAGAAGGGACGGGGAAGCCGCGCACATCATACTGGTGCCGGACGAGTTCACCATGTCCGTAGAGCGGGGAATTTTGACTACGCTTAGGGAGACCGCGGCGTTTGACATAGAGGTACTGTCTTTTTCTAGGCTTGCGGTGAAGCTTTTGCGGCAAAGAATAGAGCGTTGTTTGACGCCGGAAGGCTCAGTCATGCTTTTGAAAAAGGTAATTGACGAAAAAAAGGACGATTTTAAATATTACAAGCGGTCGCGCGAGCTGCCGGGTTTTGCCAAGGACATGTACGCGGCGCTTACGGAATTGAGAAACAGCGGCGTATCCGGCGGCGATATACGGGCGGTCGGAGGGGGACTTAAGGCGTCGGTGAAGAACAAATACGACGACTTAGCGTTACTTTACGACGGGTACTTAGGGGCGCTTGCGGGACGGCATTCGGATTCGTCCACGCGGCTTGAAGCGCTTGCGGAATACATAGACAAAGAAACCGTTTTACCTTATCATGTTTACATATGCGACTTTTACGAGTTCACTTCTCCGCAATTAAAGGTTATTTCGGCGCTTTCGTCGCGGGCGCTTTCGCTTACAATGGGCATAGTGCAGAGCAGTGGAGGCGGCAATGCAAGGCTGTATCCATATGAAACGCGCTTAAAGCTTGAGCGTGTGGAGGAACTCGCGGGGACGCGCGTGGAAACCTTATACAGACGCGACAGGCTGACGCGCGTTCAGAGCAGAATAGCGACGGGCTTATACGCCTTTGACGGAGAGGAAGCGGCGGAGACCGGAGGTGCGGTAAGGCTACTTAAATGCGGCGGCGTTTACGCGGAGGCTGAGGAAATTGCCAAGAGTATCAGAGAACTGGTCGTGGAAAAGAAATACCGCTATTCGGATATAGCCGTCGTCGCGGGCGACATGGACGAGTACGCGCCCGTTATAAAGGGCGTATTTAAGCGGTTCGGAATACCTTATTTTTTAGACAGAAAGGAGACACTTGCGGAGCAAGCCTCCGCGCGGTTTCTTCTTTCCGCGCTCACAGCCGCTTCGACATATGCGGCGGAGGACGTGTTGGACTTTGTGAAAAACCCGTTTTTTCCGGTAAAACCCGACGGTTTTGAGAGCTACGTTTTAAAGTATAATATTGCCTATTCGCGCTTTACGTCGCCGTTCGCGGCGGGAGACGACGGGGAAAGAACGGCAGCGGAGGAAGTCCGAAAGGTACTATTTTCCGCTTTGAGTCCGCTCACCGCCGCGGCGAAAAAGGAATACGCGCCGGCAAGTGAGCGAATAGAGGCTACGGAAGAGTTTTACAAAGCCGTTTCATATGCGGAGATTTTTGAGGAGCTGTACGGACGCGTCAATGAGGACAGTCCGTTTTATGCCGATTGTTTGGTGCAATCCGAAAAAAAAATAAAGGATATTTTCAAGGAAATACGTGGAGTATACGGCAACGCGCCGATAAGTTTTACGGCGTTCACGGAGCTTTTGGCGTCCATGTGTGACTCCGTTAAAATAGCGTTGGCGCCCCTCTACGTGGACACGGTTTTCGTGGGAGAGTTGGGCGAAAGCCGCTACGCCGATATAAAAGCGTTGTTCTTAGCCGGCGCGTCGCAGGGCGCCATTCCGGGGGTAAAACGGCGTGTTTCCGTGCTTACGGAGCAAGACGAAAGCGCGTTTGAAAGGAGCGGGAAGCCGCTTATTTCGGCGGTAAAGAAGACGGCGCGGTACGATATTTTCTTTCTGATTCAGTTGCTCATAAAGGCTAAGGATTTTATAACTGTGTCCTACAGTGAAACGTCGCGGGGCGGGGACGCGCTTTCGCCGTCATCGTTGTTCGGGGAGCTGTCGGCGGTTTTAAGCTCCGGCGGAAAGCCGTTGAAGACGGATATTCCCGGAATACGGGACGCGTCGGATTACGGCACGGAGGAAGCGGCGGCGCAGGCTTTCGCTAGATTTTTTTCTACGGAAGCCAATGCGGCTTATGAGATATGCCGCGCGTCGGGGGAGCTACCGCCGGAAAGGGCGGGGTCGTTCCGTGCCGCGGATGCCGCATTGTCAAAGGAAGTGCGCCGACGTATAGACCGCGTAGCCGTGCGTACCGCCGTACCGCTATATCCTCAACCCGTTGACAGACGCTTCAGCGCCAGCCGTCTAGAAACATATTTCGCTTGCCCGTACATGTATTATTTTAAGTACCGTTTGAGGCTCAAAAAGCGGGACGACGGCGGACTGGAAAGCACCGATGCCGGGCTTATAATTCACGACGTATTGGAGCGATATTTTAAGCTTGCCATAAAGAACGGCGGGCGCTATGACCTGCCCGATGACGAAACATACGCGCTTGTAGGGCGCATAGCCGATGCGGTTATAAAGGAAAAATATCTACGGCAAGCCGAGCGCGCCGCCGACAGACATTTCCTTGAACGCGTAAAGCGTGAGTGTCAGAAAACGGCGGTTGAGATGACGGCGCTTGTGAGAGAGTCCGGATTTAAACCGTGGCTTATAGAGGCGCGTATCGGTGCCGGCGGACGTATACCGGCGTTAAAGCTGTCAAAAGATGGCGTTGAAACGGAGATTGAAGGCAAAATTGACCGTATAGACCGTTTCGGGAACTACGTTGCGGTTATAGATTATAAGTCATACGCCGGTGCGGAACTTAAACCCGCTCAAATATTAAACGGCGAAAAAATACAGCTTTTGGTTTATTTGGACGCGCTTTTAAAATCCGACGGGTCGCTTTTGCCCGCCGTCGCCGCATACATGCCTGTGTACGACAAATTCGACACAAAGGACAACGCCAAACGGTATAAGTATAAGGGACTTATAGCTGCTCCGTCGGAGATTATAAGAGAGCTTGACCCGCATTGCGGCAATAAGGAGCGTTCGCGTACGGGGGAGGCTAAGGGTGCCGCGGAGCGCGCGTATAAGGGCGTTAAAACGGAGGAGATTTTTCCCATCGCGCTGTCGTACGTGGAAGCCTTGATACTTGCCGCCGTCACGGAAATTGCCGACGGAGAGATAGCGCCATCGCCTATAAAGGGCAAGTGCGCCTACTGCGACTACGCGGAGCTGTGCGCATACAAGGAATACGTGAGGGAAAGATGAGGCAACGGCGGACGCTTTTGCGCCCGTTATTACCGTTTAATATGAGCGAAGAGATAAAGAAATTTAACTGGAGCGGAGAGCAGAAAATCATACTTGATTCCACAGGGAGTCAAGTGGTTTCCGCATCTGCCGGAAGCGGCAAGACGCGCGTCATGGTACAGCGCGTAATAGATTTGGTCGTGGCGGGAACGCCCCTTTCCGACATACTTGCCGTTACCTTCGGAAACGCCGCCGCGGAGGAGCTTAGAGAGCGCGTAACGACGGCGTTGTACGACGCGGCAAGAACGGCGGCGGGCGCGGACAGAAAGCGCCTCATAGAGGAAATAGATGCTGTGGGGCTTGCGGCGATAAAAACCTTGCACGCGTTCGCGTTGGATGTACTTAGAGAACACTTTGAGCCGGCGGGCTTTGCGGCTTCGTTCGAGCTGCTCAACGACGGTGAACGGGAAATGCTTTCGGAAAAGGCGTTAACGGATTGCTTCGAGGTGCGCCACGCCGCGGGCGACGCGGAATTTGCCGAGCTTTTGGAGGTTTTCGGCGGACGCAAGGAAGAGCCGCTTAAAAAGCTTATCAAGGATTTGGACGGACAGGCGGATATTCAATACGACAAGGAAGCGTTTTTGACGGGACTTATAGACGGCAACGCCGGTGACGCGGAGGAAAGCTCCGCGGCTAAATGCGTGCTTGACTATGCGCGCGGAGCGGCGGCGGAATTCGCGGAGGAAGCGGCGGACTTGTTGCCGCTTGTAGCGGAGGAGGACGTTTTATTTTCTGTTCCGCTTAATTCCGCGATAAGGCTTTGCACGGAAATTATGAGGTCGTCGTCGATAAAGGAGCTTTCGGCGGCGCTGAACGCCGTTAAATACGACAAGCCTAGCTTGGCGGGTAAACGAATAAAGAGCGGCGACGAGGTTGTCAAGGAAAGACATAAGAATTTTAGAGAGGGCTTCGCGGCGTTTTCGGACGAGCTACTTTTCTCCTTTGCCGATTACGGCGCGGTTGTCACCGCGCACGCGCAAGGCGCGCGCTATACCAAAAAGCTAGCGGAGTTGACGAGAGATTACGGCGAACGCTACACAAAGCTTAAAGCGGCGGCGGCAAAGGCGGATTTCAACGATTTGGAGCACGGTCTTGCCTATTTGCTTGCCTCCGATTCCGAAACGGTGTTGAAAAAATACACGCATATTTTCGTGGACGAGTATCAAGACATCAATCCCATTCAAGACTTCATTGTGTCCGCGCTGGAAAGCGGTGCGGAAAGCTTTTTGGTGGGCGACTTAAAACAGAGCATTTACGGCTTCCGGCTGGCAAATCCGGAGATTTTCAAAAAGCGGCAGGACATTGCCGCGAAGGATAGCAAGCTTAGGCACATGAACCGCAATTTCAGGAGCGAGAGGGGTATTCTTAATTTTGTCAACAAGGTTTTCGACGCGGTGATGACGGAGAAGACTTGCGGCATAGATTACAAAACCTTCGGGCGGTTCGGCGATGCGGACGGCGCGGACTACAAGGAGTATGTCGGCGTCGACTTGTTCGAAAAGCCGCGGAGAGTGAAAGCCGAAAATACCGCAGTGTACAGCGTAAGAAAGGACGCTGGACGCGGCGAAGCCGATTGTCCGGAGGGTAGGTATATCGCCGCCAAAATTTTAGAGCTTAAAGAGAGAGCTTTTTCCTCAAAGGGAGAGCGTCTTAAGTTCGGCGACTTCGCCGTGCTACTTAGAAGCCGCAACCAATCCGCGGAGAGAGTTCTTGAGGCGTTGCGCGCCGCGGGTATTCCGTTTGACGACGGCGTTCTCAAAAGCGGACGCGGCAGAGAGGAAGAGGAAATAATAAATTTATTGCGCGCGGTATCCGACCCGCATAACGACATGCCGTTCGCCGGATTGCTTTTATCGCCGTTCGGCGGCTTCGACGAGAGAGAGCTGTTCCGGATAAGGGAGAACGGTTTGAGCGGCGCGGCGGACGCAAAGTTCAATGATGGAAAAATAAAAGCCGGCGGCGGAAATATAAAAGCAAACGGCGCGGCGGACGCAAAGGCAAGCGTCGGAGAAAAAAATACCTCCGACGAAAGAGTTGCGGCATGTGGGGAAATGACAAACCGCGTATGGGACGACGGAGTAAGCGATACGGCGGCGGATTCAAAAGAAACGGATAACGCTAACGCTTTTAGAGCCGCGCAAGGCGGAGAAAAAAGTCTTTATCAAATGTTGCTTGACGCACCCGATTTCGGTGACGGCTTGAGCGCAAAGGCGGCGGAGTTCGCGGCGTGGTTCGAAACGTGGCGGCTTAGGTGCGGCTATAAAAGTGTATTCGCCTTTTTGTCGGGAGTTATTTCGGATACCGGCTACGAAGCGGCGGTGTTGAGCCGCCCAGGCGGACGCAGACGTTTGGACGCGGCAAACCGATTTTTAAAGCGCGCCGAAACGACACGGCTGTCCGCTCATAAATTTCTAGTCGAATACGACGCCGCGCCGGAGGATAAAAAAGGGGCGCCTCCCGCCGCAAAAAACGACGACAAGGTGACGGTCGTCACGGTTCACGCTAGCAAGGGGCTGGAATACGAGGTCGTTTTCCTGCCGTGCATAAACCCCGGCGGTTCAAAGTCGCGGGGCGGTGACGCGCTTATAGAAAACGGAAGACTGTCCGGCTATGCGGAAATTTTGGGTTTACGCTACTTTGACTCCGCGGCACGGGTCAAATCCGATACGCTTTCTCTGAAGGCGGCGGAGATTCTTAACGTGCGCCGCGAGGCAAGAGAGGAAATGCGGCTGTTTTATGTGGCGCTTACGCGTGCAAAAAGCCGGTTATTTATATCCGGTAACGCGTTCGACTACGGCGCGCGTTCGTCACCCGCCTCCGTATTGCGTGATTTCGCAGACGTTTTGAGTGCGGCGGTATATAAAAATCACGAATTGAACGCCGTGTTTAAAACGCATTCATTTTTATACGGAGAGGACGAATTGCCGACGGAGGAATATAATTCCGCCGCTACGCCCGCCGCAAGGTCTGCGGTTGCCGTAAAATCCAATACCGCAAGCGTTGCCGACACCGCATCCGTCGTAAATTCCTCCACTGTAAGCACCGGCACCGCCTTAAACTCCACTGACACCGCGCTCACTATAGGCACCGCCGTAAATGCCGCGCTTAACACTGTACCGGCTACCGAAATCGCTCCGCCAATAAACCATGCTATTGCAAACGCGCCCGCCGCGACAGAGGGTAATCGTTTTGCCGCGCGGGAAGACCGCCCGTCCGAGGCGCTTAACGGCGCGCTCACCGGTGAAAAAGCACGCTCCTTTACCGATTTGGCGGCGGCGGGAGGTACGGGTGTAACCGCGCTTTCCGGAGCTACTTATAATGCTATATATTGTAATAGAATAGAAACATACTTTAAGTATCATTATAACTATAAGGAAGCAACCACTACCGGTGCTAAATATTCCGTAAGCGCGCTTAACGCCGAAAAGGGCGGCTCTCTTTACAAAACGGAGGAGGAAGACCTTAGACATCGACGCGGCGGTATGAGCGGAGCGGAGGAATTCTCCGTCTTTTTAGAAGGGCTTGAGGCGTTTAAAGACGGCTTGTCTAGCGGAGATACCCCCGTGATTGTGCTTGACGGCAACGCCGCCGCGTACGAAACGGATAAACACGCATTTGGGATTACGGATGACACAGCCGCACATACGGAATATAAAACCTCCGCAAGTGAAGAAGAACGCGCCGATATGGAAGCTTTGGAGTCGTTCGGGGCGCGGGAGTACGACGAAGACGGCGAATTTTACTATGCGGACGGTGCAGCGGCAGACGCCGGAACGGCATTCCACGCCGTAATGCAACACATTGATTTAGGTATCACATCGCTTGACGGCGTGAAAAAGGCGGTCGAGGATATGACCGGAGCGGGTTTGATAAGCCGCGAAACGGCGGAGCTTGTAAATCCGCGCGACATATTTAGGTGCCTAAACTCGAAAATTATGCGTTACGCCGCCGCAAACAAGGTAAAACGCGAACAACCGTTTTTACTTTTTTTGCCGGCGAAAGAGGTTCTAAACGTCCAAGTGGAAGACAAAACGTTGATTCAAGGCGTAATCGACCTCATAATCTTCGGAAACAAGCTTGTGGTGGTAGATTTTAAAAATAGCCTTAAAAATGCGGAAAAACTTGCCGAAACGTACAAACGGCAACTTTATCTGTATAAAACAGCAGTTGAACGCGCGTTTAAGAAAAAAGTTGATCTTATCGCTTTTTATTCCGTTCGCGATGGTTCGACAATTTTCCTATAAATATTACCAATTTTAAAAATACTTGCAGTAAACTCTTGCATTTTTTGAAGTTAGTGGTATAATATGAGTTGTATAAATAAAGTTGAGGAGATACACGTTTATGCAGTTTTTGAACGACATCTACGAAAAGCTGTCCGATCTAGTCGCCCAAATTGAAAATTTCAATGTTGGTGGATTTTTTATCGGACTTGTAATCGCAATCGCGGCAATCTTTTTGATTATCGCGCTTTGCACAATCGGGAACAAGGCGAGCAAGCTTAAGGGAACTTCCAAGAAGATCTCTAAGTACATCGCCGAGACCCAAGACGGCATTATAGACGAAAATAATGTCGATGAATTCGAGGCGAAGTGTATTGCGAAAGCCCCGAAAACCATTAAGCTTCAGTGGGCGGCTTTTATGGAACAGCGCTTCGGTTATCCGAGTGAGTTCATAAGTGAAAAGGCTTGCTATAAGCGTCCTAAGATTTTATACGCTAGAGAATTCGGCGTGTCGCTATTCAATGCGATACTCGTTATTCTAATTGGTGCGTATTTTGTATTGGGTCTTACAAACGGAGAGCTTCAGGTAGTTCTGACGAATTCCATTTACGCGATTATAGCCGGTGCAATTTTGAGTTTCATATTGGTACTTATCGGCAGGATTAACGTGAATGGGTGTTTGAAGGCGTTCTACAAGATGCAGGACGATTTGGATACCGCCGTTATGATACAAGACTTAAAGGTTGCCGAGCCCTCCAACGAGACGCTTTCGACCGCTTCCAAGCAAATCGAAGAGGTTATCGGCGGTGCCGTCGCGAAGTATCCTAAGGGAGAAACCGAAGAGGATTATCACCGCGGCGTAAATATCGTCAACAATATTTATGTTGATCGACCGCCGGTTACCGAGCAGCCCGCGCAGACGGAAGAGACAATCGTGACGGAAGCCGTTAGCAACGAGGGTACAGACTATATTGAAGGTCTGTATGATGACGACGAGACGGAAGTTCTTGCCGATGAAGTTATAGTTACCGATACCAATAGCGAATATATTGAGGGCGTCTATGATGACGACGATGTAGCAACCCTTGAAGATGATGAGGAAGACTCAAATTTTCCGGCGGCGGAGGGCGATGAGGAAACCATCGCAGACTCCGCCGAAGTAGAGGAAGAAGTTTCCGAAACCGAAGAGGAGTCTGAGCCTGAGGATAAGCCCGAAGAGGAGCCTGAATCCAAAGCTGATGATTTTGCACCCACAAAACCGGAAGAAGAGAAGCCGGCTGTAGAACCGGAGAAGCCGCCTAAGTTTGCCAAGCTTCCCCCGTTTATGGCGTACTTGCTTACGACGCATACGAAGAAGAGTACTTATATAGCTATCACGAGAGTGCTTATAGGTGCATACTTTAGTACCCCCGACCCGCGCGACAAGATTATCTTGAAGAACAGCTTATATACGATGCTGCAAATCTTAACCCGTCCCGAATTTAGAGTAAATAAGGAAGAGGCGGATAAGGAAGTCAAGGAAAATCCGGACGCTGGCGCAGGCGCATAATTCTTTAAGTTATTTGCGACGGTTGGTCCGTCGGGGCAACCTTAAAGGCTCAACTCTAGATCCGCAAGGGTTTTTGTTGGCGCGCTAACTTTACCACAATAAAATAAAATCCTCCGCATTATTGCGGAGGATTTTGTGTTCCTCAAGAACTTATTTTCAATAGCGGCTTTTAAAGTAAGCTCCCGTCTAGAGTTTAGCGCCGAAGCGGTTTAGGAGAAATTCGGCGACGCCGTTGTCGGAGTTGTTGCCGATTACGGCATCGGATTTGCGTTTCAAGTCCTCGCAAGCGTTGCGTACGGCGTAGCGTTCATCGCAGACGGAGAACATAGGTAAGTCGTTTAGGTTATCGCCGAAACAAACGGTGCGGTCAAAACCAAATTTTTTTATAATACTTTGGACGGCGGTCTTCTTTGAGGCGGTCGCGGAACTGATTTCAAGAAACCAAGTTTCGGGAATGTAGGTATCGGGATAGAAAATTACATTAAGACCGGGGGAGGCGCGCAGGCGTTTAGCGGCGGAAAGGAGAGGTTCTTTTGAGCCTAATGCCGACACATACATCATGTTTCCGGCGCAATCGAAACGGCTGTCCACGGGGGTGAAGACCTTGCCGTATTTTTCCTTACGTTTGTTGATGACATCGGCAATGAATGGTGTTTCTTCGCCAAGCACCCAAGTGCGGTGTATGCCCTCTTCTATGGTGTGTATGAACGCGGAAAGGGAAAATCTGTCGAAGACCTCGAAAATCCGTTCCGATTGCAAGGTTGTTAGGCATTCGGCGTTTAAATATGCGCGTTTTTTAAGGTCGTATATACAGACACCGTTTAAGAGGGCGGAGGGTACGTTGACGTTAACTCCGGCAAGGATAGTGCTAGCGGTCGCTTCGGAGCGCGCAGTGGCTACGGCGAAATTCACGCCGTATTCCGAAGTCAGTAGGTTTATTGCGGCGCGGGTAAAATCGCTTATTTCCGCCGCATTATTTAGAAGAGTGCCGTCTAAATCCGATATATATAAAGTTTTCATATATATACAATATACACCCACCTCATAGAAATTGCAAGTTTTAGAGAAATATAAGGAAAAAATATAAATAAGGGTTAGGGTATATAACGGGTTGCAGTGATGGCGTAGTGAGGTTTTCATATACGCTCACCTCACGGAAGCATTTTTTTTCGTATACGCTCACCTAATGAAAGCCTTTTTTCGCATATGCTCATCTCACGAAAACGGTTTTTTTATATACACCCACTCTATAAAAAAGAGTTTTTTCGGCGGTTTTTAGGGATTTTTCAAATTAACTAAAATTCGACACAATGCGACATAATATGTCGGTGCAGCTTTAACAAAAATGTAAGTTTATGTTGTATTATATGTTCGTAAAGAGAAACATGCGGAAAAATCACGTCGCGAAGCACACGAATAGGAGAAGTACCCATGCAACGGTAATGAAAAAAGAAAAAAATTTTGACGAGGGCATTTAGCCAAAGGAGAGAAGTATAATGGAAAAATCGGAAACAATGAAGGAAACAATCAAACAAGAAATCGTAAGTGCGTGCGTTCCCGACGCTTGCGTTGCGGAACTGTACGCGAATACCGAAACCGAAACAGATTTCATGCTGTATGAGCCGATTCTATCGGATGACGGACCGGTAAACCGCATTTCGGTGCGGTTTGAAGCGGAAAAAAATTCTTACCGCGCGGAAATCGGTTTATGGTTACGCGTTTCCGATAGGTACTTATCTGGTAAGGTAACGGAAGGCATCACGTTTTACGAGTGCGTTAATTTGCTGAAACTGATAAGTGCTGGTATAAGACAAGCGGATATAAACAGATTGTTTGCGGCGTAAGATAGGCTTATCGGGCAGTGTCCCGCTCCATCGGTAACAAAGATAAGTTGAGTAATTGTCACCAGGCATACGTCGCAAAGCGGGCAGTAGTGCCTCGTTCATTGGTGACAAAGATAATTCCGGAAGTGCAAAGTTTTACTATGCACTTTTATATGCGTGAAACTCCGCCAAATACGGCGGAGTTTTGCGTGTCCGACCACGCGCCTTATAGAAAAAGTGCCGCGCTGGCGCTATATGCTTTACTCAAAGTGTAGATATTACCGCGCGCTTCGCAGAGAAAACGCCGTGCCAAATACCTGTAAAAATATTTTTTATGCGGTTTGGCGGCAAGGTCAATGTGATAAATAATGTTATTACAACGGGCTTACAATGTTTATTATAGCTAACTTGAAAATGTTATTACAATGGGCTAAAAAGGGGAGTGGACAATCCGCGGTGACGACTTTTGGCTAAGAAAATCTTTTCGACTCTTTTTAGTCTAAAACCGTCTGAAATACTCGTACGTAGCGGTGCTACGTCCTGTGCTTTCAGACAAT
>JAITPR010000023.1 GCA_031289315.1 Clostridiaceae bacterium | reverse complement strand
AGAGTTTGCGCACCCATAAGGGGACCTTTCGACACGACACTATGTGTCGGCTCAAGGTGACAGTCTAAAGAAACCGCTCCCATTATGGGGTGACAGTCGGCGACAGCCCCCGCATTATTTGAGGCGGCGAAAGCCGCCGACCTTGTACAGCTTTATGCGCGTTGCATGGTGGTGTGACGCAAGAGTTTGCGCACCCATAAGGGGACCTTTCGACACGACACTACGTGTCGGCTCAAGGTGACAGTCTAAATAACCGCGCTCCCATTGGGGTAGCATGTTACGCGCTCAAGGTGACAGGATAAAAAACCGCGCTCCCATTGGGTGACAGGTCTGCGCTCAAGATGACAGTCTGCGCTGAATTTATTTCCGGCTCAAGGTGACAATCTACGCGGAATTTATTCCGCTCCGTCACACTGAGCGACGCGAAAAAATAAATTCCTCTATTCCTTATCCTTTAAAACCGCCTTCTCGATTATCTTAGAGAGCTCGACGAGGGGGATAATCGCGAAGGACAGGCAGAGGACTACCGCCCATCTTATGCCGTCAAGGGCGGTCGCGCCGAATATGCCGTTCAACCCGGGGATGGATACGGCAAGGACGATGAGCGCCGCGCCTACTAAAAACGCTAAATTGAGTGCTTTATTTTTAAAGAAACGGCGATTAAGAATGGAATTGGTTTGCGAACGCATGTTATAGCTGTGGAACAGTTGTATAAAGCAGAGCGCGGTAAATGCCATCGTTACCGCCGTCTCGTGGTTGGCGCCGTCTAGGGCATAGAAGCCTATACAATAGACGGCAAGTATCAACGCGGTCTGCATGATACCTTGAATGGCTATGTCCAACCCGGTTCTGCCGGAGAACAGGCTGGAACCGTTTTTACGCGGCTGCCGGCTCATGATATCCTTTTCCGCGGCTTCCATTCCGAGGGCAAGCGCCGGGAAGGAGTCCGTCACCATGTTAACCCACAAAATCATGACCGGCGTAAGGAACGGCACGCGCATAAAAATCGTAGTTATAAACAAGCAGAGAACCTCCGCTATATTTGCGGACAGCAAAAACTGCACCGCCTTTTTGATGTTCGAATATACCTTGCGTCCTTCCTCGACGGCGGACACGATTGTGGCGAAGTTGTCGTCGGCAAGCACCATATCGCTTGCTCCCTTGCTCACGTCCGTACCGGTTATTCCCATACCGATGCCGATGTCGGCGTACTTCAGCGACGGCGCGTCGTTAACTCCGTCGCCCGTCATTGCCACAATTCGCTTTTGCGCGGTCTTAAATGCTTTTACTATCCTTACCTTGTTTTCCGGACTGACGCGCGCGTAAACGCGGATCTCGTCAAGCTTACCGTAGAATTCCTCGTCGCCCATGAGATCCAGCTCCGCGCCGGTGATAGCGGTCTGTCCCTCTCCCAAAATTCCTATTTCCGTTGCTATCGCGGAGGCGGTTTCCTTATGGTCGCCGGTTATCATAACGGCGGTCATGCCGGCGCGTTTGCACACCGCTACGGCGTCCTTTACCTCCGGACGGGGCGGGTCTATCATGCCGACAAGCCCTACAAACACCGCGTTGTCCTCCGCCGCGGCGGTATCGGAGCAATCCGGCTTTATCGCGACGGCAAGCACGCGCAACGCCTTGTGCGCCATAGCCGCGTTAGCTCCGTTGATAAGCTTGACGTCCTCGTCGGTTATCTTTTCGAAAACTCCCCCGCGTGAGATATACGCACAACGCTTTATAAGCATGTCCGGCGCACCCTTAATATACGCTATGCGGACCGCTTCGCCGTTGTCACCCGTCGTCTTATTGACGGTACTCATCAGCTTGCGTATGCTGTCGAAGGGTATTTCGTCCACACGTGGGTTCTGCGCGTTAATGTCGCTTACGTCGCGCCCTATGAAGGTCGCATAAGCCACAAGCGCCGTTTCCGTGGGGTCGCCGTAAAGCTGCCCGCTTTCTCCTACCACCGTATCGTTGCAAAGCACCATGCCGCGTACCAACGCGTCAACCTCTGTGTCCTCGGAGGTTTTGCCGCTCTCCGCGGAGACCGTGCCGCTTTGGGGCGTGTACAACTCTTGAACCGTCATCTTGTTGAGCGTCAGAGTGCCGGTCTTGTCGGAACAAATAATTTCGCAACAGCCTAAGGTTTCCACCGCGGGCAGATTTCTTATTATCGCGTTGCGCTCGCTCATCTTTTGGACGCCCATGGCAAGCACTATCGTGACAACTGCCGGCAAGCCCTCCGGAATAGCCGCCACGGCTATCGCTACGGCGGTCATGAACGCGTCTATTATGCCGTCCGTTCCCTTCTGAACCGCGGAAAAAATAAATATTATTACGGCAATTCCCATAACCAACAGCGACAAAATTTTCGCCGTTCTTGAGAGTTGCTTTTGCAAGGGTGTGCGTTCGGCAGTGTTTTCGGAAAGCATTTTAGCTATCTTACCCACCTCGGTATTCATTCCCGTGGAAACGGCTATGCCCCTGCCCCGTCCGTATGCAACTATTCCGGAGCTGTGCGCCATATTCCGTCTGTCGCCTAACGGAGCGTCCGCGGCTACGGAAGCGGAAAAATCCTTTTCGCTGGGAACGGACTCACCCGTCAACGCCGCTTCCTCTATTTTCAACGCCGCGCTTTCGATTAACCGTAAATCTGCGGGAACTACGTCGCCGGCTTCAAGCACAACCACGTCGCCCGGCACTATTTCGCCGCTCTTTATTTTCTGAATTGAACCGTCGCGTATAACCTTTGAAATAGGTTTATTCATGTTTTTTAACGCTTCAAGTGCCGTTTCCGCTTTGCGCTCCTGCGTCAATCCGATTATCGCGTTAACTATTACGATAAGAAGAATAAGTCCGCTGTCGATTAAGTCCCGATATTCGTGCTGATATAGCGCCATAGCCGCCGATATGATTGCCGCTGCAAGCAACACCAAAATCATCACATCCTTGAACTGGTCTAAAAACTTCAGTATCATCGGACGTTTTTTTTCCGCAGTAAGCTCGTTCAAGCCGTACCTTTGTACACGCTCACTTGCCTCCTCCGACGTCAAACCGTCCGCGTCTGCGTTAAGCGACACGAATATTTCTTCGGTGCTCATCTCATATGGATTTACCATTATTCCCTCCCGTAAAGCGCACGGCGACAATTCTGCAACCGCGACTGCTTTAAACGTTTGTTTTCTTTTTTTACCGCGTAGCATTTTACCGCTTTCGCTTGCATTCTTACCGCGTAGCGTTTTCCACTTAATACGGCTTTTGTTTTTCGCGAAGCGCACTGCGCGCTCTAAAACCTAATATTGTTTCCGCACGCCGCTTAACACGCCTTGCGCACACGCGCCTTGCTAAATATTACCATGCTTCCGCTCGCTCCGTGCGGCTTGCCGTGATAACCGTTAGCCGCCCGTCGTAGACGTTTTCCACGTTCAAATCGGTAAGAATTTTAACGTAGTAACCGGAAGCGTACCCGGCGGTTCCATCCGCAATCAACAGCGTGCCGCCTTTTGTCAGCCGTCCTTGAACGCTTGAAAGCAACCCGGCTTCCGCCAACGCCCCGCCGGTGTCAAACAATATTATAAAATCGTATTCGCCCAGCGTAGCCGGCTCAAATACCTTCGATAGATATTTTATTCTGCCGGCGTCCTTAAATACGTCCG
The DNA here is from genome assembly GCA_031289315.1 of Clostridiaceae bacterium. Classification (GTDB taxonomy): domain Bacteria; phylum Bacillota; class Clostridia; order Christensenellales; family CAG-917; genus JAITEJ01. The sequence continues at coordinate 37,159 of JAITPR010000023.1, read as the reverse complement.
AATATTTTCGGCAAATCTTGCCTATAGAATGGACGTGGCAACCGACCGCGCGTAAAACCTTACTTTCCAACGCGCCCGCCGAACTTGACACGCACAGCACGCTGTCGGCGGTTGTTATTTCAACGGTTCTCAAAGCCGCTTCGGCAAGAATGAGTCTCTCCGCAAAATCAAAACCGTTCTTGCGTTTCTTTTTGGGCTTTAAGCGTACATGTATCATAATATGTGATTTCCGTTTTATACTCTGGCGTCAAACGGGGTATGGACGCCCGTCAAGCGGTAACGACTACTCCCCTAAAACTAAAAAAACTCCGAACGGCGAAAACCGTCCGAAGTCTTGTTCAATCTCCGACGCGTCACGCCGAACTTCGCAAACCAAGCCGCGCTTATATATTTTTCCGCGCGGCGGGGCTGTTGATTTGCGACCCGCCACACCGCCGTTCTACGCCGAATTTAACGCGGCGGAAATTCTTTTCAAGCTTCCCCGCCCTCTAAACCGAACGTTGCGCGCGGTGTGCGGCAAACTACTCCCTAAGGACAAACATATTTTACATGACTCACGCGCATTTGGCAAACGTTTAGCACAAAAAAACTTATTCTTAGTCTAACGTATTTAAAATTCCGTTTAAAAACCCGCCGATTATACGGTCTTTGCCATATATTCGTCAATATCTTGTACAATATGAGCGTGAACCGTTTGCATGTATGCAGATTGTAGAATAAAGTGCCGCATAAAAGAAGAGCTCAATATCTTAGAAAAGCGTTTGAGATATAAGGTCGCAAAACAACAAGCGCGCGGTACGTCGTCGGCTTTGGGCGAAAAAATACCGTCGAAGTCACTTGTAAAGGCGGACAAAACGCGGATTTATATAAAAAGACGGCAAGATTACCTTAAATACTCAAAAAAATATTATATTCGGACTTGTCTTTTGCTAAAATGTGGATTATAATTAATGACGGTGTGTTTGTAGGCGCGGAAACGCAAAGCCTTTAAGCGCACATAAAACAATTAACTTTTTTTAGATAAGGAGAACATTATGAGAAAAGCTTTTATCTGCCCGTCCAAATACGTTCAGGGCGAAAACGAACTGTACAACCTGGGTTACTTCGTGCGTTTGTTCGGAAAATCTGCGCTGCTTATAGCGCACCCCGACGACGTTAAGCGCGTCCAAACGCAGCTTGACACAACCGCCGAAAAATTCAAGGTTACATTCGTCCCCTGCAATTTCACGGGCGAATGCTCACGCGAAGAGGTTGTACAGCTTCAAGCCTTAGCCAAAGCAAACAAATGCGACTGTATAATCGGTCTGGGCGGCGGCAAAGCCATTGATACCGCCAAATGCGTTAACGCGGCTAAATCGCGTCTTATCATCGTGCCGACGATTGCGGCGACGGACGCACCCACCTCGCACTCTGCGGTTTTATACACTCCGGAAGGCGCGTTTGACGACTACGCTTACTTCACCAGCCCCGACGTCGTATTAATCGACACATCGGTTATTGCCAAAGCGCCCGCGCGTTTCTTAATATCGGGCATGGGCGACGCGCTCTCCACTTATTTTGAGGCGCGCGCAAACACGCTTTCCAACCGTCCCGTCAACGCCGGTTTGCCCTGCGGCGTAAGAGAAAAGAAAACTCCCGCCGCCGTCGCCACAAGGACGGCTTTTGCGCTTGCGTCGCTCTGTTACGACACACTTCTTTCGGACGGCTACAAGGCGTTACTGGCTTGCGAAGGCAACGTCGTAACTCCCGCTCTTGAAAACATCATTGAAGCCAACATATTGCTTTCCGGCTTAGGCTTTGAAAGCGGCGGACTTGCCGCGGCGCACGCCATTCACGACGGTTTAACCGTGCTTGAAGAGACTCACCGGTATTTCCACGGCGAAAAGGTCGCGTTCGGCACGCTTTGCCAGCTCGTACTTGAAAACGCCCCTCAAGAGGAAATCGACGAAGTTATAGAGTTCTGCATAACCGTCGGCTTACCGGTCTGTCTTGCCGACTTAGGCGTAGAAGACATCGGCGACAGATTGCAAGAGGTTGCCGAAAAAGCTTGCATACCCGAAGAGAGCGTACACAACATGAACTTCCCCGTGACGCCCGCAATGGTTGCCGCGGCAATAGTCACCGCCGACAAAATCGGCGCCAACGCCAAATATTGCGGTTGCGGCTGTGATGACGAGGACTAATTAAAGCTTAAATTGATCGCTTATACGGGCGGACGCGGTTTCTGCCGCGTCCGTTTCCACGTGTAAGTGAAACATAGCATAAGGAGCAAGTATTCCATGAAAAAAATAATGAATAAGGCGGAAACATTTGTCTACGACATGTGTTACGGTATTGCAAAGGCGCACCCCGAACTGGCGTTCGACGCGAAAAACAAGGTTCTTTTAAAGAAAGACCTCAACAAAAACAAGGTCAGCTTGATTTCCGGCGGCGGTTCCGGACATGAACCGGCTCACGGCGGCTTCGTCGGCAAGGGAATGCTGGACGCGGCGGTTTGCGGCGACGTGTTCGCTTCCCCCTCCCAAATTCAAGTATACAACGCCCTTACAGCCACGGCTTCCGACAAGGGTACTCTCATGATTGTTAAAAACTACAGCGGCGACTGCATGAATTTTAACAACGCCGCCGCGCTTGCCGCCGAAGACGGCGTAAAAGTAGACGCGGTTTACGTTAACGACGACATCGCCGTAAAGGATAGTCTGTACACCGTCGGTCGCAGAGGCGTCGCGGGTACGGTGTTCGTACACAAAATAGCCGGAGCCGCCGCGGAACAAGGTAAGTCCTTATCCGAAGTAAAGTCGGTCGCTCAAAAGACCATCGACAACGTGCGGAGCTTCGGCTTTGCTTTGACATCCTGCACGGTTCCCGCAAAGGGTTCCCCCACCTTTGAACTAGGTGCCGACGAAATGGAGTTCGGCGTAGGCATTCACGGCGAACCCGGCAGAAAACGTGAAAAAATTCAAACCGCCGACGAGCTTGCCAAACGCATTGTACCCGACCTCATCGAAGATCTCAAACTGAAAAAGAGTGAAGAAATCGCTTTGCTTATAAACGGCTTCGGCGGCACTCCCCTACAAGAACTCTATATCCTCAATAATTCCGTTTCCACGGTTCTAGAAGCAAAAGGTATAGTCATCTACAAAACTCTCGTCGGCAATTACATGACGTCCATAGATATGGCGGGTGCCTCCGTTTCCGTCCTACGTCTAGACGCGGAGCTTAAAACACTTCTCGACTACCCCGTGGACGCTCCTGCTCTCAAATGGGGCGGTACCGGCGACGCCGGCGTTTATATCGAAGCCATTCAGGCTCTTGCCAAAGCGCTCAACATAACACCTTCTTCACCCGTCGCCACACCGAAAACCGTTGCTAAAGAAACCAAAAAGGACGCTAAAGCCTCCGCCGCTGTCTATGAGGTTAAGGGTAAACCCGTCGTAGGCGAAACCATTAACACGGCGGCTTTTATCAAATGGATTGACATCATGGCGGACATCATCATCAAAAATGAAATTCACTTTTGCGAAATGGATTCCGTTGCCGGCGACGGCGACTTCGGCATGAGCATAGCCAAAGGCTTCCGCCAACTGAAAGCCGATTGGGCATCGCGCGAAAAAAGCAATATCGGCGCTTTCTTAAAAAGCTCCGGTGAAATCATAATGGAGTACTGCGGCGGGGCTTCCGGTCCCATTTGGGGTTCCGCGTTCCGCGGAGCGGCAAAAGCCGCCGGCGATAAGGAAGAGGTTTCCCTCTCCGACATCGGCGTTCTCCTGCAAGCCGCCGTAAAAGCAATTCAAGCCACCGGCGAAAGAAGCTTCGGACGCGGCGCCGTCGTCGGTGATAAAACCCTCATAGACGCTCTCGTCCCTTGCGCGGATACAATAATCGAAGCCGCAAAAAAAGGCTCTAAGCTCATAGCCGGTCTAGAAAAAGGCGCCGCCGCCGCCGTTAAAGGCGCGGAAAACACCAAACTCATCGCCGCCCGTATGGGTCGCGCCGGTACCGTCGGCGACCGTAGCATCGGCTACCCCGACGCGGGCGCCTATGGCTTGGGCGTTATCTTCACCGAAATGACCGCCAATATTAAGAAGTGGTAGTTGTGTTATTATAGTTCTTTCTTGCGCATGCAAGAAAGAACCAAAGAAAACGCAAGCTTGAAGCTTAACACCGATTACTTTAAAAACGCGGTTGACGCAGGATTATATCCTTAGCGTCAACCGCGTTTTTAAATTTATAGAGGGTAACCCCCAACACTTATCGTCTTTTTAATTTCTTCTAAGCGTTGCTATATTACCGTAACCACATACGTAATGTGAGGATAAAATTGCACTTCTATCAGGAGCCGGGGCTTAGTTACACAATCGAAAACATACGGATTTTAGGCAAATTCGGTGCCGGGCAAGGCATTTTTTACGACGCGTAGCAACGCTACGTGAGGAGAAAATAACGCCGACCTGCATCGAATTGGACAAAATACAAGGTTATGTTATTTCGAAGATTTCTTTCAGTTCTATTTCCACTTCAACGCCGTCAATCACGACGGTAAAGCTTATAGACATTATATACTTGCCCTTTGCGCCTACCGCCTTGCCGTCGCCGTCTATTACCGAGTCTGCTTCCAATGGGTTGCCGTCAAGGTCGTAGAATTTCAATTCCACGGGTATTCCCTTTGTGGTATGGTCTATCACAAAGCCGTTCTCCGTTACCTTTAAATAGGCGGAGGAATAGGCACCCGTGCCGGCGGTGTGGAAGTAACCCAAAGACAAGCCGCTTGAAGAAATCGTGGAGTTTGCGCTCATATACGATGTTCTTCCGTTGCTACCAGTCGTAGACGTCCCGTAAATTGTGAAGTTTACGGTATCGTACACAAACACTATTCCGTCGAAGTCGAACTTAAAGTTGAGATGGTATGTTCCGTTATTTGCTTCGCACACCGTCAAGCAACCGTTTTTATCAAAGGCGTTTTCGACCTCGACCACGGTTTCCCCGTCGTGCTTAAACAGCTTAATCTCCGCATAGATTTTTCTACCCAGACATTTAACATAGTATTTATTTGCAACATAGTCGAACGAAAGGTATTCGGTTCCCGCATACTCCGTGCTTGCCGGGTTGTAGAACGAGAACTGCGCGTAGGTGTAGTATATCTGCGCGAACGGTTTAAGATGACTGGCGCTTGTCGTCGGTATAAACCTACCTACAGCGGGATTAAAGCTTATAGAGCCTCTTTGAGATGCTTTCAGGTATCCGTACTTAGCCGTCAATTCGATATAAAGGTTTTTACCGTCGGCGGATTTATTGACGTTCAAGCCTATCAGGATAGGGTGTCCGTTCTCGTCCGTACGGATTTTATACCTACCCGTCACCGCGTCGTAATACTCGTCGGTTACGTCGACGGCATTTACGTCCGTCGCGCTTGAACCCTTCCAGATTTTCACAACCACCTCGTCGGCGATGACATTTCCGTATACGTCCCAAATTTGATATTTGCCGCCTACGAACTTCAAGCCGCTGCCGTATTGCAAATTCGCCGAATAGAGCGTTCCGTCGGCGTCGGCGCGGTGAATCCACGTTCCCGCATTGACGTAGCCGCCCTCGTTTGCCGTTGACGACGAGAAGCTGGCTTGCCATTCAAGCACGTCCTTCACTATGACGCGCAACCCGGAGAACGTAGCGGTATATGTCTTCACCTGTCCGTCTTCCGCATAATTGTAGGTGTATTTCAGCCCTACATTCGGCTTCTGAAGCTCCGTCGGCGTAAAGCCGTTTCCGACAATCACGTCGTTTACGAACTTAAGGAAGTCGTTGGTTTGGATTGTGGTGGGCACAATAGTTTCGGTTTTAACCGTTCCGGTTGCCGTGTCGTAGTATTGGGTATACCCGTACAGGTCTAAAACGGGAGCGCCTCGCACTAGCTTCTCCGAAAAATCGGGAATATAGATGTTGTTGATATAGATATACTGTTCGACGGCGGCGCCGTTTTCGGCGACGGCTTCCAGCCAATATTTACCCGCCGTGCGCGCAACGCCTTTGGTGTTTATCGCGTTTGACAGGTCGCCGTCCTTGTCGGTGTAGAGTTTAAACGACGCAATCTTGAAAACCGTAGCGGTTCCGTTAATTTTAATGTTCTTGTCAAAAATACTCTCCCCCGCCTTTATGCCGTCCGACACCAACGCATAGGTTGATGTATCTTCGGGAGGCGCGACCTTTATCGTATAGGTTAACTTTCTTATTCCGTACGGTAAATTTCCGTTCGCGAACACATCGTACACGCCCATTTGTCCGCTTCTAGGCGGAATTATGAAGTATACGGTTACTTCCTTCTCACCGGGGGTAAGGCTGTCGAAGCCCTCTAACTTAATCACCTTGCAGGACTTCTGCTGATTGGCGTACGACGAGGTAGCGCTCCTATAAGTCACCAACATGTCGATTGTCGTATATCCGTTTTGGAATTTCTGTCCGTACTCATATTCAGTGAGAAGCTTATTTGCTTCCGGCACTCCCACGTTTGTAACCTCGTACGGATAATATTTTGTCGCCGCCAAAGGAGCGTAAGCGTCGTAATCCGGCGATAATGTACCGTAAGTGAAGCTTTCAAAGCTGATATGCAGCCTTTCGCCCCAGTCGGTCATGAGTTCGTTTTGAAAGCTTGAGATGAGGTCGACATTGCGCGGGAATAGGGATATGGCAAAGCCGTCTTCGGTTTTTTCATATTCTAAGCCTATCATATCCATGATGCCCTTTATGCCGTTGATAATACCGACGGCACCGGACGTTTCGTCCGCGGACGCCGCCGCAGTACCCGCCGAAGACGGAGTACCGGCTATATAGTAAATCAAATCCGAAATGTCGAAACTCAGGTACTGATCGGACGCCAATTCCGCAAAGCTGGACAGCTTGAACTGCGCCAACAAATTATCCGTACCCGTGTGTTCTGGGTCAAATACGATTTCCACCTTAGAATTGCTCGTACCGGTAGCCCACGCGTAGATGTGGAACCTTCCCATAGCCTTGATATTGTTCTCAAGGTTGGCGGGGTCAATTCCGTTTAGAAGCACGAACGGGTCTAGGTCGGCTTTCACAAAGTAATCATACGCCGGTCGGGGTTGCCAAACCTCGTTGCCGTCCTGGTCGATTTCGCGGATTGCCTCCACTCTTGCCGTGCCGTTGAACTCGAAGTTAATCAGATTGTGTTTGGGATACTCGTTCTCGTCGAAGCCCTCCGGGAACTCGGTAAACAGCGGTGCGCCGGCACTGACGGCAAGCTTTGAAAGAACAAAAGAAACCGTTGTGCCGCCGGGTATTTTATACTCTGCAATGCGGCTGCCGTCCGTAGCATCGATAACGATGTCCACATCGTTCACAAACTTCATGCCGGCGTCCAAAGAGGCAAGCGCTCCGTTTGCGTTAAACACGGCTTTCACGCCTATCTCCGTTTCCGGAAGGTTATTTATTATGTCCTTAAGGCGCACAAATGAAAGGTCGACGCCTATGGCGTTGAATATACCGTCGACTTGGGCTTCTATGCCGTCAAGACCGTCAATGCCGCCTATAAGCTCCGTCGCTATGCCGATTAACGCTTTCACGTTGTCCATATTGATTTCGAAGCCGGCTTCGGCGCCGCTTTCCGATATATACGGATTTTTGATTATCGAATTGGAGCCGTTCAGCGCAAAGTTATTGATTATCACATTCGCCGCGCCTTGCAGTCCGCCCAAATTGAGCAACGCCAAAATACTCTCCGTACTCCATTTCCCGTCGGTTCCGTCCGCGGACGCGCCGGCTCCCGTAAGTCCCGGTACGCCGTTTTGAACCAATTTTTTAACGGAGGTAAATTTCACGGCATGTTTTTCGTTGCCGACACCCGCATAGATATACGGCGTTTCGGTCAAGCTGTCCTTGTAATACAGATTAAACAAGGGGGTTTCGATTCCATTTTTAGTGCTTGTAAGTTCCACCACATATAGGTTGTCGGCGGTAGCCGTCGACGGGTCCACATCCAACGTGATGTTGATTTTAAAGTTCAGCGACGACTTGCTTCCGTCCTTACCGGTCAGGGCAAACGCGGCGGCGGCGTCTATATTGAAGCTGTATCCGTTTTCCGGAACCGCGCCTAGCCGCACGCCCTCCAAAATCTTGTCCAGCACGTCGGTGGGCTTGATTTTCTCTTGCGTCTCCGTATCCGCGCCATTATTCGGAGTGTCCGCCGTCTGCTTATAAGTCGTTATAAGTACGGAGAACACTACGACGAGCGTTATAACCAAAATCGCCGGTATTACAAATCTAAGCAGTTTCTTTGCTTTCTCCATTGTCGGCTTCCTCCTTTTTTACATATTGCTTTTCTCTAACGATACCTACGGCAAGACTTGACACCGCTAAAAACGCGCCCAAAAGATAGAACGCATCCCTTATCGGGAACAGTGATATTGCCGCAATCAAAAGATTGTTATTGGCAAGGTACGCCATATTTTTATAGTCGTACACGCCGCGTGAGGTGCTTGACGGAGTGAGCGAAAGTGTAATTGTGTTTTCCGCGTAGTTTACGCCGATATATATGGGCGAACCCAACAAATCCTCGTCGGCAACAGCGCCCTCAACGCCGGCTATAAGCTGCTCCACCATGCCGTCCTCTGCAAACAGCGTGGGTATGATGAAATTGATTAAGTCCGCGTAATCTCCCGTAGTCAAGAAGGACAGGTCCACGGAGAAGGTCATTATACCCTCCTGCATGTCCAGTATCGACCAGCCGACGGGTTTATTTTTGTTATCCTCTCCTCTGCCCTCTCCGGTATAGCCGTTGAAGTCGTGTGAGGGAGCGTCCCTTTCGTCAAAAAGAAGGTGTATTAGCACGGGAACGGTAAGGCGTTCGCCGCCCGCAAGCGTCACTAGCATACCGTTGAAGCTGTCGTATCCGTCCAGCATAAGGCTGTTGTAGGAGTTTTCTATCAGTTGTTCCACCTCATCGTTGCCGTAGCCCTCTGTGCGGTAGATGTCCGCCTTTTCCGGCGAAAGCCTGCCATTTTCTATATTCATCTCAATAAAGCCCTTTAAAAGCTCCGAATGATAGACCGAGTGTGTGGCATAATCGTCCTTTAGGTCGTCATATGTCAGCATATTTTGCGTCGCGCCGTTTATCACGGGCGGCAATGCCTTGTCTATTATGAACCAAATTCCGGTGGTAAAAAGTACGCTTAAAGCCACCGTTACCGCGGTACATACGCGCGCCACCGTAACCGTTTTTTTCTTATAGACGACCGCGCCGGTTATCGCCGTAGCCGCTATATACAACACGGTCACCAGTAAAAACACAAAGAAGCCGGCAAGTACATAGGGGCGGTAGGTGGAGTTCTCTTGAAATATCGGTAGGGATTTTGCAAGTGCGTACGCGCCTATCACTGGAAGTCCGCACGTATACGCCGCCGTTTTAAGCAGCGAATATTTATTAATTTTTAATAACGACATTGCAGTCGAAAACGATTGTTTTTTCATGCTTCGCCTCCTTGTTCGCCGTATCCGTCCGTACCGTCCGGAAGCTCTTCGTCCGTGCGTACGGAAGCGGTTTTGGCGCCGTCAAATTCTATAAAGTCCGTTCCCGACTCTTTCGCATCCTTTGCCGCGCCCGTTTCAGCAACGGCGTCAAATTCTTTAAAGCCCGACTCCTTTTTTGCCTCCCTTTCCACACCCGTTTCGAGGGCGAAAAGGCGCTTCATGCTCTTTTTCTCCGCGCTTGCAAAGAAATAAGCCAAAATAATAGCCGCCGGTATCAGTCCGCCGAACCTTATAAGCCCGTTTCTTGCCGACAGCCACGGATAATACGCGGTCATGTATTCTTCCTCCGCGTCTATGCGCGCAAACAACGACATGAGCGCGCTTTGGCTCATAGGAGCATTTCCCGAAGCATTTAACGTAACCTCACCTACGGAGTCGCCTATCAATACGGAACCTACCAACGCGCCGTGCTTAGTACCTAAATACTTCGCGTACGCATAATCGCGCAAGGACGCGTCCTCTATAAAGAACATCTGCGGATACGTAGCCGGCGATTGATAGAACGAAAGGTCGCTCAATAAATTTAAAATAAATTCCTCGTTCAGGACCTGTCCGCCGGATTCAATGTTGAGGTCGTTTAAAATTTGCATTATTCCGTCATAGTCAAGATTGCGGTAATCACGCAATATAGCCAAGCTTTCCTCCGAAATTTCCATCCCGGAAATCGACGCGACGCCTTCTATTATCGCCACCAAATCCCCCGTTACGGGCAGTATAGCTATATACCCGGTAAAGGTATTGAGCAGCTCCTTTACCTTTGCCGGCGTCAGATAATAATGCCCGGCGTATAAATCGTACAGGTCGTAATCGGAACCGCCGATTTTAATTTTAGTTTCGCCCTTTGCGGCTGCGGGAGCGGCACCGTAGGCGCGGATATATTCCTCCGTTTTTTGGTATTCTCTCCATGCCGAGCCTTCCGCGTCAAGCGCGGCAAGAGCCGCTTTTAGCGCCTCGTCGGCGTCAAGACCTTCCTTAGCGAATTCGTCACGAACACCGTAATAGGTCTTTAGAATATATTCGGCTTGCTTATAACCGAATATAAAGCCGTCCGCATAGAGCCCGTTCATGCCGTAGCTTCCGCCGAAGTCTTTGCCGAACACGTAGTGCTTATAGTCGCCATATCCGGCTAAAAATATGCCTTTCTCGTCATCCGCGTCCGCCGTGGGCGTCGTGTCGACGTTGCCGCCGGAAAGCCATCCGTCCGTACCCTCTAAGTTGTACAGCGCAAGAAAATCTCCAAACGCCCTATCGTGAGCTTTTACGCGGTCTAAGTAATCCGAAAGCTGTTTTTCATAGCCGTCATACCTATATCCCGCGTTTGCATAGCCGTCGCTAAGCTCGTTGAAGCCCTTCCTTGCCGATGCCTCCACACACAAAACGGGTATCGTTATTGCGGCTAACGCCGTTATCGCCGTTACCAAAGCACGTAGGAAAATATCTTTTTTCCTAAGCAACAGCTCAATGGCAACATGTAGCGCCGCGAAGCCTATACAGCAACCCGCAACGACCCAAAATGCAGCCGTGCTGACGGACTTCGTAACGTCGTACCCGCCTATCGCCCTTGCGCCGGCATAAACGGCGTAAAGCATAAGCGGAAAACCAAGCAAATACGAAAGTACCTTTAAAACTCGGAACACTTTCACCCTTGCTTTGACAAACATTATTTTATCATTCATAATTTTTGTCATTCCCTCCTTGTCATGTATACTCGCAATTCGCCTTGCGGCGAACCAACGGTCTTAATCGAAGCGACCCTTGCCGCGTATAACCCGAAGAAAAACCCGTATATTTTTCTTTAGGGCGTGTTGACACCCATAATTTGAAAAATTTATAACTGCACCCTTTGCAATCGAGGTGGCGTGGACAATTCGCGGTGACAAAATATTTTCAGGCTATTTTTAAGGATAAAGTTGTCTGAAAGCGCAGGGCGTAGCACCGCTACGGACGAGCATTTCAGACGGTTTTAGACTAAAAAGAGCCGGAAGAATTTTCTTGCGTAGCAAGTTGACGCCGCGGATTGTCCACACCCCAATCAAGGCTTCTCTCCCAACCGGATAATTTTAACCGCGCCCTTTAATACCGGCGCTTCTCTAGACTGGATAATTTATGTACAAGCAAATTGAACGATCATATTTTATATTGCAAAAATATAATAACCCATAGGAAATCTTTTGTCAATACCCTATTTTTGTTAAAGTATCATTTTTCGCCGTTTAATCGTTTTTTTCGCCATTTTGTGCCACATATTTGTCATTTCATGCAATTAGCACTCGTGCAATAGCGAAATAAGTCTGCACGGCATCAAAAAAATGTTATTCAAAAAGTATTGCAACTATATTTTCGCATTCAACAAATTAAGCGTAGCGCCTCCACTCAACTGTTCCTTAGACTGTCACCTTAATCCAAATTGGTTTTATGGCATGCGCAACACATTAATTTTGTATAACAATATATGCTTCAGAAACCGTTTTATTTAACACTATTTTTAAATTGATATAGGCAACCCGTGGTGACGGAAAATATTTTATCACCGCGAATTGTCCATACCCCTTTATTATTAGCAAATTTAAATTTAAAATTTATAAGAAATACGGCTTTTAAAACCGCATAAAATTAAAGGGTTCACTCTCCGCCGGTATAAAATTTACCGCTTCAAAGGATGAACCCTATTAATTGCACTATTGCCGCGCTCCGCTTAAATCGTGATAAGTTGCACTATTCTGATGGAAATTCTCCCCCCGTATTCGACGGGTTAAGGGTTCCGCGCTTTTCAATCAGCATGCACTTGACGGATTTTTTGACGATAGTACGGTGCTCCGTTCCTTTAGGTACAACTATTAAATCGCCCTTAGAAAGGTCCACCGTGCCGTGTCTAAATTCAATCTGCATCTTGCCTTCTATGACGTAAAACATCTCGTCGGAATTCTCGTGCTTATGAAAGTCTAACGTACGCGCGCCCGCTTGAATCACGTTAATCATGCAGTCGTTAAATTCGCCTATGCCCACATATTTGAATGGTTCCGCCAATGAGGCAGTCGCGGACAAATTAAACTTTTCCGGTACTCCTCCGGTGCTGATGTCTTTATAGAAGCGTGTGCGCTTCCACAACTCGTTTATCTCCGTGTCAAGCTCCACCAAAGAATCTCCGGAGGCATCAAACGCTTTTATGTGACGGCTTTCGTTAAAGGCTTCCCACGGGCATTCTCCGGTTCTTATAAATTCCGCAACCGCCCCCTGCACGCGGGCGGCAAGCTCAAATATGCGTTTTTTAGACGGGTCCAACAAAAATACGAAATTGGAAAGCGGGTTGTCAAAGGTCTTAAATAAGAAAATCAAATCCAACGCATGCACGGATTTTATTCCGAACAGCTTCAATAGGTTGCTACTGTAGTCGAAGCGGTAAAGCCATGTTTTTTGCCTTGAGCAGTGATATTCCGCATACCATTCGGTAGGTACCTTTATAAACAAATCGCGCCCGATATTAGCTTTGGCGCTTATGCCGTCGCCGTACTTTTCCTCAAATTCCGCGACGTATTCGGAAGTTTCCTTAGCTAAGGCGTCCAACTCCGTGTAGGCTATTTTGCTGAAGCCGGGCAAACGGAACAACACCTCCGTTTCGTTGTTGGTGTAGCTCATCAGAAGAGGCACGTCAGCATCCGCGCCGTCCTTAGCCGACTCAAGCGGCAAGCGCGGAAGAAAATCGCCGTCCGCCGCCGGCATGATATAATCCAACCCGAAGCGGCGCTCCGTAGAACCCATAAAATGCCTTGCCTTTGCGGTAAGCGCCTTTGCCGATATTTTTAGCAGTTCTTCCTTTGTGCTTATGCCGGCAAATTTTAAAAACGCGCGCGCCGAAGACAAGCTTTCCTCTTTGGTTTTAAACATGTTGGGAAACGCCGACAGCGCCGCCGCACGTTTAAAGTAAGGCGCGGCGGAGGGGACGTTCAAAAGCCCCACTATACTTATCGCACCCGCCGACTGTCCCATAATGGTCACGTTGTCGGGGTCTCCGCCGAAAGCGGCTATGTTTTCATGAACCCACTTTAAGGCAAAGGTTTGGTCACGCAAGGCTATATTTGAAACGAAGTCCCCGTCTATCTCCGAAAAATCGAACATGCCCAACGCGCCTAAGCGATAATTTAAGGTTACGGTAACTATGCCTATCTCGGCAAAATTGTGTCCATGATAGATGTATTGCGAACTGGAACCACCCGCAAACGCGCCGCCGTGTATGAAAACCAAAACCGGCATTTTGTCGTTGGGGTCTTTGGAAAATACGTTTAAATAAAGGCAATCCTCCGACTGCGGCTCAATTTGCAACGCCATGATTTGCGGACAAGTCGCGCCGTATTTCTTTGTCGGGCGAATGCCCTCCCACGCATCGTGCGGAACGGGCGCTCTAAAGCGGAATTCCCCTACGGGAGGTCGGGCATAAGGAATACCCTTCCAAACGTATATGCCACTTTCGATAAGCCCTTCAACGGTGCCGCAACCGGTATTTGCAATAGTTTTTTGAGTTTCCATTATCCATCTCCTTACGGTTTGTGTCGCAAATCTGCAAACAATCTAAAATTTGTAGCCGGCAGATATATATATTATCATTAATTGAGTGTGTGTTGATACTATGGCAGTTTTGGTGAATTTAAGTTCTCTAAACACCGTTTTTGGGGAGCCACGGTTTTAACCGTTGGTTTCCGAAGCTTTTGCCGTTGCCGCATTTAACCTGTGGGTATAGTTGGTAAGGACATTCTTTGGGAGGTTGCCGCACACGCGGCTTCTTCGGCTTTAACCGTTATTTTCGGTACTTCCGCCGGTATTGCCGGCTACGCTATTCGCAACAAGCTCCTCCGCGGCAAGCGTGTCTTCTATATATCTTTTACGCAAAAATTTTGACGCCGTATGCGAAAACATGTATACCGCCGCACCGATTAGCAGCGCTCCGTTTACGCCTACGACACCGTAAGAGAATTTCAAAAACGCCGCGGAAATAAAATCGCCGCCGTTAAAAAACTGCACAGCCTTGACGGTGACAAAAATTCCGTACACCAAATCCAGCATGAACACCGCGCACGTCGAAACAAAAAATATTAAGAAATTTCTTTTAGATTTTATCATCTTTTTAATAAGCGTCCGTAGCGCCCTCTACCGCTTTTGGCGGACTGTTTTGGGCAGACCGTTTTTGGCGACTGTTTTTTGTAGACCGCCTTTATCAGACCGTTTTTAGCCCCAATATATATCGAGAGCTTTCAAGCCGTCTATATCCGCTACTTTAGTAACGCCGTTGTCGCCCGGATCACCCAAATTGCCGCCCATGATAAGAACAGAACCTATCCCGTGCGGCACATTGCTCCTTTCTATATAATAATTATTCGACACATTATACAGATAGAAAGTATACGCGCCGCCTATGACGCCGCCTATATAGGACTTTGTGCTGTCCGTGGAAAATTCCATAGCGGAATAGGAATCGCTGATTTCTCCGCTTATAAGACCGACTATGCCGCCGGCTAGTAGCAGCGCGCCGTCGCCCGGCGAAGACAAGTTGATACTGCCGTAGGAACACGAACGCGTTATCTGCAAGCTACCCGTGGCGACGGAATTGTTTGTTCGGACGGCAAGACCGACTATACCGCCTATAAACGCCTGCGCAACGCCGACGGTAACGTTTAAATTTCCCTCATTTTTGCCTTTATCCACGGCGCCGTCGGAGGACGCGGCAATACCGCCCGCGTAAACGGCTCCCCACATGCCGTCGCCTTGCGTATAGACGGTTATTTCGGCGGAATTTAACGCCCCGTTAATTTTTCCTGACGAAGCCGCCGCTATGCCGCCCGCAAGAAGCTCCGGCGAATTCGTCAAAGATGCCGTAAGCGCGGATATCGCTCCCGTTGCGTTGTTGACGCACGCGGAAAGGCTTCCGGTATTAGTCACTACCACGCCTCCCGCATACGCAAAGACGGCGCTTGCCGTAGCCGACGACCGCGCAGTTATAACGCCCGTGTTAATCGCGCCGATTATCTCCCCCGCGTTGCTTATCGCTATGCCCGCCGCGCGCGCAATCGCCAAATCCGACGTTTCCGCCTCGGAATCGTAGGACATCGCCGCAGAGGACTCTGCAGTTATCTCCGCGCGGTTTTCGGAGGTGGAAATCTCCCCGTTGTTTTGATAGGCTATGCCCGCCACGAACGGCGACCAACCGACCGACGCGGAGGTTTGAGATATTTTACCCGCCGCCGTGCAATTTCTTATGACTCCGTTGGCGTTGTTGTAGGCGGCAATCCCCGCCAAATCCGCATCAACGGAATCGATTACACTGCCGTCTTCAAGCGAACAGCCGGAAATTGTGCCGTTGTTTGAAGACGCCATCGCGGAAAAAAGCGTGTCCGCGGTAGGCACTCCGTTGATAGTTATCTCCACGAATGCCGAACACGTGGAAATTTCACCGTTGTTTACGGAAACAAGCGCCGAAGCTTTAAGACTGACGCCGTCGGTACCGACAGATAAAAACGAACCGCTAAACGACACGCGCAAGCCTCGTAGCGCTCCCTTATTCGTGAAAACAACAAGGGCGGCATCTTCGCTTATCACCGCGTCCGTCGCCGTAAAAACCACGTTTAAACGCTCAACGGTGCCGGTTAAAGTTTCGATTAGTCCCTTTTTATACGCGCTTACGCGCAACGTCTTCCCGTTGCCGTTGACCTTGCCGGAGTATTCCGACACCGCAAAGGAGGCGGAAAGCGTTAAATCCGACATCAGTATTATGTTCGGCTTATCGGCTTCAAGCGCGGCTTCAAGCTGCGCTGCGTTGTAAATCCGTGTCGGATTTTCCGCCGTACCCTCTCCGAAATAATTTTTTAATCCGTTCCACACGCCGAACGGCACCGCCGCCATTATCGCGGCGACAATGACGGCTATGAGAATAAAAATTTTATTTAATTTACTCATACGGACGCCGGCAATCAACACGCCTTCGCCGTTGATGAGGATGTTCTCACCGTGCGCCGTTTTGTAGATATGGCGTATGTTGCCTTCCGTATTCGCGCCCTTGTTTAAATGCGGATACACCTCCGAAAGGTATTCTGAAGCGCCGGTAATCGCCAACATCTCAACGGGCGGCACGGTTTTTTTGCCAGCGGGAGCGTATAATCTCAATGCGCGTTTTGCGTACGCACGGAATTTAACGTACGCCTCGTAAGGCTCCGCGACTATCGTATACGGCGAAACGCCGTCCAAGTCTTTTTCATAACGCCTTATGATTTTAACCGCGTTATAAAGGTAGCAAAGCGACAACAACGGGAACCTGCCGTAACACAACGACAAATTGCTTTTCTTCTCTTGCATTCTTAGAGAGAAAAGTTCCTCATCGTCGTTTTTTACAGCGTTAAAAATTTCTTGAATATCCGTCATTTTTTCGGGTTTTTGCCGCCTTTTTTTAGGTTTATTTTTAGCTTATATGGGCATTTTTTTGGCGTCGTTTCCAGTTTTTTTTAGTTGATACGGGCAATTTCTTTGCCGGGTTTTTAGGTTCGCCGCACTTTTAATTGCTTTTTACCGTGCCGGTAAATTTATTTTTACAACCTTTTTCAGATTAGTTTTTGCCGTGCGGGCGTTACCCTTTTAGTCCCGTTTTTTAAGCCTCACGTTGCGTGAGTCCGCCCACTTGTCAAGGATTTCAAATAAATACGCTTCATTTATATCCTCCTTTTCGGCTATTTTTTTCAGCGTTTCGCCGGTCGATTGATAAACCTCAAGCAATTTTTCCACGCTTATATTTTCGTCGCGTTGCTTGCGCATTATATCGTCTACGCCGTCCTTTATAGTTTCCAGCTTCTTCTGGCTCTTGTTTAAGGAGTCCGCCACGTCGCGGTTTATAAATTCGCTAACCTTTTGCACGTTGCCGTTATAGCTATCCAAAGTACGCTGAAGCTCTTTTATATTGTAGGTTTTGTTTTTCTCCTCCAAAATCGCGTCCAGCCGCGCTATCTGCGCCCCCGCCTTGTTCTCTAGCTCGTTAACCGCGGATATGCGCTCCTCAACGCGGCTGAAAATTGTAAGCAGCTGCGTCACCTCGGAGGTATATTTATTGGTCAACCGCGTGAACTGGTCTATGCGCGACGACAAGTCCGCCGCCTTCTCCGCCTGCCCCGAAAGCGTCTTATAAATGCTTTCCAGTTTAGACTTTATGTCACCTCCGAACGCTTGATTAAGCTTGTCGATGTTGTCCTTCATCGAGTCGTAGGTATCTATAAAATCGTTTAAATTGCCCTGTATAGGTGTTAGCAGTTCTCTGTACGCTCTGAACGCTTCTATCAAGGACTTGGCTTCGTTGTTATCCATATATCACCTTTCCGTAAGGAGTTGTTATTTTTTGGGTTGCTATTTTTTTCACACGGACGGTTCCGCCGTTTTCACGCAAGCCATGCGGTTACGCACGGACGCTCACGGGTTTTTTGATTGAATCTACGCGGTTGCGCGGACGGCTCCCGTCAGGTTTTCTGCGCAAACTAACGCGGTTAGGCGCGGTTTATAGGGTGTGAATAATTTGTGGTAACAAAATATTCTCTTAGGCAAGCAAGCCGTCACGGATTGCCCACACCCCTGTTTAAACGACCTTTGAATTTGGCGTCTAGGGCGCGTTGCCCCTCCGTCAAATCCTTTAAATCCTTATTGACAAGCCGTACTATCACCTTGCGCGCGGTTTCGTTGCCCGCCACCTCCGGGAAAAAGTCCAAAACGTCAAGGTTCAGCCCGTCGCTGTCCTTTCCCGAACAGGCGTCGATAAGGTCGCACAAGACCGTATCCTTAGACAGCACGAACTGCTCCTTAGCTTCCTCCGGCATGCCCGCCTCCCAAAAGCGTATACCCGCTTCGCGGTGCTTGCCGTGCCTGATTAACTGCTCGTATATATCTATCTTGGTGAGCGCCCGTTCGCGCTCCTTTAAGTCGGTAACGCGGTTAGCCGCAAAGCGCGCGTTGTCGAATTGGTCAAGCTTTAAAAACTGCTCCACTCGCTCCAAAAGCTCGTCCTGCTCTATTTCCGCCTTGTTGGTCGTCCCGATAAGACTGGATATGGCACGCTCCGTGTCCGCCGCTTCAAAGCAATCGCGGAAAAATCCGCCGAACTCCGGCGGCGCGTTGTCCTCCGCCACATACACGTGCGTCTTAGCGCGCGAAACGCCGACGTAAAACAGGTTAAAATAATATCGGTATACGGAATTTTCATCTGCTTGCTTTCTGTTAACCTGCATTCTGGCAAGCGCACTCCACTTGTCGGCGTTCGCCGAAAGCAAATTATATAGGATTACCGATTCGCGCTCCAGCCCCTTAATCTCCGCAACGGTGAGAATTTCCTGTTTTTTCATGAATTTTCTCAAATCGCCGCGTTCCTTCTCTCCGGGTACGATTACCGTATAGTTGTTGAAAGCAAGCTCGTTAGCCTCTTTTATGAAGCGTTTATCATGTACGTAAATCGCCGTCGCCGTAGCGTCGCCCTCTACGCCGACACTCCTAAGAACAAAGCTGTGCGTACCAAAACGGCGCGTATTCAACTCTCCCAACTTTCCCACTATGTCGGCAATGCGCTTGGTATTGCGGTAGTTATTGGAAAGCTCCGCCACCGACACCACGTCCTTTTCAAACAGCAACCGCTTCAAATAGGCGAACCCGAAATAAGACGGATTTATCATTTGCAACGCGTCGCCGACGCAAAACAGTTTTCTTGCTATGCTTTTGAATAGGCAAAGGTTGACTTCCGTCATATCCTGAACCTCGTCCAGTATGGCAAGCGAATACGTTTCGATATTACTTTTTAAGTCCAATAGGTTGCGCGACATGCGGTTATTGTCGGTCAAGCCGTTTTTCGACATGTACGCGTCGTAGTCCTTAGCAAGAGAATAAATCACCTCGCATTCGGGTACCGTAAAGCTGTCGCGGCGGCGCTCCGAATACTCCGCTTGCGAAAGCATTTGAGCCGGCGCCGACAAATCGTAACAGCCGAATATGACGCCGAAAATCTCTTTGTATATCACCTCGTAGGACAGATACGCCACCTTTTCCAATTTGCCCGCAAGCTGATGGTTTTTTATATCCTTGACATAGGTCTTGACAAAAAAATTCTCGTCCGTTACGGTGGTGTCGCCGCCGCCCGCGTATTTTAAATATAAGTCCTCAATGAGAAAATAATCTATGTTATTATCTAAAAAATTTATTACGGATTTTATCTTGTCACAAAGCTTGTCGTCGTCGTTAACCGTGAAATATACGCCTATTTTATTTTCAATTGCTTTTCTCTTATCCGCATCGGCAAAAACCACCCGACCTTCCTCGTAGTCCTTTACAAACTGCCTCAAATTGTTTTGAAACAGCGTTACTCTAGTTTGCGTGTCTATGAGAAGCCCGCGCGAAAAGGTGGAGTAAAGCACACGTCCCTTGTAGCCCCTGCACGCCGTGAAAACCAATTTCTCTATACACACATTGGTTTTGCCGCTACCGGCAACGCCTTGAACCAGTACGTTTTGGTCCTCCGTGGTAACTATTTTTCTCTGCTCCGCGTTGAGCAAAGGAAAGTTGACGGTATCCGAATGCGACAGCCGGTAAAGCTTGCGGAAGTCCTGCGCGTCGAAAACCGTACACGTGTTTTCCGCCAAAATAAAAAACGCGTCCTCACTCAAAAGAACGGACAACGACGAGTCGTTTTTGCGCGCGTTTTCCTCCGTGCTTTCGTACTTGAAAAAAACTATATCCTTATCGGAAATTCCGTATTTTTCGCTGCCAGCCGCGCCGCCGAATGCAAACCAGAAGCCGTGGCGTCTATCCTCCGTGCATAGCTTGAAAGCGACAATCGACTTTTTATCCGGCGCGGACTTATCCGTTTTAAATATATCGGGATTGGCAATAACGCCCTCCGCAAGCTTTTCCGCGAAGAGGTCTATATCCCTGAAACGGGCGGTCTCTTTCATGAACCGCGCGGTCTTGTACGTCCTCGTTTCGGAGGACAGCACGGTTTTGCGCGGCTCGGCTATAAATTCTCTCATTCTATGTCCGTATGTTTTTAGTTATCTACATTGGTCTAGTAGCGCTGCGTCTACGAACGGATTGCCGACCGTTTTAGTTTTTATCTATTTGGTTCAGTAGTGCCGCGTCTACGAACGGCTTTATACCGCCCGCCAGTACGGATGCGAGCTCCGCCTTAAGTCCGCCGCGCGCATACGCTCCGTTTGCCGTATAATCATAAGTTCGCACGGGGCTAGCTTTATTGGAATTTTCGCGTTGTCGTTTGCGTTCCTCCGCATTTTCCGCCTTTACCCGCTCGTCTTCGATGCGCGCAAGCTTTTCCGCCAAGTTTTTCAAGGCCCTTTCCTTGTTTTTCAACTGCGAACGCTCGTCCTGACAAATCGAAACTGTGCCGGTAGGTATGTGCGTTACGCGCACCGCCGTTTCCACCTTGTTGACGTTTTGCCCTCCCGCCCCACTGGAGCGGAAGATGTCTATGCGCAAATCCTTTTCGGAAATTTCCGTACCGTCCGTATCGACCGCCGGGAACACCGAAACCGCCGCAAACGCCGTCCGTCTGTCCTTGCCGAACCCAACCGCCTTATGTATGCCGCTTTCGGCTTTCAGCCGCGCATAGGCTCCCGCACAAGGCACGGTAATATCGACCGACCGCAGCCGTCCCGGCGCGGAGTAAACCGCGTCTACGGCAATAAATTCAAAGCCGTTTGTCTTTGCGTACGCCGCGTACATTTGCATTAGGCAAAAGGAAAAGCTTTCCGCCGCGTCGCCGCCCTCAACCGCGCGTATTTCTATAACGGCACCGCGCACGTCGGTAATTTCGGCGTATAAAAGCGCCTCCGAAAGCCTTGCCGTAACCTGCTCCGCTCTTGACGCAATGCTCTCCGCCTCCTCCGCGATAAGCGCGCGCAAATCGGAGTCCGCTACACGGTTAAGCTCTTCGCCGCACCTACTCAATTCCCCGTGTAATTTAAGCAACTCCGCATGCGCTAAGGCGGCTTCCTCTAAGCCCTCGCGTTCGGCGGACAAACGCCGCCAATACCTGCCGTCGGCGGTTATCTCCGGTGCGTCGATAAGCCCGTTAAGCTCGTCATAGCGGGCGCGGATTTTTGCCGAACGCAATAATATTTTTTCAACATATCCTGCCATACGACCTTCACCTAAATATCGCAATCGACCTGCGTACGGACTTTCGCCGTACGTGGCAATATTTTTTCAACATATCCCGATATACGACCTTCACCTAAATATAGCGGTCAGCTTGCGTACGGTATCCATGGCGTCCTTGCCGTATACGTCCGCGCCGATTTTTTTGGCAAAGCTTTCCGTAACCACGGCGCCGCCTACCGCTACGACCGTCTCCGGATACTTAGCCTTTATTGCCTCTACGGTTTCCTTCATGCCGTCAAGCGTGGTGGTCATAAGCGCGGATAGCCCGATTACGCGCGGCTTCAAGCTCTCCGCCGCCGACATAACCTCTTCCGTACCCACATTTTTTCCTAAGTCGGTTATCCTGAAGCCGTAGTTTCCTAAAACCGCTTTGACTATGTTCTTACCTATGTCGTGAACGTCACCCTTGACGGTAAGTATCAGCATCGGTATGCCGTCGTCGGCTTGATTTTGCATGAACTCACACTTTATATAGTCTAAAACGGCTTTTGCCGCCTCACTTGAAGAAATAAGTTGCGGCAAAAACGCCTTGCCCTGTTCATAAAGCACGCCTACCGTTTCCAGTGCGGGAACCACCTCTTTGTTTATGACTTCCAAATAATTGTCCGCCGTGGCGTTCCTTGCAAGCTGTAAGGCGTCATTTTTCAATCCCTTTACGATACACCCTTTTAGAGTGTCCTCACGCGCCGTTTCCACGCGTTTGGCGTTTTCTCCTGCGTATTGCTCCAAAAATTCCTTGAAGCCCTCGTCCTTTTTTGTGAGTGCGTCCCGCGCCGCCTTTACCGTGAACGGCTTTGTTTTCGGATTTATTATGGCAAGGGTAAGCCCCGCTTTTTTCGCCGCTTCGTAGAAAGCCGCGTTTAAAACCTCCCGTGCGGGGAGTCCGAAGGATACGTTTGACAGTCCCAACGCCGTTCTAAACCCGGCACGCGTCGCCGCTCTTACGGTATCAATCGTTATTTTCGGGTTGTCCGGATTGACGCTTACCGCCATGACAAGCCCGTCCACAATCAACTTTTCCTTAGGTATGCCCTCTTTTTTGGCGCGCGCGGCTATTTTTCTAACCAACGCCATGCGTCCTGCGGCGGTCTCCGGAATGCCGTTTTCATCTAAGGGAAGGCATATCAGCGGACAACCGTACTTTTTGGCAAGAGGCAACACGGCGTTTAAACTGGCGTCCTCCGCGTTTACGGAATTTATAATCGGAACGCCCGCCGTAACGCGCAACGCGCACGCCAACGCTTCGGCTCTCGTCGTGTCTATTTGAAGCGGCAAATCCTGTACGCTCTGCACATTTTTTATTATATCTGATAGCACCGCCGCTTCGTCTATGCCCGGCATACCGGCGTTTAAATCCAAAATCTGCGCGCCCTCCGCGGCTTGCTCGAAGCACATGGTAAGCACATAGTCGTAATCGCCCTCCGTAAGCGCGCGTTTCAGCATAGGCTTGCCCGTCGGGTTGACGCGCTCTCCTACCGTAACCGTGGCGTTAAGAGGTTGTACTCTAGAAGCGGAACATGCCGCGACATCAACTTTATCGGTACGTTTAAGCGGTATGTCATACGTTTTTTGCACGGTAAGCTTTATGTGCGCCGCTTCCGTGCCGCAACAGCCGCCCAATATGTCCGCGCCTGCCGCCGCTATTTCCCCCATGTAAGAGGAGAAGCTCTCCGCATCCATGTCGTATACGGACTTACCGCCTACGTAGCGCGGAAGCCCCGCGTTGGGTTGTACGAAAACGGGCAACGTGGTATGCCGCTTTATTTCCGACACCGCAAAAATCAATTTATCGGGACCCAAACCGCAATTTATGCCCACCGCGTTCACGCCCAAAGCCTCCGCGGTAAGCGCGAACGCCGCCGCCGAACAGCCGGTAAAGGTTCTTCCGTTCTCCTCAAACGACATGCTACAGAAAATCGGCAATGAGGTGTTTTCCTTGAAAGCAAGCACCGCCGCCTTTAATTCCGCAAGGTCGGTAAAGGTTTCTATCAGCACAATGTCCGCTTTTGTTTCCCTCACCGCCTCTGCTTGTTCCTTAAAAAGCTCGTACGCCTTGTCAAACGGCATTGTCCCTAAAGGCTCCAAAAGCTCCCCCAACGGACCGCAATCGTAAACCGTGTACGTACCGTCGTAACGCGCGGCGCATCTTTTGGCAATCCTTACGCCCGCCAAAATTTCCTCTCTGAAATTTTCACTTTTCAGGCGGTTGCAGGAAAATGTATTTGCCGTGACGAAATCCGCTCCCGCTTCAAGGTAGCTCACATGAACCGCCGCAACTGCGTCGGGTGCGGTAATATTCAGCGCCGGTCCCGGTACGTAACCGGCAGCCATGACACGGCTTCCGAAACCGCCGTCAAAATATAGGCGTTTGTTGTCAAATTTAAACTTCATCGTATATCTTAATCCCTTGATAAACCGCGTGGATTGCCGCCCGGTTGACAAGTTTTTACCTTCCTATCTACAGCGGGAACAGCGGTATCAACGCTGTAACCGTCTTAGCCGGTGTGAACATGTCCGCACCGCTTAAATAAACGCCCAAACGTTTGTTAAGACCGAATGCCTCCACATACTTTCTTTGGTCGGAAAGCTTCCAATCCCCGTAACCGGCGCTTATCCTTTTGCCGGTACGAAAGCCTTTTTTTAGATATTCTTCCGTCACCGCGTCGTTCATGTCGTTGACGGCGAATTCGATTTTCGCGGATAGCACGGCATCCATAACCACTCCGCGCGCGGCGCTTTCGCCGTACGTTCTCCTTATCAGCGCGTCCGAACGTATGCCCAAGGTCGCCGCAAGCAGTACCGCCTTAGGCGCGTCCTTCAAAGTAGCCGTTATGAGGTTTCCGCCAATCCTGAAAAAGCCGGTATCGTACTCCTTTTCGGCGATGCGCGTAAGCGTAGCTTCCGTATAAAAGCTGTTTACCTTTAAAAATTCCGTTTCCGCAAGGCACAGCGCTATAACTTCGTCCAGCTCGTCCGACGGCGCAGCTTTTAAACAGCTGTATATTTCTTTGTAAAAAGGTGTCGTCATTTAAGGCTTTCCCGTATACGGCGCAAGGATTTTTCATCTCCGCGCAGAATTTTCTTCCGCATACTTTTTTTAAGTACTTTTCGGCAAAATTTTCTTCCGCATGCTTTTTTTTAAGTACTTCCCGGTTACTCAAACAAGTAGGAGGTGTTGTCCCGTATGTAGCGCGCCGTGTCCGGACTGTTCATGGTATAGAGATGTACACCGCTTACGCCGTAGGCGGCAAGCTCCGAAATCTGCTCCAACGCAAAGTTCATGCCCGCTTGCTTCAAGGCTTGCGGATTTCCTTCGAATTTTCCTATCTGCCGCGCCAATCTGTCGGGGATTTTAACGCCCGACACCTTGACTATACCCGCAAGCTGTTTTATATTCGTAATAGGCATGACACCGGCGTGTATGGGCGCCTTTATGCCTCCCGCCGCCGCCAAATCCAAAAGTCGCATAAAAACGCCGTTGTCGAAAAACAGTTGCGAAACGAAGTGAGTAACCCCTAGCGCGTCCTTTTTTTTCATGATTTCAACATCGTTTTTAATGCCGCCGCTCTCCGCGTGTCCCTCCGGGTAGCACGCCGCGCACACGGAAAACCCGCCCGCCTTATTTATAAACGAAATTAAATCAACGGCGTAATTAAAGTCTATAAGCCTTAACCCGTCGCGACGGTCGCCCCTAAGCGCCAAAATATCCGTTACTCCGGCGGACTTGAACCGTAAAAGCTTGTCGGCAATATCGCCGTGCGTCGCGTTCATGCACGTCAAATGCGCTACGGAGCGTATACCGTAATCGCGCCGCACTATTTCCGTAATTTCCAACGTGCGCGGAGCGTTTGAACCGTCCGTACCGTAGGTGACGCTGATGTATTCCGGCGAAAGCTTGGCAAAATCGCCCAACTTTACCAATATATCGGAAAGAGGCGCGTCGGCTTTCGGCGGAAATATTTCAAACGAAAGCGGAATTCTTCTTTTTACCGTTTTGTCGGTACCCATATTTTTCCGTTTCACTCCGTTTCAACTCTATTTTAAGAAGCCCCCGCCGCGGCGGGGGCTTTATCGTAAGACTGGTTCGCGCGGCGGTTCCCGGCATGCTTCGACTTACACAAACGTTTTTATTTGTCGTCAAAACCCGTACTTATACGGCAGGAACGTAAACCCGCAAAAGCTTCGGGATCCGCCGCAAATTTATACGTGAATCCCGACGTTTTTAAGTCAACCGCGGTAATATAACAAGACTTCTTGATGGTGTGGACAATTCGTGGTAAGTCGTCGCCACGGACTGTCCCCCACTTCTTTTACTTGTTAAATAAATCCTTATATGCCTTGCCGAAGTGAAGCGACGGGGAGTTGGAAGCCGCTATGTCGACCTTTTCACCGGTGGCAGGGTTCAAACCTACGCGCGCCGCTTTTTCCTTTAACTCAAACACGCCGAAGCCGGCAAGTTGTATTTTGTCGCCGGTTTTCAAAACGTCGACTATAACGTCGGTTATGGCGCGGAAAGCTGCCTCCGCATCTTTTAAGGTTATGTCGCCCTTTTCGGATACAGCCTTGATAAATTCGCCTTTGTTCATAAATAAACCTCCTCGACCGCCGTCCAGCGGTGTAGCTTAATTAGTTTTATATATTAAGTATAACATATACGCGCGCTAAATTGCAAGCACATATATATGTTTTATTTTTAGGTGTACACTCCGCTTATGTTAAGGCTTTTCAATGATTTCCACGTTTTCACGCCCTAAGCGCGCTCTAAGGTCGATGAGCAAATCGTCCGTGATGAAAACCGCAATTTTGAACTGCTTTTCGTCGCCGTCGATTATGCCGTATACCGGTGAATTTCCGGGGTAAGCCCTTAAAAGCGGCATGAGCGCCTTGGCTTGCTCAAAATCCTTTAACCGTATGCGCACCGCCGCATTAGCTAAGCCGCCTGCCTCACCCGCCGCCGCAGACGACGCCGAACCTCCCGTTTTTGAAGCGGTCGAAGCTTTTTCCCATTCGGTAGCCGAATTAACAAAAATTAACGGTGTCTCTCCGTCGCGTATCACCAGCGAACCCTTTATCCTTAAGGGTCCGCCGGAGGTGAGCTTTGCCGCCGAAAACTGCGTCACGGGGTTGAGGGCGTCCGTAAACATCATAAAGGTGATAGAACCCGTCAAATCCTCAAATTCTCCCTTCAAAAACGCGCGCTTTGACTTCTTTGCGAAGCCCTGCGTGACGCTTTGCACAAGCCCGTAGAGTGTAACTCTCTTGTCGTTAAGGGATGTATCGTATACCGTGCCGCCGCTTTCCTCGTCCTCCGCAATGTGATCCGGGTCGGAAAGTACGAGCGCGCCCAACGGAAACCCGTCGTTGCTCTGCCCGCGATAGTCGTCTAACGGGTGTCCCGAAACGTACATACCCAACACTTCCTTTTCCGCGGCAAGCTTTTTAATTGGGTCCTCGTCGGGAAGCTTCGGGTAGGCGAATTCCGTCTTCAATTCCTCTTCGGTATCAAAGAAGGACATCTGTCCTTCCACGCGGCTCTTTTTCTCCGCCTGAACCATGTCGACAACCTGATCGTAACACGCAAGCATGGAGTGGCGATTGATGCCGAAGCAATCGAATGCACCGCCCTTTATCAGACTTTCAATCATGCGCTTGTTTAAAACCGAACCCGTGCGCTTACCCTCGTCATCAACGGAGGTGTAGAGCGCCGCGGCGCGTTCGGTAAAATCGTATAGGCTCCTATACTCACCGTTTGCGGTTCTGTCGGCGATAATCGCGGTCAACGCGCCCTCTCCGACGTTTTTTATACCCATAAGTCCAAAGCGCATATTGCCGTTTTCAATGGTAAACCGCACGCCGCTTTTGTTTATATCGGGTTGCAGAAGCTTGATGTCGCGGCTCCTCACATAGTTGATATATTCCGGTAGCCTGTCCTGCTTTGTCAAGCGGTTGTTGATGACCGCCGTCAAAAATTCAAGCATGTAATAACACTTTAAATATGCGGTACGGTAGGTTAAAACTGCGTAAGCCGCCGCGTGAGCCTTGTTAAAGGCATACTCCGAAAACTTCAATATCTGTTCGAACAACGCATCTGCAACCGCCTCCGGCACGCCCTTAGACATGGCGCCCGGCATTTTCTTTTCCGCGTTGCCCCGCACAAAGTATTCCTTGTGTTGTTGCATGGTCTTAGCGTCCTTTTTGCCCATCGCCTTGCGGAGAATGTCCGCTCCGCCCGCCGTGTATCCGCCCAAATCCGTGGCTATCCTCATAACCTGCTCTTGATAGACGATACAGCCGTAAGTGACGTTCAAAATCGGCTCCAACAAGGGGTGCATGTAGCGTACGGTTTCCGGCTTGTTTTTGCCGTCTATGAACTGGTCCATGAACTGCATGGGACCGGGACGGTAAATGGAAATTCCGGCGGTGATGTCCTCTATGCTCTCCGGCTTCAGCTTTGACATGAACTGCGTCATGCCGCCGCTTTCCAACTGGAACACCGCGGTGGTATCGCCGCCGGAAATCAACTCGTACACCTTTTGGTCGTCGTCGCCGATTTTAGAAAAATCCAAATCTATGCCTTGATTTTCCTTGACGTATTCCAACGCAAGCGCTATATCCGTAAGCGTGGTAAGCCCCAAAAAGTCCATTTTCAACAGTCCCAACTGCTCCACTTGATTCTTGTCGAACTGCGTGGTTATGTCGGAACCGTTCTTCTGCAACGGACAGTGGTTGGTGATTGCATCTTGACATATCACCACGCCCGCGGCGTGAATGGAGGGCTGGCGCGGCATTCCCTCAAGTTGCATAGCCGTGTCTATGACCTTATGCGCGGTTTCGTCCGAGTCGTAAAGCTTTTTAAATTCCGGAATTACCGCCGGCTTAGGACCCTTGCCCAAACAGCCTTCTATGGTGATTTTGCCGTACGGAAGCCCCTTAACCCACTCGTTCGCGTCACCGAAGGGTACGTCATAAACGCGCGCTACGTCCTTAATCGCCGCCTTTGCGGACAGCGTGGAATAGGCTATAATCTGGCTTACGTTATCGTAGCCGTACTTTTCAACGACGTATTTTATCACCTCTCCGCGGCGGTTTTCGCAAAAATCTATGTCGAAGTCCGGCATGGAAACGCGATCCTTGTTTAAGAACCGCTCAAATATCAAATCAAATCTCAAGGGGTCTATATCGGTTATCTCTATGACGTACGCAACTAAGCTTCCGGCACCGCTTCCGCGCCCCGGTCCCACCGGCACGCCGGTAAGCTTTGCGTAGTTGATGAAATCCCAAACCACTAGATAGTATTCTGCGTAGCCTAAATCAATTATTACGTCCAATTCCTTTTCCATGCGGGCGTCTACCTCATCGGTTATAACGTGGTACCGTTCGCGCAATTTCGCATATGTGAGTCGCCTTAAATAAGTGGACGCGGTATCCTTTATATCGGCACCTTTAGGAACTAAACCCTTTTCCACGTCACGCTCAAACTGCGCCCTAACACGCGGCTCGTATTCCGGAGGCATATCCTTAATCAAGACTTGATACTCCGATTTGGACGCGTAAAACTCCGGAATGAAGTATTTATCGCTCTTAAACGGGAATAAAAATTGGCATTTATCCGCCACCTTAAGCGTGTTGGACACCGCCTCAGGCACCCACGAAAAAAGCTCCTCCATTTCCTCCGGCGACTTCAAATAAAACTCGTCGCCGTCCAAAAGCTTGGCGCGCGCGGGGTCGTTTTTCTTCTTCACCATGGAAATACAGGTGAGCGTATCCTGAACGTCAGCGTCCGCCTTATTCAGATAATGCACGTCGTTTGTCGCGACAAGCTCCGCGCCTATTTCGCGCGCAAGCCTCACTAAAGTAGTGTTTATTTGGCGTTCCTCACGTATGCCGTGGTCTTGAATTTCTATATAGAAATCCTCTCCGAAAATGCCTTGCAATCTCCTTGCATAGGCAAGCGCGCCGTCGTAGTCGCCGTTTAAAAGATGCTGCGGTATGGCACCCGCAAGGCACGCCGAAAGACAAATAAGCCCGCTAGAATGCCGTGCCAAAAGCTCCAAATCTATGCGCGGACGCTGATAAAATCCTTCCACAAAAGACTTCGACGACAGCAACATCAGGTTTTGATAGCCCACCGCGTTTTTGCAGAGTAAAATCAAATGATTGCGCTTCAAGCTTTCGCGCTTGTTCATGTCGTCGCACGTGTAAAACTCACAGCCGATAATCGCCTTTATCTTCTCCGTCTTCATGGTTTGGGCGAAGGTGAGCGCACCGTAAAGATTTCCGTGGTCGGTAAGCGCCACGGTATCCATTCGGCGCGCCCTAAGGGCGGCGGCAAGCGGACTGCCTCCGTTTTGCGTTATACGCACCGCGCCGTCAAGCAGACTGTATTCCGTATGTAAATGTAAGTGAACGAAGTCACCCAAAATAAAAGTCCTCCTTAAAGAACTGTTTTTATGCCGCCGACAATTTACCGCCGTTTCGGATTTATCAATATTTTTTTGTTTACCGGCTACGTTTGCCGCCGCCGCTTCTTGGTTGTGCCGCTTTCCGGTTACACAAGTTTATTTGCCGTTGGTATTCTACCTCCGTTTTGCGGTCGTACAAGCTTATTTGCCGTTGGTATTTTACCGCCGTTTTGCGGTCGTAGCGGCTCTATTTACCGCCGTTTTCCAGCCTTTCGGCAAGTGCCACAAGCTTTCTCAAGCGATGGTTAAGCCCGCTCTTGCCCACGTCCGGAAGCATTAACAGCATCTCCTCCATGGTCGCGTACGGGTTTTCCTTACGTATTCTAGCCACAACGCGCAGTTGCTCCGGTATGGCATCTAAGCCTATTGTATCCTCTATAGTTTCGATTGCGGCTATCTGCCTACCCGAAGCCTTAGCGGTTTTGTCCATGTTGGCGGTGGAAAAATTAGCTTCGCGCGCAAGCTGTTTAAAAAGCGCGCGCTCCAACAGTATCTCCTGTATCCGCATTACCGACTCACCCGAACCCGAAAGCGCAAAAAAGTTGCTTAGGATTTCGCTGTCCTTGATGTACACCACGTAGTTGTTTTTGCGCTCCGTAATTTTCGCTTCAATCTCAAGCTCTGCCAGCAACCGCCTCACGTCGTTTGCCAAACGCTCGTCGCCTATCACAAACTCAAGGTGATACGCCCCGCCGGTAGCCGATTGCGGCTCCGCGCCGAGCTTAGGAAGCGACACACTGCCGCAACCTATAAATAATGTGGATATGTAAGCTATAGCCGCCGCGCGCGTTTCGACGACACTTGGGTCTATGCCCCCGTCCAAAAAGACAAGCGCATCGCCGGACTGCGTCATCAACCCCGCGTCAATCAAAATTTCACGCGTTTGGGCGGCGGGAATCCTGATGGAGTATACGGGAACATCGCTTTTAAGCCCCCCTCTTACGCGCGTTTCGGTTACCTCCGACAGCGTACGGTATTGCTTTTTTACAATCTCCGACAGCGCCTCTATAAAAACACGGTTCTCACTCTCAAACTTAAGAATAAAACTCTTACGCTCAAGCGACAGCGCTCCCGACGTCTTAAACGCGGCGGACAACCGCGCGCGCGAACACGCTCCGTCGCCGTCGCCCATGCGCGCAAGCAAATCATTTTTGAAGATTTCGTTGAAGTTTTCCATTCCGCCCCGTTTAAATATTTTAAATTATCCGCCCGAAGGCTGCGTTTTTTAGGCTTCCGCCGCTTTCGGAAAATTAAACGCTCAAGCCCTTTATTCTGTCGACGGGAATCCCCGCTTCCTCTATAATTCGCAAGACGTTGGGAAATTGCGCCACCGCAGAGGCTCTGTGCGAATCACTGCCCAAAATAAAGCCAACGCCGGTATCCGACACGGCTTTGAGCGTGTCCACAACGTCGTCCCAATGCTTTTCATTCAACTCAAAACGTATGCCCAAACGCACCGCCGCTTTGGCGATTTCCACCGTATCCACCGCAAGCACGTTGTTCGGGTGCGACACTATTTTCAGCGGATAACGCTCCATGGCGTTTATCAGCGCGCGCGTATTTTTTTCTATGTCCTGCCCCTTTTTAGAAAAGTTCGGCACAACGAAGGTGAAAAACTGCCGCGTAGTCCAAAAATTTAAGGGGCGGTGAAACCCAAATTGCACGATGTCAAACTCCTCAAATTCCTCTTCGCGAAGGTCCAACAGCCCTTCCCACGTCAATATATTGGCTTCTATGCCCTTAAGCACCCGTATGCCGAACTCATCTTCCAACCGCAACAACTTTTCCTTTTGCCTTAGGCGGCTCCGTCTGGACAAGCCTAAGAGGTTGGTCGCATATCCGTGGTCGGTTATAGCGTACTCCTCTAAGCCCAGCTCCTTAGCGCGCGCCACCATGTCGCGGCACGAGTTGTGACCGTCGCTGTAATATGTATGCGTATGATAATCCGCAATTACCTTCATTAAAGACATTCTCCTAATAAAAACGGTATATATCCATTTTTATCATTATATCACGCGCGCGGCATTTTTCAAAGACTTTTCGGTATATTTTTTAGGGAAAACGCAGGAAAAAAAGAATCCGTTTTCAAAGAATTTTAGCGCTATTTTTTAGGGAAAACGAAGGGAAAACTAAGCGGTTTTAACGGAAAAGGCTTTGCATTTGCCGTCCGGGGAAAAATCTATTCGTATAAAATTCTCACTTCGCGCTTCAGTGTGATACCGAGTTTTTCGTATGCGGCGGCTTCGACGCTCTCCATCAGCTTGATGTAGTCGGCGGCGGTGGCGGTACCGGTATTAATTATAAAATTGCAGTGTTTAGGCGAAAGAACGGCGCCGCCTACGCGCAGACCCTTAAGCGATAATTTTTCGATATGTACCGCTGCGGGTACGGAACCGACGGCTTTCCATACGCTGCCCAACGACGGCTCTTGCGGATGTTTTTTCCGGCGTTCGGCGGCGATATAATTCATGCGTGCTTTTATGTCGGCGCGGTTACCGGGCGCAAGGGAAAACCGTGCGGAAATTATAATACCAGACGGAAAAACACAGTTGCGGTATGAGAACTCCGGCTTGAGCGTAATTACCGAATCGTCTGTTAATATGTCGATACTTTCAATTAAATCTCCGGTTTCCGTCCCGAACGCGCCGGCGTTCATACAAACCGCGCCGCCGGTTAAGCCGGGAATTCCGAACAACGCTTCCGTTCCGGTCAAGGAATTTTCGTATGCGGCACAGACTACGGATGACAACGGCGCGCCGGCGTAAGCCGTCACAAAATTGCCGTCGACGCTGACGGCGTTCATTTTTTTTAAGCATACGGCGCGGCTCACCCGCCCCGCTATCAACGTGTTTTTGCCTCCGCCCAATACGGAAAAATCCGCCGCTTCTTCACAAAAAGCCGCAAGCAACCGCGCCGCTTCCTCAACGGAGGACGGTAAGTAAAGCTCGCCTATAACGCCGCCGGCAAAGGGCGTGACACGCCTTGAATATACTTCTTTCTCAACCTTGCAAATTCCGTCTATTGTCACGGAACATAATATGTTCGAAAATTCCGCGCGGTGAAAAATCCACGTACGTCAAGCGTCCGTATCCATACGGGTGTGAGCCATTCACGGTGAACCATTCGGGTGTCGACAATTCGGGCATGGACATCGCGGTGACAAAATATTTTCGTCTACGGCGAAGCCCTCGCATTAAATTCCGCCCGCGGCAAAAAAATTTATTTTAGGCAAAGCTCCTCTATTATCCGCGCCACACCGTCGTCACACGCCTTGTCGGTCACTATGTCGGCGGTTTCAAAAAGCACTGGGTCGGCGTCGGCTACCGCTACGCCGGTACCGGCATACTCTATCATGTCCAAATCGTTCAACGCATCGCCGAACGCCAAAATGTGTTTGCGGGTTATACCGTAACGCTTTGCTATCGCATCCAACGCCTTGCTCTTCGATGTGAGCGCGGAAACGGCTTCGATATTGCTTTTTTGGCTGGAGGACACAAGCAATCTGCCGTTAAACCGTTCCTGGCAAACAGCCGCCAGTCTGTCCTTAGCCTTGCCCTCTATCGACGCGTAGACCTTATAAAACGGTCTGTTTTCCCGCCGCACGAACTCCGAAAGCGGCATATCCACGACCGTCGGGTTAACGTGCGTATACTTTGCGTACTTCGTCGAATGGCAGTTCTTGCGTTCTATATAATACCGCTCGTCGTCGTATATCTGGCACCACGCATCCTTCTCCGCAATTTCCAAAAACTCCGTCAGTAAATCGGGCGGTATCATGACGCGCGCAACGGGTTGCAAGGTCGCCATATCGTAGGTTCCCGCGCCTTGCTGCGCCACAATCTCACCATCTAATTTCATATCCTGCGCAAACGGTATAATGGACTTGAACATTCTGCCGGTGCAAAGGACAAACTTGCCGCCCCGGCTTTTAAATTCGTCTATGGCGTGTTGCGTACGCGGACTTATCGCGCCGTACGGATGCGTGGAATCGACGTAATCGCCGGTAAAAATTGTTCCGTCAAAATCGGATGCTATGAGTTTAATTTCCATATTATATCTTGTTACCTCTTTTAGGAGCGTGTAGGCAGTTCGCGGTAGGTTCAGTGAAAAAAATTTCTCAAAACCACTGTTGTCAACACACCATTGGTTCAAACCGTTTTTTTGGTTTGGTATGTGTATTTCATAATCGCGCTTAATCCGGCACATTATCGCTATCGGTTTCGTCCGCCTCTGCGTCCGAAGTTTTCGTGCTTGAAGAGCCGTGAAAGTACCCGAAAATCTTTTCTGCAAGCGCTAAGGAAATCCCCTTTACCCCGGCAATTTCCTCCGCGGAGGCTTCCTTTATCTTTGCCGTCGACTTGAACTGTGCCAATAGCGCCGTCGCGCGCCTATCGCCCAGTCCCTCAATTTTTGTAAGCTCCGTCATCTGCATGCGCTTGTTCCTAAGGTCGCGGTGAAAGGTAACCGCAAAACGGTGCGCTTCGTCGCGAACGCGCTGCAAAAGCTGTAAGGCAAGGCTGTTTTCGGGGAGAATTATCGGTTCCTTATCCAAAAAAACCTCTTCCTCCCGCTTGGCAAGCGCAAGCACCGCAATGTCCGTACGTCCGCACTCCTCCATTGCCTGCCTCACAAAAGAAAGCTGTCCCTTGCCGCCGTCTATAAGCAACAGGTCGGGCGTTTCGATAAAGCTTTCGTCCTCCTGCTCCGCGTCGTTCAATCTATTGAGCCGCCGCGTAAGCACCTCCTTCATACACATGAAATCGTTTGAGCCTTGCACGGTTTTAATCTTGAATTTGCGGTAGTGCTTGCGCGCAGGCGCGCCGCCCTTGAACACCGTCATACTTGCCACCTTGTCCGTGCCGGATATGTGCGATATGTCGTAAGCCTCTATCCGCATGGGCAAAACCGGCAATTTGAGCAACTCCGCAAGTTGTTTTACCGCGCCGGTCGTTCTGTCGTAAGTGCGGTCGCTACGAACCTTAGAATTCGAAAGGTAGTCAAGCGCGTTGTTCTCCGCCATCTCCAACAGCTGCTTGCGAACTCCCTGTTTCGGGAAGACAAGGCTTATTTTCCGCCCCGCCTTCTCCGATAAAAACTCGTTTAAAACCTCCGCCTCCGGAGTTTCGCCCGTCACCACCTCGTCGCATAACAATGCGTTTATCGAATAATATTGGCTGATAAACGAGCCTATTTGGCTTTCAAAGCCGCTTTCCCACGAACAATTCTCTCCGCCTACAATCTTGCCGCCGCGTACTATTATCGTGCTTACCGCGCCGTTTACACCGTCCGACACCTCCGCGAATACGTCTAAATTGAAGTCCTGCGGAAGCGCGGCAATCTGTTTTCTCACAATCTTATCCAGTGTTTTAAGCCGGTCGCGGTATTGCATTGCAAGCTCAAAATTATACTCCGCCGCAAACCGCTTCATCTTTTCCGTCAATACCGCCTCTATGTTTTTGTCGTTGCCCTTCAAAAACGAAATGACGTTTTCGATTATCACGCGGTAGTCCTCCGCGGAAATACGCTCCGTACAGGGTGCCGCGCACCGCCCTATGTGGTAATTAAGGCAGGGTCGTTTTGGGCGTTTCTTGTCCAAATTTTCCTTGCATGACCGCACCGGATACGCCGATTGTATAAGCTCGGTAAGCTCCTTAGCGCTTATCCCCTGCATGTACGGTCCGAAATATTTGGCGCCGTCCTTTCTCAAGTTGCGCGTTATATCTATGCGCGGATAGGTGTCCTTCAGGTTTATTTTGATGAACGGATAACTCTTGTCGTCCTTTAAAAGTATGTTGTATTTAGGAACGTGCTTCTTGATGAGATTGTTTTCTAAAACAAGCGCGTCCACCTCGCTTGCCGCAATGATATAACGGAAATCACGTATCCGCGATACCATTGTCATGGTCTTTAAATCCTTACTGCCGGAATGAAAATACTGGCGAACCCTATTCTTTAACGACTTCGCCTTGCCTACGTAAATTATTTCTCCGTTCTCGTCAAGCATCATATAAACGCCCGGCTTCGACGGCAAATCCTTTAGCTTCTCGTAAATATCCACGAATTATATTATAACACCATATTAAAAACTTGCATACTTTTTTTGGCGTACGGCAATCACGCCTCGCTTGCTTTGAAAAAAGTGTTTTTCCGCATATAACCTTGTGTCACCTTGAGCGGAACCGTATTTCGCGTAGACTGTCACCTTGAGCGCATGGCATAAATTCCGCGCAGACTGTCATTGTGTACGCGTTGAGTTTCGCGCCTGTTGTCACCTTGAGTCGGAACCGTATTTCGCGTAGACTGTCACCTTGAGCGGAGTGAAACGCAGAGTGCAGAACTTATTCTCGACGTGTCACCAATGGGAGCGGGTTATTTAGATTGTCACCTTGAGCGGAGTGAAACGAAGTCGAACCGAGCCGCTAAATTGCGAATGCAATTTACTCACTTATCGGAGCGTTAGCGGAGATAAGTGCAGAGAGGCGAGGGAAAGGTCCCCGGAATGGGTGCCTACACTCTTGCGTCACAATCCCATGCAACGCGCATAAAGCTGTACAAGGTCGGCGGCATTCGCCACCTCCAATGCGGATACCGTTCGCGGTCTAGATTAAAACCGCACGCGAACGCAAGGGCGCACGCCGTAATAGCCGCGGTCTACGCCGCCGTAGTCGTTGCCGGAGTAGATGTTCCCGAAGGTGTGAACGAACGCCGCAAAGCGCCCACCACCGCCGCCACGGTTCCTTAGCCACCACAATGATTTACCCTTAATTTCAGCATATGTCTTCTCATTATACACGCCTTTATTTTGATACAATTTGCGCCCTACCGCATATTCGGTTCCTATTGCTTGCCGTGACGGGTTCCATACGTATTTGTCATCGGCGGTGCGTCTGCTTTTCTCAAAATAAAGCCCCGCCTCCTCCGAATTCAACAAGAATACATAATCCGTCGTAGCTGGACATTTCTCGTTTCCAACG
>JAITPR010000057.1 GCA_031289315.1 Clostridiaceae bacterium | reverse complement strand
AGAATTAAGTCCGAGCCTTTACCCGCCATTAAGACTTTCATAAGGTTATCCACGGACTTTTTGTTGCTCTCCAATAGCTTTTTTAAGCGCGTAATATTACCGCCCTGCAATTCCTCTTGCAGGAGCGCGTACAAAGCCTCCGAAGAATGGAGTTCTTTTTTTATGCGACACTTTATTTTACAATCTACACCCCATCACTTCGTACCCCGCCAACGGCAATTCAACTTGACAAAAATACTCAAGATGGTTAATCTTATATAAGACGGTGTTCTTATTAAGGACTTTCCGCTCCACCATTTTTCCGGTATATAATATCCGGGCGTTAGAGAAGAAAGCGTAGAACCACTTTCTTCTTTTTCGTTTACGGGGGATACGCCGAAGGAAGCCGCCACGGGTAAAATAATGTTTCCGTAGGGGATATGAGCAAGGAATTATCGTTCCTCGTGTACTGTTTTTAGGTTTGCTTTGGGCTATATTTGTTATAAAGATGAAAGAACTGCAGAAACGTACAGACGTCCCTCCGTTTACTTTGGGCTATGTATTTGTTATAAAGGGGTGCCGCCGGTAAGAGGGGGGAATTGCCTAGACAAAGGAAATTCGGTGTACGGAAAACCCGTGTGCATAAATCCGCATACGTAGAATTCCGTCGTAGTGGGCGGGTGCATTTAAGTTTAGGGCGCTGTGGGGGTTATTCGAAAATATAGCCGCCGTTAAGCAACCATGTTATTCCGAATTTATCGGTTACCGCGGCATGAAGCTCGGCAAAGGGCGTTTTTGTGATCGGCACCGTGATTTCGCGGCAGTCTTGCAGTAATTTTTTGTAATATTCGCTTATGTTTTCGGCGGTGTCGATAATCACCGGCGCCAGTTTTTCGCTCGGAAAGCCGGCGGTATCTTCGGGAAAATCTATTATGCGCAGTTTGGCGTTTCCGACGCAGAGTGTTGCCAATCGGATTTTGCCGGAGCCGCAAATTTGCATGTTAGGATAAGACCGCCCGCCACGCGTATTTTCTCCGCCGTAATAGATGACGTCCTTAGCCTTTACGCCGAACACTTTTTCGTAAAAGCAAACGGCTTCCCACGCTTTTCCGTTGAGAAGAATAGCAATATTGATTTCCATGTTTTTCCCCATCCTTTTGCCGGGCGACCTGTTGTCGACCCTTGTTGGCAAAATATTTTTATTAAAGAACAAACATCAATGTGTGTTTATTGGGCGGATAAAAAATGTTTAAAAAACCCGTAAAAAGGCATGTTTTTTCAAGAAAAAGAGAGTAAAATAGGCGTCGATAAAGCGGAAGCATACTGAAAAAAACACCCCTGAAAAAGACTTGCTCTAAGAAAAAAAATCAAAGGCTTTTGGGATTCGCTATGGTATAAATACCAGAATGAGAGTGCCGCATAAGACGTTAAAGCACGCCGCATTCGGTTGATTGCAAACGCCCGCGAAAAAGCGGAAGCGTACTGAAAAAAACAGCTACAAAACATACGTTAGCTATTGCTGAAATTGGCTGTTTACAAACGCCCGCGGAATTGGTATAATATAAATATTATAACTGGTAATTAGGCGGATTGGATTTTTAACCGGTTAATTAAGCGTAGTGGGAGCCGCTCAACTAAGCGAAGCGGAGTCTATCAATCAAGCGTAGTGGGAGCCGCTCAACTAAGCGAAGCGGAGCCTATAAACTAATCTAAGCAGACCCGCTAAACTGAAGCGAAGCGGAACCTATCAACAAAGAGGAGAATTAGACCCATGAAAAATTTTTCGCGTAAAATTATGCGGCGCATTGCAGTGATTGCCGCGGCGGTATTGACTGCCGTGTGTTTGTCGCTGATGTTGGCGGGGTGTTCGCTTACGAAGTTACCCGACGCAGAGACGCTTGATTTAAGCGGAATGGAGGTCGTTTTTGCCGACAATTTTGATGGCAGCGCTTTGGATTTGACGAAGTGGAAAATAAACACCATGCCGTCGGAAAACGGAATACGCCGTGCAGGGTATTATACGGACACATCCGACATTATTTTCGTGGCGGACGGCGCTCTCACCATACGCACCAAATTCAAGGACGGGGAGCGCGGAGAGGGTTGGTATACCTCTTGGTTAGAGACGGGCATTGCGACCTCAAAGGACATCGACATAAACGAAGGATATAAGGGTTTTAACGCCGTCGGCGGATATTTCGAGGTGCGTTGTATTGCGCCGCCTTCCGTGGGCATATGGTCGGCGTTTTGGCTGATGCCGGATAATGACGTGACTTTCCATGAGGGAGATGTTCAGTGGACGGCGAAGGACGGTCTGGAGGTTGACGTTATGGAGTCGCCGAACATGTACCAAAGCAAGTCGTCGCGAGAGAGCGTTACGCATGTTCTGCACAGCGACGGCTACGGAGATAAGCTCAAGTCTTCAAAATCCGCGACATACAAGGTGCCGAAGATGTACAGTGAATTCCACCGTTACGGCGTCATGTGGACGAAAACTGAATGGATTTTCTATATCGACGGCAGGGAGACATGGCGCACGGAATACGTCTATGAGGATAAAATTTTGGGTGTTTCCGAGGTGGCAGAATATCTGATTTTGTCCGTAGAGGTGGGCGGAAGTTCAAAGAACGGCGTGCTTTATCCCGGAGAGGTGCTTAACGCGGACGGTTCGGTTGAGCCGTTTTGGTCGGGCAATCCGGATAAAAACGACAAGGGTAAAGCATACGATTTCATTGTTGACTACGTAAAGGTTTGGCAGACTGTGAACAATCCTCTGTGACGACTTGCCTGCCAATAAAATCTTTTGTCACCGCAAATTGTCTACATCCGTTTGGCAAAAATCATAGACTTGCGCTTAAATCAAACAATATACCTTGATAACATGTTATATTTATAGTATAATTGAAAAAGGCGGGTCGGACGGCAATAAGTCGTTTAACCGCACTAGAAAAAGGCGGGTCGGACGGCAATAAGTCGTTTAACCGCACTAGAATAAGACGGGTCGGACGGCGATATGGCGTTTAACCATCTTGTGACGGGGTTGTAAATGGAAAATGAAAATGAAAATTTAAACGGCGGAATTGTAGCCGACGAGGGACGTAATACGCCCCTTTTTGACGATTCCGCCGGACAACCGGAGGAAGGTTACGTCACGGGGGCATACGGACAGGGCGGAGAGGTTCCCGTGCAACCGAATGTGAACGGTTACGCGGCGCAACCCGCACCCTACGGACAACCCGTGCCGTACGGACAGCCTGCCTACGCCGGCTATGCTTATCGGCAACCGTTGCCGATGCCTGCCGAATTTGCTCCGCCGCGCGGCAATATAACCGACGCGGTGATAAAAACCACCGGGCTTACTAAGCTTTACGGTGGGCGCGCCGTCGTCGACAACGTATTTATGACGGTCGCCAGAGGTGAGATATACGGCTTTATCGGCAATAACGGCGCCGGTAAAACCACGCTGATTCGCATGCTTACGGGGCTTGCGGCACCGTCCGCCGGCAGTATCGCGCTGTTTGGAAACGACTCGTACGCGGGGCTTAAGGCGGCAAGGAAGAAGACCGGTTCCGTCATAGAAACGCCCGCGATATACAGAAACATGAACGCGGTGGACAATTTAAAAATCCGCGCGGATTTGTTGGGTATCAAGCCGGATTTCGGCGAAGCGCTTAAAGCCGTGGGTTTAGACGACGTCGGCAACAAGCTTGCCAAGGATTTTTCCATGGGCATGAAACAGCGTTTAGGCATAGCCGCCGCCATACTGGGTGACCCGGAGCTGCTTGTTTTGGACGAGCCGGTAAACGGTCTTGACCCGGAGGGCATACTGGAATTCCGTGAGTTTTTAAAATACGTCAATCAGGCGCGCGGCATAACGATTTTGATTTCCTCTCATATTTTGGGTGAGCTTTACAAGCTGGCGACGGCGTACGGCGTTATAAGGGAAGGAAAGCTTGTCGCCGAATTTTCCAAATCCGCGTTGGATTCGATGAGCCGCCCGTATGTCCGGCTTACCGTTGACAATCCGGTATCGGCAAAGCGCGCTCTTGCGGACGCCGGCATATTCCAAACAGAACTTTCGCATAATAACGTGATTAGAGTATACGAACGCATCAGTGAACTGCATATATTGGTGCAAACACTCACTGGCGCGGGTGTGGTGACGCTTTCGTATGAGGCGGTTACGGACGATTCGGAAAGCTTTTTGATTTCGCTAATGGGCGGCATGCGCGCGTAGGCAGAAAATTAATTACGGCGGAGCAGGCTTGCCGATACCGTTGTGGTCCGTACGGGCGGGAATGAGTGCGCAGTGCGGAAAAGTTAAGAGGAAAAAAATAACATGATTAATTTACTTAGAGCGGAATTCAGACGGCTTTTGAAAAGCAAGGCGCTCATCGTGGCTCCCATAGTGGCTACGGTCTTAGTGCTTTTCTCGGCGCTGGTGCTTAGTATGTCCGACGCCTCCGCAGGCGCGGAGGTACCGGGAGCCTTGGTGCGATATACGTCGACCGCCCATGACCTTATTGCCGGGGCTGCCATGGACGGCAATTTAATACTTTTCGTCATACTGTTTGCCGCGTTGTTTGTAGCGTCGGATTTTAAGAGCGGCACGGTTAAAAACGCCGTCGTTTGCGGCGCGCCTAAGCCGTTTATCTATTTGTCGCGGTTGATAACGGTTTTCGTTTTCGGGATAGGGCTGTTGTTCGTATGTATAATAGC
Source organism: Clostridiaceae bacterium (assembly GCA_031289315.1). GTDB lineage: Bacteria > Bacillota > Clostridia > Christensenellales > CAG-917 > JAITEJ01. The sequence goes on along the minus strand of JAITPR010000057.1, from coordinate 35,385 downwards.
CGCCACGATTTTCGGCTATGCGCTTATGCCTAGAAGCCCGGCGTTTTCGGCGGAGGAGGTGGCAAGCTTTTTCCGTGGGCTGTTCATCAACATTTGGATTGTTGCCGCGATGGCTTCGATTTGCACCTGCCTTTCGTTTTTGGTGCGCAGTACCGGTGCGGCGATTACGATAAGCGTGGTATTCTATTTCGCTTTGAGCCTGATAGTTTTGCTTATCTCACTACTTAGCGGTACCAACGTCAGCATTTACACGCTTTCCGGCATTCAATCTATAGCCACCGCTTTAGGTGAGTACCAAACCGAAGAAATTTTAAGCGTAGTATTGGTGCCTCTTTCTCTTATAATACTGTCCAATTTGTTGGGTATTTTAAGCTTCGAAAAACGCGACGTTAAGTAACGGCGCCTACAAAAAAGCAACAACGTGCGGTACACGCGCGTAAAGTAAGCGCGTGCGGTACACGCATGGCAAAGTAAAAATGCGCGACATACTCGCGTTAGAGCAAAAGCGTGCGGCACCCGCACGGCAGTAAAAACGCGCAGCACACGCGCGTAAAGCAAAAAGCGTGCGGAATGCGCGCGGGAAAAACTGAAGATAAAAAAATAAAAAATCTTCGGTTTGCGCCTTAAATGTGGCGCGGTATAAGGTTATGACCGTAGCGGAACACAGAAATTTTTCATATAAACGGCACGCCTCAAGGGCGGCGATCCTAATTACGGCGGCGGTAATACTAATCGCCGCGTTTTCCGTTTTTACGGGGGGCGGACTTGCGGACGGCTACGCTTCGGCGGCTCCGTATTCCTACGGCGACACGCTTATAGACAGTCTTGCCGATAAGCTTTGGTATTTAGGAGAGGATTATCTTGACATACCCTCCGTGCGCGCCGCGGTAAACGGTTGGAAGAGCGCAGGGACATTGCCCGACCCGAATTCGCCCGACTTTGAACCAGTGGTCATAGCCGTTATAGACACGGGTATTTACGCCGCTCACGAGGTGTTTACCGGCACGCTGCTAGAGGACGAAACCGGCAAGGTTGTTTTTAAGGATGTGGTTGCCAATTCCTCTTCTCCGACGGACGCGTCCAACGCTTCGCACGGCACGCACGTGGCAAGCATAGCCGCCATGCTGATAAGGGCGTTGGGGCTTTCCGATTACATCAAAATAATGCCGATACGCGCGTCCACAATCTCCGGCGGTGACGACGTTTTCAGTTATATAAATGTCAACAAGGCGTTGACCTTTGCCGTGGAAAACGGAGCGGACATTATCAATATGTCTTTGACGGCGGGCGACAAAACCCCGGACACCAACTTTGTCAACAATATAAGAAGCAGTGTAGAAGCCACGGCGGAAAGCGCGACGATTGTCGCCGCCGCGGGGAATAATTCTAGAACGCCCACCGAAATAAACGGGCTAGGGTATCCTGCGGCATTTGGCAACGTCATAGGCGTGATGTCATATCAGCCGGGCGCGGACGGCTTCCCGGCATTTGCGGAATATTCGAACTGCGCGGCAGCGTACGACGTTACGGCCCCGGGCGGGGCAAGGTCGACATACCCGGACGCGGATAGGATGTACGGCGCTTTGAAAACGGGTTACGGCTACAAAAACGGCACCAGCATGGCGTCGCCGATAGTTTCCGTCGCCGCCGCGCTATTGAAGCTACGCTATATCGGCGAATACGCTCTTACCGCGCCGCAAATAACACAGATGCTTAAATACCATTCGGAAAAAGGTATTCAAGGCAGCGGAAGAGATAATCCGCTTTTGGATTTTGAGGCTATTACTTCGCGTGATTTCCTTGATATGGATGCCATTTACCGCGACCCGGAAACGGTTACGATTACGGGTTACACGCTGTCGAAGCTGCAACAATACATTGATAACGTCACGGAGGTCAATTTCTTCGGGGCTATTACGCCCGCCGGAATAAATCCTAAGACGTCATTAAATTGGTACGTCAACGAAGAGTTTATCATGAACGGAATGGCATTCGAATTTGACCCGCTTGCCTATTCGGAGGACGGTGCCGGGAAGTTTGTGATTGTCGCGGCGGTGGATTCCGCAGGGGACCCGTTCAATACGCCCCTTTCGGCGACCGTGACGGTGGAGGTGCGCTACCATGAGCCTAGTTATAACGCAATTAAAATTTTAGGCGGCAACGGATTGGGTGGCGCTGAAAGTGTAAAACAGGGCGAAACGGTGTCTTTTCTGTTGAGCGGAGTCGACAATACCGACCCGCACACTCCGGTTACGTGGTACGTGAACGGCAATGTCGCCTATGAGGGCTACAGTGTGTTCCGCTTTACGCCGACCAAAGCCGGCACCTATAGGATAACCGCAAAATACGGCGACGGTATGGTATGGGACTCCGCGGAGGTAACCGTTGAAACGGATTACTTTATATGGATTGTACCGGTTTCGGTTACGGCGGGAATAGTCGTCAGCATTGTGCTTGCGTTTATCATCATAATGGCTATCAAAAAAAGACATAAGAACGACGCGCAAGACGAAAATGATTTCGCCGCTTAATCAAGGGAAAATAATTATGTATCGGCACATACGTAAAACTAAAACGGGGTATAAACCGCTTTTATCGGTGGTTGCGGCGCTTATTTTATTTGCGTCGTTTTTTGCTTTCGGCGGAACGCCGCGCTTAAACGCGTCGGCTAGAGAGCTTTCAATTACGGGAACGGCTTTGGCGGCTTCGGAGCTTTCGGATACGGGAACGGTTTCGTCGGCTTACGATTTTTCCGTCGTCGGCGTTTCCAAATTGCCGTCCGGGTTCGACGCGTCAAAGCTGTGGTACGACGCGCCCGATTACCTCAATATGCCCGCCGTCGCGGCAAAGGTTCGCGCATGGGCAAGTGCCGGGCTGCTTCCCGACCCTACCGCAGATGACTTTGAGCCTATTAAGATTGCCGTAATAGATACCGGCATCTTTTTCGGACAGGAGCTTTACGAAGGGCTATACTGCTACGGCGCGGACGGAAAACGCCTAAGCTATGACAGCTACATGGATATAGAGGGCGAAAACGCCGCGCAAGCCGACCTTTCGGAGGACCACGGTCCGCACGTCATAGGCACAATCTCCGCTTTTGTAAAGGAGCTTGGACTGCAAGATTACATAAAGATTTTGCCGATAAAAGCCGTGTCCGTGGAATCCTACCCCAACGGTGAGCCGCAAAAAAGCTTTATGACCACGCACGTGATACGCGCCATGGAATGGGCGCACGCAAAAGGCGCGGACGTAATAACAATGTCGCTGGGCAGTCAAGGGGAGCTTACCGGCGCCATTTGGAAAGGCGGCTATATGACGTATACGATGGAAAAAATCAAGCGCGATTGCATAGTGCTGGCGGCGGCGGGCAACGAGGGCGCGGACAGCGTAGGCAGTCCCCATTATCCGTCGCTTGTCGAGGGCTTTTTGAGCGTCATGTCGTACAGAGAAAGCATGCCCGAAAGACGGCTTTCGTCTTTTTCCAATTACGGCGGATATTCGATAGCCGCTCCGGGCAGCTCGGTGTACAGCGTCGCATACAAGGTAAACGAGGGTAAAATCACATACGACTATAAGCAAGGCACAAGTATGGCTACGCCCGTAGCCGCGGCGGCGGCAGGCTTGCTTACGTTGCGTTACCGCTATGTGGAAAAAACGCCGGGCTTTGATGCGCTGGCGCTTACCGAAATAATGAAAAAGCACTCCGACGTGCCTATTTATAAGAAGGACGGCATGTCAGCGGCGCTTCCCTCCGCCGCATATGCGCTTTTACCGTTAGCGCTTGTAACGGAGGAATTTGACCTAAACGGGCTTTATCTTGCGCCGGAGCAGGTGCGGCTTACCGTCGCCGGGTATTTAGACCAAAGCTTCGGAAGGTATTCGGAGATTAAATTTACGACTTCGGTTTATCCGTTTTTCACCGACCCGGCGGTCGCGGTTAAATGGTTTGTAAACGGCGAAAAGGTACAAGAGGGGGACGCGTTTTCGTTTACTCCGTTTGAACTAGGCACAACGGAAATATACGCGGAGGCGGGCGGCGTTCGCTCCAAAACGGTTACCGTGCGCGCCGCATATGAAACCGTATATTCGTACATGTGCGCGATAACGGCGTCAAACGAAAAACCGAAAATAAAACAGGAAGTCGTTTTAAAGCTGTCCGGAGCCGAGCATGCCGACCCGTCACGCATAATTTGGTTTGTAGACGGTGAGGAGTATGCAAGCGGAGTGAATGAAATAACGCTGTCCTATGACAAGGGCGCGGAGGTGACCGTCGTCGCTACCGTGGACGGAGAAGAGGTGGTGCCGTATATACTTACCGTCGTTGACTACACCGTATGGATAGTGCTTGCGGTCGTCGGGGGCGCATTGCTGATTGCGGCAATAGTCGTGGCGGCGGTGCTAAGGCGCAAGCGTACCATGCGCTATTATGAGCCGGCGCGTGAGGATTTTGAGGACAAGGAAGAATAAGCCTTGCGCGGCAAAAAAAACGAATGGGCTAAATTGCGGGCGTAAACGCCGAATAAAAATACACGCATAAACGGCACGCATTGACGATAGATAAAAGCGCACGCATAAACGGCGGACGTAAGCGGCACGCGGGTGCTAAATAAAAGTGCGCGTTAAGCAGCGGGCAAGCGCTGAATAAAGGCTCACGATGAACGGCGCACCGGGCGCTTAACAAAGACGCACGCGAAACGCGTAATTACAAAATAAAAAAAGAGTTTATAATATGAAAACGATGTTTATAACCGGGGCTTCACGCGGAATAGGTCGGGCAGTGGCATTTGCCGCCGCAGGACGTTTCAACATAGTCGCGGTATACAATAAAAGCGCGGAGGAGGCGGAAAGCCTTGTCGCGGAGATAAAAAAGAAAGGTGCGGCGGCTATAGCCGTTAAAGCCGACGTAGCCAACTACGCGGAGGTTTTAGATGCGTACGAAAGGGCGGTTAAGGCGTTTGGCGGCGTGGACGTCGTGGTGACTGCCGCCGGTATAGCCGAACAAAAACTTTTTACGGACATAACGGAGGCGGACTGGCGGCGTATGTTCGACGTCAACGTGACGGGGACGCGCAACGCGCTAGCCGCCGCGCTACCCGCTATGATTTCCAAAAAACGCGGCAAGCTTATAACAATCGCCTCCGTTTGGGGGGAAACCGGCGCAAGCTGTGAGGTGCATTACTCGGCGTCGAAAGCCGCGGTTATAGGGCTTACTAAAGCGCTTGCAAAGGAAGTGGGGCTTTCCGGGATAGAGGTGAACTGCGTTTCGCCGGGAGCCGTGAAAACGGATATGCTGGCGGGCTTTTCCGCCGCAGATTTAGCCGCGCTTGCCGCCGATACTCCGCTCAACAGGTTGGGAACTCCGGAGGACGTCGCCGCCGCGGTTATGTTTTTTGCCGAGAACGCCGCGTTTATTACCGGCGCGGTGCTTGCCGTCAACGGCGGCTTTCACATTTAAGCCGCTAAAAACGCGTGGGGGGACACTCCCGTGGTGACAAAATATTTTCAGACGGTTTTAGACTAAAAAGAGCCGAAAAGATTTTCTTGGCAGGCAAGTCGTAACAGCGGATAGAAAAAATTATTTCCTGCATAGATAAGAACGAGATTTTGGATTTTGCCGACGAGTGTTTTAACGGATTGTCACTTAATCAGCGTATAATAATCACTCAAAAGCTAATTGAGTGCAAAAAAGTAATAATCCGTGCCATTATAGACGACTTAGCCGTCGTAGTGTCCTACAAAAAGTACACGAGAGAAAAGGTCGAAAAGGCGTTGGAAGAGCAGCGTAACAGTACCGAAAAAAAGGTGGTCAAGGTGAAAATTCCCGAAACGGAAACCAACTGCAAGCACTGCGGCGCGGCTTTGCGCGAGGGCTTGCGCTACTGCCCCTACTGCGGCGAAAAATGCACCGACGACTTATAAGCGGATTTCGGGCGTGGACAATCCGCTTGGACATGCCCAATTATTTTGCAAAGTGGAATACGGCATTAGGCACCGGAACGGATAGTAAGTTTTCCGTCGAATAGATTGTAAAAATTTGTCGTAAAATGGGAATAACTCCGTTTTAGCCGCAAATTTTAACATTAAAATCGGAGTGAGCCCTATTTTAGTCTTGACAATCGCCTCAAAATTGGAGTAATATAATAGGAGCCACTTAGAGGAGGTTTGAAAAAATAGATAATATCATTTTACGACCGACATGTGTCGAACAGATTAAGCCGTTTATAGATAAGCCGTTTATCAAAATTGTTACGGGACTTCGCCGTAGCGGCAAAAGCGAATTTATGAAAATGCTCAAAGAAGAGGTCTTGAAAAAGTCGGACGAGGAGCACATTATCTTTATGAATTTTGAGGACGACGAGTTTCATGACATTTTGACGAACAAGGAACTTACCGCTTATTTCAAAACAAGAATCACAGATGACAAGCAATATTATGTTTTTCTTGATGAAATTCAGGAAGTAGTGGGGTGGGAAAAGTCGGTTAATTCCATTCGTCTTAAAGGCGCAGATGTTTATATTACGGGCAGTAATTCAAAAATAATGTCCGAGGAACTAGCGTCGCTTTTAGGTGGGCGCACGCTTTCGTTTTCGATTTTTCCGCTGTCGTTTGTCGAGTTTATCGATTTTAGGAAGCAAAGGGGTTTGTCGTTTCTCACCGACGGCATGAAAGAGGGGCGCGACGGATATGACGACGCAATGAAAAAGGAACTTGATAAATATATCCGAATCGGAGGATTTCCCGTTTTGGCGATATTCGACTTTTCCGCGAGCGAAGCGCGGAAAATTGTGCAAGACATCAACAGTACGGCACTTTTACGCGACGTTACCTTGCGTTATAAAATCAGAACGCCGCAACTTCTAGATAAGGTTGTCGCGTTCTTGTACGATAATGTGGGCAATCTTGTTTCAATAGCTTCAATTGCGCGGTATCTTAAAAGCCAAGGCAGGAGTGGCGACCCGGAAACTATTGCCAATTACGTTAAGTATTTAGAGGATGCGCGGATTGTGAAGCGGGCGCAACGGTACGATATTAAAGGAAAGAAACTGCTTGAAACGATAGATAAATATTATTTGGGCGACCATTCGTTGCAATACGCCATCCGGGATTATCGCCAAGACAAGGTGCAAGGCATTTTGGAGAACATAGTTTTTGCCGAACTCGTTCGCAGAGGGTATAACGTATACGTCGGGAGCGCGGAGGGCGACAAGAAAATTGATTTTGTCGCGGAAAAAGACGGAGCAAAGGTTTACGTTCAGGTTTGTATGGAATTCAGTTCGCTTGAAACTATTAAACGCGAGTTTGAGCCGTTAAAACAAATCCGCGATCATTATCCCAAATATGTTGTTGTCCTTAGCGGCAAGGGAATGGTGGACGATGAGGGAGTAAAGAGCATTCAACTGAAAGACTTCTTGTTAAAGCAAGAGTTGTAATTTGAAATAGACAGGCATATGGAAAAAATACCGTTTGAGAAAGAGGGCTTGCTACCCGTTATTCAGGAGCTTGGGCAAGCGAAGCATGGCACAACTGTGAAGAGCCTTAAAAGCGTGGGCGGAGGCGGCTTCGGTTTAGTCTACGAGCTTGTATATGACGACGGAAAAGCGGAGATATTGAAGGCTTTTAAGGTGGGCGACATGCTACAAGCCGAAGCGGCGGCGTTACGACTGCTAAGACAAGCCTCACCGCTAAAGGTTCCCGAAGTCTATTACACCCACGGAGCAGATGATAAATTTCCCGTAAACGCCATGGCTATGGAGCGTATAGACGGCGTAAGCGCACAAGATTTGCCATTCTTTTTATCCGCTAAAAAGCGCAGATTGATTTCCGAAACGGTTATATCCGCACTGGCTAAAATTCACGAAACAACCGCCGATAAGTACGGTTATGTCGACGGGACGGAAAGCTTTGACACGTGGCAAGAATTTTATAAAGCCGTACTTTTTGACGTTTACGAAAGGGCAAAACCGTTTTGCAAGGAAAATGTAAGCCCGCTAAATGACAAGATTATTGCGGTACTTGAAATCGGCATTAAAAATATTGACTATATACTTGCGGACAAAGTGAAAAAACCAAGCCTTCTGCACGGCGATTTGTGGATAGCCAACATAATGGTTGACGCAAAGACCTTTGAGCCGACGGGCATTCTTGACCCGCTCCATTCGATGTGGGGCGATAAGGAATTCGACTTGTTTCCGCTAAATGCCCCGTGGGGAAGACGCTTTAAGCTGTACGAAACCTATAAAAAAAGATACGAAACGTCGGCGCGCGTCGACCTAAAAACCGCCTTTTATTATTTTGTCAACGAGGTTTTGTGTCGATTGCAATCCGGTAGTTGGAGCGGCGGCGGCGGAAATTCTTTTTACAAGTTGCTAATAAAATGCCTTGAAAACGAGTACCAAAAACACGGAATAAAGTGATAATCAAGTGTGGACGGAATAAGGTAGATTAAGCGCGCGCGGCGGAAACATCTAAAACATTACATATGCGACACCCGAACCGGAATAAAACATAATTAGCGCGGACGTAGTTGGTCGTTATTTGACACTTTATTTTACAAACTACAAAAAAGGCGACAAGGGAAACCTTATCGCCTTTTTGTAGGTGGGGACAACTTGCAGTGACAAAATATTTTCTTGTCTAGTAAGTCGTCACTGCGGATTGTACAATCCTTTTTTTGGGCTGTTTATACAAGTTCGACGGTTACCGTGCCGGACGCTACCGCCGTATGGTTTTTGCTTATCTTAATATAATATGTCCCCTCCGTCAGCGTTGTCTGCGTTGTGGTCGGCGGACTTGAACCGTTAATATTCTCTATCGCAGTTTCAAAATTATCCGACGAATAAAGCGCCGCATTTATAGTGAAAAAATAGGACTCGCTTGCAAGCGTTATCGAAAACTCTGCGGTTTCGGCTACCGTGAATTTAAGCCAAATGTGTTCGACTGTCCCGTTGCTCGAAAGTGTTAATGTTTCCGACGGAACGCCCGGTGTCAGTTCCGTTGCAAGCGTATCTAAAATACTTATCGACAACGATGCCGATTTGGTTGCTGTACTGTAGTTATACAGCCTAATATAATATACACCTGCATCAAGGGCTTTAACCGTTCCGATGCTATTAATAGTAAATAACGGTTGATTATATGCCCCGTCGCGGTATAGATTAGCATCGCTGTACAAAGTGCTAAACTCGGCAAGCACTTTTTCCGTAATTTCAAGCCTGTAAAAACGCGATTCAAGGGTCTGTAGCGATACCGTTTGAGTCGTTTCGCCGACAGCAACGCCTTGCACGTTGGCTATATTCGTGAGCATTACACCACCGCTGCGCTCAACCTCGCTGTTATTGCGCACGATGACATAATAATTGCCTGCCGCCAACGTTCCGATTGCGGAGTTCCCTGTCAATAAGGAATTGTCATAATCATTTTCCGAATATGCGCCGGCAGTAATATAACCGTCGCCGTATGTCTGCAAATTAACCGTCGTCGCTAATAAAAGCGTAAAGCGGAAGAATTTTACGCCGACGCTCGGAGCGAACGTTAATTCACCGGACGGAATGTCCGCTATTAACTCAACCGCGTCGTCCTCTAACGTATATGCGGTTACGATTACGTTAAGCGTGGAGGTGTGCGTGCTTCTGAGCCGCACATAATAATCGCCTGCCGGCAGTTTTTTAAATCCGTCGTAACTAATCAAAGAAAGCGAAGCGGCATTATAAATATAAACTCCGACGGAGGCGTTAATACCGACAGCCGCCGTGGAAATATAAACGGAGTGTTCGGTGTTGAGATGCATTTTATACCAATAATTGGATACACCGGTTGGTATGGTTATCTGTTTTTGAACGTTAAACTCCAAAGCCTGCGCCATGCCTATATCCGATATGCGGATGCTGCCTAATGCAGAAACACTTTCGGAACTATATAGACGAACATAGTATTTGCCGGCGTCAAGCGTGCCGATTCCGTAGTTGCCCGATGAACTAGGCGACGAGGCGAGAGCGATGGAGTTTAGGCGGTTTTCGGAATAAATTTGCGCGCCTAATGTACCTGTGCTAACAATTACCGCTAATTCCGCCTGAACCTTACGGTCAAGCGTTAAGACGTACCACTTAGACATACTCGCCGAAAGGGAAATTTCAGCGGTGATTTCTCCTAAATTTACAGTGCCTAAAGCTATCGGCGCATTTATCGCCGCTGTTGTCGCGATAGTATCGGTGGAGCCACTAATATAGCAAATAAAGTAATCGCCAGCCGACAACTCCGCAAGACGACTGCCGGAGAACGTTAGCACGCTTTGCTTAAGCGCGTCCGATTTATACAGATAAACCGTGGTATTATAATGCCATGAGTATAACTCGGCAAACAGCGTGGTTTCAATCGTGAATTTATACCACTTAGGCACAGAGAATGAACCGGAAAAACTCTCGACGGTATTAAAGGCGAGTGTCGGGATGTTTTGAATGTCGTTTAGCGTTATCTGTACATTGATCGCGCCGTCTTCGTAGTAGTTTGTGGAAACATAATACGTTCCCGCAGAAAGCGTGAAAAGCCTGCTGACGCTGGGACTTTCAACGGGCGTATCTGAATTGTTAGCGGCATAAATACTGCAGCCGACGGAGTCTGAGGTAACGGCGAATTGCAACGTTTTTTCCGCGTCTAAAACAAATTTATGCCAGAAATTAGTGCTTTCGCCGCCTACGCTAAACACGGCGGATTGCGTTCCTGTTATCAGTTCGGGAGAGGCGGTTATATCCTTAACAGCAACCGCAGCATTGCTTGTCGCATTAGAGCTAGAATATAATCTGACGTAATATGAGCCTGCCGCAACGGGTGAAAAGCGCGTATGCGAGGAAACAATCGGGTTGACGAAGGACGCGGCGGAGTACAACTGCGCGCCTGCCTTGTTGCCCGTACCCGTTATGTTGAGATATGCGGTAAAAGCGGTTGCGGAGTTAAAGCGGAACCATTTTTCGGTGTTAGCTGTTAAATTAGACGCATCTGACGGCGTATTTAACGCAAGTAACGGCGCGGTCAATAAATCGGTAGCCGTTATGCTTGCGGTAAAGGCGTTCGTTGAGTGTTCGTTAAATAGCCGTATATAATACAAACCCGCCGCAACTAGAACGGGGTTACCTCCGTATGAAATATACTGCGAATAATTTCCGTCTCTATAAAGATACATAGCAACGTCGTTTCCGCTTGAAATGCTTAAAAGCGTTTGTGCGGTTAGCCGGAGCGTGTACCACTCGTTGTTTCTTGCCGCAATAGTTACGGGCGCGGACGGAGTGGCAAGCGTTAGTTCGGTTGCCGACGCTAAAACATCGCTCACCGTTATCGACGGAGAAACGATTGTTCCGCCGTTGTTTTTGAGTTTAATATAATATGTCCCATGCGCAATCGCGCCGAAACCGGTATAGTTCAACACACTGCTTCCCGTAGCCTCGGAATAGATAACGGGCTGAACGGCGACGGATGAAATTTGAACCAGCGTTTCCTTTGCTACGGTTAGTTTATACCATTTGGCGGCATACGCGTCTAAAGAATCGTGCACGACGGCGGCTCCGAAGGTTATTTCTTCCGCGCCGCTCAACATGTAGGCGCATAGCGCTGCGCTTGCGGAAATCGTTTCGTTGTTGCTTACGCGGACGTAATATACGCCGGCGGTTAAAGCGCCCGTAAAATAGCCTTGCCCATATATAATATCGTCTAAGTGTCCTTCCCTATAAAGAGCGGAGTAAACGTTAACGGAGTCCGCCTTCAATAACTCTATGTCGACGTAGGTCGTAGCCGTAAGAGAAAACTTATACCAAACCGCTTCGTTGGGAGCAAAAACGCGCTCCGCTGTCGGAACGTCTAAAACAAGCGCGACGGCATTCGCCAAATCTGTTGTGGTGTCCTTCACCAAAACGGTTACCTTTTCTGTGGCACTTGAAAACTGGTTTTTAACGGATATATAATACTTGCCCGCTTCGAGGGTTAGCATCGTCGCATTATTATAAATGCTTTTGCCTGTTTCGCTAAGCGCGCCGTATTTTTCGTTAAGGATAAAAAGCGCCGGAGAAACGGAGCCGATTGTCGAAATCTCGACTATTGTTGTAGCGGGCAGCGTAAACGAATACCATGCCGTGCCGCCGTCACTGATTAACGACACCTCATTAGACGTATCTCCTAAAATTAAGCTGTAAGTCGGTTCGTATACCGTCGAAAAAACCGCGTTTTTTAGGTGCTCATTTATGTCTAAAAGAAAGTAGTACCTCCCCGCAGTAAGCCGTTGCGAGCTTAGCGTAGAAAGCAGATAAATGCCCTTATCTGCCGTTCCGTAGTTCTCATTATTTTCAATCATCCTTTCCAAATTGGCTGGCTTAAATGTTCTAACCGCCCAATTGTAGTTTACATTATCCGTCCAAGTTAGCTGAAAATGCAAAAACTGTTCCTTGTCGAATGTCGCCTGAAACCAGCGCGAGCCGCCGACTTGGGTTTCGTCGTCTGATAATTCGGGCGATTGCGATAGGTCGGATGCGATTATAGTTGCCTTAACATCGGAGCCGTGCAAACGCACCCAATATGTTCCGGCGACAAGCGTTTGCGAAATCCTCGACGGGTAGTCGGAGGATACTACGATATTTGTATAACTTTTCCAATCGTCACCGTTATATAAAAAGCCCTCTAAATAGCCGTTGCCCGAAATGCGGTTAAACAATATATCGACGTCGGTCGTTTCCGTTATCGTCAGCCTATACCACCAATTGCCTTCGCCGCCGTTATCACCCGAATACAGGACTGCTTCTGTTTCCGCGCCTAAGGTCAACTCGGTATACTCCGTAGGCGGCGAATTCTCGTCCGGTCGCCCGTCTTCTGACAGTGTCTTTGAAGGGTCGATGCACGCCGCGCAGATAAGCGCAAAGCATAAGCAAATCAAGAACACAAGCAAGCCTTTAAGCGTTCCGTAAAACGCCTTGTTACCTAAAGCACTGTTTTTCATTTTTAATTCTCCATTTTATAGTATCAATCATGAGCGTTGACGATTTGTATTGATAAAATATTTTCTTGGTAGGCAAGCCGCCACCTCGGATTGTCCACACCGTCAATTATACCGCACGAACGCCGTATTACTACCGGCTTTTGTTCGGTATTGATGAGAATGGATAACAAAGAGTCAACCATTCTCATGACTTATAAATAAGTATAGCATAGATAAAACTGGAAGTAAACAATTTGAGATTTAAAAACTTTTTTCAAATAGCAAGGCAACAAAAGTAAACGGCTTTGATTTAGCGATATAATCAAAAAACACCCCCAAACGGCACCGGTTGAGCCTTGACGTTACAGAAGAGCTTTTGCGATAAGCGGCATTGTATCGGTATATTTTTCAAATAATTCCACCGTGGTTTCTACGCCCACATTTGAATGCATTTCATCATCGTTCATGATTGGAATGCAATAGCTGAAACAGAAATTATCGGAGTAAACTTCCGTTTCATCATCAAAATCATAAGGGCTAACGACGATGTATTTTTCTTGTGTATGCTTTGCGGCAACGAGAATTTTTTTGATTGCCTCATCCGGAAGTTCTATGTTCTCCAAAGTAAAACTATTTTTATAGTAATCCTCCCACGACACATCCAAAACCATATAAGAAATTACGTCATAATCGGAAAGGTATTTATAAAGATTTTTTGCCCCGCGCATTCCACATTCTTCGTTACCGGTAAATGCAATAAGAATATTGTTATCGAATTTTGAGTTAAGCATATTATACAACACTGCGGCATTTGTAATTGCATTGTCGAAGGTGCCTATCAAATTAGAATCTTTCTGTTCAACAAAAAATCGGTTCATAAGAGTGTCAACATGCGTTGATATTACAATATATTTTTTCGATTTACTTAAATCCTCTTTACCGAAAAGCATATATAAATCATTGCGCGTTGTCCCATCGCGGTTAAGAATTTTATAATCGGAGGAACCCAATCGTTCCTTAATAACGTCAAGTCGTGTAGTATCCGTCCAATTCGTTCCATTGTCTTTTGACGAAACAGTCACTGCCTTTAAGATTTCCAACATTTGTTTGTTCATAAGTAAATCTTCCTATCCCTGGCTTTTATTTGTATTACTACCACTATTTGAGTGATTTTGTTATATCCCCCAAAAAGAACAATTCCCAAACGGCATTTACTCCGTTTGGAAAAATTGTGTGGTGGAGGTGCGGGGGTTTGAACCCCGGTCCGATAAGCAAACTAGGCGGCTTTCTACATACTTAGTCGATGTTTAGAGGTCTCTTAGGCGGGAACACGGACAATCCTGCCGTTCAACAAGCCCGTAATTTTCTTGCAATACCGGGCGATTTCGCAAGAGTGGCCATTCTGTATGACGCCGATTACTTGCGGAACGGTAACACAAGGTCGACGAGCAACTAATTAATTAAGCTGCAAGGGCGAGTTTCCCGAAGGAAGCTCTTTCAGATTTATCTGCATTTAATTTTTTTTCCCGTTTTTAACGCAGCCGAGCCTGCGGTATGCTTACACGTCCGATCCATCTCACCGTCGAATCCAAAACACCCCCATGAAAGTCGGGCGGGGTACCCGTCCCGTTTTTATACGGCGTTATACCGTACGCAGATATATTATGCGGTATATCGTCTATAATAAATACCGCACGTATATGCGGCAAGGTTATTTTATCAAATGCCGCATTAAAAAGCAAGCAAAACCGCGTGCTTGTTCAAAATCGGCAAAAATAGACAGAAAATTGCGACAATATCTAAAGCACGCGATTTAGATGTCCTTCTTCCAAAGACCGTGGATATTGCAGTATTCGTACACGGCGACGGGTTTGTCGCCGACCAACACGAATTCGGCGGAGGGGGCTTCGCCGGAGGATAGGGCTTTGCGTTGCCCGCCCTTTTCCGTCAAGAGGTATACAAAGGTTATGTAATGCTCCGGCAGCATCGGGTGAGCCACGCTTCCTACTTGCACCTTTACGGTATTGCCGCTTACGGTCACAGAGGGGACGTGTTTTTCAATTGCGCCGTCCGTGGTATTGGGGATAAGCTCCGTCATTTTTTGTCCGCAACATATCATGGGTACGCCGGCGTTGTTCACCATACCCACCAAGTTGCCGCAGTGGTCGCATCTGTAAAATTTTTCTTTGCTCATAACGTACTCCTTATAATGCAGTGTTTTAGCGGCGATTGCCGCGAATAGTTTTTTAGTCGTCGGATTTTTCGAACATATCGGCACCGACGCCGCAGAGCGGACATTCGAAGTCTTCGGGCAATTCGTCGCCCTCGTATATGTATCCGCACACTGTGCAAATAAATTTTGCCATGATTTTATCCTCCGGAGTTTTATTTATTTAGGGGCGAAAAGCCCGTTAAACCGTTGATATTTCGGCTTTTCTACAGTGAGAAGCCGAGCGTTTGGTTGGCTGTTGCGGAGTTATGTCCGCGTTTGCCGTTCCGGCTTGCTAACGGGAGAAGCCGAACGCGTTTACTTGACTGTCGCGGAGTTACGTCCGTGTTTGCCGTTCCGGCTTTTATACCGTGAGAAGCTGTGATTTTGCCTATTATGAAGTTTATTATCTGCAAACGGCTGATTGAGCCGCAGTTTCCGTCAATTGTCGGTATCTGCGATTAGGGCGGCGGCGGCTTCAAAAAGCTTTTGCGCGTCTTGTGCGGTCAGTGCGGAACGGAATGAAACCGTCGGTTCCGTAACGGAGATGGTTTTCATGTCGGCAAGAATCGCCTTCATGCGATTGGCGGCGGAAAGCGCCCAAGAGCCGTTCTCGATTAAGGCGACGCGGCGGTTTTTAAAGGCGTGAGCCTTTAGGTCTTCAAGGAAAACCTCCATGCCGCGGTACAACCCGGCGTTGTAGGTGGAGCAGGCAAGGACGAGATATTCGGCGCGGAACGCCTCCGACACCAAAACGGAAACGTCTGTTGCGGAAACGTCGAAAACACGTATGCGCAGCTTCCCCGACGTAAGGGCGGACAGCGCGCCGGCGAACACGTTGGCGGCGTTTTCCGTGCCGCCGTATACGGAGCCGTAGACGATGAGCACGGATTTTTCTTCCGGGCGGCATTCCGCCCACAGCTTGTATCTATCTATGATGCGGGAAAGATTTTTGCGCCAAACGGGACCGTGCAGAGGACATATATATTTTATGTCGAGGTCGCCGGCTTTCTTTATCAGTGCCGCTACCTGCGGACCGTACTTGCCTACTATATTCGTGTAATAGCGCCGTGTTTCGTCCGCGAATTCGCGTTCAAAGTCGTAGCAATCGGCGAATATGTTGCCGGACAGCGCGCCAAAAGAACCGAAGGCGTCCGCAGAAAACAAGATTTTGTCCGTAGTATCGTAAGCCGTCATGACTTCCGGCCAGTGTACCATGGGCGCGTATATAAATTTGAAGGTATGCTTGCCCGTCGTAAAACTTTCGCCGTCGCCTACCGTTACCGCGCGTCCGTCCGCGTCAAGACCGTATCCGTCGCCGAAAAACTGCTTTAAGATTGTAAACGTACGCGCATTACCGACCACTTTAACGTTAGGATAACGACGGATAATCTCCGGAATAAGCGCGGCATGGTCCGGCTCCACGTGTAAAACGACGAGGTAATCAAGAGTGCCGCCGTTAAGCGCGTAGGCTACGTTTTCCAAAAACTGCCCGCCGGAGGACTTGTCAACCGTGTCAAAAAGCACGTTTTTCTCGTCGCGCACTAGGTAGGAGTTAAAGGAAACGCCGTTGGCTATGGGGAATATATTTTCAAACAGCTTTAGCCGCCTATCGTTTGCGCCGACCCAAATTACGTCCTTGGTAACGCCGGAAATTTGATGCATGGTTTTTTATGTCCTTTGTTATAATTTGCGGATGTGGACAATCCTCGGTGATGACTTGCCATGCAATAAAACATTTTGTCCCCGCGAATTGTCCGCGCCCTAATTTTTTATGAGATATTTTGCGCCCCGCGCCGTTTTGGTTGGGATTGCCGGGCGGTACGCTTCCAACTCCTCTATGCGGCTATTCCTCCCACGAATAACCGGTTTCGCCTGCGGTTAGGTATACTTCGGCTTGAAGCTTGCCGTATTCGCCGTCGTAGTCCTCATTGGAATTTTTATGCACTCCGTCCACCTGCGACTGAATGTATTGCCAATAAGCCCAGTCGTACTGCGCGTAGAGTTTATCGTAACTATCCGCCGCCGCCTCTATTTCGTTTTTAAGCGAAACGCCGTCATTAGGCGGAATAAAGAACTGCTCCGCGCAAAGCGATGCCAAAGAGTCCGCCTGCGCCCGTAGGCGCGCGTCGATTTTATAGAATGGCTTCAGATAGGTTTTTAATTTCGCAAGGGCGGTGTACATGGCGGGTATGTATTGAAATTCCTCTTGAGGCGCGTTTACGGAAAAACGCACGGAATTGTAAGCGGCAAGCCCTCTGAAAGCGGTATTTGCTTCGCGTATCGCGTCCAGATATTTGGTGCGTCCGCTTGTGACGATTGTCCGCTCCGCCGTTTTCCTTGAGTCCGTAATTGATTTTTTCGCGGACAAAAACAGTGAAACGCCGTTGATAACCACCGTCACCGCAGAGGATATTATAACCGCTATAATTGTGGCTTCCATATGTGTAATTCCTTTTTTAGAGTTTTACGGCGTATGCCGTTAGCCGTCCGGGCATTATCAAAGCGTTTGTGCCGCGCTTAAAATAAGCCTTCCGGAAGTTTGTTGGTCCAAAAGTCGGGCGGGGTTATGTTGAGCGCGCTTGCGACGATTGCCGCCACATCCTTAATATCGACGTTTTGCAGAGCACCCTTTTTAACGGTTTTGCCGGCTACGCCCAAAAAGCAGTTCATTTCGGCGGGAGTGTTGCCGCCGTGGTTGCCCCCCGGTCTGTGACCGTGGTCGGTGGTGACGATGAAGAGAGTGTCCTCAAGCAAGCCCAGTTCCGCGTATTTGTCGTATATTTGCCCGATATAGCCGTCCTCCACCGTCAGTGTTTCGCGATAGAGGTCGCCGACGCCGTACTCATGACCGTAGTAGTCCACGTTGTCGAAGTGGACGTATAAAAACTTCGGGTCGTTGCCACCGTCAAGGTAATCCAGCGTTTTATTTAGTACATACTCGTCGGACGTGAAGCTGATTTGCGCCCCCTCGAAGCCGTCAAGATACACGTTTACGCCGAACTCCGCGAACGCCCAAATGGCAATCCAATAGCAGATAGCCGCTTGGTCGGCTTGCGGATATTTGTCCGCAATCAGTTTAAACAGTGAATATATGCCTTCGGGTTCGCGTTTTGCCGCGGGTTTTTCGGTACGCGGCGACGCCTTAATCATTTGCTGAATATACGCCATAACCAGCATATTAGTGTTGTCCCAACCGTGAACCTCCGGGTCCACGCCGTAAAACATCGAGCCCCACGCTTGTCCGCTGTACGACGGAGTGACGGATTGCATATCGTATGTAGTCGCGCCGTTGGCGAAAATCCTATCCATATTAGGCGTGGGGACTTCGGCGGAAACCGTTCCCATGCCGTCCACGCCTATTATAACTACGCGCTTGTAGGTGTCGTCCTTGTAAGCCGACAGCGCGACGGGAACGGCTATGCCGATTATCAACAGAACAGCAATAAAGATGGCGGTTCGTCTCATTTTATTTCTCCTCAAAGTTTTAACGCCCGAAGCCGGGCGGGTTTTCCATCCTAGTTTCGTTATTCAAATATTATAAACTCTTTTTCGAAGAATTTCAATATAAATTTTCCGCATTGCCGATTTAATTTTCGCCCGTATGTGACAATATCACAAAAGGGCGTAATTGTTGATTTAACATAAAGTTTTTTTGGCATAGTGTTGTTTTCGGAAGGTGTTTTGTGGTATCATAATAGACAAAGGCGTTAAACCGGCGGTTAAAAGGCTAAATTTAAAGGACGGACGGATTTATGGATAAGACGGCGACGGAAAAACTGATAGAAAACGCGTTAAAAGCGCGTGAAAACGCCTACGATAAATACGGCGGCTTTGCGGTGGGAGCGGCATTGCTTTGCGCGGACGGCAGAATTTTTTGGGGCAGTAATGTGGAAAACGCCTCCTATGGGCTTACGGTTTGCGCCGAAAGGGTGGCGGTTTTTAACGCCGTGTCGGCGGGTGCCGGAGATTTTACGGCGTTGGCGCTTGCGGGAGGAGATGCGGGGAAGCCACCGGCGGCGGTGATAACTCCGTGCGGTGCGTGCAGGCAGGTGTTGGCGGAGTTTTGCGGTGAGGACTTCACGGTGATTTGCGCAAAAAGCACAAATGAATATAAATGCTTCACGTTGGCGGAGCTTCTTCCCAACGCGTTTAGACTCAAAGGTTAGGCGTGTTCAATTCAACGAGCAAACGGCGTATTTTGCCGTAGTACTGTCACCTTGAGCGTAAGGCGCAAATTCAGCGCCTACCGTCACTCGGAGCGGGGGCGCGGCTATGTGCCGCAACCTCCGGTGCGAACGGGTCTATGTCCGAAGCCGCACTTTTCCAGTCCACGGCGACGCCCCCACATTAAAATCGACGCCCCCCAGTCTGCACCCGGTATAAAACGCCTATAGACAGAGTGACTTTTCCATGGTATAATCATAGCAAAAACAATAAAAGGAGCCGCAAATACAATGTTAAAAAAATCGCAATCCGGCGGTGACGAGGCGGCGTTCGAGCCGGAGCATGAGGCAAAAATTAAACCCTATCTGCTTAAAGAACACGAGAAACCGAAATATCTAGAATACGACAATACGGGCATAGATTATGTGCGGTTCGGGAAGTATCCGCAAGGTAAAAACGGTGAGGAACTGCCGATAATTTGGCGTGTGATTGACATAGCCGTCAACGAAGCAAATGAGAAAACCGCATTTCTTATGGCGGAACGCATATTAGATTGTGTTCCGTATCATGATCAGGATGTGATTATTAACTGGAAAAACAGCGACATCAGGGCGTGGTTAAACGGGGATAAAATTGCGGACGGGAATGATAGGTGGAAAACATTGGAGCAATATTCCGATTCCGATAAATCGTTTTACGACACGGCTTTTTCCGAGCTAACGGAGGAGGAAAGGGAAAAATACATTATACCCAACCTCAACTACGGCAACGGAGTAGACAGCTCAAGAGATGAGGACGGAATACCCGCCTTCAACTACGACAACGAAGTAGACAGCTCAAGAGATGAGGACGAAAGATTAGAGCGTACCGACAACGAAACATGTTCCGCGGCTATGGACTATGTGTTTTTGATGAACACGTTAGAATTTAAAGTTTATAGCGACAGCTTCGGGACGGAGCGCCATGACCCCAAACGCCGCGCGGTTGCCAGCGATTGGTTGAGAGAGTTAAACAGGACTGAAAATTTAAAAAAGATATATATAGATGGTTACAAGGACGGTCTTGAATACAATGACGCAGATAACGACGACCTTGACGGATACTTGACTATAGACGGCGAACGGCGCGGCTGTAGCTGGTGGTGGCTAAGGAACCGCGGTAGGGGAGGGAGTCGCTCCGTGGCTTACATGGACATCGTAGGGTATATCCACGTCGGCGAATACTATGACTGCGTGTGCTACAACAATATCGGCGTGCGCCCATGTATATACGTGCGGCTTACGTAGGTTGTAACGTGGAAGCCCATTCCCGACCGCATAAAGGACTACCATGTATACGTGCGGCTTGCGTAGATTGTAACCCTTTAGCGCATGGCACAAGTCCCGCCTACTGTCACCCTATAGGAACGGTTTCTTTATCCTGTCACCTTGAGCGCAGTCGAAAGGTCCCCTTATGGGAGTCTAGCCCCTTACGCCACTCCCCATGCAACGCGTATAAAGCGGTATGGCGTCAATGTTACTTTAGAAGCACCTATAAGCGTGACATCGCTCCACCCCCACGCAATGCGCATAAAGCGGTATAACGGCAACAGCCTCCCATGCAACGCGCATAAAGTAGGGTGTGTGTGTGTGCAACAGCCTCCCATGCAACGCGCATAAAGTAGGGCTACCGCGCCCCGCCTTGTCCATACCCAAATAAATTGACCGTGAGCCGATTTGGTTATATAATACGATTGTCAAACCCTTAGGAGGTAACACATTGTGACCAACAAAGAGAGAAAAGAAAGAGGGCTTCCGTATCATTATGACGACCCGGCGTTGATGGGAAATCAGTTTGCCTATCAAAATAAACTGTACGACTACAACACCACCCGTCCCACAGAGCAGGATAAGCGGCAAAAACTGCTTAAAGAAATGTTTGCGGAAATCGGTGCGGGTTGCCATATTGAAACGCCGCTAAACGCAAACTGGGGAGGGCATAACGTACATTTCGGGAGCGGAATTTATTGTAACTCCAACGTGACGTTTGTGGACGACGCGGACATTTACGTCGGCGACGATTGCTTAATTGCGCCCAACGTGGTTATTTGCACGTCGGGACACCCGATTTTACCGATACTGCGCGAACACAACTACGTATATAATCTTCCGGTACGCATAGGCAAAAACGTTTGGATTGGGTCTGGTGTTCAGATTATGCCCGGCGTGAGCATCGGCGACAACTCGGTAATCGGCGCGGGGAGCGTGGTGACGAACGACGTCCCGGCGAATGTCGTGGCTTTCGGAGTACCTTGCCGGGTTATTCGTGAGATTGGCGAAAAGGATAAAAAATATTTTTTCAAGGACAAACCGTTGGACGTGCAGGATTGAAATGAACGGTGAAACACGCCGAAGCCCCCGCATCACGACTGTACTAGGGTGAAATCACGGCTGTTTGAGTGGCGAAAAATCCAAAAAATAGGGTGCTTGACAAAAAAATAAAAATTTGTTGTGCGGAACGCTTGATTTTGTGAAAATCACGCTATAATTAAAATGCGCGTATGTGTGTCGCATGTATACGTATACGTGCGTGTATATATAAGGATTTAAACCATGCTGGCTAAAGTAAAAAGTTACGCGCTCATCGGGCTCAATGGTGCGGAAGTAGAAATCGAAGTGGATATAAACGCCGGGTTACCCGTCGTAGATATAGTCGGGTTGGCGGGTACGGCTATAAAAGAGTCCAAAGAAAGGATACGTTCCGCCATTAAGAACAGCGGCTTCATGTACCCCATAAAGCGCGTTACCGTAAACCTTGCCCCCGCCGACCTGAAAAAGGACGGACCGTGGTTTGATTTGGCGATAGCCGTCGCCATGCTTGCCGCGTCGGAGCAGGTAACGGGACGCGGATATAAGGATTTTGTTTTTTTGGGCGAATTGTCCTTAGACGGCGGCGTGAGAAAAATAGACGGCGTAATGCCGGTGCTGATTTCCGCGGTACAGAACGGACACACGCGTTTCGTGGTGCCGTCCGGGAACGCGGTTGAGGCGGGCTATATCGAAAACGCCGAGGTATACGCGGTGGACAGCTTGTCGGACGTCGTGGCGCTTATAAACGGAACCGGGGAATTTTCGCCGGTTGTGGGACGCAGCTTCGACGCCGCCGTGAACTCGTTTGTGTTGGGTGCGGACTTTTCCGAGGTTAAGGGACAGCTTTTTGCCAAGCGCGGTTTGGAAATAGCCGTTTCCGGAGGACACAACGTCATCATGACGGGACCTCCCGGAGCCGGTAAAACCATGCTTGCACGGTGCGTACCCGGCATCATGCCAGACCTCACCTTCAAAGAAGCCATAGAGATAACTAAGATACACAGCATAGCGGGTATTTTGGACGCGGAAAAGGGCATAGTCACATCACGTCCGTTCAGAACCCCGCACCATACCACGACGGTTCCCACGATTGTGGGCGGCGGCATGAAAAGCAAGCCGGGAGAGGTGAGCCTTGCCAATTTGGGCGTGCTGTTTTTAGATGAAATGCCGGAGTACCCGCGCGCAGTGCTAGAGGCGTTGCGTCAGCCGCTTGAGGACAGGCGGGTTACCGTGGCGCGCGTGCAGCGTACGGTGGATTACCCCGCCAATTTTGTACTCATAGCCTCTATGAACCCGTGTCCTTGCGGCAATTACGGCTCTAAGACGGCGGAATGCAGGTGTACGGCTACGCAGATACATAATTACTTATCAAAGCTGTCAGGTCCCTTGATGGACAGAATAGATTTGCAGATAGAGGTGGACGGCATAACCTACGTGGAATTGCGCGGAGGCGGCGACGGCGAAAACTCCGCCGCTATAAAGGTGCGCGCAAACCACGCCAGAGAGGTTCAGCGGGCGCGCTTTGCCACCGACGGCATATCTATGAACGCAGAGATGAGCAACTCCATGATAAAGAAATACTGCGGTTTGGACACGGACGGCGAAAGGCTTTTAGATCGCGCGTTTCAACGGCTCAATATGTCTGCGCGCGGAGCTACCAGAGTGCTTAAGGTCGCGCGTACGATAGCCGATTTGGAGGGCGCGAAGGACATACTGCCTAAGCATGTCGCGGAAGCCATCCAGTACCGCTCTTTGGACAGAAAATACAACGCGTAGGGCGGAAATTCTACCGACGCAAACCGTAAACAAAACCTAATGGTTTTTTCCGGTCTGCGGCATTCAAAAGGTGAAAACCGTTCTTGACCGTCCATGCGCGTACCGACTCTCCACAACGCGAACCGCTGGGTTGCAAACCCGTCTGCCCGCCGATACTTAACCGTACCGACGCAAATCGATAAAATATTTTAAGCCGTCCGCGCGGTATACCGCTGCGGAATAAGAGGAACATGTACGACTATAACGAAAATCAGCTTGCCGTTTTGTGGCTGGCGTTGATAAGCGGATTTTCCGCGAAAAGGCGGTCGCGACTTTTGGAGCTTACCGAGGAGCCGGGGCTTCTTACGGAGCGTTTCGAGGCGTTAAAGAAGGAAATAATAAACGTGGCGGGCGACGTCGGCTACGCGGAGATGCGCAACAAGCTAAGCACGTTGAAGCAAGACGTGAGAGAACTTAACCGTCGCGGAATAATCGCGGTGGGGCGCTACGACGCCGACTTTCCGGAGCAGTTAAAGGGCGTAACGGACGCGCCGGTTTTGTTGTTTGTAAAGGGCGAGCCTAAGGTGCTACGAAACCGTGCCATAGCCGTGGTGGGACCGCGCAAGCCGTCCAGATACGCGGAAAAGGTGGCGGAGCAATTTTCCAAGGAGTTCGTCCGCGCGGGGCTTACGGTGGTAAGCGGACTGGCAAGAGGTGTAGATTCCTCCGCGCACGCGGCGGCGGTTGCGGAGGGCGGAATAACCGTGGCGGTGTTGGGCTGCGGCTTAGACACGACCTATCCGGCGGAAAACGCCGGGCTGGCGGCTAGTATTTTGGACGGCGGCGGCGCAATCGTAAGCGAGTATCCGTTGGGAGAAAAACCGCTTACATACCACTTTCCGGAGCGCAACCGCATAGTTAGCGGACTGTCGGAGGGCGTGTTTCTGCCGGAAGCCGGCGAAAAAAGCGGTTCCTTAAACACGGTTCGCCACGCGTCCGAGCAGGGCAGAGAAATTTTCGTCGTACCGACAATGATAAACCAATCGTCGGGCGCGGGAAGCAACAAGCTTTTGCGCGACATGAAAAACGACGTCGTACTGACGCTTGAGCCGGAGGACGTATTTATACGGTTGGGACTGTCGAAGCCGCTTTCCGGTAAGGCGACCGTTGCGGAGCTGAATTTTACGGAGCAACGCATAGCGGCGTTTTTAGAGGAAAAGGGTGAGAGCCACTTTGAAGAAATTCTTGCAGAAACGG
This sequence comes from Clostridiaceae bacterium, assembly GCA_031289315.1. GTDB lineage: Bacteria > Bacillota > Clostridia > Christensenellales > CAG-917 > JAITEJ01. The sequence goes on along the minus strand of JAITPR010000057.1, from coordinate 10,694 downwards.
GACTTTCCGCGGGAGAGCTAGGCGCCGTGCTTTTCGAAATGGAAATGAAGGGCGTGGTGGAAAAGACTACCGGCAACTATTACGCAGTATTTTAAAAAGGGGTATACAATCCGCTGTGACGGCTTGCCGGCGAAGAAAATCTTTTGCCACCGCGAGCTGTCCCACGCTAAAAATGCTATAATAGGTGTTGAAAGTGCGGAATTTTGCGGATTGTCCAATAAAATCGCGCGTAAAAATTTTTATCAACAAATAGGAGTGTGGATAATTCGCAATCACGGGTTTTCCACACCAAAATAAAATATGCGATTGTTTAGGATTGTAGGCGCCGTCAGACGGAAAAAACCGTTGCGGCTTACGCGCTTTTTAAGCTTTTTGCAATCATTTTAAACATTGCCGCGATTAAAAAAAACCGGCGTCCGACGGACGCTGTACGCGGCGGGAGAGTACATGAAGAAATTAATAATTGTCGAGTCGCCGTCTAAGGCTAAAACAATTCAGAAGTATCTGGGCGGCGACTACGCCGTGCTTGCGTCTAGCGGACACGTATGCGATTTGCCTCAACGCACATTGGGCATAGACGTGGAAAACCGTTTCTGCCCGGAATACATCGTGACACCGGAAAAGCAGGATATTATAAAAAAGCTTACGTCCGCCGTTTCAAAATACGAGACGACCTATCTAGCCACCGACCCGGACCGCGAAGGCGAAGCCATTTCGTGGCATTTAAAGAACGTGTTGGGATTGCCCGACGGCGCTATACGCATAGAGTTCCATGAAATCTCTAAAAAGGCGGTCAATACTGCTTTGGAGTCACCGCGTGAGTTGAACATGAACCTAGTTAATTCGCAGCAGGCACGGCGCGTTTTGGACAGGCTTGTCGGTTACAGAATTTCCCCCATACTCTCAAAAAAAATAAAACAGGGCTTATCGGCGGGGCGCGTGCAGTCGCCGGCGTTGGAGATGATAGTCGAACGCGAAAAGGAAATAAGAAATTTCGTGCCGGAGGAATACTGGAATTTGGCGGTGATACTTGTCAAAGAAAATCAGTCCCCGGAAAATAAAAAAAATCTCGTGACGGCACAGTTCGTTGAAATAAACGGTAAAAAGTATAAGGTGGAAAGGGAGGCGCAAGCCTTGCGTATAAAAGAATTTTGCGTTTCTCCCGCCGCCGTCTACACGGTGGAAAACGTAAAACGCAGTAAATCCGCCTCCCACCCCGCGCCGCCCTTTACCACTAGTACGATGACGCAGGACGCTTCCCAAAAGCTGAACATGACCGCGCCGGAGAGCATGCGCGTAGCGCAACAGCTTTACGAGGGCGTAGAGGTTGAGGGGGAGGGCTTGACGGCGCTCGTCACCTACATCAGGACGGACAGCGTGCGCGTTTCGCCGGATTTCCAGTATAAGACGCTAGATTTTATCAAGGAGAATTTCGGAGAGGATTACGCGCCGGAAAAGCCCAACTTCTACAAGACCAAAAGCGACGCGCAGGACGCTCACGAGGCAATACGCCCCATATCGCTTGCACTCACACCGGACAGCTTGAAGGGGAAAATCAAGCGCGACCAACACCGTCTTTATAAGCTAGTGTACGAAAGATATTTGGCAAGCCAAATGACTAACGCCATATACAACACGCTCAACGTCAAAATAAAGGCGGAAAATCCGGAAATTCCGGAGCATATATTAGGATTTTCCGTAAAGGGGAGAAGCATTGCCTTTAAGGGCTTCACTGCGGTTTACGACGAGAATAAGCCGGAGGTCGAAAAGGACAGCCCCGACAACGAGGAAACCGCAATAGCTTCCATTCCCAATCTCACGGAGGGCGAAAAATTGGATTTTGTGGACTTTAAAGGCGAACAGAAGTTTACAAAGCCGCCCGCGCGTTACAATGACGCCACGCTTATAAAGGCTTTAGAGGAGAACGGCATAGGGCGTCCCAGCACCTACGCGACGATAATTTCCGTCTTGAGTCGGCGCGAATATACCAAAAAGGACGGTAAGAGCATAGCTCCGACGGAGCTTGGCGAAATTGTGTCCGACTATATGGTGAAGTTCTTTACCGACATCATGGACCTTGCCTTTACGGCGACGCTGGAAAGCGAACTCGACAGGATAGCCGAGGAAGGCATAGAGTGGCAGGACATAATAGAAAAGTTTTATCACACGTTGGAAAACGAACTTCACAATGCGCAGAAAAGTACGGCGTCCGTCAGACGTCCGCAAGGTGAGGAGTCCGACGTGGAGTGCGACAAGTGCGGCGCGAAAATGTTTATCAAAGAGGGGAGATACGGCAAATTTTTGGCGTGTCCCAACTATCCGCGGTGCAAGAACATAAAACCGCTCAATGAAAGCGTAGGCAAGTGTCCGTTATGCGGCAGCGACGTGGTAAAAAAGCGCTCAAAAGCGGGTAAAAACTTTTACGGTTGCTCAAATTACCCCACATGTAACTTTATATCGTGGGACATACCTGCCCCGACGCTTTGTCCGGAGTGCAATTCGCCCATGCGCGTAAGCACGTCGAAGGGGGAAGCGGTATATCTTTGCACGTCGAAGGGCTGTAAGGGACGCGTGGTGCCGGAAAAGGACGTACAAGCGGACGAGGAGCGCGGCGCGGAGCATAAGGTTGCGGACGGTGAAAACGGTTAAGCCTATGAGAATAACCGTAGTAGGCGGTGGGCTTGCCGGTTGTGAGGCGGCTTTATATCTGCTTAAAGCGGGCTACTCAGTGGAACTCACGGAGATGCGACCGCAAAAAATGACGCCCGCGCACAAAACGGGCGGTTTTGCGGAGCTTGTGTGCAGTAATTCGTTGAAGAGTACCGACCCGTACACGGCTAAGGGGCTACTAAAGGCGGAATTGCGCTTGATGGGGTGTTCCCTGCTCAAAATAGCCGCGGAATGCGCCGTGCCCGCGGGAGGAGCGCTTGCCGTAGACCGCGTACAGTTTTCGGAAAAAACGGGCGCGGAGCTTGCAAAATACACGAATTTAACGGTTACGCGTGCCGAAGCGGAAGAAATTCCGGTTTTGCCCGCGATAATTGCCGCAGGTCCGTTGACATCGGGCGGTTTACTTGATAAACTAGCCTTGTTGACGGGAAGCGGCAATTTATTTTTCTTTGACGCCGCCGCGCCTATCATATCCGCGCAGTCGGCGGACATGAGCCGCGCCTTTTTCGGAGGGCGGTACGGCAAGGGCGGAGAGGATTATTTAAATTGTCCCATGACGCGTGAGGAATACGGCGTATTTTGGGAGGCGCTCACGGGCGCGGAAACGGTTAAGCTACACGGCTTTGAGGGCGCGGGCGTCTTCGAGGGCTGTATGCCCGTGGAGGTAATGGCAAAGCGTGGGAGGGATACCTTGTTATTTGGTCCCTTGCGTCCCGTCGGTCTTCGGACGCCGGACGGAGAGCGTCCTCACGCGGTGGTACAGCTACGCAAGGAAAACGCGGCGGGAGAGATGTACAATCTCGTGGGCTTTCAAACCAACCTCACATTTGCCGAGCAGAAGAGGGTATTTTCTTTAATTCCCGCACTCAAGGACGCGGAGTTTTTGAGATACGGCGTAATGCACCGCAACACGTATTTAAATTCGCCGAAGGTTTTGACGGCGGCGTTCCGTTTAAAGAATTCCGCCAATCCTCTGTACATAGGCGGACAGCTTTCCGGCACGGAGGGCTATGTGGAAAGCATCATGAGCGGCTTGCTTGCCGCCGTAGCTTTGGACAGAGAGCTTAAAGGCTTACCGGAGGCGGTACCGCCGGAAACGACGGTGTGCGGCGCATTGTCGCGGTACATAGCCGCGGAAAACGGAGCCTTTCAGCCCATGAACGCCAATTTCGGGTTGTTGCCGCCGCCGGACGCCAAACGCAAGCAGGAAAGGGGAAAGGCGTATCACGACAGGTCCCTATCCGATTTGACGGCGTTTATAGAAGAAAACCGTATTGAACCGTTTTTTCCGTAAGCGTAGCCGACGGGCATTTTGCGGCATTTATAGAAGGAAATAGCATTGAACCGTTTCTTCTTAAGCGTAGCCGACGGGCATTCGGAAACGCTTGTAAAAATGATACGGCAATCGGTGTAAGTAGCATAAACTAAAAAAGGAAATCCGCGTTTGTCGCGCGTTCCGTCAAAATAAAGCTAGATCAAGGAAAATATTTATGAGTAATTATGAGCTTCACGGCACTACTATATGTGCCGTAAAAAGATACGGAAAAACCGCCGTCGCCGGCGACGGACAGGTAACGATGGGCGAAAGCGTCATCCTAAAGGGAAACGCCGTAAAGGTAAAGCGGATTTACGACGACAAGGTTATAGTGGGCTTTGCCGGCTCCGTAAGCGACGCGTTTGCGCTGTCGGAAAAGTTTGAGGAAATGTTGCAAAAGTATTCCGGCAACCTTATGCGTAGCGCGGTGGAGCTTGCACAGCTTTGGAGAGGGGATAAATTCGTCAGAAAACTGGAAGCCTTGCTGATAGTCGCCGACCAAACCCACCTCTATATCTTGAGCGGAACGGGCGACGTAATCGAACCGGAAAGCGGCGTGTGCGCAATAGGAAGCGGCGGAAACTACGCGCTTGCCGCGGCGCGTGCGCTTGTTCAAGAAACCAATCTTTCCGCCGAGGAAATCGCGTTAAAAAGCTTGAAAATAGCCAGCGAATTATGCATTTTTACCAATGACCACATAACCGTGGAAAGCGTCTAAGGTGGCATAAATGAGATTTACCGAGCAAGAATATGAGAGAGTAAAAATAAGTAGCAAAAAAGGTGCGAAAATATGTTCGTGTTTAATACTTTTGCTGCTTGCCGGGGCTATAACGCTGTTCGGGCTGTGCATAGCGACCGCCACCAATTTCAACGGTTTTATAAACAACGTCCGGCGTATTGAAATAGAAGGCATGATTGGGGGCTTTGCGGGCGGCGGCGCCTCTTGTTTGGTTCTTTGTATTCCGGTCGTCTTTGCGCGCATTATCGCCAAATCAAGGGCTACCAACTACAAGCTTTCCATGGACGCGGAGGCAAGAATGCTTGAAGAGCAAAAAACCTTCGCGGCGGCGGGCAACGTGCGTGCGGATGGCTTTGGTTACGGAGCCAAGGATACGATTTACTGCAAGTACTGCGGCGAAGTCATAGACGCGGACTCCATGTTTTGCAAGGCGTGCGGAAGAAAACAAGTTTAGGACGAAGCGTTGAGAGCATATAAATATCACGGGAGGGTATTGCAATGATTCCTTATACTAACGAGGAAAAAAGATGGCGCATGGAGACAAAAAAACTTAAAAGCAAAATAGCGTTTTCTTTTATGATGTTTTGGTTTCTTGCGGGCGGCATCGTGTTGCTGACTCTTTGCCTAAATACCGTCATAAGCGGAAAAGAGGGCTGGATTGTAGAAGGTATGGACAGCTTCGAGCGTTCCAAAGTGATAAGCGGCACCGCATTCGGCGGAGCGACCTGCTTGATTTTGAGTCTGCTGTCCGCTTTTATTATGCTGGCAAACCGCGCAAAGCTTAAAAAATTAGACAGGCTTATAGCCGCACAAAAAACAGCGGACGCTGCGCTTGGGGTTATTGACAATCCGACGCAAACCGCGCAAAACACGGCTTTCGGGAACAGTTTCGGTTATTCCGAGGAAAAATACACGCTTTACTGCAAATACTGCGGCGAAGTCATAGACTCCGATTCGGTGTTTTGCAAGGCTTGCGGACGTAAACAGAATTAAAAAAACTCTTTTGCGGTTTCCGCGGTAGAGTAACGAAATAACCCGTTTGCGGACGGTTCCGCAAACTCTTGCGGGGATTCCGCATAAAAAACATTAAACTTTTGCGGAAGATTCTGCAAAATGAGGAATATGAAATGGAACTCACACCTAAAACTATCGTTACAGAGTTAGACAGATTTATAATAGGGCAACACGAGGCGAAGGTCGCCGTTGCAATCGCGCTTAGAAACCGCTATAGAAGAAGCTGTTTGCCGGAGGAAATGCGTGAGGAAATTACGCCTAAAAACATCATCATGAAGGGTCCCACCGGCGTCGGTAAGACGGAAATTGCTAGAAGACTGGCAAAGCTTGTCAAGGCGCCGTTCGTCAAGGTAGAAGCCACTAAGTTTACCGAGGTCGGTTACGTCGGTCGCGACGTGGAGTCGATAATACGCGACCTAGTGGAAGCGGCTATACGGTTGGTGCGCGAGGAAAAATACCGGGACGTACAGCCTAAGGCTACGGCGGCGGCGGAGCAACGCATAGTTGACTATGTATTCCCCGTAAGAAAACAAAGCCTTACCACGGAGATGTCGGATGCGGAAATTCGCGAAGAAATTTTAAGAGAGCTAAGGAACGGCAAAATCAACGGCGTAATCATAGACGTGGACGTAAAGCAGGTTCCCAAGCCCTTGCAGCTTACGCCGCAGGGAGCCGGCGCGGAAATCAATTTAGGAGACATATTCGGGGCTATGGCGGGGCAACAGCGCAAGAAGAAAAAGAAGCTTACCGTGCGTCAAGCCATGGACATGATGGTAAACGAGGAGTCCGCCAAGCTCATAGACGAGGAGAGCATAATTACCGAAGCGCTTCGCCGTGCGGAGCAGGACGGAGTGGTTTTTATAGACGAAATCGACAAGGTTGCCGGGCATAATACGGGCGGACACGGTCCGGACGTATCGCGCGAAGGCGTGCAGAGGGATATTCTGCCGATAGTGGAGGGTTGCACGGTTCAGACAAAGCACGGCTCAATCCGCACGGACTTTGTGTTGTTTATTGCGGCGGGAGCCTTCCACATCTCTAAGATGCAGGACCTCATACCGGAGCTTCAAGGGCGCTTCCCCATCAAGGTGGAGCTGGACAACCTCACGGAAGAGGACTTCGTGAAAATCTTAACCCAACCCGACAACGCCATATTGCTTCAGTACGCGGCGCTTTTAAAGGTCGACAACGTGGATTTGAAGTTCACGGACGAGGCTATACGAGAGGTGGCACGGGTCGCCGCATTGGAAAACGAAACCAGTGAGAATTTGGGCGCACGCCGCTTACACGCCGTCATGGAAGCTCTCTTGCAGGAGATTTCCTACGACGCCGGCGAATATTCCGTCCTTACGGAAAAAATCATCGACAAGGCGTACGTGCTTCAACATTTGGCTAAGGCGTTGAAAACCTTAAACCTACACAAATATATAATTTAATGCTATGATAAACATACCTAAGGGAACAAAAGACGTATTGCCCGACGAGGCTTATAAATTTCAGTATGTCGAAGCCAAAGCGCGCGCGGCGGCGGCGGTTTTCGGTTTTAAGGAAATCCGCACTCCGGTGTTCGAACACACGGAGGTGTTTCAGCGCGGCATAGGCGACGGTACGGACATCGTAAACAAGGAGATGTATACTTTCATCGACAAGGGCGGACGCAGTATCACGCTCAAACCGGAGGGTACCGCCGGCGTTGCACGCAGCTTTTTAGAAAATTCGCTTTACGCGCAGGCACAACCGGTGAAGATGTATTACATTTCCCCCATATTCCGCTACGAAAGACCGCAGTCGGGAAGATTGCGTGAGCATCACCAGTTCGGGTGTGAGCTATTCGGTTCGCCGGAAGCCGAAGCCGACGTAGAGGTTATAAGCCTAGCGCGCTATTTCCTGAATAGCTTAGGGATAGACAAGCTTCTGCTTAAAATCAACAGCATAGGCTGCAAGGAATGCCGTCAAAGGTATAACGAGGCGCTTAAAGCCTATCTTTCGGCGCGCCTTGCAGAGATGTGCGGCACCTGCCGTGAGCGCTTTGAAAAGAACCCGCTTCGGATACTGGATTGCAAAGAGGAAAACTGCAAAAAAATAACCGCGGGCGCCCCCTCCGTCATAGATTATTTGTGTACGGATTGCGCCAAACACTTCGACGGTGTTAAGTCGGGGCTGGCGGCGGCGGGCATTTCCTTTGAGATTGACCCCAAAATAGTGAGAGGCTTGGACTACTACAACCGTACGGTGTTCGAATTTGTGTCGTTGGATATAGGCGCGCAGGGTACCGTATGCGGCGGCGGACGCTACGACGGGCTTGTAGGGCAGCTAGGAGGCTCCGGAAGCCCCGCCGTTGGCTTTGGATTGGGTTTGGAAAGGTTATTACTTACGTTGGAAAACGGAGGCTTGTTGACGGGCGTAGCGGACGCAGCGCCCGATTATTACATAGCACCCGCCACTCCGGACGCAAAGCCGGCGGCGGCGGCTATCGTCGCAAGGCTACGCGCCAAAGGGCTTTCCGCCGAAACCGACCTCATGTCTAGAAGCGTCAAGGCACAGCTTAAATTCGCCGACAAAAAGGGCGCGCGTTACGTGGTGGTTATAGGCGGCGACGAAATCGCTTCCGGGTACGCCGCGGTTAAGGATATGCGCGACGGGACTTCTGTAAAGGTTAAGCTTTCGGAAATTTAATTTCAGTAGCGGCGGCGGTCGAAACGCGCGCGGCACGGTACGGTTGCGATGGCGTTAAGCTTTCAAAGATTTAACCTTAGTGCGGGCGGTCGAAGTTCACTGCGGCATACAGGTACGGTTGCGGTTAAGGTTAAACGGAAAAGAGTTAGCTTTACGTGGGCGTAGCTAGCACGTTAATCATTTGCTTTTACTAGGTAGTGTCAACACACCCTAATGGGCGCGCAAACGCGTGCCTTTTAATTTATAAGAGAGGTTATCATCATGGCGGAAAACAACAACAAAGGCGGCAGAGGAGTTAGACAAAATTCCCCCGCCCAATCCCACAACAACGACCGGCGGAACGGTCAAACTCCGTCACATGATAGCGACCGAAGAGGAAATCAAAATCAGTCCCCGTTCAACGATAATGACCGGAGAGGTGACCGCAATCACTCTCCGTTCAACGATAATGACCGGAGAGGCGACCGCAATCAGTCCCCATTCAACGATAATGACCGTAGAGGCGACCGCAATCAGTCCCCGTTCAACGATAATGACCGTAGAGGCGACCACAATCACTCTTCGTTCAATGACAACGACCGGAGAGGTGACCGCAATCAGTCCCCGTTCAACGACAACGACCGGCGGGATAATCACAATCACCCCCCGCACCATGATAACGACCGGCGGAGCAATCAAAGGCAAACCGTGTACCACAATAGCAATCGACAGAGCAATCAAAGGCAAACCGTGTATCACAATAGCAACCGCAGAAACGATCACAATCAAACCGTTAGACATAACAAAAAATCTCCTATTATAATAATAATCGCGATTATTTTGATTATCGCGCTTATCACGGGTGCCTGCCTTTGGTATTTCAAGTTCGGCGGCAAGAGCATAATAGACGGGTGGATTAATAGCGCTACCGTCGACGACGGCGGAGGTGAGAGTACCGGCAACGGAGAGAATAACGGCGGTGAGAATAACGGCGGCGGTGAAAGCACCGGCAACGGAGAGGTCAATAACGCCGGAGCCTACCTCCCGGCGGCGATAGAAAACGGAGATTTGAGCATTCACTTTTTGGAGCTTGGCAATAAAAATACCGGCGACAGCGTGTACATCAAAAACGGTGATACCGACATCTTAATAGACGCGGGTTCGAAAAACAACTCCGGTCCCGTAATCAGCGACTACATAGACGATTTTGTGACGGATAATAAGCTAGAGTTCGTAATAGCCACCCACGCTCACGAAGACCACATTGCGGGTTTTTACAGCAGTAGCAGCAATACGGGGGTGTTCGCGCGCTTTGAAACAGGCATCATAATAGATTTTCCGCTCACGGAGTCAACCACGGGAACTTATACCAATTACGTCAAGGCGCGTGACGCGGAGGTAACCGCCGGCGCGAAGCATTATACCGCTTTGGAGTGCTACAATGAGAGTAAGACGGGCGCAAAGAGGGTTTACGACTTAGGCGGCGGTACGGAACTGGAAATCCTCTACAGCTATTACTACGAACACGACGCCTCTACGGAAAATAACTATTCCGTTGCCGTCATGATAAATCAAGGCGATAAGCACTACATCTTTACCGGCGATATGGAAAAAGACGCGGAGGATAAAATGGTGGAGTACTACGACAATTACCGCGACGGACTCCCCAAATGCGTGCTGTATAAGGGCGGACACCACGGCTCACAAACTTCCAGCAACGTAAAACTGCTTGAGGCAATTCAGCCGGAATACGTCGCCATATGCACCTGCGTGGGTTCAAGTGAGTACAAGGCAAAGCCGGACAATGTGTTCCCCTCAAAGGACTTCATAGACAGAATATCCAAATACACCGATCGCGTTTACGCCACCACAATCGTTACGAATTATGCCGCCGGAGAGTTTGAACCGCTGAACGGCACCATAGTAATTCTTACCCGCGCGAACGAAATCTACGTGCGTTGCACCAATAACAACAAAAAACTCAAAGAAACCGACTGGTTTAGGGATAACCGCGAAATGCCGGCTGCATGGGCGGCTTAGCGTAAGCGGAGTCCGCTGTTCGCAGAATGCTTTTAAACAGTAGCTTTCTGCTGTTCACAGAAGGCTTTTAATAAAGCGGCTTTCCGCTCCCACTATCGCCGAATGGGAGCAGCTTTCCCCGCGTGTCACCTTGAGCCGGAAGCATTAAGGTGACAGTCTACGCAGAAACCACACATGCAAAGAAAATCAAAGGCTTAGCTTCCGCGAACAGCGGAAAGACACTTTTTCAAAAGTAGGGCAGGCTTTATGCGCGTTGCATTG
>JAITPR010000048.1 GCA_031289315.1 Clostridiaceae bacterium | reverse complement strand
TATCAGCTCACTCAATAAAAATAACTCCCCGTCTTTCTCCCATGTGTCCTTGTTGAGTATCCGCCACTTTATGGGTGTATAACTGCCCTTATTGCTTAACGCGCTCCACGCGTCCTGCGGAAATGAACCCATGTGAATGTATCCGCTTTTTACTCTCTCTCTTATCTCCGCTAACCACGCCTCTCTCCTTTTCCGCTCCGCCTCTTCCGCCAACCGCTTCTTCTCCGTCTCCGCTGCTATTTCCGTCGCAATGTAGCCTGCCGTTTTTTTGAGATTTCCGCAAGCCACGGCTATTTCTGCCGCTTCTTCCTTTAAACCGCCTATCTCCAATCTACCGACAAGTGCTTTCGCCCCTGTGACACGTGTTTGTAAGTCCGAAATTCCTTTCTTCAGTACCTCCGCAACTCCGTAACAAGGTAAACTTTCGGGGCAGTTATCCGCACCGATATTTTTTATATGTACCTTTAAGCTGTTGTAACTCGATACGATGCTCTTATACAACTCTTCGGCTTCGTCCCTTTTTTGCGCTTCTGCGGCTTCCTTCGCCTTCTTTTCGAGGTATTCCCTTAGAACTTTTTCAGGCTCACTCTCGTAAATCGGCGTAACCGGCTCAATCGGCTTCTTCTCTTTGTTTGGCAGAATAGGCTTAGCCGGCTCTGCCAAAACAGGCGATTCCGATTTAGGTGAAATAGGCGCATCCTGCGGTAATCCTACTAACCTATTTATTTCGAGAATTCGCTTCTCAATTTCTTTATGTGTGTGAACATCGGAATATCCGTCGAAAAAGTTTTTCACATCTTGGTCTATTCCCTTATTTTCATAAGCCTGATAAATATAGTTTATCCTATCTTTCCTATAAGCGTCGGGAATCTCTTTTGCTGACAAACTCCTTTTTCTCCGATAGACTGTTGGCACAGCCGCTGCATATGCGTCTTGATCCGCTTCAAGCACAAAAGAAAGCTCTTTGCTATATGCGTTACAAGCGACGTTTCGGCTGTTTTTAGAATTTATAAATAAAAAGATTTTGCATCTGTCTAACGCGGTTTTGATTGTGTCCCAGTATAATGCGTCGCTCCCCGTGCCGTGCTTCATATTGCGGCAAGAAATAAAACAACTTATACCTTGTGAGGTTAGATATGTAACTAGCCCCTCCGCTTCCTCTTGATCCTTGCTGCTATATGCGATAAAAACATCCCTTTGTTTATATGCGTCATACATGCCGCTATCATATTCAACGGCAAGTTTTTCAAGATCGGTTATTAAACTCTTTTGCCCCGATCTTTTAGGCATGATGTATCTTTCGACAAACGCAATTATCGGAGCGTGAAAATCTATATTATAATCTTCCTCCAATAAGCATTTAATAAATAGTATATCGTCTTCGACATCCTCTTTTGTGAAATCGGATTTTAGTAATTTGAGCAAATCTTCTTGAAATGTACTCTTATTACCAAAAAGGATTGTGTAAAGCCTTGCGAATATATTTAGCGGTTTATACCTCAAAACTTCTTTTGCCGCCGCCTTTACGGCTTCAGTATCTAATCCCTTTCTTGGAAACTTTATTAAGTCCTTTAACTCTTTTATTGCCGCCTCTTTATACTCTTCAGCTTTAGCGGCGGGGGCTTTCTTATCTGCTTTACTATCGTCCGTTAACAACCTTTTAACGTCCTTAACTTCATTAAGTATACGCTCGGCGTTGGCATCAGAATTCGCCACGACAGTAACGATGCCTTTGCCAATTTTATCATCTAGATTTTTGAGCCCGTTTTCCAGCTTGCCGCTTAACACGAAAATGTCCAACTGCACTAAACCGTTATCGTAGGCGGCTTTTTCTGCTGCGGCGGTTATTTCTTTGCGAATGTCGGCTTTCGCCTCTTCCGTTAATGTTTTACCGCTTTTTTCCAACCTTGCGACTTCGGTTGTTAATTTCTTTTCAATAGCGCCGACGATGTTCCCCTCCGATGCGACCGCTAGCTTGCGGTAATCCTCTAAAGTGATTTCGACTTGTGCCCGTGTAACTTTCGCCCCGCAGGCATTGCATCTAAATCTATTCGCATTTAAAGTTATGTCCACATCTGTAGAATGACAATTGGGGCAACTATGTATAATCCACTGCACATCTTTCTTTTCGACGATTTTGCTAAAAATAGCCTCCCGATTTTGGGCTAAAAAAGCTGCAAATGTGTCCACCATCGCTCTGTCATTGATTATCGCTTGAGTTGAACCGGCATTCTGAAATTCCATTCTCAATGCACTTATCACTGCCGCTACAACGGTTTGAGAATCATTCGGCAGTATCTTAAATCTCAATGAAACAAGCTTCTCCCGAAAATCGTCGATTATGCCGACAATAGCGACTTTAACTTCCTCGTTTTCAATCTCGTTAAAAGCCGCGCTCTTTTCGCAGTTTTCGCGCGTTTTATTTTTTACGGTGAAAGCAAGTATTGATAATAGCAGCTTCTGCAATTGTTTGGCAAAATCCTTATTCTTAAAGTGTCCCTTAGCCCCGGCAAAGCCCTCCTCTTTCGCCGCCTCAAAAAACGCCCTGACTTCGCTTGCATATCCGCAATCATTTATCAACTTTTCATAATGTGCGACTAGCTTTTTTGAAAGCTTCTTCTCATTAATTAGTTTTTCTATAGCTTTAAATAAGCCTCCGGCAAGGTCTACTCCGTTATCGGCAAGATCCATCCACGTGGCAAGACCCGCTTGAACGGACTCACCTACAATCCACATTATAATTCCTATCATACTTTATATCCTCCGTACTGCCGTCTTACCAACCGCAAGCTTCATCTGCAACAGTATTGCAACAGTATTAATTATCTAATATTAAGTAGTATTGTAACACGATAAATTGTATAAATCAATAGGTTCCGTAAATTTGATGAAAGTTTATTTATATTTGGGAGCGGCAAAAGCAACATTGACGCCATGCCGCATTCGGCGGAACGCCTTATGCGCGTTGCATGGTGGAAGTGTCGCTCGGCGGCTAGTCGGTATTCTTTAGCCGGCGTACCCGCTTTATGCGCGTTGCATGGGTAAGTGGCATAAGGGGCTAGGCTCCCATAAGGGGACCTTTCGACGACGACCGCATTCGCGGTCTGCTCAAGGTGACAGGATAAATAACCCCCGCTCCCATATGGGTGATAGGTCTTCGCTCAAGGTGACAGTCTAAATAACCGCGCTCCCATTGGGTGACAGGTCTTCGCTCAAGGTGACAGGTTAAATAACCCCGCGCCCATATGGGTGATAGGTCGGCACGCCTCAGTCGGTGCGGATTTTATGCCACGCGCTCAAGGTGACAACGGACGCGAATTTGACTATTTGCAAAGAAAAGTAAAAGCTTTGTTCCACGAACAGCGGAAATCCGCTTTTTAAAAGCAATGCGCGATTGAGGTCGCCGGAGCGCTAAAGTAAAATCATACAAACCTTTGCATGCCGTGTTTCATATATTGTTTATGCGCGGAGAAACGCGGATTTTTCCGCTGACGGCGTGACGGTGAAATTATGAAAATCGACTTAAAAGAGGTTAAAAAAATCCATTTCATAGGAATAGGCGGCATAAGCATGTCGGCGCTTGCGAAGCTTTCGATTTTGACGGGACATGAGGTAAGCGGTTCCGACGCGGTATACGGCGGGTGGTTTCGCGAGTTATCCGCATTGGGGGCGGACGTAGCGGTGGGCTTGCGTCCGGAAAAAGCGGCGGCAGCGGATTTGACGGTGTACACCTCCGCAATCCCCGACGATAACGTCGAGCTTTCCGCGGCGCGCCTATTAGGCAAGCCCGTAGTGGCGCGAAACGAATTTCTGCATATGCACGAAGCCATGTATAAAAAAAGTTTGGCGGTTTCCGGCACGCACGGTAAAACCACGGTAACCGCGCTGCTTGCCCACATCATGCATGAAGAAAATACCAACTTTACCGCGCATATAGGCGGTAAGCCCGTAGACGGCGATAATCTCTTATTTTGCGGAAAGGATTTGTTTATCAGCGAAGCTTGCGAATATAAACGTGCGTTTCTGTCCTTAAACCCCGATATTGCCTTGATTCTGAACATCGAGTGCGACCATCCGGATTGCTACGGCAACGAAGCCGAAACCGTGCAATCCTTTAACGAATTCATCGGAAAAATTAAACCGGGCGGCACGCTGATTATCAACGGCGATACCTCATATGAAAAGGTGTGCATACCTGCACACGTCAAAACCGTTACCTTCGGATTGTCGCATATGAACATATGCAAAGCCGTCAATGTTTACGAGCGCGGAGGGAGCGCCGTTTTCGACGTATTATATGGCGACATGAACATAGGAAGCATCGTTAGCCCGCTTCCCGGTATGCACAACGTATCAAATGTGCTTGCCGCCGTATGTGCCGCCCTATGCCTATCGGTTGCCCCCGACCGCATATTACAACATGTGCATACGTTCAAGGGTGTGGAACGTCGCTTCGAAAAAAAGTGTACCCTCAACGGCGCGGATATAATTTTCGATTATGCGCATCACCCAAGCGAAATCGCCGCCGCCATAGCTACGGCGAAGAGTCTATGCCGCGGCAAGCTGCGCGTATATTTTCAGCCGCACACCTATTCACGCACTAAAAGCTATTTCAACGCTTTCACGGAGGCTCTTTCGCGCGCGCCGTTTTTAGGGCTGGTAAAGACATATCCGGCGCGTGAAGCTCCGTCCGACGGGCTTAACGCGCTTGACCTCTATTCCGCAATTTCCAAAAACCGCTCCGTGACGTATTTTGACGAGCTGTTAGGAGTATCGCGCCACATCATAAAGACGGCGGCTCCGGGCGACATATCCCTGCTTTTGGGTGCGGGCGACATATACGAGGTGCATAAACTTTTCTGACGCTTTGGTTCTGCAATTTACAGTATTAATTTTATCGCAAAATCTTGCAATTTAAACCTTTACAACGAGGCTTTCTTGTGGTATCATAAAGAAAACGCAAGAGTGTGTTGACCCTAACGGACTAAATTACCGTAGGTAGCCAACACGCCCTAGTGCAAATAAAAATTTGGTAAGGAGATTTTTAACATGGCATATGTGATAAGCAACGAATGTATAAGTTGCGGTGCTTGCGCCGACTCTTGTCCGTTTTCCGCGATCGGTGAAGGCGCGGGACAATATGTTATAGACGCCAACGTTTGCGAAAGCTGCGGTGCTTGCGCCGACGGTTGCCCCGTAAATGCAATCAGCGAGGGCTAATCGGAAAATTTTTCCCGATAACCGATAAAAACAAACGGCGGATTTTTTTTCTAGAAATCCGCCGTTTTTTTAGGGGTGTGGACAATCCGCTGTGATGACTTACCTGTCTAAGGAAAGCTTTTGTCCCCGCGAATTGTCCTCCACTTTTTTTATTTCCCGTGATAAATTTTTTGCGGACGCGAACGGCTTTAGTTTTTTAGTTTGCTGCCGCTAGCCGCGCCCGGTCTTAAATAGGTCGTTTTAGTTTATGCTTTCGAATTTCCGTAGCGGCATAACTTCGGTCGTTTTAGTTTATGCCCTCTTGACTTCTGTAGCGGTACAACACCGGGCTTTCGCCTATCTCACCGTAACTTCCGCTTTCCACTATATTTCCGTCCTCTATGATGAAAATTTTATCGTACAGCGGCAACGTGGAGTCGTTAAATTTGTGGCAAACGTTGACGACGGTCTTGCCCTCAAGGGAAAGCAGGTTCGTTTCCACTATGTTAGCCGTGTTCTTATCCAATGCTGAGGTCACCTCGTCAAGAAGCAAAATTTTGCTTTCGCGGTACAACGCCCTTGCTAAGTTTATGCGCAGCTTTTCGCCGCCGGAGACTTGATTTACTTCCTCGTCCACCACGGTATCAAACCCTTGCGGAAGCGTGGCGACAAAATCCTTAAGCGCGCAAAATTCAATCACACGTTCCAATTTTTCCTCGTCGTTCTCACCTAGATAGTCGATATTTTCTCTAAAACTACGGTTGAAAAGATAACAGCTTTGCAGCGCGACGGATACGATTTTTGCTATATCCCGTTCCCGCAGATCCGAATAACTTTTTCCGTCTATTAAAATTTCGCCGCCGCTTACATCGTAGAATTTGGCCATAAGCTTTAAAACCGTGGATTTACCGCTACCGCTTTTGCCTAGTATCAGATATTTTTTACCACATTCCAATTCTAGATTAACTTTGTCCAATGCGGCTCTCTCCTTATCAGGATAGCTGAACGAAACGTTTTTAAGCGCTATGCCCGCCGAAAAAGAAATTTCCTTAGCGGGTATGTTGTCGTCCGCTTTATTTAGGACGCCGAACACCCGTTTACGCACGCCCGCGCTGCCCATGTAGTAGGTAATCGTCGAAGCGAACCCCAGCATGCCGCCGTAAAAACCCATGCCTATCTGCACTATGGAAAGCACCGCTCCGATTTCCACTTTTTTCATGATTACAAAGTAGCAGGTAAGCCCGACAAGCGCCAGTATGGAGATGTTCTGAACTATCACGCCGGCGCCTCCGGCAAACGCGTCTATAGCCGACTTTTTTTTATTTTCGACAAGTAATTTATTGTTTGCCGCGCTTACCTCTTTTAGTGCGCGCCCTTCGGCGGAAAAGCTTTTGATTATGGCGGCGCCTTGCAAATTTTCCTTAAGCGACCTCGAATATATTTTTTCGACGTCGGAGCAGAGCAAGGTCTGCTTATCAAGCCGCTTTTTTATTATCAGCGGAAGTATTCCCATTATCGCCGTCAACGCCAGCATGATAAGCCCTATTTCCCAATTCAGTATCACGGCGGCAATAAACGAGGATACCACGGCAACGCTTTTTTCCGCCAAATCGTACAGCATCCACCCGTTAGCGCGCATCCTTGCGACGTCGTTTGTTATGGCGGTAAAATATTTAGACGAGTCCTCTTGAGAGATGTTGCCGTAATTCGAATTTATTATCTTCTTGAAATATTCGTTTTGCAATGCGCTGTAAAACCGCGCAAAAAATACGTTGCCGTAGTAATGCTTGAGCCAAAACAAAACGCCGACTATCACCGTGTACGCCAATGAATACAGGGACGCCTTAAGCAACTCCGGAATGTTCGCGCCGTTCGCGACGACGTTTACCAGATTGCCGTAAACAAGCGCCAAGCCCGTAACCATTAAGGCGGATAATACATAAATAAAAAGCAAGGCTATGGCAGCCGCTTTATCGCGAAATAAATATTTCAGTATCATATCACCGTACCGTCTTTCCCGTAGGCTTTCCTTCGCATACAAGGGTTGTGTTTTCCTTGCCGCGTCCGCTTTGCGGAAAAATTTTTTATCTTGTCTATAGATTAGGAGCGTCCTATTTTTAGGGCGCTCAAGCTCACGCGTTCATGATAATATAATATTTATAAAACCGCACACAAATTTAAAAAAAATTTCTACGTAAGTCCACGTCAATCGGATTTTGTTTCTCCGTCAAACGAAGTTTACTTTCCCGTCTAACGGATTTTGCCTTCCGGTAAAAAGAATTTTTCTCCACGTCAAGAGGCTTTTTTCTCCTTTCTCGACGTCGTTTTAAAGAAGCGCAAGCGCAGAGCGTTGAGAAGCACGGACACCGAGCTAAACGACATAGCCGCCGCCGCCAGTATCGGGTTTAAGAGCGGACCGTTAAAAAGATACAGTATCCCCGCCGCAACCGGTATGCCGGCAACGTTGTAACCGAACGCCCAAAATAGGTTCTGTTTTATATTTCTCATGGTATTTTTACTTAACCTTATCGCCGTGGGTACGTCGTTCAAATCGCTACGCATGAGAACTATGTCCGCCGATTCGATTGCCACGTCCGTTCCGTTTCCTATGGCTATTCCTATATCCGCTTGAGCTAAGGCTGGCGCGTCGTTTATACCGTCGCCTACCATAGCCACCTTTTTGCCTTCCGCCTGCAATTTTTTGACCTCGTTCGCCTTATCCTGCGGCAACACCTCCGACAGAACGCGCGTAATGCCTACCTGCCTTGCTATCGCCTCCGCCGTACGCTTGTTATCTCCTGTTATCATAGCTACCTCCACTCCCATTTTATTGAGCGCGGCTATCGCGTCGCGGCTACTAGGTTTAACGACGTCGGCGACGGCTATAATGCCTACGGGCGCTGAGTCTATCGCAATATACATGGGGGTTTTGCCCTCTTCCGCCAACGTATCCGATTGGGCTTCAAATTCCTCCACCGGGATTTCCTTGTTTAACATCAGCTTTTTGTTGCCCAAAAGCACCTGCTTCCCGTCTATTGCGACGGAAATTCCGAACCCCGTCACCGCTTCGAAGCCTTCTGTTTTTAAAAATTCCAGCCCTTCCTTTTCGGCGGCTTTCACAATCGCCTCTCCCAAAGGGTGTTCGGAGCCTTTCTCCGCGGACGCCGCAAGCTGTAATAAATATGTTCTGTCTACGCCGCTTGCACAAATTATATCCGTGACTTCGGGTTTACCCTCCGTTATCGTACCGGTTTTATCGAACACAATCGTCTTAATTTTATGCGTGGTTTCCAACGCTTCGCCGCCCTTTATCAAAATGCCGTTCTTTGCACCGATACCCGTGCCAACCATGATAGCGGTAGGCGTGGCAAGCCCCAACGCGCACGGGCAAGCTATTACCAACACGGATATGAATATCGTAAGCGAAAATACGGGACCCTTGCCGCCTATCATCCACGCTATAAACGCAACCACAGCTATTCCGAACACGATTGGCACAAAGTAGCCCGACACCACGTCCGCAACCTTAGCTATGGGCGCCTTAGAGCCTTGTGCGTCCTCTACTAGCTTGATTATCCTTGCAAGCGCCGTATCTGCGCCGATTTTGGTAGCCTTAAAGCGTATGACGCCGTTTTTATTTATACTGGCGGTGTAAACCTTGTCGCCGATTTTCTTGTCAATCGGCATGCTTTCGCCCGTCAGCATGGATTCGTCTATAGCCGTATAGCCCTCCAAAACCACTCCGTCGACAGGTATTTTTTCACCCGGACGCACTAATATTATGTCATCGATTTCCACCTCGTCGATTTGGATTTCTATTTCCTGCCCGTCCTTAACGACGGTTGCCGTCTTAGGCGCAAGACCCATGAGCTTCTTTATTGCTTCGCTTGTCTTGCCCTTTGAAACCGCCTCCAATGACTTGCCCAACAGTATCAAGGTTATGATAACGCCCGCCGTTTCGAAGTACAGGCTTTCCACCGCGCCCATGTCGCCTAAGGCAATCCTTATAAGCGAGTAAATGCTGTACCCGACCGCCGCCGTAGTTCCTATTGCAATTAGGGAGTCCATATTGGGACTGCGCTTAAATATCGCTTTATACCCGACGGTATAAAACTTATAGCCTACCGCTATCACGGGCAAGGTAAGCGACAATTGAAGTACAGCGTAGTTTAACGGGTTCATCATTGGGTCGAAAATCATCGGCACCGGAACCTTCCACCACGAAACCATGGGACCCATGGCAAAATACAAAAGCGGAATGCTGAACACCGCGGCTAAAGCGAACTTTATCCAAAGTATTTTGATTTCCTTTTTCTTGCGCAGAGCGTCCTCGTCGACGGCGGATTTATTTTCGGCATCAAGCGCACCGTAGCCCGCCGCCTCAACCGCCTTTTTAAGTAAGGATACCTTTGTTTTGCCGGGGTCATAGCTTATCGTAGCCCTCTCCGTGGCAAAATTAACCGCCGCCGAAAGCACGCCGTCCGTCTGTTGCAACGCCTTTTCCACTCTGCTTGCGCAAGCGGCGCAGGTCATGCCGGAAATAAGCAGTACTACGGCTTTGTCGGCGGATTTCTCAATCAAACCGTAGCCGGCTTGCTCAACGGCGTTCTTCAACATTTCCGCGTTAACGGCGTCCCCGTCGTAGACGACGGTCAGCTTTTCCGTGGCGAAGTTGACGGACGCCCGTTCAACTCCGTCTATCCTTGCAACGGCTTTCTCCACCCTGTTTGCGCAAGCGGCGCAGGTCATGCCGTTTATCGAATATGTGTTTTCCATATATAGTCCTTATTATTTGGGTGTGGACAGTTCGGCATAAAATTATTGCGCGAAGTCCTTTTCCTTTTATTTTCATTTGCCGTACTTTACAGTACAATTACGCGTATTTTATCACGCCGTTATAACGCTCACACGGCTACGCGTATCTTATCATGCCGTTATATAACGCCCACTCGCACGGTCTTTGTCAGTTCACCGTAATGCGGCAAAAGAAATGCCCCGACGGACACGTCACCGTAAAGGTCCCCTTTTTAGTCGGCGTAAAACGCACGGTATTTGCCGTACCCGACGACAAAGTTTTATTGATACCCAATGTGCTTTGCTTGACGCCCGTCATACAACCTAAGCTTTGGGAAGCGTTAATAGTCCACGAAACCGGCACGCCCGCTTTTACGGTAATGTTTCCGCTACCGCTGCTGCCGGAGCTTGTCGTCACGGTTTGAACGTCGGTAGAAATTGTCGCGGAGGTTCCGCCGCTGCTTCTGGGAATAAGCACCGCCATGAGCACGATAGCCGTTATGACGACGGCGGAGATTACACCTATCATTATAAATCTTTTTCGCTTCAATGCAAGCTCCGCGGCTTTTTTAGCGGCAAGCTCTTCTTCCCGATGCTTTTGTGTCGAAGAAATTTTTATTACTTTCTTATTGTTAGCCATTTGCACTCCTCATAATAGCAAGCCTTAGGTTTTAGGGTATGGACAGTTCGCGGTGACAAAATATTTTCTTGGCAGGCAAGTCGTCACCACGGATTGTCCCCCTCTTGACGCGCGTTGTAAAGCGCATTCAAGCGCCTCAATCATACACTATTATCCGGCTTTTTATCATGCCCATCCAACAGCTGTATGCAATCGTACCTCCGCTCTCCGGCGTAAACTCAATCACATTGTCGCCGATCTCCAATTTTTTGGATATGCCGAGCTTGCCGACCTTAATTTCGCCGTTACAGCCGTTTAAGTTATCCGCGTCCGCCCTTATCGTCCACACGACGGGAACGCCTCTCTTAACTCTAATAGCGTTGTAGCTGTTCGGTTGCAAGTCGAACTCCACCGTCTGCACGTTGTTTTCGTAGTCGACGGCGGCTTCGACCGCCGTCCCGCCGCCGCTACCGCCCAAAAATTCCGGCAATGCTAAACCAGAAAGCCCCGCGCCGTTGCCGAACATCACCATGCCCAAAACTATTACCAGCGCCGACGCCGCCGCCATGATTTTTTTAGCCACTTTTTTGGTTAGCAGGGAACCCAACGCGCCGACGGCAAACATCAAGGGAACGGTCCCTAAGCTGAAAAGAAACATGGAAAACGCGCCCAAAAATGGGCTGCCCGTGGACAACGCGTATATCTGCATGGTTTGCAACGGTCCGCACGGCATCAAGCCGTTCAATAAACCCACGATAAACGGCGAGTTGTTTTTTGCCTTTAATTTGTTGATAGGTTTGGTTATGAACTTAGGCATTCTCACGGACAGCTTGCGTAAGAAGGGCAACACGCCCAACATGTTAAGCCCCATGATAATCATAAGTACGCCGGCAACAATGGAAACTACGCCCTTAGCCGTGTCGGAGAAGGCTAAAACCGAACCTATAGCACCCACTATAAAGCCTATTACCGTGTAAGAAATCACCCTGCCTAGATTGTACAACAGGCTGGAACGGAAGGTTTTTATATCGAATTTTTTCTTCGACGCGGAAGCGGCATATAAGGCTTCCCCGTCGTCCGGGTTCTCGTCCTCAATGCTTTCATCCGCGACCAAATTTTCATCTACACTCTCATCTTCAAATAAATTTCCGACCGCCTCATTTTCGTCTAAGCTTTCGACCGCCGCGCGCTCTTTTGCCGCCAAATTCTCGTCGGTAAATAAATTTCCGCCCGCTACGCTCTCGTCTAAGCTTTCATACGCGACTAAATTCTTATCTACCGCGCGCTCTTCTTCGTTTTCATCTTCAAATATTTTCTCATCTGCTACGCTCTCGTCTAAGCTTTCATCTTCGGATACGTTCTCGTCCGCCGCCGCATCTCCGGTTTTTGCCGCTCCCCTATTTATACACTGCGAAATATTTATTCCGCCGCACATCGCGACGCAATGCACCGACGTAAGCAAGCCTATTACAAACAGCATTCCCAGCGCCGTACCCTCTCCCGCCTGCGGGAAAATGTTGGCGAAACCGAATACGCCCAGTCGGTTAAGTATAAAGTAAACGGCAAACAATATGATAAGGACGCCCACGAGATTTAGCCATTGCGACAGTTTTTTCTTTTTTGAAGCCGCGGCGTCCTCTTTATTATCAACGGGCGTATAACCCAGCGACCTTATTATTTCCTTTATTTCATCAATTTCTACAACTTCCGCGTCGTACGCGAGATCCGCAAGCCCCTTTATATAGCTTACTTTGACTTGCGCTATACCCTCCGTACCGGAAAGCGCGGTTTCAACGGTATCTTCGCAATGCGCGCAAGTCATGCCGTCTATTAAAATTCTCACCGTTTTTTCCGTCATTTGACATTCCTTGTGTTCGCGGCTATATAGGCGTAAATTTCACCTACCGCCAAATGCCGGAATTCTCCGATAAAATCGGCTTCCGATTTGCCCCCGGCGTCAACCGAATACGCCGTCAATATGAGTTGCAGCTTTGCCGGCGTAACATTGCAATATGCGGCGGCGGATGCAAGCTCTTGGGGATAGTCAATCAAATTCACCTTGACCGCCATGCCGTTTTGTTCGCAACATTTGTGTATCGCGCCGTCTATATTTTCCTTTATGCGGTTGCCGTCGTCGATGTTCACACAGCTTACCGACACTAAAATAATGTTTTGTTCGGGGTTTTCCTCACTTAAACTGCCGTTTTTGCATTTTGCTATTATTTCCGCAAGCACGTCGTACAGCAGCTCCTCATCGTATGAAATGCCGTCTAAAAGCGCCGCGGCGGAAGCGTCCACCGTGCGTATGCCTATTATCCGCTCTTCCGCGTTGACGGAAATTTCCAAACCTGAATTTATATCCACGGTAACCGCCGCATACTCTTGACTGTCAAAGCCGTCCGGATCGCTTTGCAAGATTTGCGGAATAAATACGGCGGCGAATACCAAAACAAACACGGCGGCAACGGCAACTGCAAGGGATAAAATTCTCTTACGTCCCGCAGCTCCGCGCGCCGCTTGCACGCCAACAGTTTTTTCCGCAACAGTTGCCATTGCAACCGTTTCCGTTGCAACTATTTCTATTGCTGTTTCTATTGCAACTGTTTCCGATTTTAAGACTTCCGATTTTAAGACTTCCGATTTTGCCGCTTTTTCCCTTATATTGCCCGATATATCGGGCAACCGCACGCTATCGGCTTCCGCCCGTAACAGAGATTTTATTTCCTTATTTTTCATCGTGCGCCTCCATCTGCTTTCTAAGTCTGTTTATCGCCCTATTATAAAGCCAGCGAACCGTTCCCGCCGGGCGGCTAACTATCTCCGCTATTTCGCGGTGCTTGTAGCCGTCAATCGCGAACAGTGTAACAATCTCCCGCTCCTCCGTCGTCAATGTATTTAACACGGCGGCTAACGCGGCGTTATCCGTCCACTGCGACGCGTAATCCCGCGCGTCTGCAAGCTGTTCCAAAGCCGCCGAACCCGCGTTTCTCTTTGCGTTGGCGTACTCTCTGTACCCTATATTCCGCGCTATTATCAGCACCCACGCCTTTGCGTTATTTTGCGGCTCATACTTGTCGATATTTGCCGCCACCCTCAAAAAGGTATCCTGCATGACGTCCCGCGCGCTCTCCGCATTCCTCAAAATCGAGTACGCCAAAAGATATACGCCCTTTGCGGTAATCCTATAAATACCGTCAAGCGCATCTCTGTTGCCGCCTTTCAGCTCACGCATAAAGCCTTCAAGTAACTCGTTATCCGTCATCTTGCTCCCGATAACCGTATCCTAATTTTAAGCCGAAACGCACCCTCTTGATTTAATAATACCGGTACATGCCGTTTTGTTGGTACTTTTTTTTCGCCCCCGTTTTATCCTGAAAAACGGACACGAAAATCCCTTGCTAAAAATTCCCTTCTTTGTTTTGTGACAACTCTATTGCTTTTCTTTTCCGGAATGCTTCTGAACCTATAAAAATGGAGTGCGGACAATCCGCGGTGACGACTTGCCTGCCAAGAAAATCTTTTGTCACCGCGAAGTGTCCACACCCTAAAATTATTTTTAACAACCGCCGTAAATACTTACGTCCGCGCCCCTTACTTCTTGTTTCTGAATTTGCGGAGTTCGGCTAAACGGTCGCGTATTCTTATCGCAAGCTCAAAATCCAACGAATCCGCCGCCAATTGCATTGCACCCTTTAAGCGCTCTATTTCGCGCGCAACGTCTTTTTTATCCGTTTTGGTGTCAGTTTCTTGTTGTTCATCTACTTTTTGAGTAATTCGAATTGTGTTTATTATTTCTTTCTGAATGGATTGCGGTGTTATATCGTGTTCTTCATTGTATTCCGTCTGTACGCGTCTTCTGCGGTTGGTTTCGCTTATCGCGCGCTTCATGCTGTCAGTCATCACGTCGGCGTACATGACCACCTTTCCGTCGATGTTTCTGGCGGCGCGCCCGATTGTCTGTATAAGGGAAGTTTCGCTTCTCAAAAACCCCTCCTTATCCGCGTCCAAAATCGCCACAAGCCTAACCTCCGGCAAATCCAAACCCTCACGCAATAGGTTGATGCCGACAAGCACGTCAAACTCTCCGCTCCTCAAACCGCTTACAATCTTTATGCGTTCCAACGTTTCTATGTCGCTGTGCAGGTATTTCACCTTTACGCCGTTCTCACGCAAAAAGTCCGTCAGGCTCTCCGCCATTCTTTTGGTAAGCGTGGTAACCAATACCTTGCCGCCTACCTCCGCCGTCTTGCGAATTTCCTCCGTTAGGTCGTCGATTTGTCCCTCTATCGGACGCACGGACACCTCCGGGTCTATAAGCCCGGTAGGGCGTATCAGCTGTTCGGACACGTCGTCCGCGACGGACATTTCATACGGTCCGGGCGTTGCGGATACGCATACGATTTGACCTATCCGCGCGTCGAATTCCTCAAAATTCAAGGGGCGATTGTCAAACGCCGCCGGCAAACGAAAGCCGTAATCCACAAGATTTATTTTTCGGCTTTTATCGCCGTTAAACATGCCGCGTATCTGCGGAAGCGTCATGTGGCTTTCGTCGGCAAATACTATAAAATCCTTGGGAAAAAAGTCTAAAAGCGTGTAGGGCGGAGTACCCGGTGCGCGCCCGTCAAAATACCGCGAATAATTTTCTATGCCGCTGCAATAGCCCATTTCGCGTATCATCTCTATGTCGTAATTCACGCGCTCGTCAATTCTCTGCGCCTCTATGAGCTTATTTTTTTCGCGGAATTCCTCAACGCGTAATTCCTTATCCCGCCGTATCTGCTTAAGCGCCGCTTCCATATGCTCGCCGCCCACAACGTAGTGGCTTGCAGGGAATATAATCGAGTGCTTCAACTCGTTAAGCACCTTGCCCGTAAGCGCGTCAAACTCCAAAATTCTTTCGATTTCGTCGCCGAAAAACTCCAACCGTACGGCTATTTCGCTGTTCGCCGCCGGAAAAATGTCCACGGTATCGCCGCGTACCCTAAACGTCGAACGTTGAAAATCTATGTCCGCCCTCTTGTACTGAATGTCCACAAGCTTCCTCAAAAGCTCGTCGCGGTCGATTTCCGCCCCGGGACGTAGGGAAATGGACTGCCGAAAATATTCCTCCGGAGCGCCCAAACCGTATATACACGACACCGAAGCGACGACAATTACGTCGCGCGACTCAAAAAGAGAACTTGTCGCAGAATGTCTTAGTTTGTCTATTTCGTCGTTAATCGCAAGGTCTTTTTCTATGTAGGTGTCCGAACGCGGAATATACGCCTCCGGCTGATAATAATCGTAGTAGCTTACGAAAAACTCCACGCGGTTCTTAGGGAAAAATTCTCTGAATTCATTGCAAAGCTGCGCCGCCAAAATTTTGTTATGCGCAATTATAAGCGCGGGACGCTGTACCTCTTGAAT
Organism: Clostridiaceae bacterium; assembly: GCA_031289315.1. Taxonomy (GTDB): domain Bacteria; phylum Bacillota; class Clostridia; order Christensenellales; family CAG-917; genus JAITEJ01. The sequence continues at coordinate 49,492 of JAITPR010000048.1, read as the reverse complement.
TACGTTCGCCATGGTAAAGGTCTTGCCGCTTCCGGTAACGCCCAACAATACCTGCATACGCAGACCGTCGTTCAAGCCGCGCGTAAGCCTTGCTATAGCGTCCGGTTGGTCGCCCGTCGGTTTAAATTTAGAAACAAGCTCAAACTTATTCATTTAATAAATAACACCGACGTGCATTCTAAATTGGGTGCGGATAATCCGTGGCGATGGCTTGCCTGCCAAGAACATCTTTGTCACCGCGAATTGCGCGCCCCCTAAATTGAAATGCTCGTCCAAATGTAGCGGACTATTACGCTGACCGTGGCGGTTAGGATTGCCAAAAGAATGGTGAGAAAAATTTTAAACCTTAAACTGCGTCTAAAGCCCTCCTCCTCACGTACGAAAGCAAGCCCCTTTTGGTGCAGATTGACACAGTAAATCGGTTCGCCCTTCTTGTCCGTCGTGGTGACGTCAAAATAATCGTCCAATTCCAGTACCTTCAACGTCGGTTCAAGCTCCGTCGCCCTAAACTCAAGGTCAAGCGGCAAACGCTCGAATATATCTATTGGCGAAAGCAGGCACGCGCCGTTATTCATCATAGCCTCACGGTACACCACCTTCATCAATGCTTTTTCTTTTTTAGACAGCGGGCTTTTTTTATCAAGAGCCATTGCTTATACCTCCCCCGCGTTAAGTGAATAACGCTATGATTATATGTATTATTCCCGTCAACGCACTTCCTATGACACCGCCGAAAAACGCCGCGTATACCACGGTTTTTTTGAGGTCAAGCGGAGCGGGCGACGTAACCGTATCGGGAGTAAGCGCCTCGGACAACGGCTTAATAGACACCGCCGCCGTTTCCTCTAAAACCTTCTTAGCGGCGGCAATCTGCTTTTCCTCCTCGATAATAGCCTTGTTGCTGGGAGCCACGCAATAGTCGGCAAGCGTCGCGTACTTAACTATCACGTAGTCGCGCTCCTGCAAGTCCTTAACCGTTTGCGAAAGCTCCGCGGGCGTAAGCGCATCCGAAAGCGCGCCTATGATGTCGTCCGCGTCGATAACCTTGTACTTCCCGTCACGGGAAACGCTCCTTATATAATTGAGTACCTCTTGCGAGCGTTTGTTCAACATAATCCTTAATCTCCGTCACCGATTGCGAAAGTCGCCGCCGGCAAATATTTAAAGCTGATTTTATATGCTTTTATTGTAGCATTTATATACTTTTAAATCAAGTAAAAAAGTTGTGCTCAATTGATACCCAATTCACGCGGATTATGTTAGAATTGTTAAAAGATTTCTATCTTGTAAAACGCGCGGCTAAAAACCGTGCATACGGAGATTGCGGAATGAATTTGCTTCCCAAATATTTAAATAGGCTTGACTTTGCCGATTACGCGGATTACAAAGCTAATTTAAAGCTTTTAATCCCAGAAAAGTTTAATTTCGGCTTCGACATCGTTGACGAATACGCACGCCTCACACCCGATAAACGCGCCCTTGTTTGGTGCGACGATAAGGGCGACGAGAGGGTTATTACATTCGGTGAGCTATCCAAGCTCTCGAACCGCATGGTAAATCTGCTTATTTCCTACGGCGTTAAAAAGGGCGACTACGTTATGTCTATGCTCAACCGCCGCTATGAATACTGGATTTTGACGGTAGCCTGCTTTAAAATGGGTGCCGTAATCGTCCCCGCAACCCACCTGCTCACCGCTAAGGACGTGGAATACCGCTGTCATAACGGCGACGTCAAGCTACTGTTCGCCACCGCCGAAACCGACGTTATCGAACACATCTCCGAAGCCCTGCCTAAATGCGGCACCGTGAAAGGCGTTCTGTACACTAAACCCGTTCCCGGTTTTCCCGTCATAACCGACGAGCTTAACAAGTTCTCCCAAAAGCTTCCGCCGAAGCTTCCCCGCCCCGAAAACGACGACATCGTCTTGATGTACTTCACCTCCGGCACCACCGGAATGCCTAAAATGGTAATGCACAACAACACCTACCCCCTATGCTTTATATCAAACGCATATTTTTGGCAGTGCGTAGTCGATGACGGGCTACACTTCACTATGGCGGAAACCGGTTGGGCGAAAAGTAGTTGGGGCAAAATTTTCGGGCAGTGGATTGCCGGCAGCGCCGTCTTCGCCTACGATTACCACGGACGCTTTACCCCTACAGATGTACTCCCCCTAATCGAAAAGTACCGCATAACCACGTTCTGTGCGCCGCCTACTATATATCGCTTCCTCGTCAAAGAGGATCTCTCAAAATTTAATTTTTCCTCTCTCTCCCACTGCACCACCGCCGGCGAAGCCCTCAACGCCGAAATCTTTAAACAGTTCAAGGACGCCACCGGGCTTAAAATATACGAGGGCTTCGGGCAAACGGAAACCGCCGTCATATTGGGCAACTACATCTACGACGAGCCTATTTCCGGTTCCTTAGGCAAGCCCTCCGCGTTCTACGACGTCGCCCTTGTGAACGACGACGACGAGGTCGTACAAGACGGCACCGAAGGCGAAATCGTCATTCTAAATAAGTCCGACCTGTGCGGCTTGGTATGCGGCTACAAAAACGAACCCGACCGCACCTTCGACGCGCGCGGCGGCAAATATTACCACACCGGCGACCTTGCACTTCGCGATAAAAACGGCGTCTATTGGTTCGTAGGGCGCAAGGACGATATAATTAAATCCTCCGGCTACCGCATCGGTCCCTTCGAAGTGGAAAGCGTTCTCGTCGAACACCCCGCCGTCTTAGAATGCGCCATAACCGGCGCCCCCGACCCCGTTCGCGGTCAAGTCGTTAAAGCCTCTATCGTCCTTGCAAAAGGTTACACCCCATCCGATGCCCTCAAAAAAGAACTGCAAGAACACGTCAAAAAAAATACCGCCCCCTATAAATACCCCCGCATAATCGAGTTCTGCGATACCCTCCCCAAAACCGTTAGCGGCAAAATTAAACGCGTCGACATCCGTAAGGAATCGAAGTAAAGCTCTTGTTCGCCATTGTTCTTTCTTGCGCGTGCAAGAAAGAACCAAAGAAAACGCAAGCTTGAAGCTTGACACTGATTACCTAAAAGCGCGGAATACAGTAAAAATTTTACTTGTATTCCGCGCTTTTAAAGTTATCCGCTTCAAAGCCCCCGATTTATACGCGTTGCATGGAAAAGTAGCGTAAGAGTTTATGCACCCATTCCGGGGACCTTTTCCTCGCCTCTCTGCACTTATCTCCGCCAATGCTCCAATAAGTGCGTAAATTGCATTCGCAATTTAGCGGCTCGGTTCGATTTCGCACCGCGTGCTTCACTCAAGGTGACAATGCAATTTCACGCTCCCATTGAGAAGATATAAAGAAAATAAACCACGATAAGTGAGAGGGTTAACACTGAATAAATTAAAAACGCGTATTGTGGCAATGGGATATAAAGAAAATAAACCACGATAAGTGAGGGGATTAACACTGAATAAATTTAAAAACGCGGTTGACGCTAAGGATATAATCCTGCGTCAACCGCGTTTTTCAAGTAATCAGTGTCAAGCTTCAAGCTTGCGCGCTTCTTGGGTTCTTTCTTGCGCGTGCAAGAAAGAACTAGCTCGTTCTTTTGCCGCATAGCAAAAGAACGAGCCTTACGCGGAGAACCCGGCGAGGAAGGCATCCTTATTGGATGGGATAAACTTAGGTTTCGCGGCAAACACTTTTTCTATAGTAGCCAGCATAACGGCTTCGGGGAAAAGCCCGCTTGCTTTTATGTAGGCGCCGAGAATCACGATACTGGCGGCTTTATCGTTGCCGACGGAGTGCGCAATTGCGTTAGCGTCGATATAGCGTACATTCACGTCCGAACGCGCGACCTTATCTTCGATGAGGGAGCTGTTGACGATTACGGTACCGCCGGGGCGCACATTGTTCTCAAACTTGTGTAGGCTAGGCTTGTTCATGGCGATGAGGCAATCGGGAACGGCAATAACGGGTGACGCGACGGGTTTATCATCGACGACGACGCTGCAATTGGCGGTGCCGCCGCGCATTTCGGGACCGTATGACGGCAACCAAGTGACCTCTTTGCCCTCATACATAGCGGCGTAGGCAATCAACTGCCCTAAGCTCAACACGCCTTGACCGCCGAAACCGGCAATTATTATTTTTTCCATACGACATTCTCCTTGAGAAACAACGCTTACGAGGGGATAATTTCCGCCTATTCGCAAAACGGCACGTTTACGGGTGCAAGCCGCCCACGTAATTCAATGTTTTTGCGGTTCTTTTATGTTGCCGCGTCGTACGAACTACGGGCGCGGAGCCGCTTTAGATGTGCGGCATAACAGTTTTTCGGATACCTAAAAGGTCACATAAAACGCACCCGACTTAAAAGCGGATGCCTTTTCGCGGCGGCACATGAGGTTTAATCAATATTCTTGAACACGCCTAACGGATAAATTTTAGTCATTTCGCCGCCGACAAACTTCATTGCCTCCAATGGGGACATGTGCCAGTTCGTGGGGCAAGAGGACAAAAGCTCCACCAATGAAAAGCCCTTTCCGTCCAGCTGATTTTGGAAGGCTTTCTTAACCGCCGCCTTTGCCGCGCGGATATTTTTCACGGTATCGAGGGCGCAGCGCGCTATATAGGACGGTCCATCAAGGGTAGCAAGAAGCTCCGCTACTTTAATCGGACTGCCGTTGATCTCCGGTTTTCTGCCGTAAACGCAGGTCGTCGACTTTTGACCTTCAAGGGTAGTGGGCGCCATTTGTCCGCCCGTCATACCGTAAATGGCGTTATTTATGAAGACAACCGTTATATTGGTACCGCGTGCCGCCGCGTGTACGATTTCCGCCATACCTATGCTGGCAAGGTCGCCGTCGCCTTGATAGGCGAACACGGTTTTATCCGGATAAACGCTCTTTACGCCGGTAGCGACTGCGGGAGCGCGCCCGTGAGCGGCTTGTTGCATATCGCAATTGAAGTAGTTGTATGCGAAGACCGCGCAACCTACGGGCGCTATACCTATTACGTTGCCCTCTTGACCCAGTTCTTCCAGCGTTTCTGCGACAAGCTTGTGGGCAATGCCGTGCGCGCACCCCGGACAATAATGAAACGGCGTATCGGTTAAAAGCTTTGATTTTTTATAAACGACTGACATATTACTTTCCCTCCGTCACAAAGCGGGCTATATCCTCGGGAGTCATCACGTTGCCGCCGGAGCGTCCGTAGAACTTAACCGGTTTTTTGCCGTTGACCGCAAGGCGGACGTCCTCTACCATCTGTCCCATGGAAAGCTCGACGGTGATAAACTCCTTAACGGAGCGTTTTTTAGCCGCGGCGCGGTAGGTCGCGCTCGGGAACGGATAAAGCGTTATCGGGCGTATAAGCCCCGCCTTTACGCCGGCGGCGCGGAGAATATCCACGGTACTTTTGGCAATTCTAGCTACGGTGCCGTAAGCGGTGATTATCACCTCGGCATCGGACACGCGGTATTCCTCAACCATGGTTTCGGCTTCCGACATGGCGGCGTAGCGCGCGTATAGGGTACGGTTTAGCGCTTCAAGCACATCCGGCTCTATGTAAAGCGAATTAATTATTTTTCTGTCCGCGCCGGTGTGAGTGCCGACGGTCGCCCATTCGGGAACCTTTATATCGCCCGGCTTTCTCATTTCGGGGAGGGTAACGGCTTCCATAATCTGACCCAACATACCGTCGCCCAAAATCATGACCGGTAAGCGGTATTGCTCCGCCTTATCAAACGCGCCGTATACGATGTCGACAGCCTCTTGAACGGTTGCGGGACCGTATACAAGCATTTTATAGTCGCCGTGACCGCCGCCCTTTACCGCTTGAAAATAGTCGCTCTGCGCGGGCTGAATGCCGCCTAAACCGGGACCGCCGCGCACCATATTTATTATGACGCAAGGCAATTCCGCGCCGCATATGTACGAAATGCCCTCTTGCTTTAAGCTGACGCCGGGGCTTGAGGAGCTTGTCATGGAGCGTCCACCCGCACCGGCGGCGCCGTAAACCATATTAATCGCCGATATTTCACTTTCGGCTTGAATAAATACGCCGCCGACCTCAGGGAGCCGCCACGACATATACTCCGGAATTTCGTTCTGCGGAGTGATGGGATAACCAAAATAGTATCTGCAACCGCCTCTGACGGCGGCTTCAGCTATCGCTTCGTTTCCTTTCATTAATTTTTTTTCCGACATTGTTGACCTCTTTTAAGCGGCTTTTGCGCTCAAAAACTGAATTTTTACGGTAGACCGTACGGACTTAATACCTCACCCCTAAAAGGTTTTTAGAAAACTCCCGACGGTTGGCGGCGTAACGCGGATTTGTTCATGTACACTGCCCGGCAAAAGGTTTTTAGAAAACTCCCAACGGTATAACGATAAAAGGACGGTGCGGCTTTTGCGTAAGTCCGGTTATTTTAAGGTGTAGACAATCCATGGCGACGAACTTGCCGTACAAGAAAATATTTTACCGCCGAAAACTGTCCACTCTCTTATTTTATCACCGTGACGACGGAGTCAGGACAAATAATCGCGCAAAACGCACACGAGATGCATGCTTGTTGATTGACGCATTCGGCGACATAGTAGCCCTTGTCATTGATTTCCGTCTTTGAGATTTGCAATATTTTCTTCGGACAGCTCTCCGTGCAAAGCGAACAACCCTTGCAAAGCTGTTTGTTGAATTCCACCATAGTTTTACCCTTGAAACGCATTTTTTACCGTCGCCGGCGTTTCGGCGTGAAAAAACCGGCAAAGCGGTGGCAAGGAACGCTCAAAACGGGCTACCGTAATCGGCAACCGAAATGGGTCCAAGACCGCAAAAGCCGGCTTGAGCGGTTTTGCGTTGAACATACTGAAAAATACTTCCGCTAGCTTAGGCGAAAATAACGGTAAGAATACGACGCAACGCGGAAAAAGATCATGCGTGTTTAAAGCGCGCCGACGATACATTCATATGTAACGCTTACACGCCGAAACACGCCTTGCGGGCTTTGTAAGACCGCAAAACAAAATCTCCGAACCGACGGCTATTCACCGCCGGTTCGGGTATTCCGCAAAAATTTAAGCCGCTTTACGAAATTTTAAGCCGCGCATAAGAAAATTAAGCCGCAGTTAAGGCGTATCCGCAAAAAACCAAAGAGACTTAAGCGGACGGGCTACTCAACAATACGATGCCGTTATACGTATGCGGACGTAATTTTTTCGTTTCTCAGCCGCCGGCCAATATCTTCTGCAACTGCGCGATAAGGTCGTCGTCACCGGAGCTTTGAGCAACGGGAGCGACTTCGTTCGTGGTGTAGAAGTTATTAACAACGGGTGCCGCAGCAACGGGCGCTTTAGGCGCAGCGGGCTTTTTGGGCGCTCTTGCTTTGGGGTCTATTGCCGCGACCTGTCTGTATCCGCCTTCAGCTAAGCTGACGTACGGAGCCTCGGGGTCAAGCATGATAACCTTGTTGCAAAGCTCGGAGTTTCTATCGGGTTGTAATACACCCGCTACGACGTCCATTCCTAATCCCTTGATATAGGCAATGAGCGGCGCAATGTCGCCTCTGCCGTAGATTATGAAGAAGCCGTCGATATTGGGGTATGCCGACAGTCTGACCGCGTCGATAACCTGACGGAGGTCGAGTTTGCCCTTTCTCTTTTTGGGAAGAGCGGAAAGCGCGTCATAGTTGTTCGCTTGAATGAACTCGCCGTAATCCTTGGTTCTCTTTGCGCTGTAGCCGTAAAACTTGCACGCTGCAACCTCTCCGAACTGTGTGAGTTCTTTCAGTGCCTTGTCAAACGTTGCATACGAAACGCGGACGCTTTCAATGTCGGCTAAAACGACATACTTCTTTTTATCGCTCATAATTTTTGTTCCTCCGTTTATGAGTTCTGTTCTCGTTTATAATAGAAAAGATACTGCTGTACGTAACCGGAAAGCTCGCCGTAACGGCTGATAAGCTCCCTCCGCATGACGGCGGAAGTCGCTTCCCCGTACATATCGCGGTATACCTTTTTTATCCATGTGTCGACGGGAAAAACATCTGTTTTCCCAAGCCCGAATAAAAGAATGCAATCCGCCACTTTGGGACCTACGCCGGGGAGCTTTTTTAAAACCTCCGACGCTTCGTCCGTGGTGAGCTTGCGCACTTTTTCCAAATCAATCTTAGTTAAAAGCCTTGCGGTTTCGGCTATGTACGGTGCGCGGTAGCCCGCCCCCAGTCCGAAGTAGAAGTCCGCGTCCTTCGACGCCAGCGCCCCTATCTCCGGGAAAGCGTGCCAGCCGCCCATATCCTCACCCAGTGCCGCGCATACCCTCTCTATGATGGACTTTATACGCGGAATGTGGTTGTTGGCGGATATGATGAAGCTTATTGCCGTCTCATACGGGTCCTGCTTTAGAATCCGTATGCCGCTAGCGTAAGCCGCCGCCGCCGAAACAAGACCTTTATCTTGCACTTTCTCTATTATTGTAGCATAGTTTGTGGCAAAATCAAGATATTTCAGAAAATATTTTTCATCTTTCGCAAAAATTTTTATTTTGCCGCCTTCAAACGTCATTTCGGCACGCTTATCGCCGGAAAAAACCACCGCTCCGCGCTCCGTAAGCCGGTATCTGAACACCTGACCGCACTCCAACGTCTGCTTGATGTCGAAGGTGTCGGGCGACTCCACGGTTATTACTCCGTTTTCGGATTTTACTTCCATAGCGTACACCCTCCGCGCGTGCCGCGGTGTTCGTCCTTAAGTGCTATTATAATCTTAGGGTGTATACAATGCCATAGTGACGACTTGCTACTCAAAAAAATATTTTATCGCCGCAAATTGTCTACACTCTATCTTCGCGTCGAAACCAAAGATTTCGAAACGCGTTACAACGGGGAACCCGAAAGCCCCCCGTCATATAATTGATTATTCCGCGTAAACGCTGACCTGCTTATCGTCCTTGCCCTTTCTCTCAAAGCGCACAACACCATCGACAAGCGCGAACAGCGTGTCGTCTTTGCCTATTCCGACGTTGTTGCCGGGATAGAATTTAGTGCCTCTTTGACGGACAAGAATATTGCCGGCAAGTACGAATTGACCGTCGGTGCGCTTCGGTCCCAAGCGCTGTGCCGCGCTTTCTCTTCCGTTACGTGAACTGCCGACGCCTTTCTTATGCGCAAACAATTGAATTCTTATAAACATTTTAGATTACCTCCAATTCGATATAGTCCGAATATCCTTCGTAGAGGTCGGACACCCCCAAAAGTAAGGTCTGAAGAAGAACCTCTGCGTCGCGTTCCTCACGTTCCGTCAATTTCGGCGGCAGTGAGAAGGATAATATACCTTCTTTCTCGTCGATTTCACAACGTACGTCAATTTTGGCGACCTTCATAAGCCCTAAGACCGTAGTCTGTATTATAGACGACAGGGCGGCGCACACAATGTCCTCTCCGCTGTCGGCAAAACCGGTATGCCCTTCCGCGGACACCGCCTTTATTTTGCCGCTTTCCGTAATAAACCTTACTTTCGTCATAACTTCTTTGCCGAACCCGGTACGGATTTTATCCGCTTATCCCGCGTATTTACCGCTAAGACTCTCCCGGCGCATTTAACTTAGCCTATGATTTCAAGAACCTTTAAAGCCGTGAACGGTTGACGGTGCCCTTGACGGCGACGCTCGTTCTTCTTAGCCTTGTACTTGTAAACGATGACCTTGCCCTCTTTATCCTGTCTAACGACTTCCGCCTTGACGACTGCGCCGCTTACGGCTTCGCCCGTCTTAATATTTCCGGCGTTGTCGGACACAAGCAACACGGGGAGCTCGACTATTTCACCGATACCCACCGCAAGCTTTTCGACGTTGACAATCAGGTCCTTTTCGACCTTGACCTGCTTCCCGCCCGTTTCCACAATTGCGTACATAAAGTTTTTACCTCCTCTCTCCGATCTCGCCGGGCAACTTTTCGCGCCTCTTTGCTTAAAAACCCCGTAAACGGTGAAGCATAGGATTTGCTGAAGTACACTTGATAGGTGTGACGGCGGAAAACTCCCGCAAAACTCACGAAAAAAAACGCAAATTCGTCAACTTAAAAAAACCACTCCCGAGCGGCTCACGATAAATATACTATATTTAAGAATGACTGTCAAACAGAATGCAGCGGTTTTAATAATTTTAACCGCGATTTTAGCCCTATTTTTGCAGATAAGGTGAAATTCACACTAAAATTTGCGCACAAAGCCAATAAGGGTAGTTCTAGCCGCGCTTTTTTAAGCCGGTACAGAGTTTTTACGCGGCATACAAATTAAAATGCATATGCGCCGCACGATATGCCCTTTCCGTACCGCGAATTTTATCCGGCTCTTTGCTAAGCGCCGCCCTCCGCACGGCGCGATACGGCTCTTTGGTAAATCAATCTTATGGTATCGCCGTTTTCCTTCCGTTGCCGTGCCCGTCAATACCGGCTTTGGTAAATCAATCCAGATTGCTGCCTACGGAAAGCGTCTTAATACGTGACGCGTCCGCCGAAACGGTTATTTCCGCGCCCGCCGCCGACGGAATTATTTCCAACCGTACGCGGTTAAGCTCAAAGTAAGAGGACAACACGCTCTCTATGTCGCGCCTTACGATTTCGGCAAAGCCTTCGGGTATATTGATTTTATCCGAAAGCAAAATCTTTTCCAGACGTTTAAAATTTTTATCCGCGTAATTTTCCATACATGCCCCCTCCCGCCATTATCATGGGCGGTTCCCCGTAAATTTTTTTTCTGCTGCGCCACGCGCGAACAAAAACACGGCTACCGTTTTATATCACGCTATGCGCGGCGGGCTACCGTATCTAATACCACGCCTTGCCGCGCATATTTACGTGAAGGCTTCTTTTGAAACGGCAAGCCCGGAATCCGCATCTAAATACCGCGCCGTGTGTGCGCGGTTTTTGCGGTTTTTTGCGGATACCCTTACCCTACGCGCGGCGGCGGAAAAATCCGCGGAAGCCGCGGTGAGCGGATAAGTAATCGTACGGTCGCGCGCGCCGTGAAGCTATGTTGTCAGCAAACGCGCCGAAAGCCTCGTCCGCCTCCGAACGCCCGTTATGCGCGGGAGTTTTCCCCAAAAGAATTTCCGCGTCCTCCGGTATAATTCCCAAGGTAGGGCGGCGCAACAGCCTTGCTATATCGGCAGCGCTCATCATTTCGCCGCTCAAGACCTTACCGCCGTTTATGCGGTTTATCGCTATGCCGACGGAGGAAAGCGTATAGCCCGTAAGCAACGACAATACCTTATCCGCGTCGCGTATAGCCGATACGGCGGGGTTTGTGACGACGACCGCTTCGTCTGCGGCGGACACCGCGCGGTGAAAGCCGTTCTCTATGCCGGCGGGACAGTCTATAAAAATAAAATCGCAGGAGGTCGCAAGGGATTCTATAACTCCGCGAAAGGCTTGCGCGGTCATAGCCGGAGTTTCCGCCCCCGACGAAAGCACAAAGAGGTCGCGTTCTCCGCAACGGATTAAGGCTTGTCCGGGACGGCAACGGCTCTCCAAAATATCCGAAAAGTCGTACAGCTTCCTGTCCTCCACGCCCAGCGCCACGTCAAGGTTGTTAAGCCCGACGTCGGCGTCGACGAGTATAACCCCGAAGCCCGCCGCCGCCAACGCATAACCCAAACCCGCCGTCACGGTAGTTTTTCCCACTCCGCCTTTACCGGAGGTTATTACAATCTTTCTTGCCGCCATGCCGTCATTATAAAGCGTTGCGCCGCGCAAAAAAAAGCGTGTTTTGCGCGCGGTACGCGAAATATGTCTTTAACGGCGGTTCGGTTAGGGCGTGTCAGTACTAAATATTTTGCGTAGTAGGCGCGCCCATAAGCGCGGACTTGTGTTTTAAGTTACCGGAGTGCGGTTCCGGTTGCCGGAACGGTGCGTTGTCGGAGCGGAATATTTCCCGGTGTCGGAGCATATATCTTTTTATGCCCGCAATGTATACGGCGATTTGGCAGGGACTACCCGACATTGACACCGAAGCTTGAAGCGTCAGTCCAAATTCCACGGCGGCGCGGGTAAAAAAACGAGAGGTAAGCTTTATGAACTATGAAAACATCAAGGTCGCGGACTCCGTGACCAGCGAAAACGACTATGTTGTAAACGAGGTAGGTTTAAGCAAACGCAGCTTTATGAAAACACGCAAGGAAAAACTGGACCCGTTGGACGTCGCCATACTTCCCACCGCCTTGGGGCTTGCGGTATCGTTCGGATATTTGATTTACAATATAGTTAAAGCGGCGGGTTTAAGCGGCGGAATTGCCACTATAAGCTCCTTTATCGGTAATATATTCGGATGAAATTAAAGATTCACCCGCTCTACCTAGCGCTTGCGGCGGTACTGATACCGTTAGGTTACGGTTGGGCTTTGCTGTTTTCGGCGGTAGCGGCATTGTGGCATGAAGCCGCGCATTTCTTCGTCGCACGCGAACGCGGATACCGAATGCGAGAAACGGTACTCATGCCTTACGGCGCGGTTTTAAACGGCTATGAGCGCCTCGACAGATTAAGCGAAACGCTCATAGCCGTTGCCGGTCCCGTCGCAAGTCTGCTTGCCGCCGTAATGACCGCCGCATTGTGGTGGATTTTTCCGTCGTCATATGCATACACGCGGCTTTTTTTCGACGTCAATCTCATGTTGTTTCTATTTAATTTGTTGCCGGCATTTCCGTTGGACGGCTCCCGTATTGTGCTAGGACTTTCAAAAAATCGCATTCGCGCGCTAAAATCCTTGAAAATTGCCGGCATAGTTTTTTCCCTTGCCCTATTCGCGCTGTTTATAGTATCAATGTTCGTCAGATTTAATTTTACGTTAGGAATTATGGCGGTGTTCCTTTTTGTCGGCGCAATTTCCGGAACAAAGAAAGAACTTTATTTTTCCGTCGCCGGTATAGCGTCCGAAGCGAAGGACTACGCTCACGGCGTGGAGGAACATACCGTTTACATAGACGGCGACGCAACCCTTGCTTCCCTCCTAAAGCATGTCGGCAATAGGCGCATTACCAACTTTGTAATCGTCCTCGACGGCGCCGAAAACAAACGTCTATCCGAAAATACTTTACGCATACTCTTACATTCTCATAAATTGCAAACTAAAATAAAGGACGTAATTTAAGGTTTTCCTGGCGTGTTAACACACCCTATTTTTTTCTTAACTAAAAAATACCGATATAAGTCGGCGCAGTAAACCGTTTTAACGCCGGTTAAAATTTCAAATTATCCGAAATATCGCCGTATGCCGACGACGCGTTAAACCGTTTTTAACGTTGGCTAAACTTACCTATCTCAAAGAAATTCCGCTTACAGCTTCAATAGCCGCTCGGCGTTTTTGTGGTAAATCAGTTCCATGTCGGAGCGCGGCAACTTAAGCTTTTCCAATAAGGCGACGGTGGCGGGTGCGGAGCTCCACGGACAATCGGTGCCGAACAGAATTTTTTCCGCGCCGTGCCGGGTTATTATTTTGCCGGCGGTGTCTTCGTCTATGAACCCTGCCGTGCAGGACGTATCAAGGTACACGTCGGCACCGACAAGATACTTCAAGACCTCCTCCCACGACCGCCAACCGCCCAAATGCGCGGCAACAATTTTTAACCGGGAAAAGGTGTCGGCGACCCTGCGAATACCCTCCGGAGGAGAAAGATAGCTGGACGGGAACCCTATGTCATGCCCCGCGTGAAGCGACAATATCAGCCCGTTTTTTTCTAAAAATTCGTATATCGGAAAGGCTTTTTGCTCGTCCGCGACATCGAAGCCCTGATATTCCGGATGAAGCTTGATGCCCTTGAAGCCCGCCGCCTTGATGCTCTCAAGCGCGGCTTGCGCGTTCTCCGCACCGGGGAACACGGAGGCAAACGGTATAATCCGCTCATCCTTTAGAAACTCCGCGGCAAAATTATTGACGTTTGCCGTCTGCCTTTCGTTTGTGGCAATCGACAGCGTAACGGCTTTGGTAACTCCCCAATCGTCCATTCTCCTAAGCGTGTCCGTAGCCGTTCCGTCCGTTGCCGGGGTCATATTCAAATTTTCCGCTAAGGCTTGCGGAAGCGCGTTTACCACAAGCGCGGACAACGCCTTACCGGCAATCTTGTCGGGAAAAAAATGTACGTGAAAATCAATCAATGCCGCGTATTTCGTGCGACCGTCGTTAGAATTCATATTTTATTCCGCCTTTGTTTATAAAAACAATTTTTCGGCTATGAGCCGTTTAAGTTCGGCAATTCCTTCACCGGTTTTAGCCGAAATACGTGTGCTATCTACCAAAATCTGCGGCATAAAATCCGTGTTCGGTGACAGCATATCTATTTTGTTATACACGGTTATTATCGGCTTATCCCCGACGCCCAGCTCGTCTAAGACCTTGCGTACCACGTCGAATTGACGCTCCGCGTCGATGGAGGAGGCATCCGCCACATGCAGCAACAGATCCGCGTAACGCGTTTCGTCAAGCGTCGACCGGAAAGCGTCTATGAGCTCATGTGGGAGATTGTCTATAAAACCGACGGTATCCGTAAGCAAATACTCTTTATTTACGTCGACAAATATCCGCCGCGTCACGGGGTCAAGCGTAGCGAACAGTTTGTTTTCCTCTTTTACGCCCGCCTTTGACAACGCGTTCATGAGCGTGGACTTGCCGGCATTTGTGTAGCCGACTATCGCCACGGTTTTTATACCGCTTTTTTCGCGACGGGAACGGCGCATATCGCGTTCTGTCTTCAGCTTGTCTATGCGCTCCGAAAGCTCGTATATGGCGGCTCTGATATGACGGCGATCCGTTTCAAGCTTTGTTTCGCCGGAGCCCTTAGTGTACGCGCCGCTTCCCCCGCCGCCGCCTATCCTTGACAAGGCTTTTCCTTGCCCCATAAGCTTAGGTAACGTGTATTTCAACCTCGCAAGCTCCACCTGAAGCTTGCCCTCCTGCGTTTCCGCATGGTGTGAAAAGATGTCTAAGATGAGCATGGCGCGATCCAGTACGTCCAAACACAGCGTTTCTTCCAATCGTGAAAGCTGACTGCCCGACAACGCGTTGTTGAAAATTACGTAGTCCGCGTCCTTTACCTGCGCCAAACGCTTTATCTCGTCGACCTTGCCCTGCCCGGCACAAAAGGCTTTGTCAGGCTTACTGCGTATTTGAAGCACCTCTCCGACTATCTCTAACCCGGCGGTATCCGCAAGCCCGGCAAGCTCCTTAAGCGCCGCGTCCGCGCCTACGTCCGACGGAGCGACGGAAACCAATACGGCGGATTTTTTAAGCTTTTCCTTTTTAGGCTTCGTCGTGATATGCCCTTCGAATTCGGTTATTCTAGACAGTAAATCCTCGTCCGGAAGCCGCGACACGGAGCGGTAGCGGTAGGTTTTGACCTCGTTCGCATCGGAATACGCCACGGAAACATCGCGGCTTTCACCGTTTAAAACGCCTACCGCGCACATACAGTCAAGACGCAGTTTTTTAAGTGAGCTTATATCAAGGTCGCTCAACTCCCCCGTACCGTTGGGGTGAGTATGCACGCAACGTACACCGGTAAATTTATTTGTGGCGCGTTTTAAGTCGATATTTTGCAGCGGTACGGACGAGCTGTCACCTATTCCCACGGATATAACCGCGCCGGCGCGTGATATGAACACGCATATTTCGCGGTTTATCTTCGATGTCAACGCAACAATAAAACGAAGAACCTCTCTGTCGACAAAGAGGCTCCTATCGTATGCGGTTTGAAGCTTTTCCAAAGCGTCAAGCACAGTTCTTTTAATTCCGTCGGTATTCCCGTATATCAAAATTTACACCGTTACGCCGTATCCCGACGCGCCGCAGTCTAACCGCGTGTAGAGTAGTTTGGCGATTCCTTCGTTATTGTAATGTCGTGCGGGTGGCTCTCTATCAAGGAAGCCGTGCTGATTCTTATAAATTCGGCATTTTTCCTGAGCAGTTCCACGGTTTTCATTCCACAGTAGCCCATACCCGAACGCAAGCCCCCTATCAATTGGAACGCCACGTCTTGCAGTCTGCCACTGTAGGGGACGCGTCCTTCCACGCCTTCCGGCACGAGTTTCTTGGCGTTTTCTTGAAAATATCTGTCCTTACTGCCCGCCGCCATAGCCGACAATGAACCCATTCCGCGGTAGGTTTTGAAGCTTCTGCCTTGGAAAATTTCCAACTCTCCGGGGCTTTCTTCCGTACCGGCGAACAAGCTTCCTATCATCACCGCGGACGCACCGCAGCCTATCGCCTTTACTATGTCGCCGGAGAATTTTATGCCTCCGTCGGCGATTACGCGTTTTCCGTATTTTTCGGCTTCCTCCGCGCAATCGGTTATCGCCGTCACCTGCGGTACGCCTATACCCGCCACAACGCGCGTCGTACAAATCGAACCGGGTCCTATGCCCACCTTAATGATGTCCGCGCCAGCCTCTATCAAATCGCGAACCGCCGCCGCCGTGGCAACGTTGCCGGCTATAAGCTGTACGGAGGGGAACCTCGCCTTTATCTTCTTAACCATTTCGATTACCGAAGACGAATGACCGTGAGCCGTATCTAAGGATAACACGTCGACGTTATTTTTTACAAGCTCCTCAACGCGTTCCATGGCGTTTGCGGTAACTCCTACCGCCGCGCCGACCAACAGTCTGCCGTTCTCGTCGCGCGCGCTGTTGGGGTATTGTATTGCCTTTTCGATGTCCTTAATGGTTATCAAACCCTTAAGCATGCCCTTGTCATCAACTATAGGGAGCTTCTCGACCTTTCTTTTGCCCAGTATCTCCTGCGCTTGTTTTAGCGTCGTGCCCTCCGGAGCCGTGTAAAGCGGCTTGCGCGTCATCACGTCGCCTATTTTTTGGTTGAAATCGGTCTGGAAGCGAAGGTCGCGGTTTGTCAGTATGCCCACAAGACGCCCACGCTTAGTTATGGGTACGCCGCTTATCTTATACTTGCTCATGAGTGCAACGGCGTCCGATAAAAGGTCGTCGGGTCCTAAGCGGAACGGGTCGGTAATAACGCCGTGTTCGCTTCTCTTTACCTTATCTATTTGGCTTGCTTGTTCGCTTATGGAGAGGTTCTTGTGTATTATGCCCAGTCCGCCTTCCCGCGCCATGGCAATCGCCAATCTGTATTCCGTCACCGTGTCCATAGATGCGGATATTAAGGGTATGTTTAACTTAAGCTTTGGCGTAAGCTCCGTTGCAAGTATTACCTCACTCGGCAATACGTCCGATTTTTGCGGAACCAACAATACGTCATCAAATGTCAATCCTTCCTTAAGACTAATGTTCATAGCTTCCTCCTTATCGTCAACGGTTATACCGCTTACGCACACGTAAATTTTAGTTATAATATACCCTACGTCATGATATGTCAAGTAAAAATAACAATAATTATTAACATGCTTTACATTGTGTATAAAAAATGTATTTTACAAAGCGTTCCACAGACATTATGCGCAACTAACAGCGTTAATCGAAGCATATAAACCCCGATTTTGCACGAATACCCCATCAAATGTCCATAAAAGCGCGACCAAATGCGGTTAATTTGCGCGGCAAAACCCGAAATAACGCAGATGCGGTGCCAACGTCCCCGTACGCGCCGCATAAATGTAAGATTAATCCGTCGACACCGAAAGTGCCGTTTTTGCGCAAGCCCGTACGCGCCGCATAGATGCAAACTCTTCAAATCGTTTGATTGAAAAATCGTAGGGGGCGCAAGTCCGTACGCGCCGTATAAACGCAACTTTAATCTGTCACCGTAAAAATGCCATTTTTTGCACTGCCGACGAATATAATTTATTGTTTACGGCAACTGAATTGGGGGTGTTGACGCGCCCTAAATCGCGGTGCAATCCGCTGTGACAAAAGATCTTCTTGGCAGGCAAGTCGTCACCCCGGATTGTCCGCACCCTAAATTACTATAGAGAGGTGCATATCTTTTGAAGCGTTCATTCTCCGCGGCTTTTATTTTTATCGGTTCCACAATCGGCGCGGGATTTATGTCCGGACGGGAAATCGCGCTGTTTTTCGGCAATTGTTCGCCTCTTGTAGGCGTTGCCGCCGGAGTTGTTTTGGGCGTACTTTGCAGTCTTTTCCTTACGCTGGGTAATGCGGTTAAAAAAGACGGAGCGACTACGACGGTTGGCACGGACAAGACCGGATTTTTCAAAATTTTAAGGACCGTACACGGCGCGGCGGTGTTTGTGTCCGCGCTGTCCATGCTTGCAACAATGACCGCCGGAGCAGAGTCCGCAATGCGTGAGCTGTTCGGACTTCCGATGTTCGGGATAGTCTGCCTGCTGATAGGAATATTTTTGGTGGCATTCGGATTGAAACAAATAGCGGTTTTAAATCTCGTTTTTATGCCACTCATAATTGTTTTTGTGATAATTATCTTTTTTAAAAGTCCGGCTTACTTCTACACGGGGCGTATAAACGTCTTTACTCCGCTTGCTTACGGCGCATTAAACGTGTTCCTATCCGGTTCCGTGCTTACCAAAATCAAGGTAAACAAACGGGAAATCCGGACGGCGGGCATAATAACCGCGGTAATTTTATCGGCGGCGCTCTACATGCTTCAAACCGTAATTAATACGGAAAATCTATTGGGCGCGGCTATGCCCGTACTCTCCGCAGCCGCTAAACACGGACTTAAAATTTTCGCCGGAATACTGATATTCGGCGCAATCTTAACGACGTTGGTTTCGTCGCTGTTCCTGCTCGTGGAAATGACGCGTGATTTCGCGGTTTACACAAAAATCTTCTGCATCGGCGCGGAGCGTAAAAAAATAAAATCCTCTACCGGTGCAAGAATAAAAAGCGCTACCGGAATAAAATCCGGTACGGAAATAAGATACGCCATGAGAATAAAATCCAATACGGAAATAAAAAGCGGTACCGGCATAGAAACCGATACGGAAATAGAAATCGGCAGAAAAATAAAGCCGGACGGTATTCCCGTCCGCGAAAAAAATCCCGTCTTAACGCGCGCGCTTATAGGCGTATTTTGGGGACTGATAGCCCTGCCTTTAAGCTTTTTAGACTTCACGAACCTTGTGGACTACACCTATCCCGCTATATCCGTCTTCGGCGTGGTTTACACGGTGTACGCGTTAATCCGGTGTGTTGGCAACAGATTTTCACGCTTTCCCGACGAAAAAGCCTAGTCACCATCCGCGTAGCTTACGCTTTTCCAAACAACGGAGCCTTCCGCGGAGATTGCACAAGTAATACCCTTTCCCTTTCTATTTGCTACGCTTAAGAAAAAAATAATTCTACCGTCTGATTTTGTTGACATGCGTATTCGCATAAACGCAAAATTGATATTTTACGGTCTTTCCGGAAACGGTGTCCACACCCTCAAAAATCTCACTTTCTTCCGTCCTCTTCCAACTCTCCGCTACGTCCAAATCGGTAAAGAACAATTCCGCGCCGCCGTCCGCAAAAAACTTCGTCACGACCGCGTCGCTTGAAAACGGCAAAAGCTCCGCATAAACCGCGGCTCCCCCTATTACATATACGCCGTCGGAGGACGCTTTTTCATCGGCGGCAAGCAACCCCGGCAAATCCGATATGCTTCGCGCAAGCGTGCAATCATAGCCCTCCGCTGCGAACGCTTGTATGTCCTTATCGGAAAGCTTGCGCGAAAGCACTATATTGCGACGGTTTTTTAAGGGCAGACCGCCCGGCATGGAGCAAAGCGTATTGCTGCCCATAATCACGGTTTTTCCCTTAGTGTGCGCAATAAAATGCCGCATGTCTTCTTTTACTGAGAACAGCAACCTGTTGTCCTTGCCGATTCCCCATTTTTCGTCTACTGCTACTATAATTCTCATACCGCCACTTCTATTCTCTTTCCGATAGCATTAAATTGGTAATCCGTCAAAACAAAGTCCTTCGGGGTGAACGCGTAAAAATTCTTTATGTCCGGATTGAGCGTAAGCTTCGGCGCGGCATACTGTGGATTTTTAATCATTTCGGTCACTATGTCCACATGGCGGTCGTAGATATGCGCGTCGGCTATCACGTGAACAAGCTCCCCCGCGACAAGTCCGCTCACCTGCGCAAACATCAAAAGTAACGCCGCATATTGAACGACGTTCCAATTGTTGGCGGTGAGCGTGTCCTGTGAACGCTGATTCAAAATACCGTTAAGCACGTTGCCGCTGACGTTGAACGTCATGGAGTACGCGCACGGATAGAGCTTCATCTCGCTGAGGTCGGCAAAATTGTATATGTTGGTGAGTATGCGCCGCGAAGACGGATTGTTTTTAAGGTCGAAAAGCACGCGGTCCACTTGGTCAAATTCGCCCTCCTTGTAGCTGTGCTTTACGCCCAACTGATAGCCGTACGCCTTGCCTATACTCCCGTTTTCGTCCGCCCACGCGTCCCATATATGCGAATTAAGCTTGTTCACATCGTTGGATTTTTTTTGCCAAATCCAAAGAAGCTCGTCCACCGCCGCCGTAAAATTGGTTTTACGCAACGTCAAAATCGGGAATTCCTTCCGTAGGTCGTAGCGGTTCACAATACAAAACTTTTTTACGGTATGCGCGGGAGTACCGTCCGCCCAACGCGGGCGCACCGGCAAACCCGTATCCCAAACTCCGTTCTCCAAAATATCGGTGACGTTTTCTATAAAAATTTTATCCGCAAGGCTCACTCTTTCTCTCCCGTTCCCCGGCGCCGTCCGCGCGCCGGGAGAATGCCGTTTTTAATATGTCCCCCGATTGAAGGATTATTAAAATATAACCGCATGCGTTTATTTTAACATCAAACTTTTTTTAAGTCTATGATATTAATATAATTAGTCCGTAGATATTAATATTTTAGGAATTTCTTTATCGGATAATCTCTTTTTTATACCGAAAAATATTTAGGGTGCGGACAGTTCGCGGTGATAAAATATTTTCGGGCTATTTTTAAGGATAAATGTGGAATAAAATATTAAGGATTTACGCCGTATGGTTATTTCATGAAGGCAAAATTTTTATGAATTTGATTATTTAGGATAACTTAAAAACGCGGCTTCGGCAAGAGAATTTCCGTATATCGGGCAATTCTCATATCTTGCAGAAACCGCGTTTTTTCGCGTTTTTTAATTAGATTTACACAAGCATGGCGCTTCCAACGTTTCACGTTTCCTTGCGGTCGGCGAAAATGAACTTCGTTTCAACCAGTCTAACGGCGGCGGCGGAAGCCTCCGGGGTTAAGAGAGCCGGGACGTTTCATGGATTTGTAGTAGGTGGAGGGCTTAGGCGGCGCAAAATCGATGGAATCCTCGGAAAGCTTATGCTCCGCGATGTCGGAATGCGTGTTATTCTTGTATATATTCAAGATTGCCAATTCACGGCGGTCGGTAATAAATGTAACCGCTTTACCCGCCTTACCGGCGCGTCCCGTTCTGCCTATACGGTGAATGTAGTATTCGACGTCGTTCGGGAGGTCGTAGTTTATAACATAGTCGATATCGTCAATGTCGATACCGCGCGCCGCGACGTCTGTGGCGACGAGGATATTTATTTTATGCGCTTTCATGGCGTCCATAACGCGCCGTCTAGCGGACTGCGGCATATCGCCGTGGAGCGCTTCCGCGCCCACTCCGTTGTTATTGAGCGTACGGCGAATTTCGTCCGCCATGCGTTTTGTATTGCAAAAAACTATTGCGCTTTGGGGCTGACAGGTTTTAAACAGGTTGACAAGCGTGGTCTTTTTGGCGTCTTTTGGGACCTTTAAATAGCTTTGTTCTATGGTATCAATTGTCGTGTTGAGGTCGCCTATTTCCACAAACGTCGGCGTAACCATATAGTCCTCGGTCAAGCGGCGGATTGCCGGCGGCATAGTTGCGGAGAACATAACTGTTTGACGTTCACGCGGAATGAAGCGCAAGATTTTCTCTATGTCCTCACGGAAACCCATGTTTAACATCTCGTCGGCTTCATCTAAAACCACTGTTTTAACAAAGTCCAACTTTATAGTACGTCTTCCGATGTGGTCCATAAGACGTCCCGGAGTGGCGACTACGATTTTAGCGCGTTTAAGCGCGTCTATTTGCTTGCCCATGTCCGCGCCGCCGAAAACCGCGGTCATTTTGCAGCCTTCTTTAAATTCGGTAGCCTTGCGCATCTCCTCCGCCACTTGCATAGCAAGCTCACGGGTGGGGCAAATTACCAACGATTGGACGGCTTTCAGCTCCGGATTTACATGCTCGATGAGCGGAATTCCGAAGGCAAGCGTCTTGCCGGAACCGGTCTTGGAGCGCCCGACGACGTCAAGCCCGCTCATGATTGCCGGAATACATTTTTCTTGCACCTCCGTGGGTATCGTAAAGCCGCTATGCTCAACAGAGCGAACGACTTCGTCGGATAAATTCATTTCCGAAAACAACATATCTTTCTCCTTTTTATGATGCGCGGAACACCCCGATAACGCCGACCCGCACCACAACGCACAAAACAAACGAACCCTCCGCGTAGAATAACGGACGGTATTTGTAATATGCGGAATAGAAATTTCGGACAACACTGTGTTCGGCATTCCTCACGACGACCGCGGCAGAGTTCAAACCCTAAAATAACCGCCCGTCGTAATGCGCCGAATAAGAACTGATTCCCTAAAGCTTAAGAAAAGATATGATCTCCGGCGCGTACACACTATATTTTATTTAAATGAATATTAACATTTTACGAAAAATATGTCAAGGAAACGCGCGCTAAACATTATTAAAAGGAATTTTGCATTCATTTTACCCAAAATGCCCGTCCTTTTGCCAATAACGCCGGCAGTCACCGTACCCAAAACACGGAGCAACATATGCAAAGAGCCTACACGGGACAACCGCATTTTATGCGTTTGTAATAAAAGTCGAACACGCTGTGTTTTATTGCGCCGTAAGAGGGTTGTGTGGTATAATTGTGCCAACCGAAACCAACATGGGGGGACAATGGAAAGAGAACACATTGCGGAAGCATATTTTAAAAAGGGCTATAACTGCGCGCAAGCGGTGGTGCTGGCGTTTAAAGATGAGTTGGGCAAAAGCGAAGGTGAGCTTGCCGCGCTTGCGTCATCCTTTGGCGGCGGTCTGGCAAGAATGCGTGAGGTATGCGGAGCCGTCAGCGGCGCGGCTTTGGTATTCGGAATGCTGCACGGCTTTGCCGACCCTACCGACCAAACCGCCAAAAAGGAACACTATCGCTTTGTGCAAGAATTTGCTGAGCGGTTTAAAGCTAGAAGCGGCGGTTCGATAATCTGTCGGGAATTACTGCGCGGCGGTACGTTTGAGAGCGCGCATGACCTGAATTACGTCGACAACGCCCCAATTAAAAAACTGCCGTGCGTGGAACTTGTAAAGCTATCTGCGGCAATCGCAGACGAAATGTTGCGTTGAGCGCGCGCGCACGACTTGAATTACGTCGATAACGCTCCCGTTAAGAAACTGCCGTGCGGCAAGAAATGACAAAGTGACGTGAGATATAAATGATTAATGACGAAACGGCGGAGTGACGGAATAACGGAGAGGTGAAGCGGTGAAAGACAAAAAAATCTTATGAATAAAAAATTATTTGACGAATTGAAAAAAAAAGATGTGATACGGGTAATGTTTGTATGTCACGGCAACATATGCAGAAGTCCGATGGCGGAGTTTGTTTTTGCACATCTTGCCGAAGAGCGCGGTTTATCGGAGCGGTTTATAATTCAATCGGCGGCGACAAGCTTTGAGGAGTGCGGTTGTCCGCCTCACACCGGCACATTGCAGGTGTTATCAAAGAGGGGTGTTCCGGTATACGAGCATTACGCGACGCGTTTAAACTCTGCGGACGCATTTAAATACGATTTATTTTTAGGTATGGACGGGGCAAACGTGACTAATATGGCGCGAATTTTGGGAAACGGAGTAACGGCGAAGATACTGCGGTTAAAGGACGCGGCGGGTGTAGGCGGCGACGTAGCCGACCCGTGGTATACGGATAATTTTGACGTTTGTTACGCGGACATACGCACCTCATGCGAAAAAATCATGGATTTGTTGACATGCGGAGGTAACTGAAAATCCGACAGTCTGTTGATTAACATTAATAAATTAAAAGCGCGGAATACGATAAGGGTTACCTTACGTATTCCGCGCTTTTAGGTTATCAGGGTCAAGCGTCACGCTTGCGTTGTTCGCACACCAATTTTTGATTCTTTTTGCCGCGTAGCAAAAGAACAAGGGCTCAAATCACCAAAAAATCGCCGGGGGTGATGAAGAGGAAGCTAATAAGCGCTAGAATACTTATTATAATAGTTTGGTGTGAAATATATATTATCAGAGTATGCCTACCGATAAAGCTTAGCGGTTTATGCCATTTTTTATCGAGTGCGGAGAGCAGTGTAACGCGTTTGCGGTAAATCACGGGGACTATCGCGGCGCCTAGAAAAAAGAAGGACGCCCACGGAATAAACGCCATGATTTCTCCGGGCGAATTAAACGAGGTTTTCACGTCGGTGAGGAACGGGTCGAACAACCATCCGAAAGCGTCGGGGACATTTTGGAAGGGCGTTTTCAGGGCGACGAGAAAAAGTATCCCGACAACGGCGGCGCAGACAAATGACACGGCGGGGAGCGCATATTTTTTCACGGTTTTATTGAAATCCAATAGGCGGCTGAAGAACTCCCAAATCAGAATGCAGAAGGAAAGAAATGTGAGGGTACCGAAATGTATGAATACCGACTCGTCGAACAGCAACGTAACTATGCTTACGGCAATCGACATGAGCAGGAGCAAAAACCCGCGTTTGAGATTGTTGCGTGAAAATGTACACGATGCACCGCAGAGCGCGAAAAAAACCAAAAGCGCTATCGGATGAATGATTGTACGGGGCAACGACGTCCAATACCACTCGGCGAAACGGCAAAAAGCGGCAAGCGGACCGGCGGCGCTTTCCATGTCGTATCCGAACCAAAGAGGACCGAACATCTGCCCAATTGTATACATGAAGTGGTCGAATATGACAAGAATGATACAAAACCCGCGAAGCGCGTCAAGCTCCCAAATGCGTTTCTTGCGCGGAAGCGCGGTAGTAGTAAGCTCCGTTTTAGCGTCCGCGGCTTCATCGTTAAATTCGGTTTCGGAGGTCGCAACGGCGGCGTTTCCGTTGTCTTGTACGCTTTCGGAAAGCACTTCTCCACAATGCCCGCCGCACATGGTAACGGCGGAAGGATTCGGCAAGGCGCCGTGTTCCGTATTCGCGGAGGAAGCGGAAGACGCAAAAGCGGTAGCCCAAAAATCCGACGGGGACACTCTGCCGGAGCAATCGGATTGCATATTTTCATTTACCGTTTTCGACATCTTAGACATTTTGTAGCTGTTATACTCTAACCCTTCCGTATCCGTTATTTTTGCATGCGATTGGACGCTTTATATTTGATACACCCTTACCTCGTACGGCTTCAGCACAAACGGCGCAAGCGCCTTATCTGCGTCTTCGTTGTTGGAAATAAGAAGCTTGCCCTCCACTAAATCGAACTCCGACGGCGGCGTAAACTTAGCGGGACGGTGAGAAAACGACGCGACGACAAGTAAGGAACCGTCTTTGGTTTCGCGTGTAAAACAGTAATACCGCTTATTTTTTGAGAAATGCTCCCGGTATTTGCCGTCCTTTACAAAGCCGCTAACGCTTTTACGCGCCGCAATCAGCCGTTTATAGTAATTTAAAACCGAGCCGGCGTCCTTTATTTCGGCTTCGGCGTTCACGCTTATGTAATTCGGATTAACCTTCATCCACGGCTCGCCGTCGGAAAATCCGGCATTTTTACCGCCGTTCCACTGCACGGGAGTACGGGCATGGTCGCGCGCGCGCAACAATAAATGCTTATACGCCTTGCGTTTTGCAATCGCGGAGCCGGCATCGCGAAGCATGTTGACGGATTGAATGTCCTTAAACTCCTCCGCCGACAGAGGAATATTCGTCATACCCAACTCCTGCCCCTGATATATATAGGGCGTGCCGCGCAAAAACATGAGAACGGTACCCAGCATTTTGGCGCCGTCCTTTTCATATCCGGGTCGGATAAACCGCGACACCGCGCGCTGTTGGTCGTGATTTTCGAAATATAGGCTCCACCAACACTTGTCGCTTAATCGTTGCCACGCGGACATCTTGCCCTTCCACGCGACAAGGCTGTACCGCCTAAACCACGGCAAGTGGTCAAAGCTGATAACGGTATCAAGCAGACCCGTGCCGTCACCGTGAATGGTATCGGCATTTTTCGCGTCCGCGCCGCAGCACTCTCCGACAATCATCGTATCGTAATTATCCCAGCTACGGGAACGCAACTCCCTGATGTATTCCTGCCAGTTTTGGGCAATCGTATAATTATCGGACTTATAACCGTCCTCTTTAAAATTCTTAGCTATGTAGGTTATGACGTCGCAACGGAAGCCGTCCACACCTAAATCAAGCCAGAAGTTGCATATATCCGCGACTTCGCGGCGAACGTTCGGGTTATCCCAATTTAAATCGGGCTGTTTTTTAGAGAATAGGTGCAGGAAAAACTGCCCCGTCGTTTCGTCGTATTCCCACGCCGAACCACCGAAGCAAGCGCGCCATCCGTTGGGAGGCGACTTTTTATCCGCGCCCGTACCGTCGCGCCATATATAATAGTTCCTATAGGGATTGTCCTTACTTTTTTTCGACTCCTCAAACCACGGGTGTTCGTCGGAGGTGTGATTGACGACCAAATCCATAACAAGTCTTATGCCGCGCGAATGAAGCCCGTCCGACATTTCCTTCCAGTCGGCAAAGGTCCCGAACTCATCCATGATGTCGCGGTAATCGGAAATATCATAACCGTTGTCGTCGTTCGGCGACTTATACACCGGCGACAACCATACGGCGCCTATGCCTAAATCCTTAAGATAGTCAAGCTTGGATATTATGCCGCGTATATCACCTATTCCGTCGCCGTCGCTGTCGCAAAAGCTACGCGGATAAATCTGATAAAAGACCGTTTCTTTATACCAATATGTCTTCATAAAATCCTCTTTTAGAATAACTCTTTCTTTTTGCTACTGATTGCGGGTGTAGACAATTCGCGGTGACAAAATATTTTATTAGCCAGCAAGCCGTCACAGTGGGTTTGTACACGCCCCAACTTAATAGCCCAACTTTTCCTTAACCAACACCACGGTAATTCTGCCGTCGGCGGACTGCTTTGAGGATACCAAATAATGACAGCAAATACGCGTATTGCTTAAGCAACCGTCCGTCATGTTCGCCGCTTTATCGCCGCCGCGAAAGAACGAGTGACACTTGTCCATCTCCGCGCAATAGGATTCTATACCCAACCGCCGGCAATTTTGCGGAGCCGCAACGGTTTTCACACGCGCGACCGCCGCATCCAAATTCTTCACTATTTTGTTGATACCGGCAATTATTATCACCTTTTGAGGTCCGTAGGCTATGGCGGAAACTCTGTTGCCACGCCCGTCCACGTTATATAATTCTCCCTCTCTGGTAATCGCGTTTGAACCGCTCAAATAGTAATCGGCTCCGTAGGCGGCGCGGTAATTGGCGACAGCCGCTTCCGGAGATACCGTCGCCGTCCCGTCCGGAGCGACCGTCGGGCGCGGAGTAAAAAAATTATATTTACCGCTCTTGAGCAAGTCTATTATGCCGCATTCCTTTAGCGTAACGCTTCCGCCTACGGCAACGGACGCACCGGCGGGGATTGTGTCCTCCACGTAGCGCGCGGCTTCCTCGCGGGTATCGACGACGACGGCGCGCATACCGTTGCGCTCCAAATTTTCAACCGTCTTATTTAAATCCCTTTCCCTTTCCATTTCGTCATAAAACATGCTTTTCTCCTCAAACAACGGACTGCCGGAATTTTTTGGGCGTGGACAATTCGCGGCGCATAGGTTACACGGCGCGAATATTGCGCTGTGGTTAATTGTACGTTTCAACCCACGCGCTTCGTAGGTATGTACGCTTTATAAGTGTGTGTTCTTCGTAGGCGTTTACTCTTCGTAGATGCGTACTCTTCGTAGATGTATGCGTTGCGCATTGCGTAGGTTGCGCGCCGCGCGTATTAGGTACACGGTGTGTGCTTCCTTATAACCTAAGAACGCGGAATGCGGTAATATAAAATCTTACACATTCCGCGCTTCTATTTTATTGGGGAGAGCGAACAGTTCACAGTGACAAAATATTTTCTTGCGCAGCAAGTCGTCAACGCGGATTGTCCATAACCAAAAATTCTATTCTACAAGGACAAGAATGCCTTCATGAGGCTTTCGCCGTCCGGATAGTATATACCGGTCGACACGGCTTCCTTTTCGTCGTAACACCGCGCTTTGCCCAGTTTTACACCTTTTTTCCACATCACGAAGGGTACGGGAGCGGAAGAATGCGTCATCGTGGCAATGGGCGTCGGATGGTCGGGAAGGACTAGCATGGCGAAGTCCTCGCCCGTTTTAACAAAATAATCGTATACCGGCTTGACTATATTCTTGTCGATAAGCTCTATCGAAAGAATTTTTTCTTCGACATTGCCGTGGTGTCCGCTCTCGTCGGGCGCCTCTATGTGGACGTAAACGAAGTCGTTTCCGTTTTCTAGCGCGGCTATTGCCGCCGCGCCTTTTCCGGCGAAATTTGTATGTATGTTGCCGGTAGCGCCCTCTACCTCGCACACGGTCATGCTTGCCGCAATGGCTATACCCTTGAGCAAATCCACTGCGGAAATCATGGCGCCGTTCTTGCCAAACTTGTCCTTAAACGGGTCCAGGACCGGCTTTTTGCCCTCTCCCCAAAGCCAAATCGAATTGGCTAGGTTTTTACCGGCGGCAACGCGTGCACGGTTTACAGGGTGATTTTTGAGTATCTCGTGCGCCTCTTTATAGAGCCGCATATATTCGTCGGCATACACGCCGGTGGGCAGGTATTCACGTATTTTTCTGCCGGTAATGTCGTGCGGCGGAGTGGTTTTCGTGCCGGAGATACCGTCGCCTATTATGAGGCAATGGCGGTAGCTAACGCCGGCGTAGAAGCGGAATTTCTCATCTCCCAACGCGTCTTGCACCGCGCGGACAAGCGCGCCCGACTCCTCCGTGGAAATTTCTCCGGAGCTGTAATCGACCATAGTTTTAGCGGCAAAATCCTCCTCGTCGGACAAGGTAACCACGTTGCACCTCACCGCTAAATCGGAGTTTTTCATGTCTATGCCTAAGCTTACCGCTTCAAGCGGCGACCGCCCGGTATAATATTTGGCGGGCGCGTAACCCAAAACCGATAAATTGGCGGTATCGCTGCCCGGCTTAAAGCCGTCGGGTATGGTTTTTACCACGCCCACCGCGCCGCCGTTCGACGCTAAGGCGTCTGTAGCGGGCTTTTTAGCGACCTCCAAGGGCGTTTTGCCGCCCAACTTTTCCAAAGGCAAATCGGCCATGCCGTCACCCAAAACAAGTATATATTTCATGCGGATATTATAAATCTTTTTGTGGTTTTATGTCAACCAAACGGGTGTGGGGACTATTCGAGGTGACAAAATATTTTCTTGAGTAGGCAAGTCGTCAACGCGTATTGTCCACGCCCCAATTATACCACTGCGCTCCGAGAACATTATATAGGGCTTACGCGTAAAAATTACAGCTTATTTTTTCACGGATTTCCTACGAAAAAAACTCTTAAATAGTCGCGTACGGTGAGATAGCGACGCGTGCGGCGTAAAAAGGGGGCGAATGCATTAAATGCATTCGCCCTATAAATTTACATTATGGTTTTGCGCAGCAGTTCGAACGACATAGGTCCGGCGGCAAGCACCGCGGTGTGGAACTGCATGTCCGAACCCTTGTAATCGGCTCTTAGTTCAATGAACTTGCGGTATGAATAGTAATAAGTGGCGGCGTTTGTCGGGTATTCTATAACGCTTTTGAAAGCCGCTTGCGCATTCGTCAGCGTCGGAAGCGCGTTATCCGCAAGATATTGCTCTAACTCGACGACGCTATATCCGTAGTAGTTGACCAAGATATCCACGATTACTTGCAGGTAACCGTTTAGCTGACGGTTTTTCAGAATTAAATTGTAGAACGGCAACAGCTCCGTTTCTCCGAAGTACTTAGCTGTGTACATTTGCGCGTATTCCGCCCATCCCTCCGAATAGCCCGACATACCTAAAATTTTGCGTACGTTGTGGGCGTCGGAGAGTTTAAAATAGGAGTGCTGCAACAAGTGACCGGGGAAGCCCTCATGCGAAAGCAATTCATAGACGATATACCCCTTGTTCAAATCGTCGGGCGTATTGACATATATGTGTTCGGGCGCGGTGGTGCTGTCCACGGCGGATTTAAAGTAGGCGGCGGGGCTGTAGTACTCCTTCAGAGCGGGATTGACGCGGTTCAACGTCACGGACGGAGAGCCTTCGGGGCGCGCGGGGAAATCTTGCTTAGACGACTGCTCCAAAGACTCCAATATAGACATCATATTCTCGTCGGAATAGCTGTTGAGCGCGTATACGGAATTAATTCCCGCGGTGATCCACGCCGCGTCGTGACCGGTCAAAAGCGCGTTATAGGCGACGCTGTAGTCGTACCACACATCCTTTAGGGCTTTTTTCATGTTACTTAACGCCGTCGGCACGCTGTCGCTTGACGAGGTAGCGCGCTTAAAGCTAGTTGCGTAGAATTCCTTGCCGTTAGTCAAGTGGGAAAGCCCGGCCTGATTGCGCGTGTCGGTCGGGAAATCAATCAGCAACTGCCCTATACTTACGGCAAGCTCCGCGTATGCCGGAAGTAGGTTTTCGTAGATTGCCGAACGGTTTTCCTGCTTTAAGGACTCCAACTCCGCCGCGCTGTAAACCAATCCGGACTCAGCTACCTTTCTTTCGAAATCCGCCTCAAGGTAATGCTTGCCGTCCGTGTCCGGTGCCATCGCTTCCGCTTGGTCTATAATGCCCTCGTACACGAAATCCGCGCGTCCGTAGCCGTTTTGACAACGAGCGCGTTCGTAGGCGACGTAATCGGCAAACGCGTCCGCCGTGTCGTTTATCATCACAATGTAATTTGCAACGTCGTTTTTGGTCTTAAACTCGTACTTATCAAGGTAAATGGGCAAATCGGCGTTATCTCCCATGTAACTGCCCAAAAATCCGTTTTGAAACCAGTAATAATCTCCCATCTCGGAAAGACCGGTGAGGAACTCCAAAAGTACGTTATAAGTAACCTGTTGCGACGGCGTTAAAGACTTGAAATTGAATGTCAATATTTGCACGGCTATAGCCGCCAACTGCTCATACGACTCCTTGTAGTCCTTGCTGTTGTCCGCCGGTTTGGAAACGTATACGGATTCGCTTTCCAGCCCGTACTCCTCCGGATGTTCCAACAATATGTTTATGGAAAGCGCGTCACCCCGCATGAAAGCCACAAAAAGCTCGTCACAAAACGCTTCGAACTGCGTGCTACCTCCGGCGAAAAAGCCGCAAGCAGAAAACACCGCCGCCAACATAACGACGACTATGACAAGTGCGGTAAGCTTAGAAAATCTTCCGTGTAAAAGCTTGCTTTTCATCAAGTACCTCTCCTTAGTTCGCACGCGCAGGTACAAAAACCGTTGCGGTGTTCCGATTTCAACAGACCTATTATATCGCTTAAAATGCAGACAACAATAAATGTATTGATTTTTTTTTTGTTTTCTGTTAAATTGTTAGAGTAAACTTTCGTGCGGTCGGCTTTCGACTGCATGCGGCGGGCGGCAATGTGCGCACGCAAAGCATAAAACAAGTGGAAATATGCTCTAAATGTATTTCCCTAACGGGCGTGGACAATTCGCGGTGATAAAATATTTTCAGGCTATTTTTAAGGATAAAATTGTCTGAAAGTGCAAGGCGTAGCACAGCTATATAGGAGCATTTCAGACGGTTTTAGACTAAAAAGAGCCGAGAAGATTTTCTTGAGCAGGCATGTCGTCACCGAGGGTTGTCCACTCCCTAACTATAACTCGGAGGTTATACAATGAATAAAAATAATTCGCTATCCGGCGACAACACGGCACTTTCCGAATTTAACGCCGTTTGCAACGACTTGCGCGCAAGCAAGCTGATTTTAGCGTCCAAAGAGATACGCCGTTTGCTGAAATGCATAGCCTACTACGACAAGCTAAGAGAAACCGTGGACGCGAGTAAGATAGGCTTCGATTATCCTAAGGCGTACATGCGTGCGGCTACCGGGCTTGGCTCCCGCACGGCGTTCAAGCTTCCCAAAGGTTCGAAAGCGCGCGTCGCCTTAGTCGTGTGCCTGTTTGCGGAGTTCGATATGAACCGCCGCAATCTAATGAAGTTTATTTTGGACTTTTTTCCCGCCGAAAACGGCAATCGCTCATATGAGCAGTTTGCGGAAAACCTCGTTCGCCCCTTTCAGGAGGCGTTTAACCTCGTCTACAAGGGCGAAGACGTTCCCGCCGAAGAACAGGGTGCCGAGGAAGCCGCAGCTCTTGCAGAGGGGCTTGCAGACCAAGCACGCTACGTTTTGACCGCACTCGTCGAGGCGGTAAAGGAAGCGTCCATCGAAACCGAAGAACGTGACGAATGCTCCGCCATTTTGGAAGGCTTTGAGCTTGCCTTAGACACCCGCGACCCGTTTTTATTAAAGGTAATCTGGATAGGCTTGAAGCACACGCTGTCCGGCATACGCTCCGCCGCCAAAAAACTGCGCGAGCTTGAGGAAATTCTTATAATCTACAAAGCGATTTAGGTCTTTCCCGACGTAGCGGTTTAAGTCTTTACCAACCCGGCGGTTCAAGCCTTTGCCGACTCGGCAATTCAATTATTTGCCGGCAAGCCGGTTTAAGTCTTTGCCGGTCTAGAAATTTATTTTTTTGCTTCATAGGGTGTGTCGAAAACGCAAAGGCGTTATACTCAACACACCCTTTTTCATAGGTTTTTAGTCGTTTTGAGCCGTTTTATTCTCCAATACATTGCCTTATTGCCCGCGGTATAAAACGCGCGGGCTTTCGGTATGCGGTTTAAAGAATGTTGAAAAACGTCTTATCCGCTTGACATGTCGGACACACATAGCCGTCGGGTATGGTATTGCCGTCGTATATATGTCCGCACTTACTGCAACGCCAACGTTTCACCTTCGGCACAACCGGCTCTTCTCCGCCGGATTGCGGCGCTTTTGCGTCTACTCCGTCCAAAGCATAGCTTGACGCACGCGGCGGAGTAGTACCGTTTTTCACATTACGGTAATAGTCGTAGGTCATCGGAGCTTCGTCATTTAAAATCTTTGCGTCAATCAATTCTCCGACGAACATTATATGCGTGTCGATGTCTAAGGCAGACGTAACGCGAACCGAAAACACCGTACTCATGCCGTCCGTCACATATTTATTTTCCAATTTATCTAAGGCACATCCCATCGTAGGATTACCTTCGGGATCATTGGCAAACTTATCCCTGTCGTGTCCGGAGAAAAATCCGAACAACGCCACGGGTCCGACTATATCAGAAGCCTCGGAGACGACGGTCGCCGTGAAATGCCCCGACCGCTTTATGTATTCACAGGTCGCATTTTTCTTATTCAATGTCACCGAAAGCTTGATAGGGGTTGAAGTGACTTGCAACAGCGTGTTTGCGATGCAACCGTTATAGTGATTGCCCACATGCGACGTTATAAGGTATAACCCGCAGCTTATATTTTTCAACGCTTTAATATCCATGATGTATCTTCCTCTTTTTTTTCTGTTTTTTTATACGTCGCCTTACGGCGTAAACGTTTTATTCTGCGGACGCGTCTAAGGCGCCCATAAAGCCCCGTCCTTACCCTTTAATTGTCGGGCTGAACGAACCTTCTAGTATTAAATGCTTTTTGTGAGGACTTTATGCCGCTTTGCGTTCGTCGGATTTAATAAAAACCCAAAATATTTTGTCACCGCGAATTGTCCTCACACCTTATTTTGTCGTCGTTTCCCGACAGTATTCATCATTACGGAATATCGTCGGTAAATTTTATGCTCTGCTTTACGGCGGCGCGGCTTATCTTCAATATTTGCGCGACGGCAAATGCATGCACCGCAGTTTTGCCTTCGCCGTGAAAAACGTCTATTTTTACGCCGTTTTCCTTGAGCCTTTCGGCAAATTCGTTGCCTCCATCCGTCAATTTGTCGTTCTCCGCCGTAATAATAAAGGACGGCGGAAAATCAGGAGTTATAAACCTATACGGCGACATGCTCACAAAATTTATAGATTCCTTGTCGACGGTTTCTATGCTTCTGCCGTAGTATGCCTCTACAAAATAGTCGATATGCGGAAAACCGGACGCGCAAACCTTTTCCATGTCGTAAACGCCGCAATTAAGCACCATTCCCTTGAACTTGAAGTCGCGCGAAGCGTAATCAAGGTTGAACAGCCTCTTATAGTCCGGATTGGACGACACCGCACCCGCCATTGCCGCAAGCGTAGCTCCGGCGGACTCTCCGCTCACAAACACGCGGCTTAGGTCAAGATTATAGCCGTCGGCATTTTCCTGAACCCATTTAAGCGCCTTATATATGTTTTCGATTGAATACGGATGCACATACTTCGGCGTAAGCCCGTAAAATACGTTAACCGTAAAATAGCCCGCCTCCGCGAATTTAGATACGAAGGCTTCACGAAACTCCGGTCTGCCGGACACGAAACCGCCGCCGTGAATGTAAAACAATACCGGGCGCTTCTCCGTGCCGCCGTCTTCCTTATAGCATAGGTTTAGATACAGCCTTTCGTCGGAGCAATACCGAATTTTACGCTTGTATTTAAGCCCTCTTGCCTTATTTATATCGTAAATCGTAAGCTTGCCTATGCGCTCGCTGGCGACGTAAAACGCTTTTACCAACGCGTGTTGCACGCGTCGCTTTCCGCTCAATTTATCATTTACTTCCGCTGTCATAGTCCCTCCTACCTTATTCTACCGCTCTTATTCCGTTCTTCCAAAAGCTTTTGACGGTTTATTTTTTTTCGTTTTTTGGGCTTTTTTTCGCCTTTTTAGGGCGTTTTTGACGGTTTATTTTTTCGCTTTTTTGTTATACGCTGTCGCCGTCTTGCGGCGTTTCCGCGGCTCCGGTTATGCTTTGCACGCTCCCTTCGGCGATTTCTATCTCGTATTCGGGAGTACCCTCCACGATGTACTGCTCTTCCTTGCCCATGAAGCGCAGAATTCTATTCATCGCTTCCTTTGATATGTCGAACGCTTGCGATACCGCAAACGCATGGACGGCAGCCGCTCCGTCGCCGTGGAAGTGCTCAAACGCCACGCCGCACTCCGACAGCTTATCACGCATCAACGCGCCGCACCCCTTCAACGGGTCGTTCTGCGCGGTGACGAGAAATGTCTTAGGAAATGCACCCGTTACAAAGTACACCGGCGACATGGTAATCGCATAGACGTCCTCTTCCATTTCCTCAAGCGGTCGCCCGTAATAGGCGTATACATAGCTTGAAATGTATTTGAAACCGGATTCAAGCGCCGTTTCTATATCGTATACGCCGCAGTTTAGCACAAGACCCTTGAATTTTATTTCGCCGTATTCCTCGTCTAACGCCAGTAATTCGCGATATTCCGGATTGGCCGACGCCGCTCCGGCAATCGCCGCCAAATGTGCGCCGGCGGACTCTCCGCCCAACCAAATTTCATCGGTATCGGCTTCCGGGAAGTCGATTTGCGTCCGTAGCCACTTCAGCGCGCGGTATATGTTGGCGACCGGCAACGGGTGCGGATACTCCGGAGAATAGCCGTAGAACACGTTTACCGTGAAAAACCCGGCGGAGGCTATGCGCGAAACGAAAGCCTCTCTGTCCTCCGGTCTGCCGGACACCCAGCCTCCTCCGTGTATGTAGACAAACACGGGAAGCTTTTGCCCCGCCGTACGGTTTTGCGGACGGCATACGTTGAGATAAAGATTTTCGTCGCCGTCCGCGTAACGGATTTTCCTTACGTATTCGACATCCTTTGCCTTGTTTACGTTAAACAGCGTGCAATAGCCTATCCATTCGTCAAGATGCAGCCGTGCCTTAGGAAACAAGTAGAATTTATCCAACTCTCCGCGTTTAATAAAGCTTTTTTCCGCAAGCTCACCTATGGTGGGCATTTTGGCGCGGATTTTTTTTATAGCGTCGACAAGCTTTTGACTATCCATTTCAAATCCTTCTCAAACTCCAATCCGAAACGCGTGTCCGCACCGCTTGCCGCCGTGCGTTTTACGGCGCGCTCCGTGAATTCCGCGGAAAATTCTACCGACTCCGAAAAGCTTTTGCCGCACAGCAACGAGGCGGTCATTACGCTGGAGAACACGTCGCCGGCTCCGTGGAAAAATCCGGGAAGCTCCGGTGAAAACACGTAACCCGCGACGCCGTTTTCAATCCAACCGGTACCCACCATTCCACCGTTCGGAATACCCGTAACCACGGAGCGTGGACAAATCTCTTGAAGATTTCTCAAAATTCCGTCATAATCCCCGGCGCCAATCTTTCCGTACTCCGTGCCGGTGAGAAGACATGCCTCCGTAAAGTTAGGGAATATGTAGTCCGCCGACAGGGCAAGCTCCTTCATAGCGGCGGGATACGTTTCCGAAAAACCCGGATAAAGAACCCCCGCGTCGCCCATAACCGGGTCTAAGAAAAACTTTCCGTCCGGCTCTAGAAAGTCGGTTAAGATTTTGCGAACCAATCCCACCTGCTTCTCTGAAGCCAAATAACCGGAGTAAACCGCGTCGAACTTCAACCCAAGCCGTGTCCAATGCGCGGTTATCTTCTTCATTTCGGAGGTCATGTCGTGTACCGTATAGTCGGTAAATCCGCCCGTCTGCGACGAAAGCACGGCGGTGGGCAGTACGTCCACCTCTATGCCGGCGGCGGAAATTATGGGAAGCGCCACCCCTAAGGAACAACGCCCTACACACGATAAATCGTTTATTGCCAACAGTTTCATCAAAAATCCTTCCTTCCTTTAAAGTTTTATGGTTATGAATAAGTTCGCGGCGACAAAATATTTTCAGGCTATTTTTAAGAATAAAAAAGTCGAAAAGATTTTCTTGCCTAGCAAGTCGTCACCTAAGGCTGTCCGCCTCCAGTTTTATAAGCTCTCCGTCAAGCTTGCGCGACTGCTCCGCCGCCATTATTATGCGGTGGCTCTCTAACGACGCTTCGATAAACGTAACGTCCTCACTGTCCGTAAGCTTGCCCTCAAGCAAATCTATAAAAGCGGTAACCGTCTTTATATCGCCCGCGGTATGCCCGGGCAAATGCGTGAACTTGCTTACCAGTTTCTTCGGCTTCTGCCCGAAAAGAATAAGCTTAAGCTCGTTGTTATAGCCGATTAACTCGCCCTTAGTCCCCACTATGTGCGACTGGCGGAAGCACTCCGCGCTAAACGCCGTCATTAGATGCTGCGCCGTCTGCCCGTCACCGAAATCAATACTCACGGTTTGGTTGTCGCACACGTCGTTGTCGCACATGTATACGCACCTTCCGTACGGTCCGTGTGCAATCGCCTCACGCACCTCTTCCTTCGTGCAGTCCTTTTTGCCAGTAAATTTACGTGTGCGGTACTTAATCCACTTTGCCTTACGCGCCGGCACCGTTAGATAGTGATATTCCGCGTCGTATATGCAACCGCTCTTCGCCGTGCAACCGTCCATGCAGTAGGGTGTGGCTCCAGCGGGTGCGTTCTCTCTCACAAAGTAGTTGAGCCGCCCAAGGGAGCTTACGGAAACCGCAGGCTTGTCCATAAACCACTGTATGAGGTCTATGTCGTGACAGCACTTCGCCAGTAGCGCCGGCGTACTTGCGGCTTCGTTGCGCCAGTCGCCGCGCACATAGCTGTGCGCATAATGGTAGTATCCGATGTTTTCGGTATGGTTGACAGAAATAACCTTTCCGATAACCCCGTCCCTTATCGTGTTCTTTATAGCCTTGTAATAGCCGGAGTATCTCAACACATGGCACACTACGACGCGCACACCCCTTTCCTTTGCAAGCGCGGCAAGCTTCACGCATTCCTCAAAATTGCCGGAGATCGGCTTTTCCAAAAGAATGTCGTAGCCCGCCTCTATCGCCGCCGTGGCTATCTCCACATGGCTGTCGTCTTGCGTGCCGATTATAAGCGCGTCCGCCAACTTCCCCGCCGCGAAAAACTTTTCCGTTGAGTTGAACCGCATGTTCTCCGGTATGCCGAACTTTTTGCCCATGTCGGAAAGCGTCTGCTCCGCAATATCACAAAGCGCGGTTATCTTAGCGCTCCGTCCGCGAAACATCCTTACGAATGTCATGTAAAGCTCTCCTCGTCCGCCCGCACCTATCGTGGCAATCGTAACCATATTTCTTTTATCTCCTCTATCCGTATCGCTACCGTTAGAAAGCGTAATCGGATTTTTATTTTTCCGTCCGTGCCGCGCATTCGCGGCAAGCGTAACCGGTTTTTATTTTTTCATCCGTGCCGCGCTATTTATCGCATACGCGAAAAATAAGCGCTTATTTAAAAACTTACGCAAAAACGGCGAGCCGCCGGTCGCCGTATATAACCGACCTCACGCGGAAGTACGGCTCTTGTATATACGTTATAATAATTTTAACCTATTAAGAGAAAAATTTCAATACTTATTCGAAAAAAACAATTAAATTTTCTCATTATTTTTATACTTTTACCGTGAAATTCCTCAAAAAAGGTAAAAAATGACGAAGAGTTTTTCGGCACACGACAAAAAGAATTAAAAAACACGCGGATAAGCGCTGTAACCCCAAACAAAAAACGCGGTCGTCAATAGAATTTTTTCCTACTGCAACCGCATTTTTAAGTTAAGAGGGTCAATCTCAACGCCTGCTTGTCCCTTCCTTAAAGCAAGGAACCCGCATAAGTCAAGTTAAATTGGGTGTGGAAAATTCGTAGTGACGGCTTGTCTGCCAATAAAATCTTTTCGGCTCTTTTAGTCTAAAGTAGCCTGAAAATACTTTGTCACCGCGAACTGTCCCACCCCTTAAATTACTTTATTTCGGCAACCGCTGCGGCTTCCTTGAACTTCGCGACGATCTGTTCGGCGGCGGCTTTCGCAATGCCTTCCTTGATGGTCTTGGGGGCGCCTTCGACGGCGGCTTTTGCCTCGACAAGACCTAAACCGGTCACTTCGCGGACAACCTTAATAACCGCAATCTTGTTGGGTCCGATTTCCTTTAATATGACGTCGAACTCGGTCTTTTCCTCTACGGGAGCGGCTGCCTCTGTGTTTGCTACGGGAGCGGCTACGGCTACGGGAGCGGCTGCGCTAACGCCGAATTCGGTTTCCAAAGCCTTAACGAGTTGAGAAAGCTCGATAACCGTCATGCCTTTGATTTCATCTAAAAGCTTATTAATATCTGCCATTTTTTGTATCCTCCGGATAAATATGTTATATTTTTTATTTTTGTTTTTGGTGTTGCTTGAAGACGCTTTACACATCCTCGTTTTTTGTGCCATTTCGGTTTCTATTTAATTTTTACGCGCGCCGCTTAAAACCGGTAGATGCAACAACGTCCGTTTTAGACGCTTTTACACGTTTTTTAATTTTTAGCTCTTGCGCAGGAAAAAAAGTATCCCGCTTGCAAGACCCTCAAGCGTTTTTATGCGCTTATCTGTTTTCTGTTTTTGAAATACGCCCGAAGCCGAAAACGGCTTTTACCGCGCTGTTTAGATGCTTTTACGCACCCTTTTGTTCGGCTATCTTGTTCAAGCATATTGCCAAACCCGCAAGCGTACCGTTGAGTACATAGACGAGATTGGATATAGGCGCTTGGATAGTACCCAACAATTTCGCGATAAGAACTTCTTTCGGAGGAAGCTCCGAAAGCGCTTTTACGCCGTCAAGGTCGATGAAGCTACCGTCTACCATGCCGCTTTTGACCTTGATTTTAACGTACTTTTTAACGCCGTCTAACGCGATTTTAGCGGGTGCAATCACGTCGGTTGACGCGAAAGCGATTGCGGTAGGACCTTCTAAATCCTTGTCGTACTGCGTATAACCCAACTCGTTCAGCGCGATTTTGGCGATACGGTTTTTGATAACGGAAAATTTAACGCCGGACTTTCTGAAAGTCACGCGTAACTCGTTGTCTTGAAAGGCGTTTAAGCCCTTGTAGTCAACCAGTACGAACGACGGAGAAGCCAAAATTTTAGCCTTAAGTTCCTCAACCGCTTGCTTTTTCAATTCAAGTATCGATGCTGATGCCACTTTTTTACCTCCTTATTAGGATTACGTCCGTAAACCTTACGAATACGGATATGAAACTGTTTTGAGCCTTAGCCCGTCTTTTTCACTTACGTAAAATATAACGCGCCGCTTGCTAAAAAAAGACAAGCGACGCGCAAATCGACATTCTAAACCGTACGGACATGCACTTGTTACCGCGCGACATCCCGGAAAAATCGTTTACAGCCCACCTCGACAAGCCCTTTATAGGTTTAAGGTTTAAATAAAACCGCTTGCTGTCTTAGGATAGCGTAGTAATAATATCAAATTTTTTTAAACGCGTCAAACGTTTTAGCCTAACGCGGATAAATTTTATCGGTGCGAACGGATAAATCTTTCCGGTCTAATCGAAATTGCAAAACGCACTCTGCCCGTTTGACGGCATAGACGATTGTGAATCAAAACCGTGTCGTTCTGTTACAGTATCACGAAGCGCGTACTCCGCCTGTTTGACGGCATAGACGCGAGTCAGACGAGGAAAAATCACTTGCTCCGCGGAGAGTGTACATAAACGTATCACGAACAAGGGGCAACGTGTTTTTGACGAAGTATCACGAAGCGTATCTGCCGTCAGTTAGATTTTGTAGTTAATCTTAACACTCGGACCCATAGTACTTGCGATATACACGCTCTTAAGGTATATACCCTTAGCCGCCGAAGGTTTAGCCTTTACAAGGGCTTCCATGATGGTGTTAAAGTTTTCGGAAAGCTTTTCGGAGCCGAAGGACTTCTTGCCGAAGGGAACGTGGACTATAGCGGTTTTATCAACTCTGTATTCCACCTTACCGGCTTTAATATCTCTTACGGCACGCGCAATATCCATGGAAACGGTGCCGGACTTCGGGTTCGGCATCAGACCCTTAGGACCTAATATCTTGCCCAAACGACCTACCAAACCCATCATGTCGGGGGTGGTAACGCAAGCGTCAAAGCCGAACCAGCCTTCGTTCTGAATTTTGGCGACCATATCCTCGGCGCCGACAAAATCCGCGCCGGCTTTCACCGCCTCGTCCGCCTTGTCGCCCTTTGCTATGACGAGTACGCGGAGGGTTTTACCGGTACCGTGCGGAAGCACGACGGTTCCTCTGACTTGTTGGTCGGCGTGACGGGGGTCAACGCCCAACTTGACGTGAAGCTCAATGGTTTCATCAAACTTTGCTTTGGCGGTTTCTATTGCAAGAGCGATTGCCTCGGCGGTATCGTATAATTTAGTTCTGTCGACGATCTTTCTAGACGCGACGTAATTTTTTCCTCTTTTCATGATGCTCCCCTCCTTTAGTCAATAACCACTACGCCCATGCTACGCGCCGTACCTTCAATCATGCTCATTGCTGACTCTAAGCTTGCGGCGTTGAGGTCGGGCATTTTGGTTTCGGCGATTTCTTTCACTTGAGCCTTGGTTATTTTTGCCACCTTGTCACGGTTGGAACGAGCCGAACCGCTGGTGATACCGCACGCTTTCTTGATGAGAACGGGCGCGGGAGGGGTTTTGAACACTAACGAGAAAGAGCGGTCACTGTAAATCGTGATAACCACGGGGATTATAAGACCGACGTTTTTAAGCGTTTTTTCGTTGAATTCTTTTACGAACCCGGGTATGTTGATACCGTGGGGTCCTAACGATGAGCCTACGGGCGGTCCGGGGGTTGCTTTACCCGCGGGCAACTGTAGTTTGACTACCGCATTAATTTTCTTTGCCATAGAAGTGACCTCCTTCGCTCTCCGACTTCATCGGGAGCGTTTGTGGTTTTTGAAGCGCAAGGTTTTGGATTTTAGCGCGTTCTCCCACTTTTCTATTATTTTTTAGTGTTTTTAGGTTGTTTTATCCGGTCTATGAACGACGCTAATCAAACAATAAAAAACGGTTATCGCACTTGAACGTACACGAACAAGAGGCGAATTTTTTTCTTACACAGTACCACGAAGCGTGTCCGCCCCGGCACTCTGCGTTTATACTGGATTTAACGGCATAGACGCGAGTTAGACAAGGAAGAATCACTTACCCCGCATAACCGCCGACGGTGCAGATACTAGCAAGACGAGGAAGAAAATCAACCGCGCCGCGAATAGTACTAGACGTACATGAGCAAGCGGTTGAGTTCTGACAAAGTATTGCGACGTATATTCGCCGTCGGTTAAATTTTTTCGACTTGAGAAAAGTCAAGCTCCACAGGAGTCTGTCTCCCAAACATCGAAACGATGACCTTAACCTTCTGACGCTCTGCGGCAACAAGCTCGACCACGCCGATAAAGCTTTCCAACGCGCCCGATATGATGCGCACGTTGTCGCCGCTTTTGATGTCGAATTCGTCGGCGGTGATGACCTCTAGACCCATTCTCTTGACCTCGTCCGCGGTAAGCGGCAAGGGTCTTCCTGCCGGACCGACGAAGCCCGTAACGCCTCTTGTATTCGTAACCATGAACCAAATATGGTTCGTATATATCATTTTGATGAAAACATAGCTAGGGAACTTCTTACGTTGAACAAGTTTTTTCTTCCCGTTTTTTTCGACGACTTCGTCCTCAACAGGAACCTTCACTTCGAAGATGTAATCCTGCAAGCTGTTGTTTTCAACCATGTTGTGCAGATTGTCCTCCACCATACCCTCATATCCGGAATATGTATGGAGAACATACCACTTTGCTTGGTCGATATTTTCCATATAGTCTCCTATTTTGGAAACCCTTCGCAAACCCTACGCGACGCCCTTTTTGGGGACGCATGTTTAACGGAAAACCGTTTTACCCGACTGTTTGCGGAACGAATCCTATATGATGTTATGCTGTCGTCGAACCTACGCCTACCAATAATTTAAGCAATTCCGATAAACCGCGGTCTATCCCGAAGATAATCAGCAAAAACACCAACACCACGACGATAACGACAAGTGATGACGAGAAAACCGTCTTAGGCTTGGGCCATGTAACCTTCTTGAGCTCCGAAATAATACCCTTAAAAAACGCGACAATTCTTTGCCCGCGATTTTTTTTCGGTTTACCGTTTGCAGCTCCGGTTTGTTTGCCTTGCCCGGACTTCCCGCCGCTCACCGCGGTAGGCTGCTTCTTATTGGTTTTCGCTTCTTTTTTCGCGTCTGCCATAATAACGCCTCCTACTACTTAGTTTCTTTGTGGAGAGTGTGTTTCTTGCAGAACCTGCAATATTTTTGCAATTCGATTTTATCGGGAGTTTTTTGTTTGTTTTTCATTGAATTGTAATTTCTTTGTTTGCACTCCGAGCAAGCCAAAGTAACTCTTACACGCATAATTATACCTCCGTCCGTAGAAGCGCATACGCGGCGCATACGGTATCGTAATGAAAGACTTGTTGCCTAAGCCGACCGATTATACCCTATTAGAGGTAACCGTGCCGGACGGCGGCAAGCCTAAGCCTTACGTCCGCAATTGACGCGGACACCCTTGTTCCGGAAGAACAAAAGTTGGGTCAAAAGCGCAAGCGATTGCGTATTAAAAGGCAAAAACCTTAAAATCCGTAAAGCCGCGATAAAGACACCGGCTGCAAAGCGAAGCTTGAAACAACCCGCACGTGCCAAAACGCCTCTCTTTCTTAGCACCTTAAGACCTCCTTACAAGTCGTGTTTAACACGCCTTGCAGGAGGCAAAAAAGCCTTGGAAAAGGGGGCGTTTTTAACGCCGTGCGCGCCGTAAAAGACGCTTAATATTAGGCTATAATCTTCGCAACGACGCCGGAACCAACCGTTCTGCCGCCTTCGCGAATGGCGAAACGCAAACCTTCCTCAATAGCTATAGGGCTGATGAGCTTGATTTCCATGTCGATGTGGTCGCCGGGCATAACCATTTCCACGCCCGCGGGGAGCTTGATGGAACCGGTAACGTCGGTGGTTCTGAAGTAGAATTGGGGACGGTATCCGTCAAAGAACGGGGTGTGACGTCCGCCTTCCTCTTGCTTCAAGACGTAGACTTGCGAGGTGAAGTGGGTGTGCGGTTTGATGGT
The DNA here is from genome assembly GCA_031289315.1 of Clostridiaceae bacterium. Taxonomy (GTDB): domain Bacteria; phylum Bacillota; class Clostridia; order Christensenellales; family CAG-917; genus JAITEJ01. Next base: position 5,312 of record JAITPR010000048.1, on the reverse strand, counting down.
GTTGGGCTTTGCTAATACCTGACCTCTTTCGATGTCGGCACGTTGCACGCCGCGGAGAAGTGCGCCGATGTTGTCGCCCGCTTCTGCGAAGTCGAGTAACTTACGGAACATTTCAATACCGGTAACGGTGGTTTCTTTGGTGTCGGTAAGACCGATGATTTGAACCTTGTCTGCAAGCTTCAAAACGCCTCTCTCAACTCTGCCCGTAGCGACGGTTCCGCGTCCGGTGATGGTGAATACGTCTTCAACCGGCATAAGGAACGGCTTGTCGATGTCTCTTTCGGGGTCGGGAATGTAGCTGTCAACCGCGTCCAAAAGGGCTTGAATACAAGCGAATTCAGGTGAGTTGAAGTTACCTGCAAGACCGGATTCCATTGCTTTCAGCGCCGAACCGCGAATAATCGGGGTGTTGTCGCCGGGGAAGCTGTATTGGTCAAGCAGCTCTCTAACTTCCATTTCGACTAACTCTAAGAGTTCTTCGTCGTCGACTTGGTCGCATTTGTTGAGAAATACGAGAATGTAGGGAACGCCGACCTGTCTTGCAAGCAGGATGTGTTCTCTGGTTTGCGGCATGGGACCGTCCGAAGCGGCGACGACGAGGATTGCTCCGTCCATCTGAGCCGCGCCGGTTATCATGTTTTTAACGTAGTCGGCGTGTCCGGGACAGTCAACGTGCGCATAGTGACGCTTCGGCGTCTCGTACTCGACGTGCGCGGTGTTGATTGTTATGCCTCTAGCTTTTTCCTCGGGCGCCTTGTCTATTTCGTCATACTTCATAACTTTGGCGTTACCCTTGGAAGCCGCGTACATTGTTATGGCGGCGGTAAGAGTGGTCTTGCCGTGGTCAACGTGTCCGATAGTACCGATGTTGACGTGGGGTTTGCTTCTGTCAAATTTAGCTTTTGCCATTTTTTTGTTCCTCCGAAATTATAATAGCAATATTTTTTATTTGCCGCGCGCGGTTGCAACGCGTATCAATTATCCCCCCTAATGGAGGAATGGGTTTCCTGTTTTGTTTATGCCTTGTTACCGCTGATGATTTTCTCAACGATACTCTTAGGCGCTTCGGCGTAGTGCGCGAATTGCATTGTTGATGTACCGCGTCCCTGCGTCGCCGAACGAAGCTTAGTCACGTATCCAAACATTTCCGAAAGCGGAACCTCGCTGTCCACGACTAACGCGCCGTTTCTCTCGTCGGTACTCTTGATGTTGCCGCGCTTCGAAACGATAGAGGCGGTTACTTCGCCCATATATTCGCGCGGGACCACCACTTCTACGTTCATGAGAGGCTCTAAGAGCGTAAGACCGGATTTTCTCGCGGCTTCCTTGAAAGCCATGGAACCGGCGATTTTGAACGCCATTTCCGACGAGTCGACCTCGTGGGTGCTGCCGTCTATGAGCGTAGCCTTGAAATCAACCACCTCGTAGCCCGCAAGCACTCCGCCCTTAGCGGCTTCCTCAATACCGTTCTTTATCGCCTGTGAATATTCCTTAGGAATAATTCCGCCGACGGTTACATCCTCGTAGACGTAACCGCTACCCGGCTCAAGCGGACTAAGCTCGATTTTGCAAACGCCGTATTGACCCTTACCGCCGCTCTGGCGCACGTAACGCCCTTCGGCAATCGCGGTATTTTTAATAGCTTCGCGGTAGGCGACCTGCGGACGTCCGACGTTGGCTTCCACCTTGAATTCACGCAACAATCTGTCTACGATGATTTCTAAGTGAAGCTCGCCCATACCCGCTATAAGCGTCTGCCCCGTTTCCTTATCGGTATAGGTGCGGAAGGTGGGGTCTTCCTCTTGAAGCTTCAAGAGTGCAATGCCCATTTTTTCCTGTCCGGCTTTGGTTTTCGGCTCGATTGCCACCCTTATGACGGGGTCCGGGAAAACCATGTTTTCCAGCACTATCGGTCTGCTCTTATCACAAAGCGTGTCACCGGTGGTGCCTTCCTTCAAGCCTACTATACCGACTATATCGCCCGCGGACGCGCTTCCTAATTCTTCGCGTTCGTTGGCGTGCATTCTTAAAATTCTGCCTATGCGTTCGGATTTGTCCTTGACGGAGTTATAAGCCGCAACGCCGCTCTTTAACTCTCCGCTGTAAACCCTCACGAAAGCAAGCTTGCCCACAAACGGGTCGGTCATAATCTTGAAGACCAACGCGCTTAAAGGCTCTTTTTCGTCCGCATGTCTTGTTTCCGGCTTGTCGTTGTGGGGGTTTTTGCCCTCTATAGCGGGAACGTCCAACGGAGAGGGGAGATAATCCACAACCGCGTCAAGCAAGCTTTGTACGCCCTTGTTCTTGTACGCGCTTCCGCAAAGTACCGGTACGATTTTCATCGCGACGGTCGCCTTTCTCAACGCAACCTTTAAATCGGCGACGGGTATAGGCTCCTCGGCGAAAAATTTCTCCAATATGGAATCGTCGTATTCCGCCGCGGCGGCAATCATCTCTTCGCGCGCCGCCGTGAACTTATCTTGTAGCTCTTCGGGAATGGCGCGGCGTTCGATTTGGTTTCCTAAGTCGTCCATGTAGTAAAGCGCGATACCCTCAACGACGTCTATGACGCCCTTAAACGTATCCTCTTGACCGATTGGAAGCTCCAACGGTACCGCGTTCGCGTTAAGCCGCTCACGCATCATCTTGACCGCTTGTTCAAAATTGGCGCCGTTGATGTCCATCTTATTGACGAACGCTAAGCGCGGAACCTTGTACTTGTCGGCTTGACGCCATACTGTTTCGGATTGCGGTTCGACACCGCCCTTCGCGCAAAATAACGCGACGGCACCGTCTAGCACGCGCAAGCTTCTTTCGACCTCTACCGTGAAATCCACGTGACCCGGGGTGTCGATTATATTTATCTTGGAACCCTTCCAAAACGCCGTAGTCGCAGCCGAAGTTATCGTAATGCCGCGTTCCTGCTCTTGAACCATCCAGTCCATAGTAGCCGCGCCTTCGTGTACCTCGCCCATTTTGTGAAGCCGTCCCGTATAGAAAAGTATACGCTCCGTCGTGGTAGTCTTGCCCGCATCGATGTGCGCCATTATACCTATATTTCTGAGTTTATCCAGTGTATATGTCTGTTTGTTATCCATGTAAGTCTTTGACCTCCGTCTGTTTGCGGCTCCCCCTCATCATAATGCAGGTTCCGCAAATAGTTGCGGAAGCCTACCAACGGAAATGCGCGAACGCCTTGTTCGCCTCCGCCATACGGTGGGTTTCTTCCTTTTTCTTTACTGCCGCGCCGGCATTTGCGAACGCGTCGGCAAGCTCTCCCGCCAGCCTTGCGTCCATGGTTTTTTCACCGCGCTTTCTGCTGTAGGTAACCAACCAACGGATACCTAAGGTTTGGCGTCTGTCGGGACGAATTTCCAACGGAACCTGATAGTTCGCGCCGCCAACTCTCCGCGCCTTTACTTCCAACACGGGCATCACGTTTTCCAGCGCCTTTAAAAACACGCTCAACGGTTCTTGTCCGAGTTTATTTTTGACTATTTCAAAAGCATCGTATACTATACGTTGCGCCGTACCTTTCTTTCCTTGCATCATAACTTGATTTATAAGCTTGGCGACAACCTTGCTGTTATAAATCGGGTCGGGAAGTACGTCGCGCTTGGGAACGCCGCTTCTTCTTGGCATATGTTTATCCTCCGATAATCTGCGGGGAGTAAATGACCCCGCGGGGTTGTTATTAAAATTGATTTAGCCTTGTGCGGACAACCGGGCTTAAACGCCCCGTACCGCATTTAACTTCGTAAACGCTGCCGATACGGAAAACCGCAGGGGAGCGTTTAGGCGACTTAAGATTTCGGGCGTTTAGCGCCGTACTTAGATCTCGATTGCTTCCGCTTTGCCACACCCGCCGCGTCGATTGTGCCGCGTATGATGTGATAACGTACGCCGGGGAGATCTTTTACTCTCCCTCCGCGTATCAACACCACGCTGTGCTCTTGAAGGTTGTGTCCGATACCGGGAATATACACGGTACCTTCCATTCCGTTCACAAGACGCACTCTGGCAATCTTACGCAATGCGGAGTTAGGCTTTTTGGGCGACGTGGTGGTGACCGACAAACATACGCCGCGTTTTTGCGGGCATTGCTCCATGATAGGAGTCATGGACTTCTTTGTTTGACGCTCTCTGCCTTGCCGTATAAGCTGATTAATTGTTGGCATTTAACCTTTCCTCCGATTTGAAACGCCCTCGGCGGATAAATCCGCTTTTTGCTTTCGGCGTTCCTCTAGTTTTAGCTTTTTGAGCCTCCCGCACAACCCGAAGCGGAATGACCAGTATTGCTCCCGTATCACAGCATAACAGACACGGTTTCATATACAAGCGTTATTTACTAACGCCCTACGGACAAAATCACTTAAGCCCGTTTTTAACTCTTTATAATCTCTATCCTAATATATAAGAATCAAGACAATCTATTTTAAGATACCCACCACTGCGGCGGACACCTCTATACCGGCGGCACGTCCCAATTCCGCTTTAGACGGAACCGACTGCACCGGCACCTGTTTGGCGGTCGCTAACGGCAACACCCTTTCAAGCACCTTCTTGTCGGCGTCATCCGCCGTAATAACGGATAAAAGCCCGTCCTCCGCAAGCGCGCGCAAGACTTGCTTAAGCCCCACTACCTTCCGGCATTTTAATGCGCTTGATATATCACCACCGGACATAAAACCCGTCCCTCGCCGCCTCCCGCGTTAACCGCGGAAGAAAAAACGCGTACTTAAAAAAAAGCACGTCTACGTGCAGTGCTATTATCATATCAGCTATGTTTTAATATGTCAAACGGATTTGCGCAAAATTTCGCCGTAAATTAATTAATTTTTCGCATCCTGCCCATACACGGTAGCAATTCAACGTGGATATTACATATACGGCAGGCGGTTTGACTGCAATCCTGCCCGTACACGGTAGCAATTCAACCCGCACCGGCGGCAACAAGCCGACCCATTACCGTAACAAGTCGCGCATACCATACAATAAGCCAACCGATACCGGCAACGCCCCACCTTGCACACTGACTAATTCTTGTTTATTATGACATAGTTTTGCAGCTTTGTCACGCGGATTGTCCACTCCCGATTAATTTATACTATTCAATTTGCTCGTCTGATATTATCCGGTTTTTCAAAGTTAGTAATAAACGATTGCTTTTATGTGCCTAAGGGAGTAAGATACTAATATTACGTTGCGCACGTTACATAAAACAGTGCGCGAAGGAGAGTGTTTGAATGAACAAAAGAGCAACTAGATTACTTATGATTGTGCTGGCTGCCGTGTTATGCGTGAGCATATTT
>JAITPR010000020.1 GCA_031289315.1 Clostridiaceae bacterium | reverse complement strand
GCTTGAGCTTCTGTTCTTTTTGCTACGCGGCAAAAAGAACCAAAAAACGCGCAAGCGTGACGCTTGACCCTGTTTTTTGCGGAAACCTTTGCCGCCTTGCGACAAACCTTTCCGCAAATAATAGCGCCGCATTACTCTGCCGTTTCTGTTGCCCTTATGCCATTTGCTCTAAGCAAAGAACAGTTGTCTTTCCCTACGCGGCATTCTGTTGCCAAGGATAAGCGGGAGAGATAAAGATCGTAGCGGCTTGGTACGACACAGAACCCTTTCGGTTGTCACCTCAATTCTTCCGGTTCAAGATGACACGTGGGGGAACCCCTCTCTCATTTGACGGCAGTCTAAATAAACCGCTTCTATAGGGTGACTGTTACGCACTGAACTTATCTAACCGCGCTCCGCGAACAGCGGAATTCCGCTTCCTCAAAAGCAATGCCCTTCCCCGTAGGAAAGCCCGCCTATATCACAACTCCGTCTGACATGTTTATGACTCTGCCCGCGTACCCGGCGTGCTCCGCCGAATGCGTAACCATCAGCACCGCAACTCCGTCTTCACGGTTCGCCTCCGCAATAAGCCGCATGACGCGTTCACCCGACGCTCCGTCTAAGCTACCCGTAGGCTCGTCCAAAAACAACAGCTTCGGTGAGGTTATCAACGCCTTGGCAAGCGCCGCTCGCTGTTGCTCTCCGCCCGATATAAACCCGGGGTACTTCTTGAGTACGTGCGCTATGCCCGTGCGTTCGGCAAGCTCCGACGCGGCTTTCTCCGCATCCGCCTTCTTGACGCCGCCCGAAAGCAACAACGGCAATGTGATGTTTTCGCAAACCGTTAGGTTGGAAACAAGATTGTCAAATTGCCATACAAAAGAAATAGTCTGGCGGCGCATAACCGCGTCTTCGCGCGCGGACAACTCCGAAAGCCTCCGTCCGCATATTTCAACGTAACCGCCGTCCGGCTTTTCAATGCCGCCCAATAGGTACAACAATGTGGACTTGCCGCTTCCCGAACGCCCCGTCACCGAAACGAATTCCCCCGCGCCGATTTCCAAACTCACGCCCTTAATGACGTCGGTTTTGACGCCGCCCGTCGTGAAGCTTTTTGTGAGGTTTTCGCATTTAAGTATTATGCCCATGTTTGCACCCGTGTGTGTTTTATGTAGATTGCGTTGAGGTGGTGCCGTAAAATCCGAATTACTGCACCTAGCTTTTATATTATATCATCTAATTATGGTTTTTTCAATCTTACAAGGAAATATTTATGCGCGTAGAAAAAAATGTGTAAATTTCGATTGCTAAAAAGCATAGTAAGGTGATAAAATTACTATATCATTATTATCGGTGGTTGCGGCGGGAGCCGCGTCGTTAATTGATTACCGATTGACGGTGGGAGCCGCGTCGTTAATTGATTACCGATTGACGGCGGAAGCCGTATCGTTATCACCACGGGTTGTCCATACCCGAAAATAAAATGGCAAAACGGAGGAGCTTTTTATGTCAAAGAATCGCAGATTTATTTTTAAGTTGCTTGCGGCGGCGCTGGTCGTCGGACTGTCGGGCGCGGGAGTAATCCTTTTTACATCCTGCACCGCGAAAGAACGCAAAGCTATTATCTTTATTCCGGCGCTCACCGCGTCCGGGCTTTACGACACGATAACCGGGAAGCCGGTGTGGGACCCGCTCCCCTACGACCTGTATTACGACGAGTTGATGGGCGAAGACGTCGAAATGTCCAATATGCTCGCACGCATTTTGCAAACGGATAAACAGCCCGGCGAAGAGCGTACCGGGGAAAATTTGCTCGTCCTCATCGGCAACATTCTAAGTAACAGCCCCAACAGTCTGATTAGACAAATTTCGTTGGACCAATACGGCGTCGCCGAAAATAATCCCAACCTCGCCCCGGCAAACGGCTATGACAATAAAATTCAATACGGCGTTTTGGGCGCGTATAAGAAAGAGTACGACGAGTTGAAAACCATATACGGCGACGAATACGACGTGCACATCTTCAATTACGACTGGCGCATGGATAACCGCGTTTCATCTGCTCTTTTAGAGGAGTTTATCAACGAGAACGGCTATAATGAGGTCATTTTAATATCTCACAGCATGGGCGGAAACGTCGCCGCAGGCTATCTTGCGCGCAGCGCCGAAAACCGCGCAAAGGTGAAAGCCTATCTGCCATACGCCGCGTCGTTTTTGGGTTCCTTCGACGCGCTGATGTACCTCGACAACCCGATGGCGGCATTCGATTACATAAGCGGATTTTTGGGCGATTCTGACGTTCCGTTTATAACCGAACTCCTCACCTCGCCGGGCGTCAAAAGCCAAGTTGAGAACCTCCTATGGAATATGACTAGCTTGATACAACTGCTGCCGACCTACGAGTTCCTCACCTCCGACCAGTACGCGGACGGCGCCGCCGGACTGTATCTTGACGGCGTACCCATCGCAAGCAAGGATGCCTTGTACGAGTTCTATTCGTCGCGCTTTTGGTCGTACCTGCGCGACGCCGACGGAAACATCGCGACCGACGCGAACGGCAATTCCATGCAAAAGGACGTCGTGAAAACCCTGCGCGCCTTCCACGACTCACTTTACGTAACCCTCGACGACGGCTCGCGCGTCTTCGCGTCAACGCTCGTCAATACATACTATTTCGTCAGCAACGGCAGTGCCACGCACGACGCCTACTACGTCGCCGCCGCGGACCTACCCTCTCAAGGCGTGCCCGCACCGCGCTACGCCTCAAATTCCAACCTTACCACGTCACGCTCCGGTGACGGTATCGTGCCGTATTTCAGCGCGCTAGCCGGGCAAAGCGTCTCCAAAATAGCCGAAAATCACTTGTTCGACGACTACACTGCCGGACACGCCGATACCGGCTGCCTCTGGAGCGTCATGCGCGACCATACATTGGAGGTTCTTAAGGAGGTAACGGGGTATTAATTGGGTTTTTCTTTGCGAATGTAAAGAGGTATTCCGTGGACAAACGGGAGTGCGTGAAAAGCACCCTTAAGACAACCACCATTTTATTATAAACATCACGATTATAAAGCCTGCGACGATAGAGGCAAGCATGGGTAAATAGGCGCGGTAGGCGGCTAAGATAAGTGCGCGACGCTCCTTTTTGCTCACCTGCCCGTCATAGGGGCGCGGGGGCGGCGGGGTTGCGTTTTTCGCACTCGTTTTGGGAGTGCGCGGGTCGGAATCGATTGCCTTGTCATACCACTTGAAACCCTCAAGGTTCATGTCGTATAGAACTCGACCGTCGTCGTCCGCATAAGTTTTTTTCTTGCGCTCTGTTTTCATATAATTATATTATGCCGTTTATGGCTTTTGGTGGTGGCAAAGGGTTGGTGCGGCGGCTTTTAACTGAACCCGATTTTATGCGCGTTGCATGGAGAAGTAGCGTAAAGGTTTTCGCACCTATTGAGGGGACCTTTCGACTCCACGCGGCACGCCGCGCTCCGCTCAAGGTGACAATCTAAAAATCCCCTTTTGTCCTTGTTTGTCTTATGTATCTGCGGACTAATATTGTCCTTTTTGTCTGAGGGTTACCCTTGTTTGCGGCTTTTGACGTAGAGTGTGGAGGGCGGGACACTTACCGGCTCGTAAGGATGCAGCTCGTAGTGCCTATAGTAGCAATGACACGCCACAAAGTGGTTGGGGGCGGCTTCATAGAATTCCGGGCGAATCATCTTGCAGATTTGCATGCATTCGGGACAGCGGTTGTGAAATTTACAGCCGTGCGGCGGATTGGCGGGACTGGGAATGTCGCCGGTGAGGATTATGCGGCTCATTTTTTTGCGCGGGTCGGGCGCGGGTACGGCGGAAAAGAGCGTCCTTGTGTAGGGACTTAAGGGGTTGTCGAAGAGGTCGTCCTTGGACGCCAGTTCCACGAGATTGCCCAAATACATGACGCCGATTTTGTCGGAAACGTGGTAAATGACGGATAGGTCGTGCGAAATGAAGATATATGACAGCTTCATTTCGTCGCGCAAATCCTCTAAGAGGTTGATTATGTTGGCTTGAATGGACACGTCTAGGGCGGAAACGGGTTCGTCACACACCACTAGCTTGGGGCGTACGGCAAGGGCGCGGGCGATACAGATACGCTGGCGCTGTCCTCCTGAAAACTCGTGCGGGAAGCGGTCGTAGTAGTGCGGCTGCAAACCGCATTTGCCCATTATGTCAAGCACGTACGCGCGCAACTCCTCAATCGGGACGATTTTGTGAACCTTGACCGCCTCGCCGATTATTTGCCCCACCGACATGCGCGGCGGCAAGCTTGAGTAGGGGTCTTGGAAGATAATTTGCATTTCCGTGCGCAGCTTACGCAGCTTGCGGGCGGGAATGTCGGCGACGGTTTCGCCGTTAAACACGACTTCGCCGCCGGTAATGTCGTTAAGCCTAAGAACCGAACGCCCCATGGTGGTTTTGCCGCAACCCGACTCCCCCACTATTCCGATGGTTTCGCCCTCCTTTAGGGTAAAGGAAATGTCGTCCACCGCCTTAAGAACTTTTTTGGGACGCCCTAACAAATCCTTCTTCATGACGAAGTATTTTTTGAGGTTCTTTACTTCTAAAATTATTTTATCGCTCATTTTAAAAATTCTCCCCTCCGTTAGGCATGTTGGCGGTATTTGTATTAACGGTGTCCGTGGTGGCGGCATCCGTGGTGAAGGTGCCGGCATTTTCGTAGTCTGCGTCGGCGGACCTTTGGTGCAACCAACAAGCCGTGCCGTGCGTTTCGGTGAGCTGTACAAAGGGCGGATACCCTTTCTTACATTCCGGCGTTCTGAAGCGACAACGGTCGTAGAAGTAGCAATACGGCGGCATATTTATGGGGTTGGGCACGTTGCCGGGTATACTGTAAAGGCGCTCCTTACCGCTGTCGATAACGGGCTTGCTCCGTTGCAGTCCTATGGTGTAGGGGTGCAGCGGATTGTAGAATATTTCGTCCACGGTTCCCGTTTCGATAATCTTACCCGCGTACATAAGCACGACGAATTCCGCCATTTCCGCGATTACGCCGAGGTCGTGTGTGATGAGCATTATACTGCCGTCAAACTGCGTCTTTATGCGGCGCAAGAGATCCAATATCTGCGCTTGAATGGTGACGTCCAACGCGGTGGTAGGCTCGTCGGCTATAATCAAACGCGGTTGACAGGCAAGCGCTATGGTTATCATGACGCGTTGGCGCATACCGCCGGACAGCTCGTGCGGATAGCGGTCGCAAATCTGCTCCGGCATGGGAATTCCCACCTGCGTCAACAGCTCGATACTGCGCTTTCGCGCCTCGTGTTTGTTCATATCAAGGTGCGTAATAAGCACCTCGTCTATCTGATTTCCTATGGTAAACACGGGATTGAGCGACGTCATAGGCTCCTGAAATATCATGGCAATTTCCTTGCCGCGTATGCGGTAGAGGTCTTTTGTAGGGATTTTCACCATGTCGTAGGTGTAGCCGTCGCGTCCGGCGAAGCGAATTTCGCCGCCGGTTATCTGCCCCAACGGTCCTTGAATAAGCCTCATAAGCGACATTGCCGTGACGCTTTTGCCGCAACCCGACTCCCCCACGATACCGACGGTAACGCCCTTAGGAATGGAAAAGCTTACGCCGTCCACCGCCTTAACGGTGCCTCGGTCGGTGTAAAAATATGTCTTAAGGTCGTCGAACTCCGCAATATTATCGGGGTTTTGCATCTCCGTGCGGTAGTCCTCCGGCGATAATTTGCGCCGTTTTTCTTTTTCTAACCGCTTAATTTCCTTTCTGTTGTAATCGGAAATTTCCTTTTCGGTCTTGCGGGAAATGTATCCTGAGTCGGAGCCGAAAATGTCGGTAAAGAATTTTTTTACCGCCTTGCCAAATCTTATCGCGCGCTTCCTTATAAAGGCGGCGGCGTTTTGTAATTTTTCTTTCATACCGCCCTCCTTACCGTTTCATGCGCGGGTCCATCGCGTCGCGCAGTCCGTCGCCAACAAAGTTGAACGCCAAAACCGCCAGTATTATGAGAATTCCCGGAGGACCCCACATGTTGAAGTAGTTCGCCAAAATGTTGGAGTCGTTGGTCATGCTTATCATGGTACCCCACGCGGCGTACGGCATGGGAACACCTATCCCCAACCAGCTTAGCGCCGCTTCCTGCAAAATTACGCCGCCTAAGCTCAAGGTCATGGCGACGATGAGCTGCGGCATTACGTTGGGGATTAGGTGCTTGAAGATTTTGCGCCCCGCCGAAAAGCCCATTGCCTCGGCGGCTACCATATAATCCTGCTCACGCAAGGACAGTATAAGACCGCGTACCATGCGCGCCGTACCCGCCCAACCGAACAGCGTCATCATGCCCATGAGGCAGTATATACGCAGTTGAAGCGGCACGTCCCACGCGCTTAGCAGTACGCCGAATATAAGCATGATAGGCAGGCCGGGGATACAGTTGAATACGTCGATTACGCGCATGATAATTTGGTCGACGCGCTTGCCGAAGTAGCCCGCCAACCCGCCTAAGGCGACGCCTATTATGGTGGTCATAAACACCACTATGAAGCCCAACATCAGCGATATTCTGCCGCCGTACATAAGCCGGGAGAAGATGTCCATGCCCTTGTCGTCGGTGCCTAATAAATGGTCCTTATCGGGGTACGCGTACTTATTGTTTTGGTACTGGTCAAGCTTAACCTCGTAGACCTCGTATATCTTGCCGTCGGGACCCTGATAGCTTCTCAAAACCGACGTGGCTATTACCCGCCCCGGCGATTCGTCCACCTCGGTTTCGCCCCAACGCGAATACACCACCGGACCCAAAAAAGAGAACAGAAACAGCGCTATGATGAGTACTAGCCCTATGACTGACAGCTTGGAACGGAAAAACCGTTTTATCACCATGCGTATGGGGGAAATTTCCTTAGCCTCATACACGGTGTCGTCGCCGTCCGCCGGCACCTCGAAGCCGCGTTCCTCCCGGATTTTCTCTTCTTCCGCTTCCGCGCGCGCGCCATCCGTATAAAGCGGAGCGGGAACGCCTGCCGGTATACCCGCCGTTTCCTCTATCTCCGCCAGAGAGTCCAGCTGCTCCGCGCTTAAATTTTTGTTGATTTCATCGCTCATAAAGCCTATTTTACTTCCCTTGTTATCGGGGTTTTACTTCCCGTGTTATTTGGATTGCTTGCCGTATTACAATGGTTTTACTTCCTGTGTTTTGCGGTTCGCTTGCCGTATTGTTCGGGGTTTATTTGTCTAAAGCGGCATTTAACACGCCGATTTGGGTTGTAATATTGCGGTTTGCAGGTTGTGTTGCGTCCGTTCCGACTCCGCAACCGCTACGCCGTTTGGTTTTAAGTCAATTTCACTCTAGGGTCGACGACGGAATACATGAGGTCGGAAAAAAGCGTTCCTATGACGGAAAGCACCGACACGAACATGACGTATCCCATTATAAAGGGAACATCTCCGTTCATCAGCGCCTCGTACGACATGTAGCCTATGCCTGGAATGGCGAACACCCGCTCCAAAATCATCATGCCGCCGAACAACCCGGGCAGTATGCCCGCCATCATTGTGACAATCGGTATGAGCGTGTTTCTAAACGCGTGCTTGCCTATAACCACGCTTTCCTGCAAGCCCTTGGCGCGCGCGGTTCTGATGTAGTCCGCGCGTAAAACCTCAAGCGTGTTGGTGCGCGTGTACCTAAGGAAGCCGCCTATTGACAGCAACAGCGTGGTTAGCATAGGTAGCAGCAGATGGTGTATCTTATCCCCCCACTCGCTTATAGGCGTGGCGTGTACCACGGAGGCGTCCACCAGTCCCTGCACCGGGAACCACCCTAAGTCCACGGCGAATACCTTGATAAGCAGCGCCGATAGGAAGAAGGACGGCAACGATATGAGCGCAAGCGTGGCAACCGTAAGCGTATAATCTCGCTTTGAGTATTGGTGCGTGGCGCAGGTAACCCCTAACGGAATGGCGACGACGGTTTGCAAAACAAACGCCACCAACGCCATCCAAAAGGAAATCCACATATTTTCGGCTATGACGGTGCCGACGGGGCGCGTATACTTAAAGGAAATGCCTAAGTTGCCTTGAAGCGTGTTGCCTAACCAACTGAAATAGCCCTTGATTATGCCGCCGAAGGAATTGTCGTCGATGCCGTAAATCGTCTTGATTTCATGCACCTGCTCCATGGTAACGCTACCGTTGGCTATCTGCGCGGCGTACTTATTGTCGATGTAGTCCGTGGGCATAAGACGTATCAAAAAATACGTTATGAGGGACACGCCGAACAGTATAAACACCGACAGCAGTATTCTTTTGAGAATGTATTTTACCATACAATCAGTTTCCTTATCTACCGCGAAAAATTGGGTGCGTTGACACCGACAACCTTCCGCGAAAACGAATATTTACGGCGCGGGCTATTGCCCGAACCTAAAGACGCGAAAACGCTAACGGCGCTTATTTCACCGCTAAGCTAAGCTCCCATATCTTTTCTATGGGACCCTTGTAGGTATTGATTTCGTTTGCCGGCGTCATAGTGCTTTCGTCTATGTACTGCTTATTCCAAATATACAGCGTGCTTCTCTGATATGTGGGAAGCTCCACCGCAAGCTCCATAACCTTATCCAACGCCCTTGCGTAGATTGTCTTCCTCTCCGACTGAACGAGGGTTTCGCGCCCTTGGTCGATGAGGTCGGAAAGGTCGGACACTATTCTATATTCCACGGAATTGGGATTGGCCTTTATGGCGTTGTAGCCCCACGCAACCACACTGGTCGCTTTGGATTCGATGTGGTAAATCTGGAACATATCGGGGTCAAGCGCCGAAGACCACGCCGCCGCCCATACCTGAAGACCTCCCACGGACAGCTTTGCAAGCGCCTGCTGGTCGGGAGTTATCGTGACGGAAACGCCCAACGCCTCCAAAATCTCTTTGGATTTGTGCATGGTGGAATACGCTGGGTGTTCCAACTGGTCGCCGGATATGGTGTAGGTAAGCTTCAACTGCTTGCCGTCCTTTTTGCTGACGCACAAGCCGTTTTTGAAGGTGTAATCGCCCGCCGTAAGCAATCTGCCTATGGCGCCGTCGGGACTGGTCGATTCGGAGAAGGGATACGCCGAAGCGGTTGCGTCGGAGGGATACGCCCAACTTGTCGTCGACATGGGACGCTGAATGGCGCGCGCCATGGTACCCGCATAATAGTCCAACGTCAACGCCGTGTTCATGGATTTCATTATGGCTTGACGCACGTTGATGTCGGGAACCTTCGCCGCGTTGATGCCTATGTAGCCGTAACCGGACGTCAAGACCTCCGCAAACGACAGCTTGTCCTTCTGCTGCTGAACCTGATTGATAGTGTAGGACTTGGCGTCGGTGGACGCATAGTGGATTTCACCGTTGGAAATTGCGTCGAATATGCGTTCCTTCGCCACAACCTTGTAGCAGATACGGTTGATTACCGGCTTGCCCATGAGGAAGTAGTCGTTGCGGTTGAAATAGGCTACGTTGCTGTTGAAGAATTCGCCTACGGTAAGTGAGCCTACCGCCACGTCCTCGTAACGGTTGTTGGTGGCCTTGTATGCGCCAGCGCCCACCGGTACTCCCGTACGGTTGCCGCCGTTGATGACGTTGGTGAAGAAGTCCAGCTTGCCGAACTCCACGCCGAAGTTATACTCGTAGTCGAATGCGTCGATGTGTGCCTTGTCCGAATAATAGTGCAGGGGCGCGATGTCCACCATGAAGTTCCAAACCGCTTTGGGGTCGATGCCGTTTATGGTTATTTTGAAAGCCTCGTAGCCCGTCCCCGTGAAGTTGCCGTTTTCGTATACCGGCGCGGCGTAGGTGTTACCGTTCAAGGTTATGCCGCTTAAAATCCGCTCGATACCCGCAACGTTGGGAACGGCGCGTCTGTCACCGTCCATAATTTGGTCGAAGTAGTCGCCGCGCGCCTCCGCCGTAAACTGCACAAACAGCTTGTTGCCGGACGCCGTGGAATGAACGGCACTTATCAGGTTGTCGGCGGTCACCGTGTATTGAGCGTAAACCATTTCGATTGCTTCGGCTTCTGTGATGGTGGCAACGGGGATACCGTTCAATTCCAACTCCTTCTCCTTGCTGCCGTCGTCCTTATTTTTGATTCTGATAAGCCCGTAGCTTTCCAAAAACACCTTCATTTTGGTGTCAAGCAGTGAGGTGTTGCCCTCGGCTACGGAGGCGTCGCGGTAATCGGTTTCCACCTCGGTGCGGAACTCCTTTAAGAAGGTTTGCGCGTCCTTTTTCAAGGTGGAGCCCGGAACAGCTTGGTCGGTATTGTCAAGGTAGGCAAGCAAGTCGTCTATCTTATATGTACCGTACGTATGCGTGGGGAACTTTTCGTCAAGGAAGGCTTGAATTTCCTGCGTCAAGGCGTTGATACGGTCCTGCGCGGCCCCCTCGAACGTCTTGTCCGTGCCGGCATCGTCGTTGTCGTCCGCGTACGGGTTTTGCGTGCGGTACTTCTTCAATCCCACTATATCCGTGGAATACATGGTGGACGAACCCGTATAAACGGGGTCCAGATATACGTAGAAATTGAACAGCACGTCCTTTAACGTAAGCAGAACGCCGTCGGAATATTTGACGTTGTTCTTCATTACAAAGGTATACTCGGTTTTCTCGTTGTCGCCTATGACGTTGATCGCGAAGTCCTTAGCGATAACCGCCTCGTCGTCGCCGAACGCCGGAGTCGTCGCATCGTCGTTAACGCCCAACAGCCCTAACTGCGTCACGCCCGCGACGGAGGTATCCGCACCGGTTGCGGCAAAGAACGGGTTAAAAACCTTGTCGACCGCCTCTATCGAAAAGACGAGAGGATTGACCTCGTTGTCCAGCTTTGCGTCGTTGTTGCACGCCGCATAAATGGGTACAAACAGTGCCGCAAGAATTATCATTGCCGCCAGTTTTGCAATAAGTTTGCCTTTTTTCATACTTAAACCTCCGATTCGGTTTTTAAGCGGTTGCCCGTCTTAATCGCCGTTTCCATTTTTTTCATTTTATATACCGTGTCGACGGCTATCTTTCTCTACGCGGAACGTCCGTGTAGTTGTCGGTTTGGTTGTCGAAAGCCACTGCGCCGTCGTCTATGCCGGCGGCATAGGATTTCGCGTCCGGGTCGGCAACCGCCGCGCCTAAGTGCAGATATGCGAAGTTATAATTTACCTTGAGGACGGTAAGCGTACCCTTGACGGTCACGTTTTGAATTTTCGCGTCGTCGGCTACCGTACCCGCAAACAGCGCCGCGTAAATTTCGGCGTTGCCGGTGCGCTCTAGGTTTACCGTGAGCGTCACGTTTTCAAAGGCGACGTTGTTTATTTCCGCCGTGGCGGCAATTTCGCCGAACAGTCCGTAGTAATACTTTCCGTACGAGCTGGTCTTGACCTCCGGAAGCGCTACGTTGGAAATCTTGTAGCCGTTGCCCTCAAGCTTAGCGCCGAAGTTCACGGTATGCCACGACTTGCCGGCAAAATCAATGTCGTTGAGCAGGTAGTAGTTGACTACCGGGGAAAGCGCCGTAAGCTGCGACGCGTTGTCGACAAGCGTCCAATCGCCCTCCAACCACTTGGTATATACCTTGACGACGATGGTTTCGCCTCCGGGGTGAACGGTCGCCGCGTCCCATTTGTTGGCGTCGTCATCCACGTCGGAGGTCTTGTAAAAGCCTAACAGCGTGTAGCCGTCGCGCTTGACATTGGACGGATTGATGCTAAATGTGCCGCCGGGGCTGGTCGTGTAAACGCCTACCTCAATATCCGCGCCGCTTTCTACGTCCGTGTACACCACCGAATAGAAGTAGTTTTCCTGCCAACGCACGTAAAGCGTGACGTCATTTTCGGCTTTATCGCGCGAAAAATCGACGGGAGCGCCGTATACGCCGTTCTCAAAGCTACGGTAATAGCCCTCGACGTGGTATCCCACGCGCTCCGGCTGACGCTGTAGCATGATGAGATCGGCTAAGGGCTGCCCCGGCTTGTAGGCGTATACGATTTTATCCGCGCCTTGGTACGTGCCGCCGTTCAAGTCGTAGGTTATGCGCACGGTGTAGCCCTCCGCCTCTATGTCAAGGTCCTTAGAACACGCCGCCAACGTAAACGCTAGCGCTAGCGTCACAAACGCGGATATAAGCAATATTAAGTTAATTTTTTTATTTCTCATTTCTTATACAAATGCCTTTTAAGACATATTTTTTGTCGGTTTGCCGGTTGTTGCGGCTATTCCCCGCCGTGTGCCATAGTTTTGGCGGCGAAGAGCAATGGAACCTTGCAGAGTTTGAGTTATCCCCTACCGCATGCCGTCGGTTTTGACGGCGAAGAGCAAGGGGTAAGCTTTTGTTTATTCCTTGTCGTATGTCGCCGTTTCGATACCCGTAAGCACGGAAAGCCCGCCGTCCTTTGTCACGCGAACGCTGTAGGTGCGTCCGTCTACAGTAAAGCGCAACACGCGATCCATAAGCGCGCTAAGCAATAGCGCGGTGTCCACTTCCACGTATTCCATTCCGACCCTCTCCGTCAATACAACATCGGTCGCCTCCGTGCCGTTTAACCGCACGGTGCCGTCTACGCCTATTTCCAGCCTTGAACGCAGATTGTTTTCCACGTCCTCCGACACCCAAACGCCGGCAAACGCCGTGAAATCGTCGCCCGCCTTATGCGCCGCCTTGCCGATTATTTCGAAGGAAATACCGTTGATGTATTGGTATTCGTCTAGGTGCGCCACGCCGTACTCGTCAAAGTAAAGCTCACGCCGTCCCGATTCTGTGGTGAAAATCAGCTTGTCGCCGCTGTAGGCGTAACGATAGATATAGTTACGCAATTCGGCGCCGATTCTGAACTGTGCGCTGAATGTCGGCATAATATAAATTATTTCGCCGCTTGCACGGATTTCCAACTGTTCTATCGTTTCCGGGAAGGTCCACACGCCGATGAATTTTGTCGGGTCGTTTGAGCTGCCGTCCTCAACTAGGTACAGGCGGCTTCCGACTTGCACGTTCTTTTCCGTATAGAAGCCAAAATCAAGCGCGTTCACCGCCGACTTTGAGATTACCGCGCGGTATTTAATGCCGTTGGCAGCCGTGAACACAATCATTTCGCTGAAGCTGCCGTCCGACGTACGCAACATTTCCACGGCGTACAGTCCGGGCGAAGCGGTTAACGCGGGCGTCGTCAAAAACGCCGTGCCGTAGCCGTCCAAAAGCAGTTCAGTTTTAGAGTAGGAATTGCGGTATAAGCCCTTTAAGCTGTCCGCTTGCGGCAGATAAACAACTCCCTCAAGCGTTATGTGCAAAATATCGTCCTTCAAGCCGCCGGGAACCGCCGCCTTTTTCTCTAATACCGCGATTGCCGTTACGCCGCCGCCGAAGTCGAATTCAACCTCGACGCCGTTGGTGAGCATTCTGTACGTACCCTCTCTAACACCCAGTGCGAAGTGTCCGTAGGAGGTCAACACCAGCTCCGCGCCCGTACCGCCCGCAAGGTAGGTACCCGCGATTTCCGGAACGGCGATTACCTCGTAAACGTATACGCCGCCCGCCGCTATAAGAGAAACGCGCCTTGCGTCCCGTACAAAAACGGCGGTGCCGTCCGCATTGGTTCTCCAGTAATCGACGGCAGTCAGGAAGGTGCCGTCCGTGTTCTCCGAATAAATGCCTACGTTGAAGGTAAGCTCCGCGGAGCCGGGTTCGAAGGGGCGTCCGAAGTATAGGTTGCCGCGTCCGTCAAACGCCATAACCTCTCCGTTGCCGCTTGAGTCGGTGTACAGCCCGGCGTAAACCGGCAGTACCTTTTCGGAGAACGTGGCGTTGACGGTGCCGTCCGAATAATAGGATATAAGCTTGCCGTTTTCGAATATTACTTGATGCGGTGAGCCTAAGCTACCGATTAGCGTAACCGTCACGGTTTTTCCGTCCATGCCCATCTGGTATATGAACTGATAGAAGCTGCCGCTGTCGAAGAACACCATTCCGTAGCCGTAGGCGGCGGCATCAACGCCGACAAAGTTTTCCAACGCCGAATTGGATTGGAATACGTACATGGTGCGCCGCCATGAGGGATAGCTTTCTCTGTTGTCCATCTCGTAAGCGCCGTAAAGCTCGGACGGGTCGACGTAGGAGCCGTAAAGCATTAAGTCGGAGTCCAAAACAAAGGAGCCGTCAAAGGGCATGGTCATACTGCTGTCGAAGTACCAACCGGTAAACAGCGCGCTTTCCTTTAAGACAGGCTTGAACGCCGCAAGCTTTGCCGCAAGCTCCGAAAGGAGTGTGTTGTGGTCAAGTCCGCGTTCGGAAACCGCCTTGCCGTTAAGCACGAATTCGATGTAGTGAACCTCCGTAGCCTTTCCGTCCTCCTCCTTCAAGGGATTGGTAGCTAAGCCCGTGCTAACCAGGTTCCAGTCCGCCTCAGAAAAGTGCAACCGGCTAAGCAGGAAGGCGCGCAGGTCAGCTATAGGTGAGGCAAGCAGCGCCGCACCGGGAGCGTAAGCGCGTGTTGCGGTACCCTCTATGCGGCAATCCGCGTTTGCCACCTCAAAAAGATTTCTTATGTTGACGCCGGACAAAAGCTGCGCCGTGCCGACAAGCTTGCCGGCGTAGGAGTCCCCCGTCACCTTCCCGAAGGCTACGGAGCTTTGAATGTAGCTGTACTGTTCAAAATAACCGACAATGCCGCCCGCGTAGCTGTACTGCGACCTTACCGTCGTTTCGGTTGCGGCGTTTACCACCTCTATGCGCGAAGCCTTTACCTCGCCCGTGAAGTAGCACCCGACTATCGTGGCGGAATACTCCGCATCGCCGGCTATGCCGCCGGCAACGTGAACCGAGGTCACCTTGCCGGAAACGTAACACGACTCAATGAGAGAGCCGTACGCGCCGTAACCCACTATGGCGTCCGTCGCGCGTCCTATTATACCGCCCGTGTACGAGTGGCTGTCGACCGCGCCGCCGCTCACGGCAATTTCAATTGCCGCCGAACAGTACCGGACGGAAACGCCTTGTCCGTCGCCTAATATGCCGCCTACGAACATCCACGCGTAGTTGTCCGCGGGGACGCCGCTCTGTCCGTTGCTCATCGTGATTTTGCCGCTCACGGAAACGTAGCTTATGTCGGCAAGCGCCGCCGCGCCGGCAAGCAAGCCTACGTTGTAATCGCGTATATCTATCACGGAATTTGAGGGAAGGGCAATACTGATTTCCGCTTCCACCTTAAGGTTCCTTATCACGGCGTTGTAAAGCCCGCCGAATAAGCCGAAGTCGGTCCTTCCGCCCGCCGCCGCGGTTATTTTAAGCCCGTAAATTCTATAGCCGTTGCCGTCGAACGTCCCGAAGAAGGGAATGCCCTTTGAGCCTATGGGCGTCCACACGGTCGTCGACACCATTTGAATGTCGTTGGCAAGCTTATAGTTTTTGCCCGCGTAATCGGTATCCGAATTGACCTTCGCCGCCATATAGCGTAGCTGCGTTTCCGTCGCTATGATATACGGAGAGGACGGCTCACCCGTGCCGCCGGCGAACCCTATGGAGCGTACGGCTTCGTTGGTCTGTATCGTCACGCCGCTGAACCTTCCGTCGGTACCGTAAAGCAGGTTGGCGTCGATTGTGTAAAAGCCGAACGCGTCGGGAAGCAATATTTCACGTTTGGTGGACGTAACCGCCAAAACATATATGCCGTCCTTATCGTAGCCGTCGGCAATCACAATTTTAAAGGTCACGACGTCGTTGTACTCCCAATAAAGCACCGTCGTACCGTCATATTTAGGGTTGGTACTGTGGCGGTCGGCGGTCGGGAATGTGATTGCCGGAGGACTTTGCGTCCAATAAATACGGAAGGTTTCCAGTTCGAATTCTATGTCTAGGCTAACATCCGCATAGATAGGCGTCAAGCCCAGCTTAAACACCTCTCCGGTGCCTCTTACGGTCACCGTCTTGATTTTTCTGCCCAATGTACGTTGGAAAATGGCCGGCTGTGCCATGATGTCGTCGGCTTTCAGCATGTAACCGTTCGTCACGGCGAATTCCACTCCGTCGGTGAAGTCGGCGGCGAATATGCGCACCTTGTGTACGTCGGTGTTGGTCACCACGTATTTGGGATACAGGTCATAATCGCGGTCGATGACGGTGTTGACAAAGTCGAAGCCCGCGGTGCCGTCCGTCGTAATGTCGTACCAATATAGGAAGGTATAGCCCGACTTAGGCGGCGTAACGCCCACGGTAATTCCGAAGTTGACTGCGCGCCGCGTATCCTCCGCGTCGTCGTATTTGAAGAACCACCGCGCGTAAACGCCGCTCGCTTCCGTGTAATATATAACCTCGTAGCGTTGCAGCTTCCACACTGCGACAAGGGTTATGCTTTCCGTTACGGGGGTGTCGAAATCGTACGCCGTCCCGTTAAGCTTCCATATGCAGGCATACTCCGTGTCAAGATTTGCCGGACGCGGCAATTCAAGCTTGCTTACCGTCGCGCCGCTTACGACGCGCACGGTCTTTGTCCAATCTCCCTCCTTAAAGGTCACCGTTAGCTTGCCCGCAAGATCGTAGACCGCGTACAATGTGACGTCGCCCGTGATGTACGCCGTGGAATCAAACGGGATGAGATTTTCTATCGCCTTGCCGGCGGGGTTCTCCGTCGTCCAGAAAAGGAATTCGGCGGCGGGCTTAGCCGACAGCATGGCATTTATAAGCGCACCGCTCTTAGCCGTGAATTCGGCGACGGCGCTAAGCTGCGCACCCGCAACCGTTTCAAAGGAATCCTGCCCCGACACGCCGTCGTAAGCGGATATGAGCGTTATTTCCGCGGGTAGCGTGCTTGCGTATTTAGCGTCTAGCCTAAGCCCCTTGAATACCGTTTTTGAAAAGTCGTATTTTACCGTTTTAGAGTTTGAAACCGTTGTAAAGTATGCAAAAACCTTGTCTGCGGGCGTTTGAGCCTCCGCAAGGCTGTTAAGTGAGGCAATATCCGCCGCCGATACGTAGCCGCCCTCGAACGGCTCTACGGTAATGCCGTACGTGCTTGCGGACACGCCGTTAATATAAACGGCTATTTGCGTGCGCCAACGGGCGGTGAGAGTAACGTCGCCGTCTACGGTAATGCCGGCAATCGGCGTGTAACCGCCGCTACCCGCAATATACCAACCGTCGAAGATATATCCGCTTCTAGTAGGCTGCGGCAACGCCTGTGCGCTCAACAACTCACCGTAGGGTATGTCCGTAAGCGCGTCGACGGCGGAAGACGGACTGCTTGTATCCGCTACGTTGGCGGCGAAGCTTACGGTATGCAAGGACACCTCCCACACCGCAACAAGCTGCAAGTTGGACGTAACTATGTCCTCCGACGATAGCACGGCGGTATCGTCCTTAATCTGCCATTCCTTAAACGACAAGCCTACCGGCGCATCGGGAACAAAGCCTATTTCCGCGCCGTGATAGCGTTCGACTTCCTTTATAATGGTTGCGCCGTCGTAGAACCACACGGTATAATTCCGCAATCTC
The DNA here is from genome assembly GCA_031289315.1 of Clostridiaceae bacterium. Classification (GTDB taxonomy): domain Bacteria; phylum Bacillota; class Clostridia; order Christensenellales; family CAG-917; genus JAITEJ01. Next base: position 13,814 of record JAITPR010000020.1, on the reverse strand, counting down.
CACCGCGCTTCGATTGTTAAATTGTCGTAGACGAGAGCAGAGAAGTCGTATTCGTTGGTGTCGTCGGGCATCGCCCAAGCCTCAAAGTCAAAGCCCTCTCGCACGGGTTCCGTATTCGGATAATCGCCGGCGCCCGCGACGCTTAACACGCTCTGCCCCGACCTAACGGAAAACTCCTTATCGGGAAGTCCGCCGCCGGGAATTAGCCTTACAACGCAGTCGCGTATCGGCGTGAAGTAGGGAACCAACGTTATATCGCGGCTCAAGGTATTGCCGAAAGAAAACTCGACTTTCACCGTTTCCGCCTCGTCCGAAAGGAACCGGAAATTAACATCTACGGGGGTTATGCCGCTTATCGCCGAATAATTTACCTTCGGCGTAAGCTTGCCCGCGTAGACCTTATATTGCGCCAAAACGGTCAAGGCGGAGGGGCTTCCCTGCGTGTAGCCCTTAACCGTAAGGGTTTTGAAGCTGTTTTCGGCGTATGTCGCAATGAGGACTACGCTTGCCGTTACGGGCGCGGAGAAGTCAAACGAAGTGTCCGCGCCTTCTCTAATCCAACCTATAAAGGTGTAATTTTCTATCGCGGGGGCGCCGGGCGCCTGAACCTTACCGCCGTAGGGTACGCCGACGGTTGCGGCAAGCGCGTTGCCCTGTCCGTCCTTGAACGCCACCGTGAGCGCGTCGGGAGTTAAATCGGCATAAAGCTCAAACGCGGCGGTTACCGGCGTGCCGAAGTCGTAAAACTCCGTCGTACCCGGTTTTTTCCAACCGTTAAAGGTATGCCCGGCAACGGAGGGGTCGGCGGGCTTTACCACCGCCGCATTCTCCAAAACCCTTACAATGTCAAAGAACACCGACTGTCCCCCTGCTATCGCGGAGAAGCTAACGGCGAACTGCCAACGCGCGTTAAGCGTTAAATCGCCGTTCACGGGGGTTGCGAAGTCGTACCGATTGCCGGTTGCGTCCGCCCAATAGGCTAGCTCCGCACCGTCGCGCTCCGCGGCAAAGCTTTCGGCTAAACCGCCCGCCGGCACCGTCGCGGTATGAACGGTTTCGCCGTTTGCATTAAAGATAACGGTGTATTCGCTCTTCCCGTCGCTGCAAGCGGCAAGCGTAAGCGCGGTCGTAAGCGCCAAAATCAGCGCCGCCGCCGCAAAAAATATTTTCGATTTAAATGTTCTCTTTCCCATAATTATTTATCTCCGTTGTCGCCGCTTACTTCAATCGAAGGCTTTCCCGCGGTCGCCGTATCGACAGGTTCGGTATTTTTATTATTTTCCGGTTGTTCGGCTTCCGTCGCTTCGATTGCCGTTTCGCTTTCTTCGGTTGCTTCGATTTCGCCGGCTTCCGCCGCTTCGGCTTCCGCTAATTCGGTTTCGCCGACTTCGATTTCGCCGGCTTCCGTTGCTTCGGCTTCCGTTGCTTCCGGTACTTCGGCTTCGTCGGGTTCCGGTGTGTCCTTGCTACGTTTGCCGAGCTTGCCCACTTTGCCCTTCTTTTTCAAGAAGAGCAACAACAACACTGCTCCCGCCGCAAGCGGCAAGCCTAAGCCCAAGCCTACGCCTAAGCCTATTTCCAACGCGCGGTTGTCGTCGCCGCCGTCCGGAGCCTTTTCCTCACCCGCTAAGAGTAACGCATAAGCGGCTTCGGCGGCTTCCAATTTGCCGATGTTAGTCACAAAGGCTTTTTGTGTATCCGAAAGCGCGTCGTAGCGTGCGCGCAAATCCTTAAGCAGTTCGCCGTCGGCAAGCACGGGCGTACCCAACGCGTCGATTGTATCAATCAGTCGCCGTGTGTTTTCCTCTATAACCGCCGCGCTTGCGGTAACCGTATCGAAGTATTTCGAATAAATGAAGTTGTCATAGCCCGAACCGTTGGCGGGGTAGGTCGCCGTAAGACCGCGCACCTTGCCTATCTGCCCTATGAAGTTGAAGTAGTAAAGCGGGAAAAAGTCGGCGTATTTGTAGTCGTATACGGGCGGCAAATCGGTTATCGACGCGAAAAACGCCGACTCGTAAATCGCCATATCGAAAGCCGATTCCAGCGTCGGCGCCCTAAGTGAGCCGAAGTGTACCACGGACAACGCCGTGCAGTCGTCAAAGGCGCGGTCACCTATGGCGGTCAATTCGTAGGACAGGTACACTTCCTTTAGAAAGCGGTTGCCGGAGAACGCGTTGTCGACAATCTTAGACGTACCCGCAAGCACGGTATACACCTCGTCGCTATCGCCCGCGGCATAGGAAATCAGCAACAATGAGCCGCCGCTCAACCTTTCGTACAGCACGCCGTCGCTCACAAAATATTTATTGTTAAGGGTAAAGTCGGCGCTGCCGTTTAATTCGAAGCCGGTCAAGCCCCGCACGCCCTCAAACGCGCCGTATCCCATGAAACCTAGCTTACCCGACAATGCAAACGAAGTCAACGCGGTGTTAAGGAACGCCAAATCCCCTATATAGCTCAAATCGTCCATGTCCGCGACATCGGTTAAATTCGCCGCGTTATAGAAAGCGCGCAACCCTATTACTTGTGCGGACGGCAGCAAAATCTTCCTGCTTTGCGCCTCAAAGAAGGCTTCCAACCCGACGATTTTCACTAACGGTGCGGTTATTTCGCCTATTTGCGAATGATAGAACGCGCGGTCACCGACGGTTTCCGCGGTCGCCAGTGTCAAATTGCCGGTGTAGCCGCTTTCCGCAAACGCGCCGAACGGAACATCCTTAACGCCGTCGCCGCCGCTCACGTAGGACAGCTTCGCCGTAAAGGAGAAGGCTTCCGTACCCATAATCTTAAGCGACGTAAGCTCCGCCGACTTCAAGCCGCTTCCGGAGAACGCCGAAGCGCCGATTTTCTCCACGCCGCTCAAATCTATCGCCAAATCGGCGACGGACGGCAACGCTATAATGGCATCGCCGGACATTACCGCGCCGCCGAAGAAAGCGTAATCGCCTATGATTTTCAGTTTATTTGACACGGTAACGGTGGTTATTTTGCCGTTCTCATAGAACGCGCCCTCTCCGATTTCCGTCACGTTGGGGGCGTTCACCACCTCCAAAACCGGCAGGGAAAGCTGTGAATTATACCACCCTAGCAGGTCGAACGCAAAGGCGTACGCACCTATTTTAGTAACGTTTTCGAGGTCGGCGCGGGTCAAGCTTACGCAATCTCTGAACGCGCCCTCTCCGATTTCGCCGGTCACCTTAGAAAGGTCTATGGTTCTCAAATTTTTATTGTATAAGAAGGCTCCCGCGCCCACACGCACGCCTACGGAAGAGGGCATACGCACGATTTCCAAGAGTTCGCAAAGCGCAAAGGCTTCATCGCCTATTACGGCATATTCGCCTAAGGTCACGCTGGCAAGGACAATATCCGCGAAGAACGCTTGCACGCCCACCGTGGTATCGTCGCCGATTTCCGCCGAAAGCAGTCCCGTTTCCGCGAAAGCCTGCGCCGGTATATTTTTCATGAAGTTGAGGTTACGCGCCGACGCCAACGAGGCACAGCCCTTAAATACGCCGTCGCCGAACACCGTCGTGGTATTTGTCGGCAGTGTGACGGATTTAAGGTTGGGGCAAAGCGCAAAAGCCAATGCGCCCACATCCAACGCGGGATTGGAACCGTTAAAGGACAGTGAAATCAGCTTCCTATGCCCTGCAAACGCACCGGGGTGTATTTTAAGTATGACATACGACACGGTAAAGGCGGAGTTGTTGTAATCGGCGTTAGCCGCCGCCACAAAAATTTCCGTATGCGCGGCGTTGTAGAGAATACCGTTTTCGAAGTCGTAATCGGCATTTTCCGACGTATCCACCGTTTTTAAGTTGGTTGCGCCGTAGAATGCGGCGTCATCCAAAACAAGTTCCGCGTCGGCGCCCAACGTAAGCGTCGTGAGATTGGTTTCCGCGAACGCGCCCTGTCCTATTATGACGGTGCCGTCGATTCTTACCGTCGTCAAGCTACCGGCGCCGGCGAAGGCGTACGCGCCTATGGACACCGCGCCCTGCTCAAAGCTCACCGTAGTGAGCGACGGGCAGTTTTGGAAGGAGTTGGTACCCACGGTGACCTTTGCCTTAAAGGTAACGGTATGGAGGTTGGGAATGCCGGCGAAGACGCCGCCCGGCGTAATGACGGGGTTGTATATCGCCAGCGAGTAAAGCTTATTGCATTTTTCAAACATGTACGCGCCGGGTTTGGTATTCGCGCCCAAGGTCACGCTTGCAAGGTTTTCGCATTCGGCAAACGCCTTAGGACCGGCGGCGCCCAAATTAGTCAAATCTATCGCGGTAATTGTCTTATTGCCTAAGAAAGCCTCGTCGCCGGCGTATGACAGCTTCGACAGCGTTCCGGGATTCAATTTCGGAGTATTTCTAAACGAGTACAGCCCTACGCTGAGCACGTCGGAGAGGTCGAACACGGCAAGCTCCGGGCAAGCCTCAAAGGCGCCCTGCCCTATGCGTCTAAGCGCCGGTTCCTTGCCGTTCGGGTCGGGAGCCTGCGTGACGGTCGTCAAGTTTTTGGAGCCGTAGAACGCGTATTCGTCGATGATTTCCACCGTAGAGGAAAGCTCCACGCTTTTTATCAGGGATTCGCCGACGGGTTCTAAGATTACGAATTTATCGACGTCCAGTTTATAGGTGCCGTCCGCGTTCAAGGCGTACTTGTAGTTGGAGAACGCGTACTGCCCTATTAATGAAATACTTTTTTCCTCCGGAATTTTGACGTGACCGTTTTCGTCGCCGGTACCGAAGTAGGCGACGAGCGTGGAGCCTCTTATTACGAACTCCTCACCGACGGTAATGGTAAAGCGGTCGGTAAACGCGGTAATTTTTCCGTCGTAGCGCACGGTTGCGGTGATGGACGCCGTTCCCTTAGAAACGCCGGTAATCACGCCGTCGCCGTCCACGGTTACGATTTTGCTGTTGGAGGAACGCCATTCGATTTGCAGCTTGTTGTCGTCGATATTCCACGGCTTAACCTCCGTGAAAATCTTTATCGACTCCGCGGGGAACACGGACATGCTGTGCGAGCTTATTTTTCGGACGTTGCCTATCACGCCGATTTCGCGGAACTCCTGCGAATAGTACGAGAACACCGTTTCGTAGGACGAGAACGCCATTGCCGAAACCTTCACGTCGGGTTGCGGCGAATATCCCGCGTCGCCCGTATCCAACACGTTAACGTTGAGGGACGCCGTATCAAGGTATCCGCCGTTTCCGTCGGGAATGGACACGGATATGACCGCTTCGCCCTTACCTACCGCGAATATTTCTCCGCGGTGTACGCGCGCCACGCTCTCATCGGAGGAAAGCCATTCCAACGTATCTCCCCATTTACCCTCCGGCGCAACGGTATACGCCGGCGTAACGACCTGATTTTTGCTCAAGGTAACCGCATCGTCCTGAAAGTCGATATTTTCCGCACCGCGCGTGGGAAGCGGTATTTCAAAAATGCTGTAATTCAACGCGTAGTCGTCCACATAGACGAAAATGCTATCCGGCGTTCTGCCGTTGTATATAAATTCTAAATAGTCGGTAATTTCGTAGGTAATAACCGCCGTTTCGCCGCGGTCGCCTCTTATCGGTGTGGGATAGTTGTTGATCATGACCAGTTCATTGGTGCCGTCCATAGACAGCAGGCGGAATGACTGCGCATATTGGTTGTCGTAGATATACATTTCAAGGTACGTCTTAGTTTTCTTGTCGTATTTATCGTACTTGCTGTACACCTGTGCCGACTTCATAGACGGCGACTCATAGTCCGCCCAAAAGCTTAGCGTATACTCCGTATTCGTACTGCTGTGTTCGTGCTTATCGTAGTCCATTTCGGCGGTAAACGTCATGGTATAGCGCTGATTGTTGATAAGCCCCATTTCGTACGGCGAAACGTGTTCCATTTCTATAAAGGACTGCCTTGCCGCGCCGGTATTGGAGGTATAGCCCGCCTTCCTCACGTTGAAGTAGTCGAATGATTGAACTACGCGTCCGGTATTTTCCTCCGCGACGTCTAGCTTGACGTTAGACGCGCCGCGCAGCAGACCCGCCGCCAAGCCGTAAAGCTCCGTGACGGCGCCGGGGTAAATGGACATAGCCGCTTTGTCCATAATGGGAATTATGTCCTCCGCTCCCGGTTCTTGCAGATATATGTAGGCGCCCAGCGCGAACAGATAACTGGAATTGACGGCGCCGTAAGGCGTTGTGGGAGCGATGTCGGCTTTTAACTTATCGTCTTCAATAATGCTTGCGTTGAGGCGGTCGGCTTCCGTTTCGTAGAAATCCTTATCCCAAAGCGCGGCGTCCGTCCAATCGCCGAAGAAAGCAAGGTAGGGAACGGAGAGGTATACGGGGTTTTCCGTGGTTTGCGGGGCGAACTTCAAGAAGCCCTCCACAAACATGCCGTTTTCAAAGGAGCGCGTCAAATATTCCTTAGTGGACGCGCCCAATGTCAACACAAGCTTGACGCGTAGCGACGAACCGCCGTTTACCGTTATAAGACCGTCGTCATAACTGCCGTTTGCGCTATCCAACCATTGTACCGTAAGCGAATAATCGGAAAGCATATAGGATTTCTCCGCCACCGTTTTGTTGTCGGCGGACACCGTTTCGGTGATAACGTCGATGGACGGACGGTAGGTGACGGCGGTGCCTGTTATATTGCGCAGAACTATGTTCATCTCGTAGACGCCTAAGCGCGCAGGGTCGTCGAAAAGCTCTAGCTTAGAGAAATCCGAACCCTCTACGGTGACGTAAGCGGGAGTTTTGACCGCGCCGGACAGCGACGCCAAACCGGCACCCTGCACTCTGGGCGAATAGGGATTGCCGTCCTGATTTTTGACGGTGGTCGCCGTACTCATAAGAATTTGGTTGACCGCAACCGCTATTTCCTTATCACCGGCGTTAGCGAACTGCGGAAGTCCTCTTACATATTGACGGATAAGCGTAACCGCACCCGACATATTCGGCGCCGCCATGGACGTACCCGAAAGCTGTTCGTAGTCGCCCCCCGGAACGGCGGATTTAATCTGCCCTCCGTGTGCGGTGATTTCCGGCTTTAGGGAGAGATCGGGAGAGGGACCCCACGACGAAAACGACGACATGAACGGACCCGCCTCGTATGCGGCAATCATTTTTATGTATCCGCTTCCGCGCGCCGCCAGCTGCCGCCCGAACTCGTTGTTTGTGGACGCCGTGGGAATGGTAAGCTCGTTGGAAACCGCCAGCGACAGAGAGCCGGACACATTGTTATATATAAGAATACCTATAGCGCCGTTTTCAAAGGCGTATTGGCGTTTTTGTTCGAAGGTTATGTCGCCGCGTGAAACCACGGCTATCTTGCCGCTCACGTTCACGCCCTCCCCGTAGTTAAACGGTTGACCGTAGCCGGGGACAACCTGATACGGATAATTATTGTCGGCAGGCAAGGCAGAGTGCGTTTTAAGCCACTCCGCTTCAACGGCGGTGCGGAACTTAATTTCGTCGCTCAACGGATTTATCGGGTTGACGTAGTAAACCGCCAACGAGTTGTCGGCTACTAAATAATTTGTTTTTACGCCGCTTACGGAGCCGACTGCAAGCGCGCCCGCGTAGGTTGCGGGAGAGCCTAACGTGCCGGTGTCGGCGTTAGTCAAAAGACCGGTATCGCCGTTGGCGGTGCCGCGATAGCTGCTTCCGTCGTTTGCGGCGGCGACCACCAAATTGACGCCGGCTTCCTTAACGAGGTCGTAAACGCGGTTGGTTTCGTCGTTGTCGCGCTCACGCGTGAAGCCCATGGAGGTGCCTAATGACAGATTGATTACGTCCACGCCTAGTAGCACCGCGTCTTCTAACGCGGGCAACAGATATTCGTCCTTAGCGCCGGCGCTTCCTATGTCGGAAAACACCTTCATCAGCACCAATTGAGTGTCGACGGCGACGCCCGTAACAACGGTGTCGTTCCCGGCAATGATACCGGCGACGTGCGTACCGTGTTCAGAGTTGGCGGGATAAACCTCCGCGTCGTTGTCCGCGTAGTCGAACGCAAAGGGAATTTTATCGGAAATGTATACGTCCGCGGCGGTTACGTACGGACGCAAAGCCGCGGCTTTGCTGTCGGCAAGCAACGCTTCCACGCCGCTAATCCTCATGCGCAGAGAGTCGGAGGGCGGCAACGCTTTGAACACGCTGTGCGAATGGTCGAAGCCGGTATCCAACACCGCGACCATTGTTCCCGCGCCCGTATACCCTAACGCCGCAACGTCCGAGCTGTCGAATATGCCGGTGTCGGGATGCACCTTAACGTCGTTATAAACCGGTTCGGCAATGCCCTCAAGCGGCATATACGTCCGCGAAAATCTCACCGAACGCACGCCGCTTAGCTTTTCCACCGCCGCCAAATTTTTATACTGCGTGGAAATGGAAACCGCGTTCAAAAGCGTTGAAAATGCAGTATTAACCGTGTAAGACACGCCCTTGTCCGTCAACCGCTTTAAAAACGAGGACTGCTCCGACCTTATCGCCGAAGTCGCCGCCACGCCCGCCTTAGATACGGAATAGTCGTAAACCGACTTGTACCCGGACGCGCTCACATACCTCTCCACAACGGAAGCGTTGCCGGAAAGCGCCACAATCAGATCCACGTAATCGGTATCTTGCGGACGCAAGCCGTCCGCACTCATCACCGTGTCAGGGTCGTATAACGAAGCAGAATTTAGTCTTCCCGCATACCTCTCCGTCACGTCCCTGAACGTCGCCGCAAAGGTGGTGCCTAAGTTCCCACCGGACGGCGCACTAGCCGCAAATACGGCGGTCAAAACAATGCACGCCACCATCAACAACGCGGTTATCCGCGCCACGCAAGTGATTCCCTGTCTTTTTCTAATCTGCATATATATCCTTAAATCTGAAACCGCCCGGAAGTCCCCGCACCGTTTCTTCTTTTTTTTAACGTTTTACGCTACCCTACTGCCACCCCAATAGGAGCGTTTCTTTATCCTGCCACCCCAATAGGAGCGGAATTTATTCCCACGTGTCACCCAATAGGAGCGGAATTTATTCCCACGTGTCACCCAATAGGAGCGGGAATTTTAGACTGTCACCTTGAGCGTAGCGCGGCGTGCCGCGCGCAGTCGAAAGGTCCCCTAATAGGTGCCTACCCTCCTACGTCACTTCCCCATGCAACGCGCATAAAGTGGTCTATGTCGTCCAAAATGTATGTTTTGGACGTATCGTCACACTCCCATGCAACACGCATAAGGTGGTGGCTATTGTCGCACTACGGCGAAGCCCCCGCATTGAAAAGCGACTTTCCGCTATTCACGGAAGCGAAGCCTTTTCTTTTCTATCCTACTCCGCTTTATCCGTCCATACGACCTCAAAGCGGTTTATTTTCAACATAATTTCGCGTATACACACACATATCACATCACGTACACACACGTACACACACATATATCACATCATGTACACGCGCACACACGCATACTGCTCACGCGCGCGTAAATTTTTAGGCGGCAAAACCGCCCAAAGCCAAAACTTCCCCTATCCCAAAGACATAACCTCTTATGTCATTTCCGTTGCGGCAAAACCGCAATAAAGCCCGAACTTCCCCTTAAAATCAAACCAAAGCCGACCGCTCAAAAAAGTAGCCGACGAAAAACCGAACATCAATCGGTTAAAAACGCCCGTAAGCGCGGGGGTTTTTAGCCCCCGCGCCATTCGGGAATTTTTTGTTATAATGCTTCAAGCATATTTTTTAGGATTTTTTCAAACCCGTTTTGCTATTAGCCGGCGTCGACAAGGTCGATCCAATAAGTGTATGTAGCTTGAGTTGTTCCCACGGTAATTCCACTGCTTATATCGCTAATTTCATTTCCGTGATTCATCATGTCAACACTACCTCTAATGACACGTACCTCATAAATAACGATACGCTTTCCTGTAATATCAACGCCTAAGCCTGTCAAGAACGCTTCCAAGTCGGCATATGTCAATGTTATTTCCGTATCGTCTGCATTACCATATCTAGAGATTGTTTTGTCGGCAAAATATCCAACGGGTATGTTGTAGGTATCAACAATCAAGAACTCCGCCTTAAAAAGTTTTTGCCATACAATCGGTGCACCTTCGTCGTCAGTCGGGACTGCAGGTATAGCGGTAGCGTCGTAGTTAACCGTCACAGTGTTTGTTGACCATGTACTGGCGGTTACGTAAGAAACAACTAAACCGTTTGCCAATGTCAATGTATAGGTAGTTCCCGAAGCAACAACCTGAATTTGATTTTCAGTGATAGTAATGTCGCTCAACTTAACGTTGTTTAATGCTTCGTTAAATGAATAGTCAAGTATTTTTTCACTAAGGGGATTACGCATGATAGCGCTGCTGTCGAGTGCCTTTGTGTAGTTTGTACCGTTAAATGAGTACTGCGTTCCAAAGAAGCCTACCAACTCCGTCCACCAACTTTCAACGATTCCATTATTGCTATAAACCTCAGTCAACACCCCGTCTTCGAAACGAACCGTTACATAGTTAAGCGGGTTTGCTCCCGGGTCTTGCACCGCCGTATATTCATACGTGGTTGCCGCAAGAGTAGCGGCAAGCTTAGTTAACACATCGCCAGACGCGGACGGTACAAACTCAACGTAGATATCTATGTCACCGGTAAGAAGAATTCCTTGGCTTGATATCGGTTGCGTTTTGTCTTCGTCAAGATAGTAATTGGCGAGATATCCTGCGGTAGTTTTTGCTGTTTGAATTACAGTATTGTTATTCAACAACGCCGGCGTAAGATACGCGCCGATAGTTCCGGCATCTCTATTGTTTGGGATAACTCTTTGCCCGTCGATAATGAAGTAATATCTAGCATAGGAATTCCAATTTCTATCGCTTCCATCGGTGTCAGGAGTAATTCTATCTTCAGGAACCGCACCGTTCTCGCCGTATGAGATCATAAACTCGGAGCCATCGACAACAAATGAAACTAGACGACCTAAATCGTCAAAGACGAGCGTCAATGTAATATCAAGGTTGACGCCTTCCTTGCCGCCGTCCACAATCGTAAACGTGTAGCTACCGTCCTCTCCAACGGTGTAAGCCGAGCTTGTAAGCAAAGCGATACTTTCCAATACATACTCATACTGCGATTCATAATCGTTGTTGGACTCTTCTAAAATTTTCTCAAATTCACCGTCATGCAGTCCGTTATAGTAGCTTGCGCTTGTCAATGTTCCGTAGCGTGCCGAAGCATCTGCCGTCGCCCATTCAAAGGAAACTACGGCTAATTGCCGGCTAGTTTCGTCTTCCTTATATAATTCGGAATAATAATAAAAGCTCGTTATATTGCCGTCTTCATCAACATTAAATGCGGTTTCCGCAGTGCCATCTCCGGGGACAGGATTAAAGTAGGTACCTACGTTTCCGGTTATCTCTTCAATCAAGCCCAAACCGGTATAATCCGCTATTTGCGCAAGAGCCGCGTCCACATCTATTTCGAACGTTGCAATCAAGTTGAGTGCGCCGGTCACGGGTGCATCGAAGTCATATAATGTGCCGGTAGCCTCGTTGTACCAACCGACAAACGTGAAGTTGCCGTCCTTCTCCTGCGCGGTGAATTCGGCAACCGTTTGTCCGTGAGTTACGTTAGTGGTGGTGATGACGTTGCCTGTCTCACCCTTGAAATTCACGGTATATACGTTGAGTGCATACGACGCCGTCAATTCGATCTCACCGGTAGTGGTCACGGCGGTGCCGAAGGTATAAGGTGTGCCGTTAAGCAGCCATGCCACAAAGTGGTAACCTGTTTCCGGAGCGCGGGCGGGGAGTTCTTCAATAACGTCACCGTAAATGTAATGGTCGGTTCTATAGACGGTGCCGTCCGCATTCTTCAACACTACCGTGTAAGAAATGGGTGCATAAGACTCCTTCAAAACCAAGTCGCTCTTAACAAGCGTGGTGAAAACAAATCGCGAACCGTCCGGCAATCTCCAACCCGTAAAGTCGAAGCCAGTCTTTCCAAGCTCCGGCTGTTCGGCGACGGTGGTACCCCAATCGACCTGCGTGTCGGAAAGCTTCTTGTCGTTCTCGTCGTTAAACGTTACGGTTTGCTTGTTGAGTGTGAACGCCGCCGTCAAGGTGATGTTGCCGGTGACGGGAGTTGTTAAAACATAATCCGCAGTGCCGGCTAGCCATGCCCTGAACGTCGAACCCTCTTTATCGGGATTCGTTGCGGGAACTACCACCGCGTCGCCGTGATTGACGGGAACGACCGCGAAAATCGAACCTTCCTCACTGATGAAGGTAACATCATACACATTGATTGCAAATTTTGCCGTCAACGTTATGTTTCCCGTCACCGCCTTGTCAAAGTCGTACGCCACGCCGTCAAGCTGCCATTCAACGAATGTGTAGCCATCTTTTGTGGGATTGACCTCCGGCTTGCCGACCTTTTCGCCACTCTTCACAGTTTGTGTGTAGGCGTCAAGCGTAATCTCGCCGTTTTTGAACTCCACCCTATAGGTGTCGCCGTCACTGCCGCACGCCGCGAATACGGTGACTGCCAAAGCAAGCACCAAAACCACGATGAGCAAACTTCTAAACTTTTTCATACTTGGATTCCTCCGTTTATTTTTTTTTCCCGCATGCCCCTTTCACAAGCCACACGGTACTTTTCCTTATTGCTTCCCGCATGCCCCTTTCACAAGCCACACGGTACTTTTCCTTATTGAGCGCAGTCATATTCCGCGCCAGTTGTCACCTTTCGCGCAATCGAATTCCGCGCCAGTTGTCACCTTTCGCGCAATCGAATTCCGCGCCCGTTGTCACCTTGAGCGAAGTCGAAAGGTCCCCTATATCGGAGCCGTGACACCCTGTCGTCCCCGGCGAAGCCCCCACGCCCCCATTTTGGAAGCCCCTGTTTTTTATAAGCAAAACGGTACTTTTTCCGATTTTTAACGCAAAAAAAACGACCTCGTGAAAAGTCGTTTAATTACATGTTTTTAGCTTGTTGATGTAAAAATTAAGAGATGAATAATTCGCACGCAAAACCCGGCGGGTAAGCGCCGATTTTAAAAGAACGAGGTGCTTATAATGAGTACCCCCCCCCCCTATGCACATTATGTATTGCAAACTATTCGTATGCAGCATATTTTATTCCTCTTTGTTACATTTTTCCCATCATCTTATCGAAGTAAGACGGTGTTGTGCTTGGGTATTGGTTATTCACCGCAAGCATTTTGTTTGTTTTGCAGTATTTTGGGAGTGTACAATCCTCTGTGACGACTTGCATAGGCAAGAAAATATTTGGTCACCGCGAATTGTCCACCCCCATATTTTTCATCATACTACACTATAATTTTTCATTCGTCAAGCGTTTTACATACTAAACATATTTATTTTCTATGTTTTTCTGTCCGTCCGCTTACTTCGGTGCTTACTTCGCCCCGTTTAATTAAGCGCTTCTCGGAGCTTTTTGACTACTTATATTATATATAATATATCACGATGTTGAAGCATAATATATTACGTGTTGAAGCATACCACATTACGCAATAAAAATCAACAAAAAAAACCACGCACGCGCAAAATATTTTTAAAAAAATGCGGACGAAAACCTTTCGCCACGTACCCCATGCAACGCGCATAAAGCATTCCCCCAAAGCAGCCCCCATAAAGCTTTCCCTAACTCCCCAGCTTTGTTTGTCCTAAAAAGGGGTGGACGGCAGATTTCGCCGTCCGCCTAACGGCAACTATACAAAGGCGTTCTTGTCAAGGGCGTGAGCATAAACCGCAACTACGTTGCTTTTTATCCCTCCCGCTTATCCTTGACAATAGAAAGCCGGGCGGGAA
>JAITPR010000034.1 GCA_031289315.1 Clostridiaceae bacterium | reverse complement strand
CTAATTTTTAGGAGGAGCAAACCAATGACAACGACAATGGAAATCAAAAGAAGCAACCTCGTGTTGCCCACAAGCGGATACGAACTCGATGAAGATGAGATGAGCTATGTGGAGGGCGGCGGAACATTGAAGCTAACACTTACAGAAAACGGGCTTATTGGCAAAATAATAGGTTCTTTTACTAAGTTAGCTTTAACAGGTGGTATAGTGGCAGCATCGGCGGCAGTGTGGACCCTCGCAGAAGGTAGCATGACATTCTTGACTGTTTCTACGGGTGGTTTATTTTCATTTTGTCAAGGTGCGCTGACTGTTTTGTTGGGAGTGATGGTTAACGTGTTGGTTTCTTACGCTGCTAGAGGAATATTAAATAGCGTACGTGCATCAAGTTTTACTAATACATACTCACTTTCTGCATGGTATTTGCCGAACTGGAATATTAGCCTTTAAAATCAAGCAATTTAAATAATTGTACGTGTCGCATAATTTTCGACACGTACGATTATTTTTTAAAGAGGAAATATGAGAAAAATCTCCCCCCAAAAACTATTTATTGCAATAGGGATATTTCTATTTATAGCGGTATTTAGTTTTGTGTTAGGATATTTTGTTGAATTGGATGGTGCAATTGGAACACTGTTAGCTTTAGCCGTGATTGCTTCTTTTGGTGAAGTCATATTTGAATTAGTTAGATTAGTTTATTATTATGTAAAAAGAAAAAAAAGTGATGATGAGGAAAACGACAAGAATAGCGATCTATGAATATATTTCTTTTACTTATTTTTATGATTTTTGCGTTAGTGGTTGCTATTTTTATACATGAGCTAATTCATTTTATGGTTTATGCATTTCAAAGAGTGCAAGTTTTGATATTTTCATGTATATTTATTAGTATAGCAAATAAAAAAATAGTACTAAAATTTGTAGGCATAAGCGGAGGCAATACAATCAATATAATAAAAAGTACTAACGATTTTGGGAAAGAGAAAACAAAACGCAAAATAATAATCAATCATATATTAACAAACGTAATTACTTTGGTATTCGCTATTGTGTCATTGTTGTTGCCGACACTTTTTTCGCAATGGTACATACGCGTATTTTGGGTTGCGTTATTTGTAGCATTGATTTTTATTTTTTTTGGCTCGTTTACTAGTTACGGAGACTTTCATACCGCATTTGCTCTATCGAAAAAAGATATTATTTATTTGAGATACGTGTGTAATAATGAAATTATATTAGGTTATAATACAGATAGTTACAATCAAGTAGTTGAGTATTTTATAAATGGTGCAGATAATATGAACATTTATGTTTTTGCTAACTATGTATTAAATTATTGTATTTGTAACAACGAGGAATATAATGCCGAACTGATAAAAATTATTGCTGATAAGATCAAGTTGACTCCCGATAGTTACCGTAATATTATTACGGATAAGATAAATATTTATAAATATTTATCTTATGAAATGTACAATTTTATTGCTGATGATATGACGGAAAATGAAAAATTTAATAAACGTAAAACTTTCATCTTAGATTTTTGGCACAAACTTTATTTGCCATTTGAATTCTATCGACATAGCTATAATGAAATATGCCAAAAAATATTTTTTGTAGGCGAGTTAAAACAAGGATGAAATATGTCGACAATAGAATTTAGAGAAAGAAAAACATTAAAACTTATCAATGTGTTATCTAGAAAAGTTCCCGCAAGCGAGTTTATGTCGCAAGAGAAACAAATCATAATGCTTGATAACTGGATTAAGGCAAAGGGATATGAAACGCAGGGGCCGCTTATCATGTATTCAACGGGTATCACGGGGGTGGACGCAGAGGGGAAGCCTATCATCGACAGCCGTATTATGATGCAGTTGAAAAATGAGAGCGTGCGGTTGGAGATTCCTTATCGGTTTGAAAAGGAATTGCGCGTGGAAAACTGTTTGTTTGCAAGGTTCAACGGAGATTCGGAAAAGTTTCAGTTTGCGGTGAACAAGCTTACGTTGTTCGCATATGAAAACGATGTGGAGCTTACGGGGGAAACTTATTCCGTGCTTATTAAGCAGGAAGAAAAGAGCTTGCTTGCGGACGTGTTTATGCCTGTCAAAGGCATTGTCAACAAAGGATAAAAGCTATGAGCAGAGAGTACACCTTTTCCGAGCTTAGGGAAAGCAAACTGATTTTTGACAGGAAGCCGCCGGCATTCGGGGTTATCATCACATTGATAACGTTGGCTATGGTTGCGGGGTTATTGGTTTTGGCGGGCTTTGCGGAGCGGACGTACGTTGTAAAGGCAAGCAGTCAGTTGGTGAGTGCGGAGCGGTCAAACGTGATGAACGGAGTGTCGGGTGCGGTCAAGGCTATTTATGTTCAAGAAGGGCAAGCGGTTGAGAAGGGCGAATTATTGTTTGAGATAGACGATTTTCAGATGCAAATTCAAATCGAACAGCTTAAAACCTCATACGGCTTTGTTAAAGGGAAAATCGACATATTCGAGCGGCTGATAGGCTTTGTGAACGGTTTTACGTTGAGTGAGCCGGACACGAGGGTTAATCCTTTCTATAAGGGGATTGCGGACGAGGCGAAGGCGTATGCGGACGCGCAGACCTTCATCGACTACATAGACGGGCAGGAGAAGCCCGCCGATACGGAGCCGGAAGAGGGGGAGGAATCCGAATCCGAGGAAAATACGGCGTTCACGCAGTCGAACGTTGATTCCGTAAAGTCGCAATTTTTGTCTTCAACATACGAAACTTACGATGGGTACAGGCGGGAAGCCGTTGAGAGCGAAAGCAAGATAAAGATGTACGAGGAGGGCTTGACCGAGTACGGCGTGAGAGCTGCAACGGCGGGAGCGGTGCATTTTAATGCGGCGATAACCGTGGGTACGGTGTTGCAGGCGGGTTCGCTTATCGGCAGCATAAGCTCGGGCGATAAGGAATCGTTGTATTTTGAAACCGTGATAAGCGCGGTGGACAGAAGCAAAATTAATGCGGGCGATTATGCCGAAATTGCGGTGAGCGGCGTGCTTCAATCGGAGTTCGGGATAGTTCGCGGCAAGGTTGTTTCCATAGATAACGACAGCACGCAGACCGAAAACGGCGAAGTTTTTTACAAGCTTAAAATAAAACCCGATTATACGGAATTGAGTGATAAGAAAGGCAATACGGTGCGATTAAGTGTAGGTATGGTAGCTGAAAGCCGCATAAAATACGATGAAACGACTTGGCTCAAATGGGCGATAGAACAAATAGGAATTAAATTCAGATAAAAATGCCGCATTGAAAAAAAACGAGTGTTTTGCCGTGACACAAGTGGTTTGCGTTTTCCAAAACGGGGACTCTTCGACTGCGCGGTTACACGCTCCGTTCGGGTCTACACGGGAACGGTAGCTATAAATTTTAACGGAAGCCGCCGAGGTTGCGGAGAGGAGTTTCGTATAATGGCGAAATACAAATGCGTAAGACAGCACGATGTGACCGATTGCGGCGCGGCGTGCATTGCCACCGTTTGCTTGCAGTACGGCAAGGAAACCACCATCACACGTTTGCGCGATCTGTCGGGTACCGATATAAAGGGCGTGACCGCATTGGGGGTTGTGGATACGCTTCACTTACTGGGCTTCGAGGCTAAGGCGTGGAAGCTGACACGCGATGGATTTAAGGAAGGCTTTACGTTGCCGGTTATAGCGCGCGTTTTAACAAAAGAGGGACTTTCACACTTTGTTGTCATACATAAGATTTACAAAAACAAATTTTTGATAGCAGACCCCGCACGGGGGTTGGTTAAGGTGTCTAAGGACGAATTCTTTGAGGATTTCGACGGTAACTTAATTCTGTGCGCGCCTACATCGGAGTTTATTGCCGATAAAACCAAGACCGGCGGCGTGTTTAACCGTTTTTTCAAACTATTGACGGCGCAAAAAAAGCTTTTCACCTACGCGATTATCGGGAGCGTTATTTTAACCGCATTGGGTATTGCAAGCAGTTTTTTCAGCAAAATCTTAATGGACGAGATTTTGCCGTATAATCTTAAAAATCAACTGTTACTTTTTTGCATAGGCTTTGCCGTCATCGGCGTTTTTAATATTTTGTTGGGAGCCGCCAGACAACATCTCTTATTACATCTGTCCTTGAAAATTGATATTCCGTTAATGCTAGGGTATTTTAAACATATTTTCAGCTTGCCGATGCGATTTTTCGGCACGCGCAGAACCGGCGATATTTTAACGCGTTTTTCGGATGCGGGGACGATAAAGGATATTTTTACGACTATCAGCTTATCGCTTATAATCGATATATCGCTTGCGATTGTTAGCGGCGCGATACTCTTTATCATGAACAAGACGCTGTTTGCGATAATAGCCGTTCTTACAATCGTTAACGCCGTGTTGGTGTATGTGTTTAAAAAACCTTATAAGGAACTTAACATAAAAAATATGGAGCGGCAAGCCGCTTTGAACAGTCAAATAATAGACGGGTTGAAGGGCGTTGAAACGGTAAAAAGCTTCGGAGCGGAAGAGGACGTTTTGGAGAAAACTGAAAACCGCTATATTTCCGCTATGCGAATAGGCTACAAAACAAGCGTGACAAGCAACGTACAAGGCACTATCGCCGGGTTTTTCGGGAATATAGGTAATTTGGTTCTCATGGGGATAGCCGCGCTTTCAGTCATGAACGGAGATATAACCTTAGGCAGTATGTTTGCGTTTATGTCGCTGTCGGGCTACTTCATGGATCCCATAGGACGGCTGGTCGGATTGCAATTGCAAATACAAGAGGCACAAATAGCCATGAAGCGTATGAGCGAGCTTTATGACTTGGAACCCGAACAACGCGCAGACGGAAACTATATTAAAGAGTTTAGCTTGGACGGCGATATAAAATTTAACCGCGTTACATTCCGCTACGGCAACCGCGCGCCGGTTTTAAAGGACGTTTCCTTTGAGGTCAAGCACGGACAGAAGATAGCCATAGTCGGCGAAAGCGGCGGCGGCAAAACGACTATGGCTAAGCTTATATTGGGGCTGTGGCAACCAAAAGACGGTGCCGTTTCCGTAGGCGGTTTCAACGTCGAGGAGCTGGATAAAACAATGCTCCGACGCCGCGTCGCGTACGTTCCGCAAAACGTGGAGCTCTTCAGCGGAACTATTGAGGAAAATATTAAACTCGGCAAGCGCAACGCAACGTATGAAGAAATAAAAGAAGCGTGCAAGGCGGCGGGCTGTGCCGATTTTATAGAGCGTATGCCCAATAAATACGCCACGTATTTGGAGGAGGCCGGCGCCAATCTCTCCGGCGGCGAACGGCAACGAATAGCGCTTGCCCGCGCCTTAATCAAACAACCGCAGATTTTAATTCTTGACGAGGCTACGAGTAATCTGGATTTTATATCGGAAGCCAAGCTGTATGATACATTGTTCGGATTGAATTGCACCGTGATTATCATAGCGCACCGCCTTTCCACAATACGCCGTTGCGACAAAATATTGGTCGTTCACGGCAACCGTATCGCCGAACAAGGTGCGCACACGGAATTGTTGGCGGCAAACGGTGTTTACAGTAAGATATGGACAAGTCAGGTCGGGAGGTTGCCGGCCTTAGCCGCAAAGACGGCGCCGATAAGTAAGTCGGAGCCGTTGATTTCTCAAACGGTTACCGCAAACGCTAGCGGTGTCGTAGTCCGAAAAACACCGCTAAAACCGGACGGTGACGTTATAATCTACAAATAAATTGGTAAAAAAACGGTTGCAAGCGTTCATTTGCCGCAAAGACAATATAAACGGCAAATAAATTGGTAAAAAGCCTTAAATTTGAGATAAAAAC
>JAITPR010000040.1 GCA_031289315.1 Clostridiaceae bacterium | reverse complement strand
TCTTTTTAGTCTAAAACCGTCTAAAATGCTCGTCCGTAGCGGTGCTACGCCCTGTGCTTTCAGACAATTTTATCCTTAAAAATAGCCTGAAAATATTTTATCCCCTCGAATTGTCCACATCCCAGGATAAAGAACTCATGGGTGACAGTTTAAACAAGTCGCTCCCATTAAGATAAGAACAGCCCCTGCATTCGGCAATGCCCCAACATTGATTAGGAGAAGCACATATAAATACGAAAGAGTGGAGAATTAACACTAATAAATTTAAAAACGCGGTGGACGCTAAGGATATTATCCTGCGTCCACCGCGTTTTTCAAGTAATCAGGGTCAAGCTTCAAGCTTGCGCAGTGCGCCGCGCGAACAGTGAGGAACCGCTTTAAGACTTTGTGAGGTTCGTAATGCGCACCAATTTTCTGTTCTTTTTGCCGTGTAGCAAAAAGAACAGAGCTTCAAGCTTGCGCGCAGTGCGCCGCCCCAAAGGAACGCTAAAAAAACCAAAATGAAAAAAGAATAAAAAAAAATGGCATTAGTTCTTGACATTGGGGGGTTTCGGTGATATATTAAAAATACAAAGGGAAGGAAAGCGAAAGCGCGGGTTTTTCCGTGGCGGAGCGACGTTTCCTAAAAAACTTAAAAAAAACCGTTGATGCGGAAGTAAAGACTTACGGGCGTTTACAGAGAGTCGGGTAGATGAGAAGCCGGCAACATGCTATAAGTCATAATGGTCCGCGGAGGGCGCAATCAAAGGTAGAAGTGCAGTTTGCCGACCGTGCTTAAGCCGAGTATTTTGCGACGTATCGCTCACGTTACAGAGCCGCGACCATGTTGGTGGTCGGATAAGTGTGAAAGCGACGATATTACCGTTTAGCGGTTTGTCGTCCTTTTGAAGCAAGGTGGTACCGCGGATTTAAATCCGTCCTTGTGGGTTCAGTAAAATTTTTTACGGAATCTACTAGGACGGATTTTTTAGTACCCAAAAACCCCGCCCAAAGCCTATAGAAACTCTTTTCTCCCTAGAAAGAATTTGAAATAGGACAAGCGGAAACCCCTCCGGGCGCAGATGTGAAACATACTGCATTCGGAAACCCCTCCGGGCGCAGATGTGAAACATACTGCATTCGGAAACCCTCTCCGGCGCGGATGTGAAAACGTACTGCATTCGGGAAACCTCTCCGGCGCGGATGTGAAAACGTACTGCATTCGGGAAACCCCTCTCCGGCGCGGACGTGAAACATACTGCATTCGGAAACCCTCTCCGGCGCGGATGTGAAAACGTACTGCATTCGGGAAACCTCTCCGGCGCGGATGTGAAAACGTACTGCATTCGGGAAACCTCTCCGGCGCGGATGTGAAAACGTACTGCATTCGGAAACCCCTCCGGGCGCGGATGTGAAAACGTACTGCATTTTGGAAACCCCTCTCCGGCGCGGACGTGAAAACGCATGCTTGCGAAAAAAATACGCTTACGGGCGGCAATCCGGCGGAAATTATTTTACGCCGGCGAGAGTCCCTAATCTTAAAACAGTCCGGGCGTATAAGTATCAAACCAAAGTTAATCAACCATATTGCGCGGATTAAATGCCAATAACGCCGAAAAGGAGAATTGCAGAATGCATGTCGTCAAACCGTCTCTTGCGGAAGTAAAAAAATATGCGGAAAAATTTCCATGTTGTCCCGTATATCGCCGTATACCTGAAAGCACGCGGGAGCCGTTGGAGGTGTTTCAAGCGTTGAAGCGTTTAAGCCGTCAATGCTACGTTTTGGAGAGTTTGGAGGAAGCGGGCGACCGCGGACGCTATACGTTTTTGGGTTATGACCCGAAGCTGGAAATCGCCTGTTCCGACGGCAATTTAAGCATAAAAAACGGCGCCTCAATAGAAATTAAAACGGACGCTCCGGGCGGCTATATCAACAAAATCCTTGAAGACAACCGCGCCCCCGACATCGGCGGACTGCCCCCGTTCGCCGGCGGATTGCTTGGATATTTTGCCTACGACTATATCAAGTACCGCGAAAAAAGCCTCAAGCTTGACGCGGCGGACGGCGAAAAATTTAAGGACGTGGATTTAATGCTGTTCGACAAGGTTATCGCCTACGACCACGAACGCAGGGAAATATTGCTGATAGTAAATATCCGGACGGACGCCGTTGAAGAAAACTATAACCGCGCAAAAGGCGAGCTTGACCACTTAGAACGTATTGTTAAAACCGGTGAAACGGAAAAAATACCGGGTCTGAAGTTGAAATCGCCCTTTAGGGCGTTGTTCGGGCAGGAAGCGTATTGCGGCATGGTGCGCGCGGCAAAGGAGCGCATTCACGAGGGCGACATCTTTCAAGCCGTGCTGTCGAACTCCTTTTATGCGGACGCAGAGGGAAGCTTGTTCGGCGCATACCGTATTCTGCGTGAAATAAATCCTTCTCCGTACATGTTCTATTTGAGCAGCGACAAGCTGGAAATCGCCGGGGCGTCGCCGGAAACCTTGGTGCGCTTGCGCGGAAAAGCCGTCGCCACCTTTCCGCTTGCGGGTACGCGGCGAAGAGGACGGGATGCGGAGGAAGACGCGGCTTTAGAGCGCGAATTGCTAGCGGACGAAAAAGAGCTTGCGGAGCATAACATGTTGGTGGATTTGGGGCGAAACGACGTCGGGCGAGTATCAAAATTCGGCTCCGTAAGAGTGGAAAAATATCTGGGAATAGAGCGTTTTTCACACGTTATGCACATAGGTTCCACGGTAACGGGTGAGTTAAAGGACGGCGAAACGGCCTTGAGTGCGCTTGAAGCCGTGCTGCCGGCGGGGACGCTTTCCGGCGCTCCTAAGCTTAAGGCATTGGAGATAATCAACGGTTTGGAAAACAACAAGCGCGGAGTTTACGGCGGCGCGATAGGGTATTTGAGCTTCTCCGGCAACATGGATACCTGCATAGCCATACGCATTGCGTACAAAAAGAATGGGCGCGTATTCGTGCGGTCCGGGGCGGGAATCGTCGCGGACAGCGTTCCCGAAAAGGAATACGAGGAGTGCGTGAATAAGGCAAAAGCCGTGCTAAACGCACTGGAAAGGTCTGCGGAGGGCAACGAATGAGGGTTGTTTTAAAGAAATACGAGGAGTGCGCGAACAAGGCAAAAGCCGTGCTAAACGCACTGGAAAGGTCTGCGGAGGGCAAAAAATAATGATTATTTTAATCGACAATTACGACAGCTTTTCGTATAACCTGTATCAAGCGGTCGGCGCCGTCAACCCCGATATAACCGTGATACGCAACGACGCTTGTGGCGTTTTGGACATCGAAAGGTTAAACCCTTCGCATATAATCCTCTCGCCGGGTCCGGGACGCCCCGAAGACGCCGGAATTTGCATGGACGTAATAAAGTATTTTGCCGGAAAAAAGCCGATTTTCGGCGTATGTTTGGGGCATCAAGCCATATGTGAGGTGTTCGGTTCTCCGGTTACCTACGCAAAACGGCAAATGCACGGCAAGCAATCCGCTATAAAAATCGACAATCTTAACTCCCTTTTCAGGGGACTGCCGCCGATAATTTCCGGTGCGCGCTACCATTCCCTTGCGGCGGATACAGATAAATTCACGGAGCCGCTTGTAGAGATAGGACGCACCGACGACGGGGAAATTATGGCGGTTTGCCACAGAGAGTACGACGTTTACGGCGTTCAATTTCACCCGGAATCCATATTGACACCGCAGGGAAGTGTGATAATAAACAACTTCCTAAAAATGTCTTAAAGCCGAGCGCATCGCGCTGACACCGCAAGGGAAGTAAAAAAGTCCACCGTAAAGGGTGAAAGTTTTTAAGGAAAAGAGGGGAAACTCGGTGAAGTGAGCGTAAGCGAACTGAGCGTGTGTCCACTCCAACCCTAACCGACAAAAAACCTTCAGGTTTTTCAGGGGTTAGGGTATAAAATGAGGTGACTTATATGATAAGAGAAGCTATAATGAAAGCCGCAAACCGCGAAAATTTGGATTACGAAACCGCCGAAGCCGTAATGCACGAGATTATGGACGGGGAAGCGACGGAAATTCAAATGTCGGCGTTTTTGACCGCCATGTCCATGAAAGGCGAAACGATAGACGAAATCACCGCTTCCGCCGCCGGCATGCGCAAGCATTGCGTACGGCTGTTGCACGATTTGGACGTTCTAGAAATAGTGGGTACGGGCGGCGATAAGTCCAACTCGTTTAATATCTCCACCACGTCGGCTACGGTGGTATCCGCCGCGGGCATTCCCGTCGCCAAACACGGGAACCGCGCCGCGTCAAGCAAAAGCGGAGCTGCCGACGTTTTAGAGGCGTTAGGCGTGAATATTTTGGCGACGCCGGACGTTAGCTTGCGACTGCTGAAGGAGATAAACCTTTGCTTTTTGTTCGCGCAGAACTACCACATAGCCATGAAATATGTCGCGCCGGTTCGCAGGGCGCTGGGCATACGTACCATATTCAACATACTGGGTCCTCTCGTCAATCCCGCCGGGGCAAACATGCAACTACTGGGCGTGTACGAGGAAGATTTGGTGGAGCCTATGGCAAAGGTTTTGGCGAATTTGGGAGTACGCAAGGCGCTGGTCGTGTACGGACGCGACGGGTTGGACGAAATCTCCATGAGCGCGCTTACAAGTGTGTGTGAGGTGCGCGACGGGAAATTCCGTTCATATGTCTTAGACCCGCGCGACTACGGCTTTACGCTTTGCAAAAAATCGGAGCTTACGGGCGGCACGCCTAAGGAAAACGCGGCTATCACGCGGGCGGTTTTAGGCGGTGAGCCGGGAGCCAAACGCGATGCGGTAGTGTTAAATTCTGCTGCCGCTATCTACCTTGCAAGGGACGGAATTTCACTGAAAGACGCCATTGTGACGGCCAAGGATATTATTGACTCCGGGAAGGCAATGCAGCAGCTTGAAAGGTTTATAGACCTGTCTAATCTGTATTAAGCCACGTTTTGGTTAAGCCGTTGCGTGTGGTAAGCCGGTTGCGTGCGGTAAGCCGTTGCGTGTGGTAAGCCGTTGCGTGTGGTAAGCCGTTGCGTGCGGTAAGCCGTTGCGTGCGGTAAGCCGTTGCGTGCGGTAAGCCGTTGTGTGTGGTAAGCCGTTGTGTGTGGTAAGCCGGTCTGTGGACGTCGTTTAAAGAGGGGGTGTTCGGGAATATGATTCTTGACACATTGGTTAAAAGTACGCTAAGGCGTGTAGCCGCTGAAAAGGAAATATTATCCGTGCGGGATGCGGAAAACGCCGCGCGCGCTCTGCATGCGGAATATCTTAGCACCCATGCAAAGCCGGAGTTTCCCTTTGAACGCGCGCTTAAGAAGCCGGGCGTTGCCTTTATCTGTGAGATAAAAAAAGCGTCGCCGTCAAAGGGCGTGATATGCGAAGCTTTTCCCTATCTCGACATTGCAAAAGCCTACGAAAGCGCCGGAGCGGACGCGGTTTCCGTACTGACGGAACCGGAATTTTTTAAGGGTGATAAGGCTTATCTTAAAGAAATTTCCGAAGCCGTAACGCTTCCGCTTTTGCGCAAGGACTTTATAACGGACACCTATCAGGTGTACCAGTCACGGTTGCTAGGCGCCTCCGCGGTGTTGCTTATTTGCTCCGTTTTAGACGACGCGTTGTTGAAGGAATGCCTTAAAATAGCGCATTCCTTGGGGCTTTCCGCATTGGTGGAGGCGCACGACGAGGACGAAGTTAAGCGCGCTTTAACGGCGGGCGCCAAAATAATCGGCGTGAATAACCGTGATTTGAAGACATTTAAGGTGGATTTGTCCGTAAGCCTACGCTTGCGGAAGCTTGTGCCGCCAGAGGTTTTGTTTGTGTCCGAAAGCGGAATAAGCACGCGAGGCGACATAGAGCGGTTGGCGGAAAACGGCACGGACGCGGTGTTAATCGGCGAAGCGCTGATGCGCGCGGAGGATAAAACCGCGTATTTACACAACCTAAAAAACGGCGTGTAAGGGCAGGAAAAACCACGCGTGAGGACGTGCACATACGAGCTTGAGCGGCGTGCAAAGGCGCGTGTGTTTAACTTGAAAAACCGCGCGCAATAGTGGGCGTGTACGACCGAAACGGTGCGGTGAGGACGCACGCAGGCAATCTAAAAACGGTATATAATGGCATTTTATGCGGCGTAAGCGTACGTGTTAAATGCCGAATTGCACGAAAGTGGGCTTATGAAAATAAAAATTTGCGGACTCTTCCGCCCCGAAGATATAGAATATGCAAACGCCGCCGCACCGGATTACGTCGGCTTTGTGTTTGCCGAAACAAGCCGCCGAAGGGTGTCGCCGCATGAGGCGGAGATTTTACGCGCGGGCTTGAAGGACGGTATAGAACCCGTCGGGATTTTTGTGAATGCCGATGTCGCCGACATTGAAGCCTTATACTTAAAGGGCGTTATAAATGTCGCACAGCTCCACGGCGGTGAGGACGGGGCGTATATAAACGAATTGAAAAGCCGTTGCGGCATTTCCGTTATAAAAGCCGTGCGTACGGAGAGTACGCAAGACATCGAAAGGGCGGCGAAGCTACCCGCGGATTTTCTCTTGCTAGATAACGGCGGCGGCGGCACCGGAAGGCGGTTCGATTGGTCGCTCATAAGAGATGTTGACAAGCCGTATTTCCTTGCCGGCGGCATAAATTTGAGCAACGTACGGGACGCATGCCTTGTAGGTCCCGCGCCGTTTGCAATAGATGTAAGCGGCGGAGCGGAAACGGACGGCGTTAAGGATGCGGCAAAAATCGCCGCCCTTGTCCGGATTGTGAGAGATTGCCGCTAGTATACGTGTCACCGCGCATACGCCCACAAGGCTTCCATGATTCTCGTCAGCGTGTCGTGGTCGCTAGTATACGCGTCACCGCGCATAGGCGACAACTACGTCTTCTGTGCCATTTTTTGTGGATATAGAGCCGGCATATGCTCGCCGCGCATAGGCGACAACTACGTACCCTGTGCCATTTTTGGTGGATATAGAGCCGTCATACGCGTCACCGCGCATAGGCGACAACACCTAATTTATAATCGGTGTCGGGAACGGTGAGAGGTTGCCGATAGCGGAACACTTATAGCATATGAAAACAAAACGGTGGCTTTATGTTGTCAAAATACATAAACAAACCGGGCGTTTGCAATTTGCAGTGATAAAATATTTTCTTGCGTAGCAAGGAGGCATTGCGGATTGTCCACATCAAAATAAAACAATAGCATGCGGAAGACTGCTACCATAGCGGCGCGCTTGCAGTGCATACAAACAAATAAAACTATAGTATGAGGAAAAAATCATGACAAAAGGAAGATTTGGAAGCTTCGGCGGACAGTATATACCCGAAACGCTTATGAACGAGATTATTCGTCTTGAAGCGGCGTATAACTTCTATAAGAATGACGCGGCGTTTCAAAAGGAGTTGGACGACCTGTTTAAAAATTACGCGGGGCGTCCGTCGCTGCTTTATTACGCCGAAAAAATGACTAAGGATTTGGGCGGCGCGAAGATTTTTTTGAAGCGCGAAGACCTCAATCACACCGGTTCGCACAAGATCAACAACGTTTTGGGGCAAGCGTTACTTGCCAAAAAACTTGGTAAAACACGCATAATCGCCGAAACCGGCGCGGGACAGCACGGCGTTGCAACGGCTACCGCGGCGGCGCTTTTGGGGCTTTCCTGTGAGATTTTCATGGGCAAGGAGGATACCGAACGGCAAGCGCTGAACGTCTACCGCATGCAGCTTTTGGGCGCAAAGGTACACTCCGTTACCAGCGGCACCATGACGCTTAAGGATGCGGTCAACGAAACTATGCGCGAATGGGCGTCACGCGTGTACGACACGCATTACGTGCTTGGAACCGTCATGGGTCCGCATCCCTTTCCCACTATAGTGCGCGACTTCCAAAGCGTCATCAGCCGTGAGGCGCGCGCGCAAATTTTGGAGCTTACCGGCAAGCTTCCCAAAGCCGTGGTGGCCTGTGTGGGCGGCGGCAGCAACGCCATGGGTATGTTCTATAACTTCATTCCCGATAAGGACGTAAGGCTTATAGGCTGTGAGGCGGCAGGGCTAGGCGTGGATACCGATAAGCACGCCGCTACGATAACTAAAGGCGAGGTGGGCGTTTTCCACGGCATGAAATCCTATTTTTGTCAGGACGAGGAGGGGCAAATCGCGCCGGTTTATTCCATTTCTGCCGGGCTTGATTACCCCGGTATCGGTCCCGAACACGCCTACTTGCATGAAATCGGGCGCGCCGAATACGTCGCCGTCACCGACGAACAAGCCGTTTCCGCGTTCGAATATATCGCGCGCACGGAAGGCATAATAGCCGCTATTGAAAGCTCTCATGCAATAGCGCACGTCCGTGAGCTTGCCCCCGCACTATCCCCTTCCGACAGCATAATCGTGTGCGTTTCCGGACGCGGAGATAAGGACGTCGCCGCAATAGCCCGCTATAAAGGCGTAAAGCTTTATGAGTGAAAACCCGTGAAAACTCGTTAAAATCCGTGAAAACCCGTGAAAACCCGTGAAAACCCGTGAAAAGCTATAAAAACTAAGAAAACACGAAAAAACCATATGTAAAAAAACACGAAAAAACCGTGAAAAAAGCCGCAAAAACATGAAAAAAACCGTATGCGGAAAATCTTGAAAAAACAGAAAAAGCCGTATGTGAAAAAAACTACCGCACCGGAAAAAGATTTTCGGGTAACGCAGATTCAGATAGCGACATGCAAGGGAGAATAAATATTATGAGTAAAATAACTGACGCATTTAAAAACGGTAAGGCGTTTATCGCGTTTGTGACGGGCGGTGACCCCAGCCTGAAAATGACGGAAAGGTTGGTCGTCGGTATCGCCGAAGCCGGGGCTGATATTGTGGAAATCGGTATTCCTTTCTCCGACCCAATTGCCGAAGGTGAAGTGATTCAATGTGCGAATATTCGCGCGCTGAAGGGCGGGGTGTCCGTGGAAAAAATCTTTTCAACCGTCAAAAACATACGTAAAAAAACTGCCGTGCCGTTGGTGTTTCTTACATACCTCAATCCCGTCTTCCGCTACGGCTACGAAGCGTTCTGTCAAAGGTGCGCCGACGTCGGCGTCAACGGCTTGATAATTCCCGATATGCCGTATGAGGAGCAGGGGGAGCTTAAAGAAATAGCCCGCGCAAACGGAGTGGATCTCATCTCCCTTGTGTCCCCTACGTCGGAAGCACGCGTCGCCGAAATTGCCGCCTCCGCCGATGGGTTTCTCTACGTCGTTTCCTCCATGGGCGTGACCGGAGCGCGTAGTGAGATTACAACCGACCTCGGCAAAATAATTGCCGCCGCACACGCCGCGTCCGCCGTTCCCGCCGCCGTCGGGTTCGGTATAAGCTCCGCTGAACAAGCCGCTACAATCGCCACCGTCGCCGACGGCGTTATTGTCGGTAGCGCCATCGTCAAAATCGTCGAAGCCTACGGCACAAAAGCCCTCGCCCCCGTTTGTGAGTATGTCCGCGCCTTAAAAGGCGCAATTAGGGGGGAAGAGTAGGAGTTCCTTTTGGGTGCCCAAAAGGAACCGAAAAACCGCAAGCTTCGCTTGTCCTTTTTGCCGCGTAGCAAAAAGAACTATAATAAAATCATCTTATTGGAAGAAAAGTTTTACGAGGATGTCGTAGAGGGGGTTATGGGCGTATATTTGTGAGGATATAGCGGTGTCTTTGATTGTGTTGATGACGGGGGTGATAAACTCGGTACCGTCGAGGAAGTGTATCACTGCGAAAACGAGCAAGATGAACGCCGCGCCGCCGATTAACGTCCAAACCGCTCCCAAAATGCGGTCGAAAGACCCTTTCTTGGCTTTCTTAGGACCGTTGTCGGAGCGCTTTTTGAGGGCGCGTCTAAACACCTTGAGTATGATTGAGAACACAATTGTGAACACGATAAAGGAGGCTAACGCAACCACGAACGTCGCGATGTTAGGCGCTAACACGCCCGCAAGGGTAACGTTGCCGGAAGCTTCCGGCACAATCTTCAAAACTAATTTTTCGGCAACCGGGGCTATCACACTGAATTTGCTACCCAAAGCGGCGGACAAGGAAACCCATTCGCCGTTGCTTAACACCGTAACCGTGCCGCCCGTCGTGCTTAATTCGCCGGAGAAAGCCGTGCCAAGATCCTTCAATATATTCTCAAAGAATTCGATTAAGGTATCGCCTAAAGAGGACTCCATTATTTCCGCGCTTATGACTTGCACTAGGCAGAGCGCCCCTATCACGATAATAAGAAAATTCGTAATACCGCGCAAGGACTTCTCAAGACCGCGCCCTAAGCCTAAAAGCAATGAAATCACGGCAATTGCTATGACGCCTACGTCAAAATAACTGAAAGTCGCAAGAATTGCGTTGCTAAACATTTTCTACCTCCTATATCCCGAACGCCGCAACCCGTAGAGGGCAACATACGTTCAAACGTTGTTATATCAAATACCATTGTTCCGGTTAAGAACCGCCGAGCCGCAAAATCGGTTTGATACCGGCGTTTTACGGATAACCGTTACCCGCCCCGACCGGCTAACTTCCCACTCCGGCACGGGTGCCGTAGCGAATTTTACGTACACAAACGCATGCGTTAGTATAATACGCAATTATTATTATAATATCTTCCGCGTAAAAAAGCAATAGGAATTATTAAAAAAGCCCCGGAGTGGCAAAAAAAGGGGTTCGGGGGGCATTCAAGCTTGATTTTGATGCCGTGAATAGGTACGGAGAGGCAGAGGAAGGGGCTTCGCGGTCGGTTGGCAAGAGGCAATCCGCTGAAAATGGAGTGGGGACAGTTTGCGGTGGCAAAAGGTTTTTTTTGCGTAGCAAGTCGTCATCGCGGATTGCCCACACCTATGAGAATGCGTGAATAAAAGATGGCTGTTACGGCAATAATCTAAGCGGATTGCCCACACCTATGAGAATGCGTGAATAAAAGATGACGATTACGGCAATAATCTAAGCCGCCCGTATAGAATCGCCGTTCGGGGTGTTGGCTATTTCGCTTGAAGTCGCCGCGGGACACGCCACGGTTAAGCGGTCGCGGGCGGAGGACAGATTTATGGGCTTGCCGGTAGTGGTGTGCATAGGAACGGAAAATATAATAGGCGACAGCTTGGGTCCCTGTGTGGGCGCCTTGCTGAAAGAGCGCTACGGGCTGAAGGCGTACGTATACGGCGTGCCGGAGGCTAGCATAACCGCGAAGAACATAGGCGGCTATATGGATTTTATTGCACGGGTGCATAAGGAAAGCGCGGTTATTGCCGTGGACGCCTGCCTTGGCAATCCGGAGGACGTTGGCGGCATACGAATACGGCGCGGTGGGGTTAAAGCCGGACGCGCCGCCGGACGTAATTTTCCGGCTTTCGGCGACGTGTCGGTGCTGGGTGTGGTGGAGCAATATTCGCGTGACGCGATAGAGGCACTTTTGGCAAGTTCTCCGGATAACGTATTTGATTTAACGGATAAAATAGCCTATATGGTAAATTCCGCTTTAGCTCAACGCGCATAAAGGGTGCCGGACGGAGGGATTGCTTTATGCGCGTTGCATAGGAAAGTGTCGTAAAGGGGTAGGTACCTATTTGGGGGGACCTTTGTCTCGCCTCTCTGCGACCTACCGCGGTAGGTCGGGTAAATTGCATTCGCAATTTAGCGGCTCGACCTCGCCTCTCTGCACTTATCTACGCCAATGCTCCGATAAGTGGGTAAATTGCATTCGCAATTTATGTGCTCGGTTCGACTTCGCGCGACGTGTCGCGCTGCGCTCAAGGTGATAGGATAAAGAACCCGCTCCTATTGAGGATAATCTAGATAAAACGCACACACGGGTGACATCTAAAAGAAAACGCTCCTATTGAGGACGGGTTGAATGACGCGTGGGGGCGAGGCGTAGTTGTTTTGGAAAGACGTATACCCTTGCGTTTGCGGCGAAGCCCCCGCATAAAGAAACCGCCGAAGCTACCGCCGAAGCTACCAAAGAAATTAACTAAGCCACCACCGAAGCTACCGAAGAAGAATCTTAATAATATCATTGGAAAAGTTTGCGAAAAAAATTTAAAAAAGTTTTATGAAACCGCTTGACAGCATATATATATTTTGATATTATGTATGTAACGTGATTATATATGTAAACGCGTTGCAATTTGGACTGTTGTTCACGTGCGGAGGTTGGATATGAATGCGCCGGATATATTGAGAGGGCATACCGATACCATAATACTTAATATATTGAAATGCGGCGACAGCTATGGATACGAAATAGCTAAGACCATATACGATGTAAGCGGCGGCGTGTTTGATATAACGGAGGCTACGGTATACGTTGCGTTTAGACGGCTGGAACAAGCGGGTTTCATAGAGGCTTACTGGGGCGACAATACCGGAGGAGCCCGCCGGCGGTATTATAAAATAACCGAAAGCGGAACGGAAAAATATGTGCGTCTTGCCGCGGAATGGCAAAATGCATCCGGTCTTTTAAATAAACTCATAGGAGGCAATCTTTAAAATGAAAGAGAAATTCCAAAGGTATCTGGACAGAAAATTTTTCGTGTACTTCAAAAGCGCGAAGCTGAACGAGTATAAGGAAGAATTGCTTAGCGGAATGTTGGAGCGTTACGAGGCGTACAAGGCGGAGAAATTATCCGACGATGAGGCTTATAAGCGTACCTTAGAGCGGTTCGGCGACGTCGCCGCCGGTATGCCGGCAAGCGATTTGCGCCCCGATAAAAGGGAAACCGTGGTACGCGCAGGGCGTTACGTGATTGCCGCCGCGCTTTATTGGATGTTGATTATCACGGTCTACCTATCCGTGTGCTTGCTTGGTAACTACGCCGGGCAAAGCTACTGGGGAGTTGCGGCGAAATATACCTTCCCGTTTGCAGGGCTGCTGTTTGTATGCATAGCGTTGTTCGGCGGCTTCCGTACCTCGGCGGTATATAAAAAAGGAGCCTTGCCGCGGCTTACGCTGGCAGCCGCTATAATGACCGTAGGAACGTTTATTTACCTCCTGATATCCTTTATAGTAGACAGCAGAAGCGCATGGTCGGTTACATGGTCGGTTACGTGGATTATATTCCCTATCTCAATGATGATTGCGCTGTTAACGGACTTAATAGTAAACAAAGGTGACAATAAAGCCGCTAAAATTGTGAAAATCGCCTTGCTAGGCGCCGCGGTGTTTATAGCCGCTTATTTGGGAATTTCATTCATTACCGGGGCGTGGAAAATAACGTGGATTATGTTCCTGTTCGCGGTGATAGCCGGATTGGTTTTCGGGCTTGTCAAGCTGGGCGGAAGGTCCGTAAAAGGCGGCTGGCAAAACGGCGACACCGAAGCGGCGGATTTGGGTGACGACGATAAGGAAGCGGGCGGAATAGACCCCGATGAGATTGCGTGAGTACACGCCTAACAATGTAAAAAAAAAATAAAATAAATCCCCCTTGAACAAAGCCGGCGAATTCTTCGCCGGCTTTGTTCATTGGAGTAGTGGATAGAAAATAATACGTTAAGGCGGGACGTAATTATTTAGGGAACGGTATGCGTTTGCGTTTGCGGCGAAGCCACCGCTTTTGAGGGGGGAAGAGTGGGACGGGAGTGGGGGAAAGAGTGGGACGGACGTCTAGGGGTAATCGCGTTGCTTGTTTGTGCGGCGTTCAGGCGGTAGGCTCCTGATTGAAAAAGCTTTATGCGCGTTGCATGGTGATGTGACGTAAGATGATAGGCACCCATTTAGGGGACCTTTCGACACGCCGCAAGCGGCGGCTCAAGGTGACAGTCGGGGAAAATCCGCACCTATTGCGGGATATGACAAATAATTCGCTCCCATTTGGAGGCAACTAAAGAAAATGCACCTATTGCGGGATAGGATAAATCACCCGCTCCTATTGCGGGACAGGACAAATAATTCGCTCCCATTTGGAGGCAACTAAAGAAAATGCACCTATTGCGGGATAGGATAAATCACCCGCTCCTATTGCGGGATAGGATAAATAATTCGCTCCCATTTGATGACAAGCTAAAATAAATCGCTTCTATTTTGGGAGAGGTTTGAATAATACGTCGGGGCGGGACGTAATTATTTAGGGAGGGCGGTATGCGGTTACGTTTACGGCGAAGCCCCCGCCTTTTAAACGAAGGACGAAAATTTTTAAAACCGGAGGGGGACAATTTTCTTTCAAGCTCTCCGATTGTGGGGAAAATGACGAGGAAGAGGGGTTTTTATTGTCGTAAAAGCGGTTTTGATAGGCGGTAAAATAATAAAAAAAAGAAAGTCGGAATTTTTTTGCGTTGTCGGGTTGATTTTTATCTATAACATGATATAATAAATAGAACCTAGATAAAACACGCGTGCGCATACCTTACTAACTTGGAAAGCGAATGCGACCGCCGGCAAATCTAAAAATATGTTTTCCCGGTGCGCATACCTTACTAAATTCAGAAAGGTGAATGCGACCGACGGTAAATCTCAAAATACGTCTTCGCCGATGCGCAATACCTTACTATCTTAAAGGCGGATAAGGTTGACGCATCGCGGACATTTTCCCGGAGGAAAAAGTGAAGTCATCGACGAAAAGAATAATAATAATCGCGGCGCTTGTCGTCGCGGCAGTATTGATAGCCATACTCGCAACTAGCTCGAGTAAGGCGGAGGAGCTTGCGTACGACGCGGGCACCGACAGCTTGATAAGTCAAATAAAGGCGGGGGAAATTTCTCACGTCTACGTGAAGGGTACCTACGCGGTTTACGTGAGGTATGCCGACAGCGAAATAGCCGTCAAGGACTTCCCGCAGAAGTACGATGCTTTTGCGTACATTGATTCGCGTGCGAATTTTTACCGCGTGTTTTCGGAATTGGCGATGAATGACCCGGAAGCCGAAAAACCGACGATTAAATACGACAATCCGGCGCAAAACAGTATGCTGACATCCATCCTAATACCTATTGCCGGCGTGCTGTTGGTAGGTATAGTGATTTTGTTTGTTATGCGTAGTAGCAGGGGCGCGGACAACAAGGCGCTTAGCTTCGGCAAGACCAAGGCGCGCATTAATCCTAAGGTTAAAACGCGGTTCGCCGACGTTGCCGGCGCGGAGGAAGAAAAGGAAGAGCTTAAAGAGGTCGTCGACTTTTTGAAGCATCCGGAAAAGTTCCGCGAAATAGGCGCACGCATACCTAAAGGCGTGTTGCTTGTGGGACCTCCGGGAACGGGTAAGACGTTGTTTGCAAAGGCGGTAGCCGGTGAAGCAGGGGTTAACTTCTTCAGTATAAGCGGTTCGGACTTTGTGGAAATGTTCGTAGGCGTGGGTGCTTCGCGTGTGCGCGACCTCTTCGAACAAGCCAAAAAGAATAAGCCTTGCGTAATATTCATTGACGAAATAGATGCTGTCGGCAGACAGCGCGGCGCCGGGTTGGGCGGCGGAAACGACGAACGCGAACAGACGCTTAATCAGCTCCTCGTTCACATGGACGGCTTTGAAACGGAGGTGGGCGTCATTATCATGGCGGCGACAAACCGCGTCGATATATTGGATCCCGCACTCATGCGTCCCGGTCGTTTCGATAGGCAGATATATATCAACATACCAGACGTGAAAGGGCGTGAGGCTATATTTAAGGTGCATGCGCGCAATAAGCCTTTCTCTTCGGAGATAGACTTTAAGGCGCTGTCGCGGTTAACAAGCGGTTTTACCGGCGCGGATATAGAGAATATCTTGAACGAAGCCGCCATTCTTGCGGTGCGCGGCGACAGAAAGCTGATAACCATGAACGATATATCGGAGGCTATCAACAAGATTATAGCCGGTCCGCAAAAGAGAAGCCGCGTCGTTACGGAAGCCGATAAGCGCATAACCGCCTATCATGAGTCCGGACATGCAATCGTCGCAAAGGTTCTGAAATACAGCGACGAGGTGCATGAGGTTAGCATTATTCCGCGCGGCATGGCGGCGGGCTATACCATAACCCTGCCGGAAAACGACGACAACCACGTGACGAAAAACCACCTGTTGGACCAAATTGCCGACTTGATGGCGGGGCGTGCCGCGGAAGCTATCGTTATACACGACGTTTCGACGGGCGCGTCTAACGACATTCAGCGTGCGTCCGTTATAGCGCGTAAGATGATAACCGAATGGGGTATGAGCGACGTATTGGGCGCGGTGTTTTTAGGTACCAGTCAAGAGGTGTTTTTGGGACGCGACTTCCAAACACAGCTAAACTACAGTGAGAGCGTCGCTACGCTTATCGACAAGGAAGTCAAGAAAATAATCGACGAGAATTACGCCCGCGCGTTGGAAATACTCAACAATCACCGCGAAATCATGGACAATATGGTTAAGCTTTTGTATGAACGTGAGACGATATACCGTGAGGAAGTCGAATTGCTGTTCGAGGGCAAGAGCGCCGCAGAGGTGGTGGAAATATTGGAAGCCGATGAAAAACGCCGCACCGCCGCCGGTCAGTCCGCACGGCATGCGTTCGCCGCTTCGGATCTGATTGTTAAAGAACCCGCCGCTCCCGCCGAAAAAAATATGGAAGCTAAGGACAACGCGGATTACGCGGAAAATAAAAGAAATGCGGATACCGGGTTTACCTCCGGCTCCGACGAAAATACGGATACGGACGGCGATAAACGCGGTTGGTAATAAAGCGGCGGATTATACCGCGGCGGAAATTTTTTAGGATATGCCGTTGATAGCGCAAGCTTTCAATGCGGTATAAACAAACGTCACAGACCGGAGGAGAGGACTATGAAAAAAGGTTGCAAGACGGTATTAACATTATTGGTGGGCATGGTTTTGGGTGTCGTTTTATTTATCGGCTCCATTGCGCTCACGATTTACATCGTGCTTACGAGCGTTTCGGTAGGCGACCTTCAGGATTATGCGGGTGTCGAAATATTTGATAAGGAAAACGAAGTTGTCGATAAAACCCTGTGGGATATAATCGAAAAAGTAATTGAGAACTCGGATAACTTCGGCAGTATGACGTTAAACGACATTCAGCGTGATTACGGTATCAAGATTCCCGATAAAATTGATTTTGTCGACATCACTCCGATTAAGGACGTGCCGCTGAAGGATTTAAAGGATAACCTTGACAAGCTTCTCGATAAAGTAACTTTGGCGGATTTGACGGATAAATTTAATGTTAACCTGCCGAAAAATATCCAGGTTATAAACGACAACAAGGACAAGCCGGTTATCAAAGCGTGGAACGCCATTATGGATGAGATGGACGGCTTAACCGATAAAACCTTGGGAGAGCTTGACGATATGTTCAGCTTGGGCATCTACAAGGAAGGCGCCAATATACACAAGGCTATGCGGACGTTGCGCGACAAGAAGGTGGGCGAGCTTTCCGATGCCTTTAACAAGTTACTGATAACGGATATACTTGATATATTTGAGTATGCGCTTGCGGAAACCGTAAGCTCTTCCGCCGAAGCGACGCATGTGTTCGTATCTCAGTATGAAGACGGGTTCGTGTACGTGAGCGACGACGACGGCGCGTACTATCTCACGAACGAACGCTATAGGCTCCTGTCGGACACGGAATTGACGGAGAAAGTTACGGCGAACAGCGCCGCACTTTATATTAAAGTCGTAATGGTGACCTATTCCGCCACTTCGCCGACAACTCCCGTTCAAACGATAAGCTATATACCTTATGACAAAAATGACGCAAATCACAAAACTATGGTTTCGTTGAGCTACGAGGAGGCTACGGCGCTTTCCGGAAGCGAAACACTGTATGTCTGGAATGGCGTGACCGGAGTGTTTGAAGCTTATTCGGGCATTCTTAACGAGAACGAAGAGTACTACGCCAAAAAAGCCATGGTTTATGAAAAAGAAACCGCCGCAACTCCTATTTTCTATGAGAAGTGGGATAAGTCTAAGGGTACCGTAGACCGCTATACGAAGCGTTATGCCGATGAGATACTGTTGGATTTCAAAATTTTAACGGCGGATTCCGGATTGAATTACGATGCCGCCTCCTTAATGGTGCTTAACACAAGCAACAACGAGTATGTCATTTGCGACGCGGCGTTGCCGGAGCATTTAACCGCCGATAAGTTTGTTATAATAAAAAGCGGCGCGGTCGATTTGTACGACGGCAAGGAGCCGGTAAGCGCCGCCGATGTGTCCGTATCGTTTAACCTCTTTGACGAGGGCGGAGAGGTTTATACCGACTTGTCT
Organism: Clostridiaceae bacterium; assembly: GCA_031289315.1. Lineage (GTDB taxonomy): Bacteria > Bacillota > Clostridia > Christensenellales > CAG-917 > JAITEJ01. The sequence goes on along the minus strand of JAITPR010000040.1, from coordinate 4,497 downwards.
AAAACCGAACCGGCGTATTTGAAACAAGCAGGTGCCTTGGTCGAAAATGACGGGCAGCCCGTCGGCGCGAACGCTCGATTGGTTAAGGTGACGCGCGAGGCTAGCGCACGCGCGCTTATCAGTATGAAACACAAGGGTACTGACATTTCCACTTTGGATTCGGCAATCAGCGACTTCGCGTTGAACGAGTTGTTAGATATTCAGCCGGATACCATTTTAGATTTGCCGCATATAAGAAATTCTAAGATTACGGAAATAGGCGAAGGTCTGACCGACGAAATCATGGAAGCGAAGCTTGCGGATGTGTTGGTTTGGGGCAAGGACAGCGACGCCGACCCCATCGCTACGTACCTTCTCGATACGACGCGGTTGATAGACGTCTTAGACGCCATGTATGCGGAATTGAATACTAACGGCGATGATTGGTTCTCTCTGAAAATCGACATGAAAAAGCTGAACAAGCGGTTTAACTATATCATCAATGTAGTTAATAATACAAGCAGTTCAATTACGCTAGGTACCGTTGTAATATCGGCTAACGACAGCATGACGCAATCGGTTATAGGAAACCACCGTGGTTAAGTTTCGGTGCGTAAGAGGCGTGCCCAAAAGCAATAAAACCCGCCGTACGGATACCAAATGCGTATCCGTACCCGGACAGTACCGTGTGAAATCGGATAATTAACCGCCGTATGCCCTCTTTAAAAGAGGGCATACCCATCACGGGGGTAGGGGAAATCCTCTGTGACAACTTGCCGGCTAAGAAAATATTTTATCACCGCGAATTGTCCACACTCCATAATGGCGAACCAAAAGCTTATGTTTGAAAATATAAAGGCAGATTTAAAAGTTATATTAGAAAAAGACCCCGCCGCAAAGTCAAAGTTTACGGTGTGGTTGACGTATTCCGGGTTTAAAGCGCTTAGGGGGTATAGGCGCGCGCATTGGTTTTATATGCACGGTATGAAAACCTTAGCCCACCTTATATCCTCGCACGTCCACAAGGTTACCGCCGTGGAAATACACCCCGCCGCCAAAATAGGTAAGGGCGTCATGATTGACCACGGCGCCGGCGTCGTTATAGGCGAAACCGCCGAGGTCGGCAACAACGTGGTGCTTTATCAGGGCGTTACGCTGGGCGGAACCGGCAAGGATGTCGGCAAACGTCACCCGACGATTGAGGACGACGTTATGATTTCTTCCGGGGCAAAGGTGCTGGGTCCTATCACAATAGGGCGCGGCTGTAAAATAGGCGCGGGTAGCGTGGTGCTTAAATCCGTGCCGCCCATGTGTACGGTGGTGGGCATTCCGGGGCGTATTGTGAAACAACAAGGTCTGCGTATAGCCGATATGGATCAGCAGCTGCCCGACCCGATTTTAGAGGAGTTCCGCCAACTGAATAAACGCGTCCGCGACTTAGAGATAAACGCCGGTATAGCGCAAAAGTATTCACCGGTACTGGAAGGCTTGGACCCGCTGGACTCCGCGATGCTGTAAGCACGGCGGGCTAATAAGCGGGAGCAAAACATGGTTGCGGTTGTCCGGTTTGCGCGTTTATCCGCGTTGCCGTGAAGCCGCCGGTTGTTCACGCTAAAGCCGCATCCGAAAACGAATATATATAAATATCAACCGCCGCACCCTAAAGCGGCAAAGGAACGACAATAAAATGCTGAAACTTTACAACACTCTTACGCGCCGTAAGGAAGAATTTAAACCCGTGTCCGAAAAACAAGTCACGATGTATTCTTGCGGTCCCACGGTATACGGTTTCGCACATATAGGCAACATGCGCACGTACGTTTTTATGGATATTCTGCGTCGCGTTTTGAAGTTGAACGGCTACAAGCTGAAAAGCGTTATGAATATCACCGACGTGGGACATCTGCTTGCCGACTCCGACGACGGAGAGGATAAAATGGAGCTTGCTGCGCGCGAACAACAGAAAAGTCCTTATGAAATTGCGGATTTTTATACTAAGGTTTTTATGGAGGACATTGCCGCGCTCAATATAGGTAAGCCGGAGGTAATCGCCAAAGCAACGGAGCATATTTCGGACATGATTAAATACGTGCAGAAGCTTGCGGAACTGGGCTACGCCTACGAAACCTCCGACGGTATTTACTACGACGTATCGAAGTTTCCCGGCTACGGTAAGCTTTCGGGTGCGCGTCTGGATCAGCAAATTATCGGCGCACGCGTGGAAATTAATCCCGAAAAACGTAACCCGCAGGACTTCGCGCTGTGGAAAAAGGCGGAGCCTAACCATATAATGCAGTGGCAAAGTCCGTGGGGTATGGGCTATCCCGGTTGGCATATAGAATGTTCCGCTATGAGCATTAAGTATTTGGGTAAGCTTTTCGATATACATACCGGCGGCGTCGACCATATACCCATTCACCACGAAAATGAAATTGCCCAAAACGAAGCGATGACCGGTAAGAAAAGCGTCAACTTTTGGTTGCACGGCGAGTTCATGCAGGTGGACGGCGGCAAGATGTCCAAAAGCCTCAAAAATACCTATACCGTGGCGCAACTGAAGGATATGGGGTATGAACCCATGGTGTTCCGTTACTTCTGCCTACAAGCGCATTACAGAAAAACTCTCAACTTTACGTTTGAGGGCATGGACGCTTGCAAAAAAGCCTATGAAAGGCTGCTCTCCGTGCTTTATAAGCACAAAACGTCAAATAAAACTACGCCTAAGGAAATACTGGATAAATACCGCGCTGATTTTCAAGATAAGGTTAACGACGATTTAAACATACCCCTTGCCGTCGGCGGACTCTTTACCATGATTAAAGAGGACTACTCTAAGGACATTTACAACCTTGCCGTGGAAATGGACAAGGTTTTCGGGCTGTCCCTTGAGAAGGCGCGTCCGTTAGCGGAAGAGGATAATACTCAACACGCGGACATTCCCGCCGCAATAACCGCTCTTGCCGAAGCGCGTACGGAGGCAAAGCGCAATAAGGATTGGGCTAAAGCGGACGCTATCCGTAACGAGATAAACGCCGCCGGCTATGAGCTTATCGACACTAAGCAAGGCTATGAGTTGCGCGAACGCAAAAATTGAAAAATCTGCAAGCTTTTTAGAGGGCGGTAGTAGTAGGTTCAAAAGTCTAAGAATTCGATAAAAACCGCCGTCGGTTGCGGTGGCTTTTTAGTGGGATGCGCGGGCGCGATATCGGGTACGGAAGTTACAGCCTAGACAGACGAAATTTTGTTACGCTTTTTAGTGGAGCGTGCGGTATAAGCTTAATCAAATTACGCGGGAGGAGAGCAGGCAATGAACGAAAAAAAATTCAACGATAAAGCGGAAGCCTATGTGGCGGCGCGTCCGTCATACCCTGCGGAGTTTATCAATATGTTGTTTGATGTGTCGGGAGGCATCGGTATGTCGCAAAGCAGTACGGTTGTGGACGTGGGTAGCGGTACCGGCAAATTTGCGGAACTATTGCTTGATCGCGGCGCTAAGGTGTTTGCTGTAGAGCCTAACGACGATATGCGCGCCGCCGCCGAAAAACGGCTGTCTGCTCACCGCCTATTTGTCAGCGTGCGCGGCTCCGCTGAGAACACAACCCTTGCGGATAAGTCCGCCGACTTTGTGACCGCCGCACAGGCGTTTCATTGGTTTGATGCCGCCGCTTTCCGCAACGAGTGCTTAAGAATATTGAAACCCGGCGATAAAGCGCTGTTAGTGTGGAATGCTTTTGACGACACCGACAAAAATTGTTGCGCTTACGGAGAAATTCTAAGGGCGCATTGCCCTCTGTTTAGGGGCTTTGGCGGCGGTTATGCCGACAATCCGGGCGCGATACAACTTTTTTTTGATGGCGCTTATCAAACGGCAACATACACAAGCGTTCAGTCTTATGATAGGCAAGGACTTATCAACCGCGCGCTTTCCGCCTCCTATACGCCGCGTCCCTCCGACGACGGTTACGCCGCCTTTATAGATACTCTTTCCGCCTTTTTCGACGCTCGTCGGCATGAAGGGAAAATTAATTTTTCCAACCGCACCAACGCCTATTACGGCGCGCTTTATGAAAAAGCCGCATGAAAACGTCGTATGAGAAATACGATAAAACAAGAAAGTAGATTGCGCCGTTTCTATGAAAATGCCGCCTATAAGACTACTAGAGAAAGTTATTTGATAAAGGTCGGCATGGATATAGTATCCTACGAAAAATCGACAAAAAAATGATTACGGAAATATCAAGCCCCGAAGCCTTAAAAGGCTTCGGGGCTTTCTATAAAAACACCTTTGGGTAGATTGTAAAGTAAAGTGTCGCTAGGATACGCATAAAATAAAGATTATTAGGATAGATTTGCAAGTAAGCATGGAGTGATGCCTGCGTATTTGCTGCGAGGGTATTTATTCATCCAATCCTCGATCGCAAGTATTTCCTTGCGGGAATACTTGCTTATATCCGCGCCTTTTGGTATGAAGCGCCGGATTAGTTTGTTGGCATTCTCGTTACTTCCGCGTTCCCACGC
>JAITPR010000039.1 GCA_031289315.1 Clostridiaceae bacterium | reverse complement strand
TAACGCTCCGATAAGTGAGTAAATTGCTTCCGCAATTTAGCGGCTCCCTCGCCTCTCTGCACTTATTTCCGCTAACGCTCCGATAAGTGAGTAAATTGCTTCCGCAATTTAGCGGCTCGGTCAGAGCCACATCGGAAAAGACGCTTGAGAGTTTTCTTTTGTCAACTTTTCTTTGCCTCACTTGCAAAGAAAAGTAAAAGCTTCGCTCCCGTGAACAGCGGAATTCCGCTTTTTTAAAAGCACGGCGTTTTCCCGCACTCCTCACTTGCAAAGAAAAGTCAAGGCTTCGTTCCGCGAATAGCGGAAAACGCTTGTCAGCCGTAATTTTTTGTATTATAATTATATAAGCTTTGATATATATAAGACCTTGCGCGGGTTTTTCGCATGCGGGACAATCTTAATTTTTCTTCTTCGGTTACACTACGGACGAAAAATTTTAAGTTTCTCCCAATCCGTTTACTTGCAATAAGTCGTTTAAAGCGTATAAAAAATTTTCTAAGGCGGAAAAAGCGGCTTATAATTGCCGCGCTTACGTCCTTGCCGCGTTTATGCGGCAAAAAGGAGTTCTTATGTCATTTATTTTAGCGGGCGATTTCAGAAAAGGTATCACCTTTCAAATGGACGGCAACATCATGGTAATTGTTGAGTTCCAACACGTCAAGCCCGGTAAAGGCGCCGCGTTCGTGCGCACAAAAATAAGAAACGTCGTTAACGGCAGCGTCTTGGAGAAAACCTTTAACCCCACCGAAAAATTTGAGCTTGCTATGATTGAAACTAGAAAAATGGAGTATCTCTACAGCGACGGCGGGCTTTACTATTTCATGGACAACGAAAGCTATGAGCAAATTCCACTTAATCACGCTCAAGTTGAAGAAGCCCTTAACTTTGTCAAGGAGAACATGACGGTAACCGTCAAATTCTTTAACGGCGCGCCGTTCTCCGTCGAACCGCCTAACTTTGTCGAACTGCTCATCACCGAATGCGAACCCGGCGTCAAAGGCGATACCGCCACCGGCGGCAGCAAACCCGCCACGCTTGAAACCGGCTATATCGTGCAAGTACCCTTCTTCGTCAACGAAGGCGACGTTATCCGCGTCGATACCCGCACCGGCGAATATATGTCCCGCGTGTAGACGCTATTCTCTTTGCCACACGGCAAAAGAACACCCTTATTCCTTTTGGACACCCCAAAGGAACCAAAAAAACGCGCAAGCGTGACGATTGACCCCGATTACTTGAAAAACGCGGTTGACGTAGGATTAATATCCTTAGCGTCAACCGCGTTTTTAAGTTTTATGAGTTAATCTCCGCGTTAATTGATTTCGTTTCTATCGCTTACAATTAATTAAGCTCGTTCTGAATGCACTCGATTATGCCGACGTTACCGTCGTTGCGGCGGTACGCGACTTTCACTTTCATTGTCGCTTCGTCGATGTAGATATAGAAGCTTTCGTCAAGCAACTCAAGCTCGGAAATTGCTTCGTCATCGGTCATCGGCTTCAAAAAGTAGGTTTTTTTCTTGACGATAAGCGGTTTTTGAGAGGTGGCCTCTTCGGCTTCGTAGGGAATAGATACTAAGTTTTTAAGCTTTTTATCCAATACGATTTTATTTTTTCTGATTTGCCCGTCCAAACGCGGTATCAATCTATCCAAACTATCGTACGGGCTATCCGCGGCTTCCTCGGCACGCAGAATTTTACCGCCGTAGTATATGGTGATTTCCGTTTTGTAGGTCAGCTTGCCCAAAATAACCGATACCTTGGCGACCGGTTCGTCACTAAAGTATTTGTTAAGCTTGGACAGCTTTTTTGCGGCAATATCTTTGAATTTTTCACTTAACTCGTAGCCTTTGCCCACATATTCGATTTTCATTTGCAATCCTCCTAATATTACTTCAAAGGGGTTTCCCTTCAAAGATTGGTTTTTATTTTTTGCGGCAAAGACTCACACCCGGCATTTCTTGCCTTTTGGGTTGTCAAGGCGAAGCCGCCTTAGGTATGTACCCGTTCGACGATTTATAAAACCGCCTCTACTTAATTATACGACGCGCGCGCGTGATATTCCTATAAGTATACAATTCACGGCTTTAATACTTTTATTAACGTCGCGGGATAATCGGCGAAGTCGCGGCAAGCGCCACCTCATGCTTATAACCTTTGGCACCGGTCGCGGCAATGCTACCTTATGCGTAATCCGTGCGCGCTACTTTATGCTTATGCCCTTTGGCGAATTCCGTATGTACATCTGATTTCGCCGCGTCGCACAGATTTTATTTCTTTTCCGGAGTGAAGGTAATCTCATCCTTTTCTGCGTCGTACCCTACGGTAACGAGATCGCCTATTGAAACCGTACCCTTTAAGATTTCCTCCGAAAGCCTGTCGGCAACCAGCTTCTGTATAACGCGCTTTAAGGGACGCGCCCCGTAGTCGCGGTCAAATCCTTTGTCAAGAATAAATTTGCGAGCTTCTTCGGTAACCGCTATGTCGACGTCGCGCTCTTTAAGGCGCGTTCTCAAATCTTCCATCATGATGTTGGAAATTTTTTCCACGTCGTCCTTGTCTAGCCGTGAGAAAATTACTATGTCGTCCACGCGGTTCAAAAACTCCGGCTTCATGGTCTTTTTCAAGATTTCCATTTGGCGTTCCTTCATTTTTTCGTAGTCCGCCTCGGCTCCGCTACCGGCAAAGCCTAGCGGCGACTTAGCCAAATCTGCAGCGCCCAAATTGGACGTCATTATGACTATCGTATTTTTAAAGCTTACCAAACGCCCGTGAGAATCCGTAATGCGACCCTCGTCCATTATCTGCAACAGCACGTTGAAAACGTCGGGATGAGCCTTTTCAATCTCGTCAAACAGCACCACCGAATATGGCTTGCGCCGCACCTTTTCCGTGAGCTGTCCACCCTCCTCGTAGCCGACGTAGCCCGGCGCGGAGCCGGTCATGCGGCTGACGTTGTGCTTCTCCATGTACTCCGACATGTCGACGGTAATAAGCATATTTTCATCACCAAACATTGCCTCCGCAAGCGCTTTGGACAGTTCGGTTTTGCCTACGCCCGTGGGTCCTAAGAAAATAAAGGAGCCTATCGGACGCTTAGGGTCTTTAAGCCCGGCGCGGGCGCGTCTTATTGCGCGCGCAATGCTTTGCACGGCTTCCTTTTGCCCTATAACGCGTTTAGAAAGCGTTTCTTCAAGTTTAAGCAGCTTTTCCGACTCGTCTTCGGTAATTTTCTTTAGCGGAACGCCCGTCCAAACCGATACTATTTCGGCAATTTCTTCCTCACCTATGGACAGCTTTGTGCCGGAACACTTCTTCTTCCACTCGTTGCGCTCCTTTGTCGCTTCGCCCGTTAACAAGTCGATTTCCTCTCTTATTTTGGACGCACGCAAAAATGCCTCGTGCTTAATAGCCTCGTTTTTTTCTAAGTTCAAGGCGTCTATTTTCTTTTCCAAATCCTTGACACATTGCGGCGTGGTAAACGCGTAAATCTTCTTGCGTGACGACGCTTCGTCGATTAGGTCTATAGCCTTGTCCGGCAAAAACCTATCCGTAATATAGCGGTCCGATAGAATTGCCGCTGAGCTTATCGCGTCGTCGGTAATATCTACCTTGTGGTGTGCCTCGTAGCGTCCGCGCAAGCCCTTTAATATTTCTATGGTTTCCGCGACGGAGGGTTGCTCCACCATTACCGGTTGGAAGCGGCGCTCCAAAGCGGCGTCCTTTTCGATATATTTGCGGTATTCGTCGATTGTGGTGGCGCCTATCGTCTGGATTTCTCCACGCGCCAAAAGCGGCTTTAATATATTCGCCGCGTCCAAAGCGCTCTCACTGCCGGAACCCGCCTTTACAATCGTGTGAATTTCATCTATAAAAAGTATTATATTTCCGGAGTTTTTTATGATGTCAAGCGCTTTTTTGAGGCGTTCCTCAAACTCACCGCGGTACTTCGTGCCGGCAATAAGCCCGCCCATGTCCAAAGAAAAGATGCGCTTGCCCTTTAAAATTTCCGGCACCTCACCGATAACTATTTTGTTTGCCAGCCCCTCCACAACCGCAGATTTACCTACGCCCGGTTCGCCTATCAGGACGGGATTGTTTTTGGTACGGCGGCAAAGCGTCTGTATTATACGTTCGATTTCACTGCCCCTGCCAATCACCGGGTCAAGCTTACCGGCGCGCGCTTTTTGCGTTAAATCCGCACCAAAATCAAGCAGTTCTTTGGGTAGCCCGGACTCCGTGGCATCGCCATGCCTTACAAAATGTTTAATCTCTTCGTCGGACTTCCACATCGGTTTGTAATGACTTTGAGGGTCCTTCCAATCCAAATCGGAATCCTCTTCATCGCTTTCGTTTTTATCTACGGGAATATTTTCCCTACCCGGCACGACGCCGTTCATCAATAATTCGAACAAATCCGGTCCGCTGTCTTCCTCTTTTTTATCCGTATCGCTCACGTCCACGTCGTCGTTGTCCTGTTTGTCTAAAAATTCATATACCGTATCGCGAAGCTTGATTATATCCACTCCCATTGAGCGTAAAATCCGTTGTGCAAGTGTGGTCTCTTGCACAAGCGACAGCAACAAATGTTCCGTACCCACATAGTCGGAGTTTAGTTCGTTGGCGAAACGTATAGCTATGTCAAGCGCGCTTTTCACGTTCGGCGAAAAGTAAACGCGCCTAACTGACTGCGACCTCCTGAAATAGGTTAAAACGCGTTCCTTAGTGGTGCCGAATTTCTTTAAAATCTCCGCCGCCTTGCATTCGTCTTCCGAAAGAATACCGTATAATATATGCTCCGTGCCGACCTCTCCGCCGGTACGCATTGCCAGTATGCAAGCCTTTTCCATGACGTTGTTCACGCTTTTGGTAAACTTGTCGTTGTTCATGTAAATCACCTCTTTTGCGGCGGCATGAAAATTACCGCCTTATTTTTATCTTTATTTTTTATCTATGCCAAACACATTCTACAGACCTCCGCACGGGCAAAGTCACGCTCGTCCGGCGGAAGCTCACGCCCGGCAAATTGACATAAATTCGCGGGTTGTGCGTGAATAATCAGTTCATCTAGTACTCTCAACGGTATAAACGGCAAAATCCGCAAACAAACCCCAAGCTTGACGTCCGCTATCAAGTTCATAAAGTCAACACTTGAAAGCCTGTCCCGGTGTAAAAGTATATCTAAACTACCGCATATACGGCGGCGCGTCTTTTCTCCCGACGCTCCGTTTAAACGCAGTCGCTCCTGGTGTTCAATTTTGCATAAGTCCTCCGCCCCATACGTCACTTGCGCCAAAATCTCCTTTTCGGTTAAGCCTAACGTGCGCCGGTTGGAAATTTGATACAGCGCGCCCGCCGTGCCGGAACCCTCTCCGTATACGCCGCGCACGGTAAAATCTATCGAGTTAAGCTTTTTAAAAAGCAAGCCTATTTTGCCATTTTCCGTGAGCGCCGGCAAAAAAAGCATCACCGACGCGCGCATGCCCGTACCTAAGTTAGACGGACACGCCGTCAAATATCCTAAGGTTTGGTCAAAGGCTATCGGCATACACCGCTCCAACCGCCTATCGAATTCCGATACCCGCGCATAAGCTTGCGCAAGATTTAAGCCCCTGATGATGCACTGCGCGCGTATGTGGTCTTCCTCGTTCACCATGACGGTAAGCTCCTCTCCGTACTCCAACAGCACCACTCCCGTATATGAATTTTCCGCAAGCGACGGGCTTATCAAATGCCGCTCTATTAGGGACTCCTTTTCCAGTTTGTTCAAATTTTTCATTTCGTACAGCCCGTACTTCATGAAACCGTCTGCGGCGGACGTCGCCGCACGCATGGGTGCAAGCGCTTCCTCACGCGTCACACAAAAGTCGCGCCTAAGCCCGCGCAAGGTCTTGCCTCCGCCGTAGCCTCTGCCAAAACCGTCCTTCCATGTAAAAAATTTGTTGTCGGCTACGCCGCAAGAATAAGCATCCGGCTTCGGGAAGGGCAAGCCCCTCGCGTTCCGCGCCAAGCGTATTCTAGACGAAACCACTATATCTTCGTAACTCATATATCTATGTATGCGTTTTATTGCATTTCAACGGCTGTTTGCCGTTCATTTCGCCGCTTTTCGCGACTCCGTTTGTTGTCTTGCACGGCGACCTTATAAGTCGCTTATTTAATGTTGTTTGCCCTTCTTTTTAGCGCTTTTCGCGTCGACGTTTATTTTATACTGCCGCCTAGCGCGTGTATCTTATAAAGAATTCTATCCGCATCGTCCATTCTGTTAAACACCAACGCTCTCTCGTACTCCCGTATCAAGCGCTCTAGCTCCGGGTTATCCGGCGCGGTCTTCGGCGCGCGTCCGGTATGCCTTGTCGCGCCTTGCGTTTCCGCAACAGCTTCAAGTACGGCGTTGCGTAAATATTTGTAACAATCCGGACAGCCTACATAATAACTGTCCTTGAATTCGGTTTCCGTAAGCCCGCAATGCTTGCAATACGGTTCACCGTAGCCATTCTCCATATTCCGCTCCTCCACGTTTGACCGCTTTACGCCGTCCTACGTAGTTTAATTTTTTTATTAGCCGCACGCCGTACCGCGTAGTTGCGAATGTACCCGTCTTGCACCGCGTCTATATCACTCGTTCTTGTCATCGTACCGCGCGATTGCTTGTTTTGCATTCCCGTTTACCGACTTTTTTGCAACGCTCACACGTTTTCGCCGCGCCTATATCACTCGTTCTTGTCGTCGTACCGCGCCGCTATGTGCGTTATGATTTCCCTAAGCATATTGGCGCGTATCATGTCCCCGAAAACCGGAGCCTTTATCGCCTTGTCCGACAGCGCAACCGCAATTATCCCGACTTCGCCTTCGTTTATAAGCCCGTCGCTCAAAAGTCTGTCGACTATTTGCGCCGCCCTATATTGCGGTAATTCGTTGCCTATAGCCTCCGTCAACTCGCTTAAATATCCGCGTCCGTCCTCTCCTAGCTTCACAATACGGATAAAACCGCCGCCGCCGCGCTTGCTCTCAATCTTGTAGCCTCTGTCCAGCGTAAACCTCGTGGAAAGCACATAGTTGATTTGCGAAGGTACGCAACCGAAGTGTACGGCAAGGTCGTTGCGCGACAGCACAACGCCGTTGTCCTCCTCAAACAACGCCATAATAAATTCTTCTATTATGTCGCTTATTTTAGCCATACCTTCCTCATATCCGTTCACCGCTTCGCGTCCGGTTTTAATTATTCCGCACAAGCGGATTTTAATTCCTCCGGTTCGCTTCAGCGGGCGGCTTTTAACGCTGATTTTAGCTTTTCGCACACCCGCGCTTTACGTTGTCCGTAGCCCGCCACGGTCGTTTCGGATTATAGTCAATTGAAATTTGACTTTCTTTGACTTTCAATAATATTATACCCCATTTTACCAGTTTGTCAATAGTCTAAGAAAAAAAAATTTTAAGCACCGTAAAAATTTTTTTAAACTTTAATTTTTTGCTTTTGCACGGCGTCACCACAATTGTCCTCACGCGGCTAAGCGCGTAAGGTCTTTAAATATTCCTTAACCTCGTCCGTTATACGAAAGCTTTCAACCGCCTTCTTTATCGCGGTATTGTGGACAAACTTCGGAAAAACACCGCTCTGCAACAACGGAAGCGTTTCCTCGTAAAACTTAACTAAGCCCACGGAAATCGCCCACGCAAGCGCCATGTCCACGTAATAATCTCCGCACGTGACACTTTGAAAAACCTCTTTAATACGGTGAAAATATTCGGTGTTAAAAAATTGACTGAGCAAAGTAACAATTCCAAAGCGCGCCGTGAAGGCTTCCTTTGAAACGGCAAGCCCGGCAAGATATAAATACGCAGGTTCTCCGTCGCGCTTGAAGGACTTAAAATCCGACGCGCAAATGTCGCATACTCCCCAATTATCCACGTGGGGCAAAAATTCTTTAAGTAAAGCTTTTTTCTTTTCAAACTGAAAATCGCTTTTTCCTATAACCATGCCGGCTATCATAGTTTCCTCGTAAAACTCATAGCGGCAACCGCTTAAAAATTCTTCCGCATCGCCGTTTTTTATAATATCGGACACAAGCTTTCTTAAAAGCGGCACTCGCACACCTAAAATGTTTTCGCAGCCCGGTATGAGCTTTGCGCTAAAATCGCGATATTTTTCCTCGGCAAGAGAATTTATGCGGTCTATAATTAAGTCTCGTTTATCCATAATGTTTAGCCTAGTTTTATCTATATGTTTAACTCGTATTATATATACTATATATAGGACTTCGTTATTTTTTAAATTTTAAGCCTAAAAAATTTGCCTCACGGAAAAATCCGTGAGGCAAAAAACGGCTATAAATCAAAATATTTTGTCACCGCGATTGTCCACACCCTTATTCTATAACGTCGACATCGTCGTCGGGAGAAATAAAATCAGGTTTTTCTAAGTCAAGGTCGAACTTAAGCTCCTGCATGTCTTGAAGCTGCCGGTCTATATCGGCGGCAATCTCGGCAAAGCTTTCGTTTTCGGGAAGGTTTAAGTCAAAGTGAACGCTTCTCTCACTAAACAACCCGTCGGACTGCGGATTATAGCGGTCAAGGCTTCTTATACGGCTTAACGTGTCGCTGTAATCGGGTAAATCGTTAATCTTTTTCAAATTAAATTTACGCAGAAATTCGTCGGTGGTGCCGAACAACGTAGGATGTCCTATGGTGTCCTTTTTACCGACGTCTTTAATCAGCCCCACGTGTAAAAGTGCGCCGATTGCATAATCCGCGCTTCTGGAGCGGAATTCCTCTAACTCTCCGCGCGTGATGGGTTGCTTGTAGGCGATGATTGCCAAAACCTCTAAAAGCGCCTTAGACAACTCTTTTTCGCGAATTCTCTGCAATGCCTCGCTTAGAAAATCTCCGAAAGCGGGGTTTGAGGAAAGCTCCACCTTATCGCCGTATGTAAGCAAATATATGCCGCTTTCCGGTGGATACTTTAAGGAAAGCTCCGCAAGAATACGATTTAACTCCTTCGTTGTAAGCTCCGGAATTTTTGCGACTATTTCTTTCTTTTCAAGAGGAAGACCCGCCGCAAAAATCATAGCCTCTACCAAACCTTTAATGTTCTCCAACTTCTTTACTCTCCTCCGGCGACAGCTCTAAAATTTCCGTACGTCCGTCCTTATATTTGATGGTGATGTCGCCGTAAATCTCCGTCTGCACCACCTCTATTTGCTGGCGCTTCAAAAGCTCCAACAGCGCAAGAAAGGTATTGATTATATCAAGCTTTTCGAAGTCGGCTTCAAAAAGCTCGAAGAACAGCACCTCCTTTTCGCGGGCTATAAGCTCGTTGATGTATGTGAACCGCTCCGCAACCGTGCGAATCTCTTTATATATTTTTTTCGGTTCGATTTCACGCGTCGGGTTGTGTTCCATATCGAGGAGAAAGCGCGCGTAAGCCTCCACCAGTTTTTCGATTTGGCAGTCCTTGAAAACGAGTTTCACGTCGTCTTCGCGGTATTCGGGGTCACGGCGAATACGACCGTGCGTTTCAAAAAAAGACAAATTCGTAGCGGCTTGCTGTAATAGCGCGTATTCCTCCAACGGTTGAAAAACTGCTTCCTCTTCCTGTTGGTCTTCCATGGTCAATATGTCCTGCGCCAAAAGCCGTTTGGATTTAAGACTGATAAGCTTTGCGGCAACCACCAAAAATTCGCTTGCGTACTCCGCGTCAATGTCGTCCGCGCTCATAACAATATCCACGAATTGCATTATGACGTCGGAAACCATTATGTCGCGTATTTCTATCTCGTTCCTTTGTACGAGGTCATAAAGAAGCGCGATAGGACCCTCCCAGCTACCCAAATGGTACACTAGTTCGCGCTTTTTCATACCGAATAAACCGGTATCAAGATCCGCCAATTCCGCGGAAATATTGCCGGTTATATTGATATGTAAACCGTTATCTTCATTATAAAGCTGAACTTCAGACATTATGATTTCACCACCTTGCGGATTAACCGCTTAAATTTTTGCGACATTCCCCGCCGCAAAAGTTTCTGTTGTTTTAGGAGTGTACAATCCACTGTGACGACTTGCAAGGCAAGAAAATCTTTTGTCACTGCAAATTGTCCATACCATTGTTTTATGGCAAGGCGTGTATTTGCTTTGCCGAGTTTGTTTTCTGTGGGCTTTTCCCGTCCACGGGACACGGAAGCCGCTTTACCCCACGCCCGGGAAGCCGATTAACCTAACACCCGCAATTAGACATGGAAGCCGTTTTAACCCCACGCCAACAGTATTAGCCTTTCTACCCACGATAAATTCATGTATATTCCGAACAAGTCTAGCGGCGGGTAAATTCTGCCTAATACATAACTGCCGATTAAAACCGCCATGAGTATGCGCGAACCGTAACGACGCATGAACCGGCAATATCTTGAATCCGGTGCGAAGGTTTCTATAATTCTGTACCCGTCAAGCGGATATATGGGCAATAAGTTAAATAAGATTAGCCCTATGTTTATGAGTGTGCTGTACAAAAAGAACATTAAGAACAACTCGTAAACGGCGTAAGCCACGTTGTTTACCAGGGCGCTTGCCGGAATAACCGACATCACCCCCAACATCAAAAAGGAAAACAGCGCTAAAATAAAATTCATCGTTACGCCGGCGATAGACACCGTAAACATGCCCTTTTTAAAGCTACGGAAATTTCTAGAATCAACGGGAACCGGCTTCGCCCAACCGATACCCACAAAAAGCATGAGTATAAGTCCGATAGGGTCTATGTGTTTGACGGGATTAAGCGACAGCCTTCCCGCGAATTTGGCGGTAGGGTCGCCGTTTTTGAGAGCGATAAAGCCGTGCGCGATTTCGTGTAAAACTATGGCAAAAAACACGGCGGCAAGAACCGCAATTAATGTCAATAATATGTCGAGAACAGACTCCCCGGATAAAATAATTCCAATTAACATTCTTTATTTGTTTGTTCGGTTTAAGCCGATAACGGCAATTACCGTGTCAACTCCACGGACGGCGTAAGCCTTAAGCGAAGGTCGTAAGTGCAAGCTTTGAGCGGAACCAATCAGCCTTGAACGGTGGACGGCGGCGCAAGCTTTAAGCGGCGCAATCAACCTTAAACGGCGGACGGCGGCGTATCAAAAAGTCCTCTATATTTAGGAAAACGCAATCTCTGCACAGTCCCCAAATATCCCCTTTTTTTCAACTTCCGCGGGTGTTCCGCCGGCGCAAAAAAATTCCGCCACATATTTACCAAACTATTATATAATTTATTTTCCCATAGGTCAATCGTTTTAACTTTAGTTTTTAGTTTTTTTAAAATTATAAAACGGAAATTAATTTCCGTTTTATTTTTTGAATTTTTAACTTTTTGCCGATGGATTTTATTAAGTCCACATTTAGCCCCGTCCGCCGCTCCTCCGTATCCGTCCGCACTCACTTTTTTGCCGCCTTAAATCCAAGCCGTACCCCTCCGATTGAAAACCGCATTCCACCGTAAGTAAGCAAATACCGTCATATTTTCGAAAAACTCCCCTCCCCCGTTAACTCCGCGCTCCCTACTAATCGGGACAAACTGCACGTTTTAAATTTAAACTTTTCGGCTTATCAACGGTGCGACACTCCGTAAATTCCGCGCTCACGGCTTATCAGCGGCTGTCCGAAACCCGCTAAATTCCTTTTAAAATTTTCCGATAATTTTCTTTATTTCGTCCGTCAATCGGGACTTCTCTAGATTTTCGCGGATAACAAGCGCAACCTCATCGTATTTATCTCCGCCCACGTACACCGTAAGTGTACCTACCTTAGCCCCGGACTTAAGCGGCGCCTTGACACCGTTTGAGGAAACCTCAAACCGAACATCCTTTTCCTCGTTCTTTTTGGCGAAAATATAAACCGATTTTTCCGTATAAACCGCCGTTTCTTTAACCCTGCCGCGCTTTACCTCAAGGGTCATGTACGGCTTGTCCGCGTCGGCAATCCTCCTGTTTTCGTAGTTCGCAAAGCCCACGTTTAAAACCGATGCGGCGGTCTCAAAGCGCACCGGACCGCTTTCCGCGCCGATAACTACGGCTATCAGCCGCATGCTTTCACGCTTTGCCGTAGCCGCAACGCAAAACTTCGCCTCATTCGTAAAGCCGGTTTTGCCACCGTCGCATCCGTTCAAGGAGCGTATCAGCTTGTTGGTATTGGTCATCACGGTTTCACGCCCGTCGGGATGAACATAATTTTCCAGCCATATTCCGGAATACTTGAAATATTCACCGTGCCGGACAAGTGCCCTCATCATTTTAGATACGTCTGCGGCGCAAGAATACTGTCCCTCTGCCGGCAAGCCCGTGCAGTTGACAAAATTTGTATTATCCATAGCCAGTTCGACGGCGCGGCGGTTCATTTCCGCAACAAAACTCTCCTCACTTCCGGACAGCGCCTCCGCAACGGCAACGCAAGAATCGTTGGCGGAGGCTATAATAATACTTTTAAGCAATCCGTGTAGCTTGTGAACAGTCCCCGAATCCAAAAATATTTGAGAACCGCCCATTCCGGACGCGCGCTCACTCACGGAAATATCGTCGTCTAGCGAAAGCTTTCCTTTTTCCACCGCCTCAAAAATCAAAAGCGCGGTCATAATTTTTTGCATGCTGGCAATCGGATGGCGGGCGGTTTCATTATGCGCAAAAATCACCGCGCCGCTTTCCGCGTCTATGGCATACGCACCGCGCGCTCTCACCACACCTTCCGCAAAGGCTTGGCTCTCCGCGAAATTTCCCATCATCGCGTTAACGCCTAATGCCGGCGAACCAACTCTGGACACCTTCGAATTAACACCGGCTTGCGAACCAACTCCGAATGCCGCGTTCCCGTAAAGTTTTTTCGGCGGACGCTTTAATGCACCGTAGCCGCCGGAGGAGTCCGCCCCTAAATCCGAATCCGGTTCCGAACTCTTAAGCTCCGTATACGCCGCATCAAATTTTTTCAACACCCCCGTTTCAGCACTAGACAAAGCGTTTTTTTGCGACTCCATACCCGGCAAAGCGTAATATTTTTCCTCTTTCGCAATTGTAGGGCGAATGACATCCTCCGCCGACAGAATTTCACTTGCCCCCGCTGTGAAACCCGCTCCGCCTAAAGCACGCGCGCCCAACGCCGCAAGAACCATGCCGAACGCCGTCACAGTTATCACAGTAAGCGCAATTATCAAATATCGAGTATTCTTGTTTATCGCCATTTTCACAATATATCACTCTCCCGCCTTAAAATACGACATACCGCGCACCAAAGGAGCGCCGCTAGTACGTTGCGCAACTAGTATTGCTTTTAAGCCGGTTTCTATGCGGAAAACCCGTCATTTAAGCACTTTCGCGTGCATAATAAAGTTAAAATCATCAAATTACCTTAAAATCATTCGGATTTAACCCAAATTATACTCTTAATCCTTTCGGAGAATGCAGAACGCCTAGTTAGTCACGCTCTCGTTTAATCAAAATTATACTCCCAATCCTTGCCGCGTCGCTTATCGCATAAAGAACCGTCCTCAAAGGACATCCTGCGCAGGTGCAATACGCACAAAATCTGAAAATCTAAGCAGAAACGGCGTTCTTTGCCATGATTTCCTTGTTTTGCCGCGACTTCCTCATAATGTATCAAATAGAATTATAATGCCGCGCAAATACCCGCATCTAATCGAGTGCTCAAATTAGCAAAAAAGGGGACTTTTAACTCTTAAAGTATTATAGTATTCATGATTTTTCATATGTTATCGCTAAAATCATTGAAATATGCCTTAAAAACGGGTTAAGCCATCTTCCCTCTCTACTTTTTCCAACTGACGCTACTAAATGATAATTACCCTACAAAAAGAACCTATTAAGAAGATTACAATCAATGCAGCGATGACATTTACAAAGAAAATAAGCCCCACTCGCCGCAAAAGCCCGCCAAACACACGCCGACACTCCATTACACCGCGATACGGCAAACACACCGCCATAGCGACCGTCAACATAACAACAGAAACCAAATAGAGTATAAGATATACAAAAATGAAGTTTAAAACGCCTTTTGCGCCGCAACCACCTATCAGTATTACTACGTCATATCCCAATCTGGCGCCTAATCCCGCAATGGCGGCAAACGCAAGCACCGTAAAAAAGCCATTTATTCCGGAAAATAACACCAATACATAGCACGCAAGCAAGACAAGTAACGCCTTTGCAAAGACCGCCCCGGCACCTATTTTATACTCAATCGCCTCAACTCCGCCCGACGCGGTTGCCGATATGCCGGCAATCAAGCCCACAGTGAACAGAAGTGTCACGATAATGCAAAGCTTTTTATTATCGTGGACAAACTCCCCGATACTGTTGAAAAATATCTGTTTACGCAAGCCTTTTCGTTTCATACTGAAAATTTATGTATCCGTTTAACAGAATATGACAAAATACACCAAAAATAAACGCCTTGGGCAACCGATTTTCTGCTATCATTGCCATATGATACCAGTCATCAATTCCGACAACGCCCCAAACAAATGTTTTTCCAAAGAAAAAACTATCCCGACAGTCCCCGAATACGCTGCGGAAATGACCGATTTTACAGATATTTCATTAGAAATCCTCCGCGCGAAGCCGTCAGACCACCAAAATATTTCCGAAAAGACCACCTCTACCGACCGGCAAAACGAACACATACCGTCAGACAAAGTCCGACAACACGAGCTGCACATACGCGAATATCTGCTATCAACAGGTTTCAAACCGAATAAACTGGGCTATCGTCTACTATCGGAATTATTAAAAATCGGCTTAGACGGAAACAAAATAGAGCCGCTAACCGAGTACGGCTATCCGTTTTTAGCCGGCTTATTCTCAAAAACCGTATTCGCCGTGGAAAAAAACATACAGAATGCCATTGCCGAAGCATGGTTGCGCGGCGACATAAACGAATTATATAAGCATTTCGGCGAAACAATCGACACGGAGCGGGGCAAACCCACAAACAAACAGTTTATTTTAACCTCTTTAGAATATCTAAAAAACCTATATTAATACCCATTTCAGCCGCTTCCTTCATCAACCCAACCGTTTTACAATGCCTAAACCCACTTTTTATAACACACACATATACATTAAAATTAAAGCCTTTTACCGCAATACCACACCAAAGCAACCGATTTATAACCGCCAGTCCCTCCAATCCGCCTCACAACCGCTGCATTCTTCCCCAACTCAAAACCTAAAGCCCTTATCCACCATATATATTTATATAAAACCGCTTCAAAACATCTAAAACCCCTTAACCATTAACTCAACTAGCTTAACATCATATCTTCCCGTTAACCGCCCAACCATTCACCACATATGCCCTCTTTAACCCTATTTAACGTAAAAGCAAGATTTTTTGTCGGATTTTGTCATATACGTCCGAAATAACGCGTATTCTTGTCGTGAGGATTTGGCAATGAGAGAATATTCCTTTTTAGAGCTTAAGGCTAAGGAAGTGGTAAATATCGCGGACGGACGGTCACTCGGACACATATGTGACATCGAATTCACTTGTTTCGGCAAGGTACTTGGCATAGTGGTTCCCGGAACAAAGCGGTTTTTCAAGAACCTTGCGGCTTCCGACTCCATATACATACCTTGGAAACGAATAACAAAGGTTGGCTCCGACGTAATTTTAGTGGAGCTGATAGGTTCAAGCGCCAAAATCCTACAAACGGCAGGCGGCGGCGATGACGAAATGCTTTCCGAAGGCGGCTTTGAAGAGTAACCACAATCAAAAACTGCTATTGCCGCGCTTTTACCCAAAGTTACGGCTTTGCCGCGCCTAAAAACCGTATTTTTAGGCGTTTTTCACTATTTTTCGCCCCAAAAACATCTATTTTACGTATTTTCAAGCCGCTTTTATTGAAATTACCAAGAGAAGTATTCTTGTTTTGAGATGTTTTTGATATACTTTTACAAAAACAGTCGTTTTCTAGAACACTTCTTTTAGATTTTTTATTTGGTTTTCTGCGCATTTTTACGCAAAGACAACGAAATACTCCTCCGCTCCTCCGCTCCTCCGCTCCTCCGCTTTTTTTTAGGTCGCCCTACGCGCTCCAACATGACCTTTAAGATAGCAGTGGCATAAACAACCTACCTATGTCATTTCGGTGACATAGGTAGTTGGCACAACCGACAAATTTATTTCATTCCAAATAATACGAACAGTTTCCTTATTGTTTCACGTTATACGGTTTCTTTATCATCACACGTCGCACACAATACTTTTATATGTTTCACGTTACACGGTGATTTGCATGAGCTTCCTAAGCTTTTCTACCGCGTTCTTTTCCAACCGAGAAACCTGCGCCTGCGATATGTTTATTATTTCGGAAATCTCTATCTGCGTCTTGCCCACATAGTAGCGCAATATCAGCACATTCCTTTCGCGTTCGGGAATTTTTTTAAGCGCTTCCTTCAATTCCATATTTTCCGTCCAAATTTCCGGATTATTCTTAGGGTCGCTCACTTGGTCGGACAACAGAATTGCATCCTCCCCATCCGAATACACCGGCTCAAAAAAGGACACAGGCTCACTTATTGCGTCAAGCGCGCACGCTATCTCGGAAATGGGAATATCAATTTCTTCGGCAATCTCAAACAATGTTGGCATTCCGTCGTTGCTATTTCTCATAAGATTTTCGCGAGCTTTCAACGCCTTATACGCGGTGTCCCTTATATTGCGACTGACCTTAATGGAGGTACGGTCTCTTAAAAACCGCCTTATCTCACCTATTATCATGGGAACGGCATAAGTCGAAAATTTGACGCCGGCATTCGTATTGAAGTTATTTAACGCTTTCATCAGCCCGACGCAACCGACTTGAAACAAATCGTCCGCATTTTCCTGAGAGCGGCTGAAGCGTCCGACGATGCTAAGAACCAGCCGCATATTAGCACGTATAAAAAGCTGTTTTGCCTCCTCGTTTCCGTCGTTTATTTCGTGCAGGAGTTTTTCGCACTCTTTGGCACTGAGTTTCGGTAAACTAGCGGTATCTATGCCGGTTATCTCTACTTTTTTCAAATCGCTTCTCCTTTGCCTTACGGCGTATGTAGAGAAGCTTGCAAAACCCGAAGAGGGGCGGGGCTAGATAACCAAATTATATTACGGCGGCGTACAGATAAGAATTGCGGCGCCAAACAAGAAGCGTGCGCGACCTTTATCACGCGTTTGCCTTGCGGCGTATGTAGAGAAGCTTTATGGCGCGTATATGTAGAAAAATTTGCAGGTGAAAGCCTAAACCTATTGCTTAAATTAAATATATTCTAAATAGTTTGTAAGTTAAGTATTTTACAACGGTGCCTAAAATATGTAATCTTTAAGAAAAATTTTTTATACGGGAAACTGTCTTTTGCTTGACTTGCATTTTAGAAGTGGCTTTTTCCGCGCCGCGAAGTTTTCTATTCCGTTTAATCAACCGGACATGCTTTTTTTTCGACCGCTCTAACGACGCCGCAACACCGAACCTTTTCAACCGTGTTTGCGGACGGTGCAATGCCGTTTTTTTAACCGGTCAGTGGTTACGGCTTTGCAATATCAGATTTTTTCGATAGGCTACAACCGCCGTACCGCAACCAACCCACCCCAAGTAAACATAACCCGCAACCGGCTTAAATCTCAAACCAACTTAGCGATTTCTCTTTTTAGCCGTGTCACAATTTTCTTTTCTAGCCGCGATATATAAGATTGAGAGATACCCATCAGGTCCGCTATTTCCTTTTGAGTTTTCTCGTCTTCCCCGTACAGCCCGAAGCGCAATGCAACTATCTTCTTATCCCTTTGCGGAAGCTTATCAAACGTGGCTTTAAGCATATCCTTCTCCGCCCCCGTTTCGATTTCCTTATATATGATGTCGCTTTCGGTACCCAAAATATCCGACAACAGCAAGACGTTCCCGTCCCAATCCACATTCAGCGGTTCGTCCAAAGATATTTCGGTTTTCACCCTTACCATTTTGCGCAAGTGCATGAGAATTTCGTTTTCTATACACCGCGACGCA
Organism: Clostridiaceae bacterium; assembly: GCA_031289315.1. Taxonomy (GTDB): domain Bacteria; phylum Bacillota; class Clostridia; order Christensenellales; family CAG-917; genus JAITEJ01. Next base: position 11,208 of record JAITPR010000039.1, on the reverse strand, counting down.
TACGTGGCAAGCTTTATATTTTTGCTTTTGTCGAAGGAGTTAACCGCCTTTATAAGCCCTATTGTCCCGACGGAAACCAAATCTTCTAGGTCTATGCCGGTATTTTCGAACCGTTTGGCGATATACACCACCAACCGCAGATTGCGTTCTATCAATCGGAGCCGGGCGCTTTCGTCGCCGTTTATCAAGCCTTCCACTGTTGCGGCTTCTTCCTCCGGCGTCAGTGGAACGGGCAAAGCATCTCCGCCCGATATGTAGTCGACCGTTTCGCCGCGTGGCGTCAAGTCGAACAGTCTGAAAATTCTTAAAATCAATTTGATGAATTTATTCATAATAACCGCTTCTCCCCGTCTTTCCTTACTCTTGTCGGATTATTTTTTTGGTGTGGACAAATTCGCGGTGACAGGAATTTTCGGGCATAGCAAGTCCGTCACCAAGGGCTGTCCGCCCCCTTATTTTTCCCTTCCGGCAAGCGTTTGAGCGTTCAAGACCACGCCGTATTTGCCATTTTCCGGAGATAGCGCGGCGAGGACGTTTGTTAAAAAAACGCTCCTTGCTCCGCCGTCCGCACCGCCCGTATTTGCTTTTACGCCCCCGAAATACCCCTTCACGCCCGACCGCTTGCGCCGTTTACGACGCATATTGATACTTCCGCGCTTACGCACTTGTGTACCCGCATCGGCGCCTCCGCTGCTACCCGATTGTGTACGAGCCGTGACCGTGACAAAATCTCCACTCTTTTTAACGCCCTCCGCTCCGTCACCGCGTCCGTTGCCGGATATGTCGCCGTGTACGTTGTCGCGCCCGTAGCTTCCGCACTCAATGCGTCCGTCGCCGGATATGTCGCCGTGTACGTTGTCGCGTCCATCGTTGGATATGCTGCCGTTTACGTTGTCGCGCCCGCCCGTTACGCCGCGCCTACTCACGCCGTCACCGGCTTCCTCGCCCGACATTTTTATTTCTAAAAGCGGCAAGGTCACCAGCGGCAATGCGCGTTCGCCGGTAACGGTTTTTACACTTATAAGCCTTTCCGGCGTTATGCCGGTGCCGTTCAAAAGTCCGCCGGTTATTATGATTACGGGCTTGCCGGTAACCGCATCGGTCAGCACGTTGCCGTTATCTATAAACGCCGACGCGATTATCACCCCGCCGTCCGTATGTATTTTAACTTCCGCCTCTCCCGCCACTTGCCTTGCGCGTATGCCCAAAACCAGTTGCCGCGTCGCGTAAAGCAGGAATATTCCGCCGGCGGCACTAGCCCCCAACACGCCGCTGTTGCCGTTAAAATACGGCAACCACAGCCCCAGTGCGAACACCGCTCCGCCTAGCGCGAAGGAAAGAAGTACGAATACCGCCGCATTCAGCAAATACCCTTTGAACTTTTTAAAGCCCCCGAACAACAGCGGCATTAAAACCGCCGTCCCCAACTTATATAATTCGTGAAACGCCGGTATATACGGCAACGATACAGCAAACCCCGCCCCTACAAGCGCGGCGAAAAACATTCTCCGCGTCCTAATTTTGAGCTTCAACACCGTCTTCACCGCGTAAATCAGCAATAAATTTATCATGAGGTTGTCGAATATCACAAACTCGATATATACTTCCATTACGCGTTAATACGTTTCCCCCACTTACCACTAATTATAGTAGCGAAATTTGTCGTTTTCTTTCCGTCCTTGTCGCACAAATATATAAATTACAGCCGCATAATGCGCGGCGCAAACCCGCCTCCTCTATCATCTAAATTAATACGGAAATTAAAAAAAACGCCTCTTATTTTCTGCTACGTACAAGGATATACGCAACCGCAATAAAAGGCGTTTTAAGGCAATATTATTATAAATTTTTCGGTTTATTTCCCGCGAAGTCCGGTTATTTCCCGCGAAGCTTACGGAGAAACGGCGGAATATTACTGCCGTTTCCGGAGTTGTTTACGTCCATGCGCGACGACGTAACGTCGCTACGTTTACCTGTGTCCCGCTCATCGTTAGGATAGCCTTCCTTACGGTCATCGTCGCGGTTGCCGCGCGGTGTCGGATAACCTCCCCCCTTGCGGTCGTCCTCACGGTTTCCCTTATACCCTCTGTAGCCGTCGCCGCGGTCATCGTCATCGTCGACGGGGCGCTTGTGAATTTCGTTATCCACGCGCGTTTCGTCCGCAACGGGGCGGTAGTCGTCGCGTCTTATTTGTCCGCGCGGCGGCTGTTGTTGTACCGCGCCGCCTCTCTCGTCGCGACGGGGAAACTGCTGTTCCGCCGCCGACTGTCCGCGCGAAGAATTAGGCGTATAGCCGTTAAAATCGTGAAGCCGCGTCATATTTTCGGGATGTTTGGAAAGCTTTGGACGCAAACTCCCCGCACCCAACGGTTTAAAGCCGGTCGCGATAACGGTAAGACGTATTTCGTCGTGCATATTCTCGTCCACGTCAAGCCCCCAAATGATGAGCGGGTTTTCGTCGAGAACCTCTTTAATCATTTCGCTTGCGTCCTTTATTTCGTCGATGGTGGTGTCCTCTCCGCCCCTAAAATGCAAAATTAAGGCGGTAGCGCCCTCTATTCGCGTCTCTAGCAGGGCGCTGGAGACGGCTTGATGGGCGGCGTCGTAGTGCTTTCTTTCGCCCTTACCTACGCCTATGCCCATGTGAGCTATGCCCTTGTCCTTTATGACGGTGCGGACATCCGCGAAGTCCAAATTAATCAGCGCGGGTTTTACGACCAAATCGGTTATTGCCCGCACGCCTTCTTTCAGAACGTCGTCGGCAATCTTGAACGCCTCCTTGACGGGTAAAGACTTGCGCGGCTTATCGCCGTACTCGTTGTAGCGGTTGGCGGTTTCGACAAGCTTCTGATTGGGAATCACGAGAAGCGTATCGACAAACTTTCTCAGCTTGTTGATACCGGCTTCGGCGTTCGCCATGCGTTTTTCACCCTCAAAGTCGAACGGCTTGGTAACCACGGCTATGGTTAAAAGGTTCAGTGAGCGGGCTATTTCGGCAATAACGGGAGCCGCGCCGGTACCGGTGCCGCCGCCCATTCCCGCCGCGATAAACAGCAAATCGACGTCTTGCAACAAGGCGGATATTTTATCACGCGACTCTTCCGCCGCGCGTTCACCCACATCGGGGTCCGCGCCCGCGCCTAAGCCGCTGGTAAGCTTCTCTCCGAGTTGCAAGGTAACGTCCGCTTTGGACATCATAAGCGCTTGCCTATCCGTGTTCATCGCCACATATCTGCAACTGGAAACACCTGAATCAATCATGTTATTTACGGCGTTATTTCCGCCGCCGCCGACGCCGACGACGAGTATTTTCGCGCCGAATTGCGTAAAATCTTCCATATTATTTTTACCTTCAACGGAATTTATCCGTTTTACATCTATTTTAGCCGTTTGCGTAGGACGGAGTTTACCCGTTCTACCTTTTTCTTAACCTGAAAAATCCGCCGAACGGATTTCGTGCGCTCTCCAATCGCGAAGCCATGTCTAAAAGCGACACCGCTCCCGAATACTCCGGACGCGAAAGCCCCGGCGCGGACGGCGAAACAACCTCTACGGCGCGCTGCAATTTACCGCTTAAAAGCTCTCTTGCGCCGCGCATATAGCTTATACCGGACCCCGTTAGGTAAAGCGCCGCAAAGGACGGACACTTGTGCTCTGCGGAGTCTAGGGCGGCGTTTATAAGGTCGGCAATGTGTTCCACGCGTGCGCGTGCCACCTCGTTGACTATATCGGCGGGCGCCTTAATTCTGTCGTTAGACTCGTAGTTGTCGCCCTTGGCGAAAACGAGATTTAAGTCTACCCTTTCCTTTATGTCCTCTGCGGCGGAATATGGAATATCCAACACCTCGTTTATATCGGCGGCCACGTGAGCGCCTCCGACGGAAAACGACGCAAGCGACAGCGCCCCGTCTCCGCGTGCTACCGTGACCGACGAAGACATATATCCCACATCCGCCAAAACCACGTAGCGGTCCCTTTGCTCCGGCTCAAACAGCGACATGACTTCCGCCCACGGCATGGAGATATACTCCACCGATTTCAGCTTCATCCGCATTGCGAAGTCCTCGAAAAGCCGTTTAAAACGCCTCTCCGCAAGCACGTAGGACACCAGCCCCGTAAGCGACGGCGTTTCCAACCCGCGCGGTTCTATTATCCGCTTGCTTATACGCCCCAACGCGTAGTTCACCGCCGAACAGTTGACGCAATCGAAGTCAGGGTCGTTTGCGTAGGTATCGCCTTTTTCGAAAAGCCTATTTATTTCCTCGTCGGACACCTTGAACGGTCTTCCAAAATCAAGCGTCACGGTCTTGCACTGCACGGCGGAAAACTCTGCGGGAACGCCGATATAAAGCGTTTTTATCCGCTTATCCGCCTCCACCTCTGCGACCGACAGCGCGCGTTCGACAGCAGAAAACAAACTCTCCTCCGACAGCCATTCGCCTTGCATGTAGCCGTCGTAAAAAGCGTTTCCGCGACCAGAGATTTTGAAAACCCCGTTTTCGGATTTGCCGCCGATAAGTACCGTTATCTTATGCGAACCGATATTTAAAACGGCGACGTCCTTTTGTTTAAACATAGAATTTCCTTGTGCGGCTTTAAGCGCTAGCAGTCTCCGAAACAACCTTTTGGCGCGCAACCGCTAAAAGGCGATACGGAAAACCGCGCGACGCCCGTAAGCGTACACGTTCCGAATATATATTATATTAATTTATTATATAAGAAAAGTCAAGTAAAAGCTAAAAGCGAAGAAAAATCCTTCAAGAAAAATATCGCTTATACACAAAATTTTATATTATTTCTCGCAATCTTCACGAACACGCCCCTATTTTTGAGCATCCAACAACATGTTTATTTTTTTATCGGTCCCTACTTTCACATGCGCTTCCTCTTCCGGCGCCCGCGACGGGTCTAAAAACAACTGTTTGGACACATTATTTGTCGTACCATTTATAGGCATGTGCGGTTTCGTCATAAATAATTATGCCGGAAAGCACCCGATTGGCTTCCGGAGCGGTACTTGTATCAAGGTACCAATCATAGGATTTCTTTATCATTTGTTCGGCGTCCGCCGCGTTGGCTATTTCTATTTTAACGCCGGGAACGGTGGTAATCAAAACGCCGCCGCTTACGTATTCTATCTCCGATACGAAGGCGGTAAACGCCGAATTTACCAGTCCTAAGCGTTCGTATGCTATCACTATATTGGCCAATATGCGTATTTGCACGTCGGAATCGGGGTTAAGTACGCGTCCCGGCTTTACGTTGTCTGCGTTGGCGGTTATGCGGCTTTTAGCGATATTTTTATACACGCCGTCCTTTAGCGCCGTTTCGTACGCCTCCTTTGGAATTATATCCATGACGCTTAGCTCTCTGTCGGTCAACGCGTATGCCGTCACGGTTTTGCCGTCGGTTACGGGTACAATCAGCAAGCCGTAGCGCTCCGCCGCGTGGATTACCACGGTATCGGGAAAGCGGCGTTCGATGTTGACGACCTTCACGGTAGGTATTTTCTCTTGAATAAGATTGCCCACCTCGTTTTCGGAAAACGCAAAAATACTCTTATTCTTTTTTATACCGGCGGCGGTTATGATTTCGTCGGCGGTTATTTTGGTTACCGTTCCTTGAAACTCTACCTTAACGTCGCGCACCGTGAAAAGCGTGAAACTCAAAATAAGAACCACGCTTAACACGGCGACGGATATTAGTATAGCCAAAAGTCTTTTGTTCATTATGTATTTACCCTTAAGCGAAGTCGCACTCGCTTTTTTGCGGCACATGCGGCTTGATTTATTTTTTGTGTGTCGGCACCGACGGTTTTCAAGTAAACATACGGTACATACCGGCTTAATTTGTTTTTGTGTGTCGGCACCGACGGTTTTCAAGCAACCCTGCGGTACACACATGCGGCTTAGTTTTTTTATGTGTCGTCTTCTCAAAACGTTAGGGCGGCACCGCCCTCAGTCCAGCCGCTTTATTTCCGCGCCCAACGAGGATAGTAAAAGCTCTAAATTTTCGTACCCTCTGTCGATATGTAACAAGTTTTTTACTACGGTGCGTCCTTCGGCGGCAAGCCCCGCTATAACAAGCCCCGCGCCTCCACGCAAATCCGTAGCGGTTACCTCCGCTCCTTTAAGCTTTCCGCCGCGTATAACGGCGATGCGTCCACCGATAGTTATATCGGCGCCCATCTTGACTAGCTCCTGAACATGGCGGAAACGTGTCTCGAAAATATTTTCTCTCACGACGCACACACCTCTAGATACAGCTTGCAACGCCATGAACTGCGGTTGCATATCCGTAGGGAAGCCGGGATAAGGAGAGGTGTCCACAAGACGCGCCGCCTCACCCCGTCCGCAAGCGTATAAGCTTATTTTATCACTTTCTGCTTCAATTCTGCAAGCGGTTTTGGGTATTTTGCCAATAAGAGCCGCACAATGCTCCGGAACGCAATTTTCGACGGTAACCGCACCTCCCGCCGCGGCGACCGCGGTTATGATAGTTCCGCAGATTATTCTGTCCGGAATAGGCGTATAACGCACCCCTCTAAGCCTTTTAACTCCGCGTATGGAAATAACTGAAGTTCCGTCGCCGTCGACATCGGCGCCCATTGCACGCAAAAAGGTGGCAAGGTCTACTATTTCTGGTTCTTTAGCGGCATTGCGAATTATGGTTTCGCCCTCACAAAAAACCGACGCAAGCATCAAATTTTCCGTCGCGCCGACGCTAGGCAAGCTTAAAACCATATCCGCGCCCTTTATACAACGCGCCGAACAATGTATATATCCGCTTTCATGCACCTCGATATTGAGCTTCCTGAAGCCCTCAAAATGCAGATTCAATGGACGCGCACCTATGTCGCAGCCGCCTGGATAGGCTATATGTACCTCTCCCGCCACGGCTAAAATCGACCCTAAAAGAAATATTGACGACCGCATTTCGCCCGCCAACTCGTCCGGAATATCGGTGTTGCGTACACGCCCGCAAACCCTTACGCGCGCGCCGTCCCTCTCCGCGGAAACCCCCAAAAGGCGCAAGATGTCCAACATCCTTTCCACGTCGCTGATTTTGGGACAATCCTCTATTATTACCTCGTCTTCGGTAAGTATCGACGCCGCTAAAAGCGGAAGTACGCTGTTTTTCGCTCCGCTCAAGCGTACCGTGCCAAATAATTCCTTGCCGCCGACAACTTCGAACCTCTCCATTCGGATACCCCCCCCGTTTTTGACCGTAGTCCCCGTATCCCTATATACTATGTCGGCTTTAAAAAATTTTGTGTGTGATTGCCGTTTCTTGACACGTTGACTAGCAACCCAGCCGCGCACATATAGGCGATAAGGGAGGTTCCGCCGGCGCTTATAAACGGCATGGGAAGCCCCGTAGGCGGAATGGCTCCCGACACCACCGCTATATTTACGATGGTCTGAACTCCGAACATCACGGAAATTCCCGCGCCTAAGTAACACGCAAAACGGTCCTTTGCGCGGACGGCGCAAATTATACCGCGCGTAATCAAAAAAACAAAAGCGGCGACGACGATAAGACAGCCGAACAATCCGGTTTCCTCGCATATGACCGAAAGAATGAAGTCCGACTCTGCGAAGGGTAAAAATAAATATTTTTGTCGGGAATTTCCTATTCCTACGCCGAACAGTCCTCCCGATGCCAACGCGTAAAAGGACTGTATAAGTTGGTAGCCCTCTCCCTTCGGGCTGGACCACGGGTCTAAAAAGGCGGTGATGCGTTTTATGCGGTACGGCTCCGCGATAATTAGCGCGGGTACGGCGGCAAATACGGGAAGCGCATAGCCGGCGGCGTGTTTTCCTCTTATGCCGCCGAAGAAAAGCATGAGCGCGGTTACGGCGGCGACGCACACGGTAACGGACATATTCGGCTCAAACATTATGAGCAAACAAACGACTCCCCCGGCAAGCACCGGCGGAAGCGTTTTTACAAACGTATTCATTTCGCGCCCACTCATGTAAGCGGCAATAAAAATTACCAACCCGAACTTAGAAAATTCGGAGGGCTGTATGGTAAAAAATCCTAAATTAATCCATCTTGTGGCGCCGTAGCTTTCCACACCGAAGCCGGGAATAAAAACAAGAGCAAGCAAAACAATGCTTACACCCAAAATTATGCCAGAGAATTTTTTTAGCTTGTCCAACGGAATAAACGCGCAAAGTACGCAAAGCGGAACCCCCGCGATAAATGCCGTCGCTTGTTTTTTCACGTAGTAAAACGCATCGCCGAAGCGCAGTTCCGCGGTGTAGGAGCTTGCCGAGTAAATCATCAAAAGCCCGAACAGCGCCAAACCGACGCTTATTGCAAATATGTAAAAATCAAAGTTTATTCGATGTTTTTCGACGTTTTTCGGCATTTTTTGCCACCTTTACAAGTTGTTGCTAGAGCGGAGAAATATTTACCAAAGGGCGTGAAGCTAGAAAACCTTAACCGTGCGCTGATAGGGAGTTCGGCGTCGGGAGTGACCTTACCCGTATGCGGGACATTGCCGCGCCCCTATTTAATGCGCGTCGCCGTCATAGACGGGCAAGCCGGACGGCACGAAGTCTTTTAAGCCGGACGCAAGACGTGAAAAATCCTCTCCGCGTTCCGCATAGCTTACATATCTGTCGAAGCTTGCCGACGCCGGCGAAAATAACACGTTTTTTACGGGAAGCGAAACGGCGTACTCCAAAGCGTCGAAAAGCGTCGCGCGGTGCGAAAGCTTTAAAAATCCGGCTTTGAGCGCCCCCTCTATTACGGACGGCGCGTTATCTCCCGTCACTACCGCATAAATCACATTTTTAGGAAGCGACGCAAACAGCCGTGAGAAATCTTCACCCTTGTCCGAACCGCCCAATATCAGTACGGTTTCGCCCTCCGCCGCGCGCGCCGCCGTAACCGTGGAGGCTACGTTGGTTCCCTTGCTGTCATTAAAAATTTTCTTGTTTCCCGCCGTGCCGATAAACTCATTCCTGTAGCGCGCGGGCAAAAAATTCTCAACCGCGCGTTTTATCGCGCACGGATGTACTCCCGACTCCATAGCGACTGCCGTCGCCGCCAACACGTTGGACAGGTTGTGAGCGCCGCGCAAGCGGATTGAGGCGACATCAAAAAGCCTTTCGCCCTTATAAAAAACTCCGTCGTCTAAGGCGTATGCGTCCGAACGCGCGGTACTGCCGAAGCGGATTTTGCGCGCCTTTAAATTTTCCGTAAGCTCTCTTAAGCGCTTGTCGTCGTCATTTATAACCGCCGCGTCGGACTCGGACTGATTTTCGAATATCCTAAGCTTTGCACCGGCGTACTCCCAAAAATCCTTATGATAATCCAAATGGTCTTCCTCTAAATTGAGAAATACGGCTATATCGGGTGCGAAATGCCTTATTCCCCTCAACTGAAAGGAGCTTGCTTCCACAACCGCCGTCGTGTTTTCCGTCAACGCCTCCGCCTCGTTGCAAAAAGGATTTCCCGAATTGCCTAAAAGCTTCACGGCTCTCCCCGCCTCTTTCAGCATGGCGTAGATGAGCATGGACACGGTGGTTTTGCCGTTCGTGCCGGTAACCGCGATAAGCTCCGCATCGGAAAACGTGAACCCTAATTCTATTTCCGAAATCACGCGTATCCCCCGCAACCGCGCTTCCAACAGCATCGGTGTGTCGAACGGTACGCCAGGCGAAACTACCACAAGGTCCACTCCGGCAAGCTCCGCCGCACACATACGCACCGCGCCGCTTTTTTCGGATACCAACGCAAGAGCGTCCTTGTCGTCGTCCCAAACAAGCACGCGCGCCCCGTTCCGCAACAGCAGCTCCGACGCGGACACGCCGCTTTTGCCGTAGCCGTAGACCAAAACCGTTTTACCGTAAAATTTCATACTACCCCCGCGGCAAGTATCGAAATTAACCCGAATGCCGCGGTTACGATTACGTAAACCGCCGTGATTTTTGCCTCGTGCCAGCCCTTCTTCTCCAAATGATGATGAAAAGGCGACATGAGAAAAACTCGTTTTTTGGTTAGCTTATAGTAGGATACTTGCACTATTACAGATATGCAAGACACTACGTACATTATTCCGGCAAAGGCTATTAAAAGCGGTTCTCTTGAAAAAACTGCCACCGTAGCCGCCGCACCGCCCAACGCAAGCGACCCCGTATCTCCCATTATTATCTTCGCCGGGTAGGAATTTAACAGCAAAAATCCCAGCACTCCCCCTAAAACGGAAGCCGAAAACACCGCCAGCGAAAGCAACGCCTCCGCACGTACGCTGTCACCCGACACCGCCGCATCACGCTGTAACAAAAAAATTATCACCGTGAACGCCGCAAAATAAACCGCTCCCGTGAACCCCGCAAGCCCGTCCAACCCGTCCGTAAGATTGACCGCGTTCGTCATCGCTATAAACAAAAAAATAACAAGCGGTATAACCCAAAAGCTTATATCGTAAAGCCTAGTCGAAAACGGCAGGTGAATCGCCGTGCCCACAAACTCCGCCCGATAACAAAAAACCGCCGCAAGCACGGCAATACCCAACTGCGCTATTATCTTTTGGTACGCCCTAAGCCCCATGTTTTGCTTGAACTTGACCTTGATGAAGTCGTCTAAAAAACCCACGATCGCATAGCTTAACATTATCGCCGCCGCTATCTGCGCCGGTCTGCCAAAACCGAATATCAACGCGGACGCACATGCCGATATAATGAAAATCCACCCACCCATCGTCGGCGTGCCACTCTTGCTCATGTGGTGTTCCATGTAACTCAACACCGTCTGCCCCGCCTTAAACCTACGCGCAATACGCAAAACCAGCGGCGCTATCACTGCCGCTATAACAAGAGCAGTCACACCACTCAAAGCAATCCTCAACACTTCACTCATATTCGTTTGATTTATTATATTTCCTTTTGGGCGTCCAAAAGGAACCGAAAAACCGCAAGCGTGACGCTTGACCCTGTTTTTGGCGGAAAACCTATTCGCCTTGCGGCTAAATTTTCCGCAAATAATAGCGTCGCATTCCTTCCCATTTCCACTTTCCGTTTATCATCTTTTGGATTTAAGTACAGTTCTTTCTTGCCCGCAAGAAAGAACCGGATGTGGACAATTCGAGGGGATAAAATATTTTTAGGCTATTTTTAAGGATAAAATTGTCTGAAAGCACAGGACGTAGCACCGCTACGTACGAGTATTTCAGACGGTTTTAGACTAAAAAGA
>JAITPR010000044.1 GCA_031289315.1 Clostridiaceae bacterium | reverse complement strand
TTGCGGCAAGAGCGGCGGCAATATAGTTTTCGGTGAGCGCACCTTTTGCCTCGCCGCTAAGCCCAAGAGAACTGGTAATGAGGGCGGGCGCGATATTGGATTTTGCCGTAAGGAGTCCGACGTCGTTCATATAGACTTTATACGAAGTGGCATCTTGATAAAAGTATAACGGTTTCTTGCCTTCATTCGCTTTATTAACGCGAACGATAAGACCTCCGTCTTTAAGCCAAAGAATCCCCTCTTCATAGGTAACCGCACGCGCCGAGCTGTTGACCAATTGGTAAATAAACTTTTTATTTTCGCGGGCAAGTTGATAAGGGATACTGTTGTAAACGGCGCGGGTTTTATTCGCTTTGGCGGGTGTACTATACTTGCTCATATCGTCGAGATAATCGAGAATGATATTTTGCTGAATCGCACGCACAAAGTCGAAATCTTTTTTGTCCACATACTCGTCGACGGCTTTCGGCATACCGCCTATAATAAGGTATTCTTGATATAACCGAAGCGCACGCTCATGTAAATTTTCGGGCATAGGAGAATTGCCGATAAAACAATCGGTTATTGCACCGCAAAGCGCGTCCTCGCCGATAGCGGTTAAGAATTCGTCGAACGTCATGGGGTACATTGTAACGCGGTCAACCTTGCCGACGGGAAAAGAAAATTCACCGCGGGTTACGGCAACGCCAAGTAAGCTCCCCGCCGCGATAATCGGTTGCTCCGGCATCTGTTCATAGAAGTATTTAAGGGAGGTCAAGGCGTTTTTGCAAGCCTGAATTTCGTCAAAGAAAATAAGCGTGTCACGGTTTATTTTTTTGAGCGATATGCGTTCAAGCTCGCCGACAATGCGCACGGGGTCAAGGTCGAGGTCGAATATTTTTTGCAAGGTGGAGTTTCCCTCTAAGGTAAAGACGGCAACGTCCGCAAAGTTCGCTTTGCCAAAGCTGAAAATCGTGTAGGTTTTACCGACCTGCCTTGCACCGAGTACGATGAGAGGCATTCGGTCTTGCTTGTTTTTCCAAGCGGAAAGTTTGTTTTCAATAGTTCTTTTCATAGTAGTAACTCCTTTACTCTTATAATTATACACAAATAAAAGCAAAAGTCAAGCACAAATCGCGCTTGATTTACATTATTGGAACGAATAATGTAACATCATGCCGAAAAGTGGGGCGAGATAGGGGGTCTGAATCCCTAAAAACACTCGGACGGACAGCGGGGCGGAGTGCCGTGCGAGTTTTCGCATATTCAAGCAATAGGGATAGGGGCGGTGTTTTCAAGGGCAAAACGGCGTTAAAACGCACGAAAACGGGGCTTTAAGCGTCGTTTTTTCTTTTATATGGGCGAAAAAATCAAGGGCGGGCTGAATTCAAGTGTCCGAAACTTGAAAAACAGCGGCAAAAACTTGAAATAAAGGAGGAAATTCAAAAATGAGCATAAATTCTACAGGACACGGCGGCGCAAGGATAGGCGCAGGCAGAAAGCGCAAGCCCGCCGCCGAAAAAATAATGAGCGGAAACGCAGGGCGGCGACCCGTCAAGGTCATACCGTCGCAGGTTTTACCCGTCGGCGAGATACCAAAGGAGTGCGCGGTTGAAATGGTCGAGCCGTCCGAGTGGCTGACGGCAGACACGAAAAACACGGTTCACAACTTAGGCGGGCTTATTTTCAAGGAAACGTGGAAGTGGATAAAAGACAGGCGTTGCGACCACGTCGTCACGGTTAAGCAGGTCGACCGCGACTTTGAGGAGCGCGGGATTGCACCGCCGAAACTAAGCAAAAGCGGGCTGTGGCAGACCTCCACGGTCAAAAGTATTTTAGAGAACGAGAAATATATGGGGGACGTGATACTTCAAAAGACATACGCGAGGGACTTCTTAAGCGAGCGGCGCGTTAAGAATACGGGGCAGGCACCGCAAAAGTACGTTGAGAACAATCACCCCGCTATTGTCGATAAAGCAACGTGGCTCGCGGCGCAGGCGGAAATGGAACGCAGAGTTACGCTTCGCAGTACGGAGGAAACGGGCAGAGGTCGCTATTCGGGGCAATACGCTTTCAGCGGAAAAATCGAGTGCGGGTGTTGCGGGGCGGGCTTTAGACGGCACAACCACCGAGGTGAGGGCGTATGGACTTGCAAACAGCACATAAAGAGCAAAGATATATGCGCGTTATTATCGGTAAATGAGAGCTACTTAGAGGCGGTGTTTGTGCGGACGCTTAACGGACTGATACACAACCGCGACGAGATAATAAGCACGGTCGGCAACGCCGTAAACGAGGCTTTGCTTGAGGCGGGTGAGGACGTGGACAGGAGCGATGAGGTCAAGGACATAGACGCGCAAATCGAGGCTTTACAGGGTCGGATTTTAGAGTTAAACAAACAGCGCGGGCGGCGCGAGATTGACGCGGGAGTCTACAACAGCAACAGCCGCGAGGTCATGGAAAAGCTCGATGCGCTGTTTATTGAGCGCGATTTGATAGCGGAGCAGAAAAGTATGGCGACGCTTAGTAAGGCATACCAAGATATAATCGCGGAGTTCCTAAATAAAGCAAAACGGCAAGACGAATTCGACAAAGAAATATTCGCACGGCTCGTCGATATGGTGCGCATAAAGAGCCGCGACAATATCGTGTTCATACTGAAAGACGGCACGGAGGTCAAGGCAAATGCGGACGACATGACGAAATAAAGGCATATATGTAAGGAAACACGGGCGGTGAGGCGTAAAAACCTTGCCGCCTTTTTTCGTTATACGGGGCTTTTGAATTTTTGATTTTTCGTGGAATTCAAACGGGGAATTCAAAAAACAAGTGAACGGGCAACAAAAAGGGGACAACGGGTTCAAATCCGCCACGCTAAAAATTGCAAAGGTAACGCCGAACAAAAAGTAACCGAACCCAGCGAATACGGAAACGGGAGCGGCAAAAGAGCATAAAAGGTGTAATTTACGGCATTTTAGGCATAAAGAAAGACGGCAGAACTTGTATCCGTTCTGCCGCCCGTCTATGGCGGGCAGAGTGATAGCGTATCCGAACCCCGAATTAGGCTTAGTAAGGAGTATTTGCGCGTGATTTGGCGGTAAAATGCCTTACCGTGCGCTTTCCCACGAACACTCAGCTTCCCGAAGGGCAAGTTACCAAAATGCGAAGCAAGCGATAGCGGTTTTGGTATCACTTGCTATACCAAATTTTGGTATGTCGCACTACCTTGTTATCCCGAATTTAACAACCTTGCAGTAGGAACTTGTGAACTACCTATACACTTTTCGTGGGGGAATTTTATGGCAGCTGCTTTTTATCTAACTCCTCTAAAAACTTGTAGACCTTGTTGGCGGTGATGTCCTTCATATCGCCGCCGTTCTCGGTGTAGCGGAGTAAATCATGTGCGAAAATGCGTCCGCACTTTTTGAGGAATTCATCGTCAAGCGAATCATTTGAGTTGTTTTCATTTTTTGGTTTTAGCATATTGATATTATAATCTTGGATGCTGGAAAAGTAAAGAGATAATCGCTCCAATTTAATGTCATAGTTTTACCTGACCGTAAATTAGCAATAGCATATGGCGAAACTCGGGTGTCCCCGATTGTCGCAACACGTGTGGCGTGACCGCATAAATTTTGCATACGCACGTATGGAAAATTGGTACTGCATCACGCCTTATCTTGTTTCCGTTTTTAGGCTATTTTTACCGTGTTCTGCATCAGTTGGGTATTCAGAATTTTGTATAATTATACAGTTTGAATTTGTCGCATTCGCGTAATTGGGATAAGCCTTAGTATTTGCGCGGTATTTTCTATTATAATACATTGAACTGCTTTTAGGGGCGTTCAATTTATTATACGAGGAGTAGCAACATGGAAAGAGTGACTGCACAAACGACGCTTGGCGGATTTCTTGATGGGTGGCTTAACACCGTTATCAAGGGGAACGTTCGGCAAAGTACATACGCGGCATACCGGGGATACATTGAGAACCATATCAAACCGCATATCGGAAAGGAGAGTTTGACGGAGTT
>JAITPR010000031.1 GCA_031289315.1 Clostridiaceae bacterium | reverse complement strand
CAGTTAGCCAACCACCCCGCCGCATTTACAACGTATCTATCAGTACCGGCGCTGTCCCAGTCGTAGAATAATCTAGTAAACCCTCCGTCTATCAAGCAACGCCTGCCGTCCTTGTCGTACAACGCGGTAACAACATTGCCGTCCGAAGAATACGTAAGCGCCGTAAGCTTCTGATTCATATTTATATGCGCTATCGTTACCCCCTCATAAAAATTTACTATACCGGTGCTAATAAGGTGACTAGGCACTATGCCGACGTCTCCGTTTTTCTTTTGAATGCCTATAATCTGTTTGCCAAGATAATCCCCGGTCATATCCGTACCGAACAACTCTCTTATTACGGCATTGGCATCCTGATAATAAGGGTCATTATCTCCCCACAAATAAACGCCGCGTCCGCTTTCGAAAAACGCCTTTACACTTGCCACTTGCGCATTGTTGATAACCAAAGAACGACCGCTCAGCAACCACAGTTGGCAATAATTTTGCAGTATGGCGTCAAAGTTCGACGGAAAACTAATCATATAGTCCACGACAAAGCCCTTGTTTGCCAACGCATTGATTGCCCCCGCATATGCAGTGCTATTGCGTCCCTCGTTGCTAAGGTCTATCAATAAAATCTTATAGCCCTTCATGCTACCGTCTTTGAGTAAGTCGTAGCAAGAGCCGTTCGGATTGCCGTATTTATCTTTTTCGACACCGATTATATCGTTTCTTCCGGCGTAATTGGTGTAAGGAAGCCTTACGCTTTTCTTCCCGGACTTAACGTTTGCCATGGGACATCCGCAAACGCAAGACGTCGACCCTTCTCCAACTCCCCGACCGCAGTCCGGACATTTATAATTTTTCATCAGTATACCTCCATATATTTTTTGCGTGTATTCGCATTATCTGTCTTATCAAACAGAACCCGCCCGTCTATCATCGGACAGAACTCCGTCTTAAATGATTTGCCTTTTTTGCGTGTGCTTGTATTGCCCGTCCATAGGACATGCTCCGTCTTAAAGGACTTGCCTTTTGATTTGCCCTTCCCGCGTATTCACATTACCTATCTTATCAAACAGACCATGCCCGTCTATCAAATAGGCTCCGTCTCGTCCGTAATTAACCGCTAATGACGAATGCATATCTTAAATAACAAACAAGCCGCATTATAATTAGTTTAACACATAATGGGCTACGTTGGCAACACTTCTTTTAAAATTTTTGCAACAAAGTTGCGAAATCTTTTCAACATGCTTGATGCCAAGAGGTTGGCAGAATAAAGATATGATATAAAAAAATCTTTTTCTATGGAAAGCGAAAGCGGACTATAGTTAAGCAGAATAAAAAATATGAGAAAGAAATTTTCTTGCACAGCAAGCCGTCGCTGTGAGTTGCCCACTCCTATCTATAGAAATCGGAAAGAGTTGCGCCCATGCATTATTTGAGGCTCTCATTCTTTATGTGAAAAACAGCAAATTCATGTGTTATTTGAGGTTCTTGTTTCTTATGTTGTCGCCGTGGAATTCGGTCTCCAAAATATCCAACATTATTTCGTCGTAATATTTACCGTTGACAAAACGCCTCTCGCGGCGCACTCCGGTTTCCTTAAAGCCCGCCTTTTTATAGCAAGCCAACGCGCGCTTGTTGAAGCCGTACGCCGAAAGGGCAATGCTGTGCAGATTGAGGTAATTAAAGCCGTAATCAAGCAACAGCCCGACCGCTTCGCCGCCCAACCCGTGATTTCTGTCATCCTCTTCGCCGATAAAAAGCCCGATTTCACCGTAGCGGTTGCGCGGGTCAATGTTGTTAAAGCCACAATTGCCTATAAGCTTATCGTCCGACAACCGCACTATGGCAAAATCTCTGCTTTCACTGCGCAACGACTCCTCCAACCACGCCTTTTCTTTAACGACGCTAATTAGATTTTCGCCTTGCAAGCCGTCCGTAACGCGGAAATCGTTAAGCCACACGGTATACTGCTCCGTGTCGTCGAGATTCTTCGGCGACAGATAAATTCTATCTCCTACCAGCTTTTTAAAATACCGCTCGGACATTTTTGTTCTCCTTACGCTAACGCACGGGTCTTTGGTCTTTAAGCGTCGCGGCTTAGGGACGCAGGTCGGGTCTTTAAGCACCACGGCTTAAATATGCTTTTGGCGCGACTTAAATATGCTTTTTTTTGAGTTAAACAAGAGCCGAAAAGATTTTTTTAGCAGGCAATTCGCCGCCGTTAATTGTCCACACCCGCATCCTATTTAACTTCTAATATGCAGTTTGCCGGGCAAGCCGCCGCGCAAGCACCGCATGACGTACACTTTTCGTAATCTATTACGGCAAGATTATCCACTATGGAAATCGCCCCGGCGGAACATTTTCTGGCGCAAGCGCCGCAAGCCAAACAACCCTTTTTGCAAGCGGCACGCACTTCCTTGCCGCGCTCGTGATTGCTACAGGCAACGTAGTACTTAGCGTCCACCGGAATACGTTTTATGAGTTCCTTGGGGCAAGCCCGCGCACACGCGCCGCAAGACACGCATCTTTGGCGGTCTATTATCGCGTAGCCCTCCTTTTCCCCGGCGGCGACCACGGCGTTAAAGCCGCAAGCCGTCGTGCAGCTTCCCATGCCTAAGCAGCCGCGCGGACACTCCTTGCGTCCTCCCGCAAGCAACTCCATTGAGCGGCAATCGCCGAAGCCCATGTATTCATATTTATCCTTAGCCTCGTTGCCGCCGCAACAGCATATGACGTAGCGTACGGAAGAGCCGGCTTCTATACCTAAAACGGCGGCTATTTGCGCCTTTCGGCTTTGAGCCGTAGCCGAACAATCGGACAAATTTGCCGTACCCGCGACCAAAGCTTTGGCGAAGCCTGCGCACCCCGGATACCCGCAACCGCCGCAATTTGCACCGGATAAAAGCGCCTGCACCTCTTCCTCTCGCGGATCCACGGAAACCGCAAGCTTTTTTCCTAAAACGGCAATCAGTACGCCGAAAACGAGAGCTAAACTAAGCAGTATGCTTGCCGGAATTATGATTTTAAGAAATAGTTCCATATTTTTTCTCTCCTTTCTAAACCATTCCGGCAAAGGCGACGAACGCCATACTTATTATTGATGCCGCCGCTAATGTTATCGGAAAGCCTTTAAAGGCTTTAGGAACGTCCGCCGACTCCAGCCTTTCGCGGACACCCGCCAAAAGCACTATCGCAAGCATGAAGCCTACCCCGGAAAACACGCCGTTGATAAACGCCGCAAGCACCGTGTAGGACGGTTGACCGGCGTTTACTATCGCCACGCCTAAGACGGCGCAGTTAGTGGTAATTAAGGGAAGGTACACCCCCAAAGCGCCGTACAGACCGGGGCTGAATTTCTTCAACACCATTTCCACTATTTGCACGAACGCGGCTATTACCAATATAAACGCTATCGTTTGCAGATACTCGATATGCAACGGCACGAGTACATACTTCTGTACTATAAAGGTGAACAGCGACGCCACGCCCATTACGAATATGACGGCAAGCCCCATACCGACGGCGGTATCGGTTTTTCTTGAAACGCCCAAAAACGGGCATATTCCCAAGAATTGCGACAATACGAAGTTGTTCACAAAGATGCCGGAAACTATAATAAGAAGATATTGCGTGAAATTCATTTGTCATACCTCCTTTTTATAAGCTGTGACAGCCCGCGGAATCCGCGTTGCCGCCGGCTAAGTCGACCTTCTCTATGGGATTTCTTGACGAGGGCGACGTGTTGCGCGCGGACTTGCGGCTTTCGTAGCGCGCGTAGATTGCGTTAAACGCCGCCATCATAAGCCCGTATACCAAAAACCCGCCCGCAGGGAGAATGAACACCGTTAATGCGCCGTCCGGCATGTTTCCAAGCTCTACGCCGAACAGTGCGCCCGCTCCGATAAACTCTCTTACCATGCCCATGAGTGTAAGACTGAGCGTAAAGCCTACGCCCATTCCAACGGCGTCAAGCGCGGAATTGACGGGTGTATTAGAGGACGCAAACGCCTCTGCACGCCCTAGGATTATACAGTTGACGACGATAAGCGGCAGGTACAGACCTAAAATTTCGTTTATGTCCGGCAGGAACCGCGCTATTATCATCTGCATGAGTGTAACCAACGTGGCTATTATTACTATGTAGCACGGAATACGCACCTTTGCCGGTATCACCTTGCGGAGCGCGGATATAATGACGTTGGATAGGATTAAGCAAAACATGGTGCTTAATCCCATGTAGATGCCGTTCATCGCGCCCGTGGTGAGCGCTAGCGTAGGACACGTACCCAATACCAACCGGAACACCGGGTTCGACTTGACGACACCGTTAGTCAAGGTATCTAATTTTTCGGAAAAGTTGCCTTTCATTGCCCCGCCTCCCGGTTGATTATTTTGTTGTGGCAATATACCGCCGCGTTTACCGCACGCACAACGCCGTTAGACGTAAAGGTGGAACCGGTTACTCCCGTCACCTCGCCGTTTGCCGGGTTGCCGCCGCCGGATAGCTTGAAAGCCGTAAGTTCGGAAATATCTACGCCGATAAACTGCGCCGCCATAGTGCCTTGCTTTAGCACCTTATCGCCCAATCCCGGAGTTTCCGACGCTTTATATACGGCTATTTTAGTTATTATGTTATGTTCGACTAAGATAAATAGCTGTACGTCGCCGCCGTATCCCTTTCCCGCCGCAAGGTAAGCGTACGCGCCGCTCTCCGATTTAAATACCTTTTTCACACTTCCGTCCTTGACCGACGCGTCGTTAAACACAAGCGCCGTATTCTCCGTGAAGGTTTCCCCCGGAAACGTGTCGGTAAGCTTTGACAATATCGCGGCGTTCTCGTCTACCTCCGTAAACGCGTGAACAACCCCAAGGACAAGCCCCGCAACCGCGGCTATAGTCGCCAGTACTATTATTATTTTAAGTATGCCGCGCGTATCGGCGCTAAGCGTGCGCCGCTTCCTTGCCGGACTTCCCGTCGCGGTACCTTCCGCTCCCAAAGCAAGACCTTCCGCTTCCTGCGCTTCCGATTCCGAAGCAAGACCTTCCGACTCCTGCACGAAGCCTTCCGCTTCAAAGCCTAGAATTTCCGCCTCCGGTTTATTTTCCGTTTTCATAATAGCTTCCTCTCTTTTATCCTTTAGCGCCGCTATAGCGCAGGCAACCCGCGGAAATGTTATTTCGGGTACCTAGCCGGTAATTTTTTTCTTTTTAGTTTTCGGAGGCTTTACATATCCGAACGGCTTCGGATTTATGTATTTATCCAACAGCGGCGTCACGATATTCATCAGCAAAATAGCCAAAGATACGCCCTCCGGCAAGGTTCCGAACCGCCGTATGAGTATGGTAATTAAGCCCATGCCCGCCGCATAAATCACGGTACCTAAAACGGTATTCGGCGAAGTGGAATAGTCCGTCGCCATAAAAACCGCGCCGAAAAGCAACCCGCCCGATAATACGCCCGGCAACACATATGAGATATTGCCGTAAAAAATGAGCGTAAACAGCATCGCCGTACCGATGTAAATTAAAGGGATTTTTATGTCTATGACGCGCCGTATTCCCAAATACGCACCGCCTATCAAAACGGCTACGGCACTGACCTCCCCGGCAGAACCGCCGATATTCCCTAAAAACATATTTAGGAGATTGAGGTTTTTGGGCGCCGCGGCGTATGAAGCAAGCGGTGTAGCCGTGGTTATCGCGGAGATGTCTAAGCTTACGCCGTATCTGAAATAGCCGAAGAGGGCTTCCGCGCCCGCGCCTAAGTCTATTGGAGCGGCATATGCCGTCATTATTCCCGTCCACGAAAGCATGAGGAAAATACGCGCCGTCGCGGCGGGATTGGCGAAGTTGCGTCCTATGCCGCCGAAAAGCATTTTTACTATGGCTACGGCGAACACCGCGCCGACGATAGGTACGTAAAACGGTACGACCGGCGGCAAGCAAAGCCCCAAAATCATACCCGTAACCACGGCGGAGAGATCCGTCACGGTATTTTCTATATTGCGGATTTTACAAATAATATATTCCGTCAACACGGCGGAACCCACGCTTAACGCGGTTAAAAACAATGGGTAAAATCCGTATATTAATATCGAAGCCAAAAGCGGCGCGGCAAGCGCTATAATCACGTCGAGCATTAAGCTGCGCGTGGTTTTGGGCGACGATACGTGCGGAGAGGTCGAAACCGTTAAATTCTTCATATAAATACCCGAACCGTTATATAAATTGCCCTTGCCGGCTAAAGCCCGCACAAAGCAATTAACCCTTTACAATTTTTTTTCGCGGATTGTCTTTTTAGCCAACCTTATAGACTGTATGAGCGGACGCTTGGCAGGACAGTTGTACGTGCATACGCCGCACTCCAAACAGTTCATTACTCCCAACCTTTTCGCAAGCGCAAAGTCGCCGCTTTTTGCCGCCGCTTCGAACTTCATAGGCATGAGGTTCATGGGACAACCGGTAGCGCAACACGCGCAGTTGATACAAGCCGTCATTTTGGCGCGTTCTGTCTGCTTCTCCGTCAAAAACAGCAGCGCGGAGCTACCCTTTGTGACCGATGCCTTTAAATTGGGTTGCGCTATGCCCATCATAGGACCGCCGCTCAAAACCTTAGCTACGGAGGAAATGTCGCACCCGCCGTGCAATTCGTCAAAAATATGCTGATAGGGAACGCCTATGCGCACCCAATAATTACCGGCTTTTTCAATGCCGCCGCCGGCAACCGTCATGATACGTCTGGTACACGCTTCACCGTTATATACGGCGCGCGCGGCGGAATACGCCGTATGCGCGTTAAATACCATTACCCCTACGTCCGCGGGTAAACCGCCGCACGGCACGCGTCTTCTAGTAGCCGCATATATCAGCTGTTTTTCCGCGCCTTGCGGATACTTCACCTTTAAGGGTACCACCTTTATGTCGTCCGTCTGCAAAAGACCGCTTATTTTTTTGACCGCAGCAGGTTTATTTACCTCTATGCAAATCAGTACGGTCTTTGCATCCGCCGCTTGTCGCAATAGCTCCGCGCCGTTTAAGAAGTCGCCGGGATAATCCAACAACAGCCTATAGTCGCAAGTGATATAAGGCTCACACTCGGCGGCATTTATCAACACGGTATCAATGGGATTTTTGGGCGCAAGCTTGACGTGTGCCGGGAAGGTCGCGCCTCCCATTCCGACGATGCCCGCCGCCTTAATCCGCGCGATTATGTCCTCTTTGGTAGGATTTTCCAACGCCGGCATAAGCTCGTTTTCGTAAAGCCCGTCGTTTTCTATCACGATATGTTTAGCCAAAAGCCCGTTTGCTCCCGGAAAAGAAACTATTTTTTTGACAGTACCCGACACGGATGAATGCACGTTGGCGGAAACAAAACCGTTTGCCTCCGCAATCAACGTCCCCTCCGCTACACGGTCGCCCTCTTTAACCGTAGGTACCGCCGGCGCACCCAAATGTTGCGCCACATTTATGTTGAGAAGCTCCGGCGTACTCAACTCACGCAACGACTCGTTTTCCGTTTGCGCCTTGTGCGAAAGCGGGTGTATTCCCCGTCTGAATGTTCTTATTTTCTCTTTAGGCATATACTTTCCTTGAGTAGCGCGCAAAGCCACAAAGCGGCGCTCACCGTTTACGGAAACGTAAGGCGGCAATCCCGAGTAAACCCGACCCGCTTATTTTTCCGTGTTTGTAATTATTCTACCACAAACAACACCCGCGCGCAATACTTTATATTAAATGCTTTTTATTATAGGGCAAACGAATAGAATATACGGTTGTCCCGTTATTATAGGGAGTGGATAAATCCGCGGTGACAAAATATTTTCAGGCTATTTTTAAGGATAAAATTGTCTGAAAGCACAAAGCGTAGCACCGCTACGGACGAGCTTTTCAGACGGTTTTAGACCCAAAAGAGCCGAAAAGATTTTCTTGAGTAGCAAGTCATAACCGCGAATTGTCCACTCCCTTATTATATAGTTTAGTCCAAAACGCCCTCTTGCGAGACGCAAGAGGGCGTTTTTCAAGACGTTAAATCGCTTATTTGCTTACTGCGCTTTTGCAAGCGTTTAGTCCTTGAACTCGTTATACTTCTCTTCCTTTGCTCCGAGCGTAAGAGCACCGTCCGCGTCCTTGCTGTAAGAGGGTTCGGCTTCGACGTCCTTCTTTCTAGGCTTGCGGTACTTCTTTATGAAGTATACCACAACGACGATAATAATTACTGCGCCGAACACGATGGAGGAAATCCAAAGCCACGTATATTCGCGGGGAGTGCCAACCTCGTCTCCGGTTTCTTCTTCCGTTCCGTCACTAATACTGCTGGTGGACTCCAGGGCAAGCACTTGATTGAAGTTCTCGTCAAGGTTAAACTTTTCGCCGCCGTCGTCCGTTTCCGTGAACAGGTCGCCGTATTGTGTTTTAGTTATCTTGTCTATGCGTACGTCGTCGACCATGAGATAGCCGGAAACAAGTCCCGACGGGTCGTCATCGGAGATAAACTCTCCTAATCCTACCTTAACCGTGGGCGAAACGGAGTTTTCCGCCGTCTTCACATAGAAGGTATATTCCTTCCACTCGTCGGTATTGATGCCGGTGAAACGCATAGTACTGTCGCTGTTAAGATACAACTCTATAAATGCGCCTTGCTCATCGGCTATTTTTGCGGTTTTAATCCACAAGCTGACCTTGTAGTAAGCGGTAGCGGTAAATGAATAGCTGTTCGACGTGTAGGAATACGCGGACGGTTTTATATTGTTAATTACCAACAGCTTATTGCCCGTTTTTGCCGCCAACGCCTCCGGAGAAATTTTGGAGTCGGAAATTTGACTTGCTTTCTCCGCGTCGCCGATTTCAGTATTGTCGACGAAGTTTTCTTCCTTTAATCCGAATACGTTGTCGATTTCCACGTATCTTGTATCCGCGACGCCGGCAACGGTATCGGCGGAACTAAGGCTAGTCACGGCGGTTTGTCCCGTCCACTTAGTCGGGGCAACAACGGAGGTTCTCACCATGTCGTTTTCAGCGACGGTGTCGAAGCTGTCCGTAAAGTAAGAGATTTTCTTAGCGGGTCCGCCTTGCGGTGTGGAGGCTAGCTCATAATCGCGTTGAGTTATGGTTTCCAGTTCTACGGAGTCGAAAAGCGCGGTGCCGGTAGATTTGGTGTTTTCGGGGGTAGGCTTGATTGCCGCGCCGTCCAATACTGCGGAAACCGCCTGATAGTCGGTACCCAACCACAGCGACAGCGTTGCGTTGGACACACTGTTAAGCCCCACCTCTATATAGAATATATACTGCGTCCAAACGGATTCGGTGCTACTCTTATTGGTGTTGATGTCTATGAACCACGGGTCCACGCCTTCCGTATTGGATGGGTTCTCACTGCCCAGTATGACGCTTGCCTTTGTGTCGTTTCCGAAGGTCTTCACCCAAACGGAAAGCTTGTAGTATGTCGATGCGGAAAGTGAGAAGGCGTCCGACTTAAAGCCCGCCGCTATCGGTTGAGGTTCGGTTCCGCCGCCCGCCAATTCTTTGTCGACGCTGCTTAGCATAAGTAGGTTGGGGGAACCGCTTACGGTTTGAGTGGCAAGCGATGTTTGCCATTCGTCGTACACGCCGGCTAAAGCCGTCGTCAAGCCCAAATTGGTTAAAAGGTCGGCGTTCGACGTATCGACGACACCGGCAAGCAGTTGGTCGGCACCGGGTTTGGTGTCGGTAATGGAGAAGTTTTTCGGCTTACCGAAGTCCTTCGTCACCTTGCCGTCGTCCAAACCTGTTTGCTTTCCGTCGTCGCCTAAGCCTTTGGTATTCTTAATATCAAGGTTGTTGAAGGCTCCGTTCGTAAAGGTGTTGGAGGTCACGCTGTCATCAAATGTGACGGTAAGGGACTTCGTATACGTGCCGGTGGTTATGCCGTCGTAATCTGTAACGGTTATCTTCTCTAAGTTGGGGTAGGCGAAGAACGCCACGCCGTCGGAGAGCGTTTCCGGAGTGCCGCGTGTACCGCTGCCGGCTTCTAAGACTATATACGCCGACGCGTCCTTTATGGTATCCGCTTGAATTTTAAACACAAGCTCAATCCAATCGTTGGTGCGTACGTTCGTGTATTCAACTTTGTCTTCGCCGCTCAAGGTCGTGTTGTTTATTTTGGTGAAACTGGACAACAGTGTATCCTTTTTCGCATCGCCGCCAGGGTCTTTCTTATAAAGATAAGCGCCTATACCCGCCGTCGTCTTTATATCGGAGGTCTTAACCCAAACGGACAGTCTGTAATATCCGTTCTTTACCAACGCAAAGTCGTTGCTTTGATACTTGTACGCCGCATCCTTTTCGCGACTGTCTATCATAAGCACGTTGAACACGGAAGACGTGGTGCCGCCCGAATGTGTTTCTATATACTCGTACGGCGTCTTCGGGTTCTTTTCCGTATACGTCCATATGTCGTCCGCGAAGTAGTCGCCGTTTGTATCCGCCGTATTCACCACGCCGGATTTAACCTTTGTGATGTCCACGCCTTCCAAGGCTTCGTTTTTATCGTCATCGGAAATGACCTTCCAATCCGTAGGTGCGGGAAGTCCGCCGGTACCGGTGGTATCCGTCTCGCTGAAAGAACCGTTTTCAATGAGTGTGTTGCCTAAAGAATACAATTCCGCGACATTGTTGTGTTCGTCGCCGGTAGAGGTCTTTGCGTCATCTCTAGCTTGTTCGAAAAGCGCCACGTCGTTGTATTCGGTCAACGTCACGTTGTCCACGAACACCCAACCGGACGAGAATGTACCGGTGGATTTGTAGGTTTCAAAGTATTCGCGTTCAGGCGCGTTGCTTATGGAATTGACGGCGCTTTTCCACTGCCAATTCATATAGTCTTCGGGTTGTCCGTTCGCTTCGACGTACTTGTACTCGTAGTCCTTAAGATAGTTCGGATCACTCGGGTCGGAGGTATAAGCCGACGCATCGGGTGCGGGAACAAGCTCGTTATCGGCTTTGCCGCCGGTACCCAACCAAACCTCAATCGTATAAGTCATATTGCGGTGTTGATTGCCGGAAATCCAAAAAGTAAATTGCTCCCAACCGTTGGTATCGTTGTTTCCTATATCGCTGTGGTTGGGTGTTTCGGAAATACCTTCGATTTTGATATCCTCCTTGCCGCCCTTCAAAACTATGGACACGCCGGCACCGTAGATGTGCTTCGTGTAAATCCACAGGGAAATCGCATACCACTTGCCGCGCTCCACAACTATAGAATTGTTGGAATAGAGCGCTTGAGCCGACATACGCGCTTGATACAGCATGTAAGCGTTGTTCCCAAAGGAACCAGTAGGAACTGCGAACTCTTCCGTCAAGTACTCCGTGCCGGCATCCTTTGTAACGCGGGAGTAAGTATCCGTTCCGCCGTCATCGGTAGTTTTATCAAAATCATACCACGAATTGCCATAGTTTCTGCGGTTATCCGCCCACTTAGTCGCGTCGAATGTGCCGTACTTTCTGGACACGCCGCTGTCTGAGGGCGCTTTATCGTCGCTGTTGCTGTCGTCGCCGCCTAGCTTGCCGGTCCAAAGAGAGGGATAGCTTGCGACGGAGTTCGTGCTGCCGAAGTTAAATTCGCCGTTGTTGTTTCCGCGCAAGGTGGCGGTGCGTACGGGCGCGGCGTCATTATCCGTGGTTTGATTTCTTTCGGCGGTTTGGAACTCGCTTATGTTAATCGTTTCCGTAACCGTGATGTTGTCAAAGAACGCATATCCGGCGGTTAAGCCCTCAGCCGTTTCGGAGGTACCTGTGCCTAACGCCAACTGCAAGGTAATTGAAGTGGCGTTGACGACGTTGCCGGCGACATAGAAGGTATATGTTCTCCACTGCTCGTTAGTGTTTATCTGCTTGAATTCCAAATACGTGGAGGAGGAAACATAAATGCGTGCGCCGTACTTCTGCGCGGACTCCTCTAGCTGCGCGTTACCGGTAAGGTTTTTGGTCAGCACGTCAACGGTAATCTTATACACCGCACCCGCCGTCACTTGAAAGGAGGTGGAGTTGTATGCGTATGCCGACGGCTCACTGTTGTAAATCATCAGCATGTTCTCGTCGTCGGTACTGCCGTTCACGGAGGGCTTAGGAAGATTGTTCCATTTCGACTTGTTCGCCTCGTACACCGCATCGTTGATGTTGACGATACCGGCTACGATACCGCCCGTGGAGTACTGCGGAAGAAGTGAGGAGGACTGGTCGACACCATTCCAACTGGTCGGCACGTACGGATAACTCCCTTCATCACTGGTACTTCTCGAAAAATCGGAGTTCTTAATGCGGAGCGTATCCTCAACGACTTCTTCCGTCGCCGGGTCTTCCGGTTCCGCTTCCGGCTCTGGGTTGCAAGCGGCGAGCAACATAATTGATGCTACTAGCATAAGCGCCAGTAACACGAATACGATAATCTTACGTTTTTTCTTTACATTCATAGCTTTTCCTACTCTTGTCCTTATCGGCTTATTGTTTTGCCGACACCGCGTGTGCGGGGGCTTACACCCGACGCGTAGCGGCGCGAATAAACACACCTTTTAATAAATCTAGTTTTTACCCTATTTTATTTGCTATTAGTTTACTAATTATAACAATATAAATTAAAGGCGACGCAGAATATTATAATGCATCGTCGCAGATTTAGCAAATAATTTACCATACTTTTATAAATACTATAGCGGAAAAACATAAAGAAAATGTAATTTATTGCCGGAATCACTGCAAAAACCCTATGGGGAGCGCCGTGTAGCCCTTAACTCTGTCGCCGAACCCTTGCGGAAGCGCCGCCCCGTCACCTCAGCGCAGGACGCATTAACATAATCTCCGGCACAAATGGGTCCTCCCGCTTAGAGCTGTAACCCCCTGCTCCGAAGCCGTCGCCACCCAAATCGACTTCCATGCTAAACTCCATACATATGCCAAAAACCTCTCTTGAAAGCGAAAATTCCCTTAAATACGCCCTGTCGTCCGACAAAAAGCGCCGCCTTATAGCCGTGCTTATTGCGGTTGCCGGTCTTGCCGTAGGCTTTGTAAACGGCTATTTCGGCGCCGGCGGCGGAATGCTGTTGGTGCCGGCGCTTACGCTTATAGGCAAGCTAGAAGAAAAAAAAGCGCACGCCACCGCAATCGCCGTAATCTTACCGCTTTCGCTTATAAGCGGAATAATCTACGTCGCGTCCGGCGGACTAAACGGCGCGCCCTCGTTGCCGGTAATAGGGGGAGCGGTAATTGGAGGTATTGTAGGCGCGCTCCTTTTGAACAAGCTCAACAACCGCGCGCTTGCCGCGGTCTTCTACATCGTAATGATAGCCGTAGGCGTTAAAACCTTGATGGGTTAACGCACTCCGGGCGGCGGCTTCTTTCGTGTCCGTATGCCTCCGCGCGGCATTGCTTGCGGCACATAAGGTTTGGCGTAAAAGTAATGCTATAGGCTTATGTGATAAGAAATACCGTTCCAAAACGGGACACGGCGGCGGCTAAATTTTTCACCGCAACAACGGGCGAACAGCCGCGTTAAAGCGGCGCGGCGCTAGCGCCATGCGCACCGTTAATTACATGATTTTGGCGTTAACCGTTGAAATTTGATATGTAAATGCCGTTCTATAAAAATTACGGGCGTAAACAATTAGCGGCGACAAAATATTTTCTTAGCAGGCAAGCCGTCGCAGCGGATTGTACACACTCTTAATTACATATGTGGATTTTATTTTTTCTTGCCGGCGCGGCGGGCGGTATTTTAGGCGGTATGGGTATGGGAGGCGGAACGCTTCTCATACCGATTTTGACTTTGGCTTTGAATATCCCGCAAAAAACGGCACAGACTCTCAACCTCATCGCATTCCTGCCTATGAGCCTATTCGCTTTGGTTATCCATCTCAAAAATAAACTTGTGGACAAAAAATACATTGCGCTTGCGGCAATCCCCGCCGTTGTCGCCGCGGTATGCGCTTCCTTTATGGCTATCAACGCTCCGCCGGAGGGGCTTAGAAAAGCCTTCGGCGTGTTTCTCATAGTGGTGGGCGCGGTATTTCTCTTCCTATCCGCCGCACAAAAAAACAAAACCGCTTAAAACCGTCACCTTGAGCCGTGGGAATAAATTCCGTATCCGCGCTTACGCCTAATCTGCACGGCGTAAAAGAAAACCGCATTTAGGCGATGGCGTTATTACTCCGTGTCCGCAATCAAAGATCGCGCCTGCGCTTATCGGCACGGCGTAAAAGGGATCCGCGCCTAGTTGACAGCGTTATTATTCCGTGTCCGCCGGCGTCGACGGGTACGGGCTTTTTTTGACCGCCCTTTCTCACGAAGATGCTCTTTATACTTGCTATTTTGAATATCTGCACACACGCGGCAAACAGTCCGCCGCACACTAGCGTAACCGCAATTACTACAAATACGTCGCCGACATAACGCGAAAGCAGGCTCTGTAAAAACCATCCGAGTGCCGTGCATCCGATTGTAAAAATAAGCGTCAACACGGATTTTTTTATATCTATAACGCGTGTCCCCAGCTTTTTCTTTATCTTGATTATATTTAAGACGCTAGTGAGCGCAAAGCAGGCGAATGTCCCCGCGGCTATCGCGTATATTCCTATCACTCCCGGCAAAAAGACCAATATCGGTATCAATACCACCGCCCCCGCCACATAATGGAAAAACGTATTTTTTTCCATGCCCAACGAATTGAGTATGGTGTTCGAAATCTGATTGATGCTTATGGGGAAGATGAGCGCCGCCGCAAGCTGTACGAAGGTTCCCGCTTCCGCGTCATTGAATAATATGCGCGATATATGCTGCCCTAGCGGAATGTACAGCGTCACAAAAATACTTGCCGTAAGCACCGTGAAAAGCAACGAGCTTTGCACTCGTTTTTCCACACTTTTTATGCGTTTAGCCGCGTGCGCCGCCGCAATTTCCGGGATTAGCACCACGGCAAGCGCTCCCACAAGCATGGTGGGTACCATGATCAGCGGAAGCGCCATACCGGCTACGCGCCCGTAAACGGCGGTAGCCTCCGCCGTACTCATGCCGGACGCAATAAGACGCGACGGTATTATGAGCGCGGTAAACGACGATACGAACCCGCCCGATATGCGCACGGCGGTGAGCGGAAGCGAACGCTTAGTCAAATTCTTAAATTCGGCGGGCTTTCCCATTTTTCCGCCGCGCTTGAAAAAGATAAACGCCAGTACGAACAAGCTAAAGAAATCCGCCGACACCACGGCAATCGCAATGGCGTTTTGCCCGGAAAATACGCCGAATATGCCGGCGGCAAGCAAAATTGTAAACAGCAACCGGAACAGCTCTTCCATGAATTCCGTAAAGCTGAACGTAAGATATTCGCGCCGCCCCCAAAACCAACTGCGTATACAAGCGTAAATCGAGGTGGATACCAAAATCGGCAACATGATTAAAAACATCGGTTCGGAGCGTTTATCGCTGAACAGTACGCCGATATAGTCGCGGAATATATAGCTAAGCACGACGATTATGGTGGACAACGCCGCGACAATTATTACGGACGCCGCCAGTAATGAATCGGCTTTTTTGCCGTCGTTGAGCGCGGTAAGCTCTGCCACACGGCGCGATAATATGGGAGAAATTCCGCTTGCGGCAAACGCGAAAAGCAACGACAACACGGATATGCTGATTTGGTATAAGCCTATCGTCTCCGCCCCGAACACGCGCGCGACGTATATCTTGAACACAAAGCCCAAAACCCTCGTGAGAACGGAAAATACCGTGACTGTGGCTACGGATTTAAATATTGCTTTGATATAAACGTCCTCCGTCCGGCGGCAGATATAAGTTTTCCGCTCGTATATTTATATTTGACGGAGTAAAGAAAAAGTCTTTTTATTTTCGCCCGGCAAGCGCGTATTTCGGGGTTTTTGCGGTTTTTGTCCGCTTGCGTGCATACTTCGGTAAAAATTAAAGAAATTATTGGTATGTTGAGCTTGTTCATAAGGATAATAATCATTTATATATTCCTATTCATCGCAATGCGACTTATGGGAAAACGGCAGCTTGGAGAATTGCAACCGTTTGAATTTGCAATAACTCTGGTCGCGTCAGAACTGGCGTGCATACCTATGGCGGACTCGTCCATTCCCATTCTCTATGGAATTCTGCCGGTATTCACGCTATTTTTGCTGCACTTTTTATTTACCAAAATCGCCAACAAAAGCGTGCGCTTCCGAAGCCTGTTAAACGGACGTCCCGTTATCGTCATCGAAAAGGGAAATATCCAGTACAACATGTTAAAGCAATTAGACATGGACATTAACGACCTTGTTTCGGCATTACGCGAAGCCGGATATTTCTCTCCCGCCAACGTCGAGTACGCCATTATCGAAACCAACGGCAAGCTTTCCGTGTTGCCTAAGTTCGCCAACTCCCCCACCACCAACGCCGACCTAAGGATAACCGGCGGCACCGCCGACCTGCCCGCCGCAATCATAATAGACGGCAAATTCATGGGCGAAACCTTTGAAAATATGGGACTGTCGGTAACGTCGGAGGAAATGAAAAACTTTATCCGCACAAGCCTAAACCTAAGCGAAAAGGATATATTGTTGTTGACGGTTACGGACGACTTAAACGTGTTCTGCCAGCCATACAAAACGCCGGCATTCAACACCACCTTCGAAGCGGCGTAAGAAAGCCTCCCCTTCGCGCTTTGGATTTGATATAACGTAGAAAAATTCTTTTGTGTTTACTTGCTTAAGATCGTAGAAAAAAATTTCGCGTTTACGGCACGTAAAGCAAAAAAATATTTTGTCCGCCTCAAAGCGCGGTACAACTAAAAATCTAATAACCTTCTTGGAAAACGGTACCGTATGAAAAATAAAAATCTTATTAAAACAATAATAGCAATCGCCTTTTTCGCCGCTCTTTTGGGTGCGGGAATTTGGGAAAACTTTCACGTAAAAAAAATTTTCCGCGAGCTTGACCAAAAAATTGAAAAGCTAAAGACGGAAATTGAGGAAGAAAATCTCGACGCGTCAAAGAGTTCCGCAGACGAACTTATAGTTTGGTGGGAGAAAAACCGCCGCCTTTTGGAAACCATAGTTTTCGCGCCTGACTTACGGTTATTTTCGGTATCTTTGGGGGAGATAAAGGGCAGCTTAGCCGCGGAGGACTTTCAAAACGCCGCGTCTAAGGTGGAGTCTTTGTTATCCATCTCACGCAACCTATGCCAGCTTCTAGACTTCAACCTATCCGACATAATTTAATCGCAAAGCACGGCTTTCCGCATTCGGCGGAAAGCTTTATGCGGATTTCATGGGAGCATGGCATAATAGCCTTACACACCTATACGGCTTATCCCAAATACAGTATCCTACCTAAGTATAGAGGTGCGCCGCTTGCCGCGGCAATTACGCGGTTGACGCTTGTGCGATAAACGCGCGCAATTTTTTCGCAGTTGTCAAACGGGCGTACGACATAAGGCACTCCTTCGCACGGCGCTATAATCAAGCGTTCTCCGGGGTGCGCCGTATTGACGCCGTTTAAAGCTATTATACTCTCCACTGTGGTTTGGTTTTTCAAAGCCAACTCCGCCAATGTGTCTCCGTTTTTAACTTCCGCTATTTTCACACCGCCATTATATGCGTTCCGGCAAACAAACTTTCCGGGATAACATACCGGATATCTACATAGCGGACATTGCTACGCCCATCATTACGATAAAAGAAATCACGCCGATAAGAACGGAAAGAATTACGCCGGTAAGCGCGCCTTTGCCGCAAGATTTAGCCCTTAACGGTCTTTCGTCTTTCCACACCAAATAAAGTATAAGCCCTACTATGGGGTAAAAAAAGCATAGGATAGCATACCCGACGCTAGACTCATCCTTTTTTGCGGGCGGCGCGGGCGGCGGATAATAAGGAGGCGGTTGTTGTTGCCCTTGAGGGTAGTTGTAGCCGTTCCGTTCACCGTAGTATGGTTGAGGGTTCGGTTGCTGTACGACGGTAAGCGGCGCACTGCAATGTATGCAGAATCTTGCGTCCCCCCTGTTTTCTGCTCCGCATCTAGAACATTTCATATTTTTGTCCTCCTTATTTAAGACTGTTCTACCGCGTTCAACTGAAAATTTATGCGGAAGTGATTGGCTATTACGACCGATAGCGTCTATACGCAAGCCCCGTTCGGTGTATAATTTCTTTCGTAGCCGGTAAATAAGGTTTGCGTAAAAAATGTGTCTTCCGATTTAGGCACACCCTTATAAACCGAGTGGGGACAATCCGAAGTGTCACAATATTTTCTTGCCTAGCAAGTCGTCACCACGGATTGCCCATACCTATATAAACCCGTCGAATATCCGCCTATTACAGTAAAGACGTCGCTATTCCACCGATTACGCCGAAGACAACACTTAATATGAAGCCGAATAACGCACCCTTGCCGCAAGATTTAGCGCGTAGTGGCGTGGCATCCTTCCATACCAAATAAAGTATTAAGCCTATCAGCGGGAAAAGAAAGCCGAGTATCGAAAAGCCGCAGCTTGAAGAATCCTTGCTAACCGGCTGTTGCTGTTGATAGGGGGGCTGATACGGCGGATAAGGGGGCTGACCGCCATAAGGAGGCTGACCGCCGTAAGGGGGTTGACCGCCGGGTGCCGGCGAATATGGTTGTTGCTCTCCGGCAAGCGGTAAGCCGCAATGAACACAGTAGGTTGTTCCCTCGTTGTTTACTGCTCCGCATCTAGGACAGTTCATAGTAATTTTCTCCTTACATTTAAGTATTGTTGTTATTTTTTGGGTGCAGACAATACGCGGCGACAGCCTAAGACGGCTTTAACCGGCGTTCTAAGCGACTTTAGACTAAAACCTAAACACCCGGCCTATCGAATGCCTATACGGCTCTAGACGGCGTTTTAAGCGGTTTTAGCCGACAGCCTAAGCGACTTTAGACGGCGTTCTAAGCGGTTTTATGGACAGCTTGCGGGTTTCCTATTGGGCGCCTAAACGTTTTTTAAACAACGCCTAAGCCGACTTTTATCGGATGCCGCTTACAATCTCCCGCGCCCGCTTAAAGACCTAAGGTGCCGCCGGGGTTAAGAATGCCGTTTGGGTCGAAGTGGTTCTTCAACGTGCGCAAAATATCCATTTGCGCTTCGCCCAAACTCCTTGCATTATACGGCGCAAAAAGCTTTCCTATTCCGTGGTGGTGCGACATCGACGCGCCCGACTCGTGAATGGCGTTTAGGATACCGCCGTGGAATGCCTTAAATTCCTCTATGGTATTGTCCTCCTTCATCATCCATATGAAGTAGAGGTTCGCGCCCGCCGGATAGCAGTGCGACATATGCGTGGTACATATCGTACCGGGACGCGACTTGACGAATTTGCGCACGTATTTATGTACGGCGGAAAGGTTTTCCCAGTTAACCGCGCACTCCAAGGTGTCGATTATGATGCCGAAGTCTTGCGCGTTATCACGCATATACGGGTCGGAAAAGCGTCCCTTCTCCCACATGGAGGTCACATAACCGGTAAGCGACATCCCTCCGTGCTTGTGGGCTATGCGCTTCACGGCGTTCACTATGTTGCGTTGCAAGCCCGGCGCGCCGTCCGTAAAGCCTAACATCAAACACGCCTCTCCCATTTTATAGCCGCGCGCCTTCAACAGCGTTTCCAACGGAGTCCCCGCGACGCCGTAAAGGTGAAATGCGATTTCCGTTTCTTCGGGGTCGGAAATACGGAAAACGGAGGGATAGCCGTTATCGGACTGCATCACCTCACGCAGTGCCGCCGTACCGCTCTCAAAATCACGGAACATAAAGGAAAATTTCTTGTGCTTCGCGGAAAGCTTGTGGACGTAGAGCGTAACCTCGGTAAGAATACCGAAGGCGCCCTCACTGCCCATCATGATGTGGTTTATATCGGGACCGGTCGCCTTGCGCGGCGAAGAGTCCGTTGTAAAGGTACCTATCGGCGTGACATATGTCTGCGAAAGCACCATATCCTCTATTTTGCCGTAAAAGGTGGAATTCTGTCCCGCGCCGCGCGTAACCACCCAACCGCCTACACATGAGTATTCGAAGGACTGCGGAAAGTGTCCTAAGGTGTACGCTTGCCCCTCAAAATTGTCGGGGTTATTTAGGTACTTCTCCAAATTCGGACCGGTCATGCCGGGCTGAACCGTAACGGCTTGATTTAATTTACTAAACTTTATTACCTTTGCAAGATTTTTTCTCGTGTCTATGGTGACACAACGCTTAACCTTAGGTTCAACGCCGCAAGTGACGCTGGAACCGCCGCCGTATACGTAAACGCCAATTTTGTTGGTGTCGCAGAAGGTCACGATTTTTTCCACCTCCGCCGTAGTGGACGGATAAAGAACTAAGTCGGTCAAGCCCTCTATTTGCTTACGTCTTAACCTAAGCAAGTCAAGCATTGTCTGCCCATAAGAAACGGCAAGGCGCGTATATGTATCCTCCGTCGCGGCGCCGCCGACACATGCCTTTAAAGCGGCAATTTCCTCCGCCGTAAGCGACGGTGCAATTTCTATGTCGACCTCGTCTAAACCGACAAATTTTCTTTCCTTGCAGTAGTCGTCGTCAAAACCGCAGCGTTCCTTTAAAAGCTTGTACAGCGCCTCGCGCGGAATTTTATACGCCGCGGGGTCGCCCCACTTAAATATCGAACGATAGGATTTCTCCGGCGATTTCTCGGTATACCAGTTCGGACTAAAGTCCTTGTAAGGATGATGTGCCATAATATTTTCCCTCCGGCAACGCCTACGCGTTGCTATTCTTGCTCACGGCAAGTAAAATTTTTTATTAATTTTTAGCGGTTTTTTAGCGGTTTTTAGCCGGTTTTTTAGCAGGCTTTTTGCCGGTTTTTAGCGGTTTTGAGCGGTTTTCAACAGCTTCCCCTGGTAGCTTTTAGCGGCTTTGGAGAAATTGGTGCCGGCTCAATAACGGTTTTTCAACAGCTTTTTAACGGCTTTTCAGCGGTTTTTAGACGGTTTTTTGCGGTTTTTTAAATCCCCGTTTTACCGTTATTGCTTATTAATTCGGCGGATATTCTTAAACAAGCCCTTCAACGAAGGATACATCTTGCTGTAAACGTCGTTGAATATCGCCGAATAAAGCTTATGATTTTCCAGGTCGGGCGTATATTCCTCCGTCACGCGTACCATTGCGGCAACCGCGTCCTCGTAGGTTTTGAACACGCCTAAACCCTTATAGGCGGCAAGCGCCGCGCCTAATGCGGAATTTTCATATGTTTGCGTCTTTTGAACCGGCACGCCGAAAATATCAGCCATAGTTTGGCAAACCTTTGCGCTTGCCGAACCGCCGCCGGACGCCATAACGCGCTTTACTTTATAACCGGACGCCTTTTCAAGCACCTTCATGCCGTCCAAAAGTCCGAAGCCGATACCCTCTATAATGGCGCGGTATAGGTGCGCCTTGGTGTGTATATCCGAAAAGCCTATAATCGCGCCCTTTGCCCCCGGGGTGGTTATGCCCGGTGACCAAAACGGCTGCAATACTAAGCCGTGGTTGCCCGCCGGAGTTTCGTCCAGCATGTCGTCCAACAACTGCTCTACGGACAAACCTAAATCTATAGCGCGCTTTTCCTCGTTGGAGGCAAAGTTGTTTTTATACCAACTGATCATCCAAAAACCGCGGTAAATCTCCAATTCGGGGTTATACATGTTGTCGATGACCGCCGGATATGCGGGAATAAAGGGGCGCGGCTCCACGTATTTCAAGGTGGAAATCTGAACCGTAGACGTCGTGCCGAAGCTTATGGACGCCACGCCGTCGCCGATAGTACCGCTGCCCAACGTTTCACAGCCCTTGTCCGAACCCGCCGCAATCAGGGGAGTACCCTCCGGAATACCGGTTTCGGCGGCGGCTTTCGCCGTTATACCGCCGATCAATGAGCCGGACGGAACAAGGTCTATATTCATGCGCGGCTCAAGGTCGTAAAGACACGCCGTAAGCGCGCTCTTGCTCTGCCACGTCTTTTTCTTGTAGTCAAACGGAATGTGTCCTATCTGCGAAGCAACCGAATCTACTATTTTGCCACTCAGCTTGCCGTTGATATAACCCGAAAGCTGTACGTACTTGTATGTCTTTGCCCATATCTCCGGCTCGTTCGCGCAAATCCAATTGCATTTTGAAAGTTGACGCAACTCCGTGACCGTTTCCAACATGCCCACCGCCGCAAAAATTAGGCGCTTAGAAAGCGGAAAATCGCTCACACTTCCGTGCTTTCTCTCGTCCAACCAAAGAATAAAAGGTCTTAAAGCCTCGCCCTTTTCGTCCACGCAAGTCAAGGTGTCGCGTACCGTCGTAACCGCAACGGCTCCTATTTTGGCAAAAGCATCCGGCACGGCTGCCTTCAATCCGTTTGTAGCCTCGCAAAGCTTTTCCCAATAAAATTCGGCGTACTGCTCCGCCCAATTTGGCTTTAACGAAAAATACGGCTGTTCAAAGGGAAGCTTCAGCTTTCCTTTGGTGTTGCCGCTCGCGTCAAATATGATTGCGCGAACACTTTGTGTGCCGAAGTCGATGGCTAACGCGTACGGCACCTGTTTCTCCGCTTGAGCATTTCCGTTTGTATTCATATTTTTCTCCCTTATCCGATGTTTGCGGCAATGCCGCCTCTATATTATTACATAGAATCTATACTTTTTCAAGTATAACATGAACTATTTTTTAAAAACCGGATGCGACCGCCTAAAAGCAAGAGTAAATCTCTTTGTGCGGACTGCGGCAACGGCATACTCCCCCGCGATAAACGCGTGTCTTATGGCTTTATCAGTGGTGTGTAAACACATTTTGTTTATTTTCTACGCGGTACGCACCGTCAACATACGGCTTATCTACTGTGTATTGACACGCCCTAATTAAATTTTGGGAGGCTTTCAAGCCGCGAATTTCCGGCGTTTATTATAACGAAATAATGCGGCTTTTAGACGTTTATTATAACGGATTTCACCCGTCTATAATAACGGAAGACGTGGAAACCACATTTACACCCGTACCCGCGACATCGGTCAAAACCACATCGCCGGTTTTCAACGGCTTATCAACCGTCACGCCGGCAAGCGCGCGCATGACGTCAAAAATCTTGTTTTTGGGAACCTCCGAAGCGGTTTTTACGGGAAGCAACGGCATTTCCGCAAACACCGTCCTCACGGTGGATGTAACGGAACGCACGGGAGATGTCATTTCCTTTACGGCAAAATCGTCGCCTCTTTTGCATTTGGCGCCGGTTATTTTTAAATCGTCGTCCACCGTCAGCTTACAGCTATTGGGACACACTATGCAAACAAATTCTTTCATATCTAAATACTCCCGGTTTAAAAAATATTTTTCAAACCGCCGTACCGCCGTTTTCAAACGGGCGATTTTAAAGAGGTAGTCTATAAAAAACCCTTAGCCAAGCTTCGTTACGTCTTCAAGCGCGAACTCGGGCTTACCGCCGTCCTTTAACGCTTCTGCAAGGTTTAAAACCACTTTTTCCATTTCCGGTGGTTTTAACACGGAATACCGCTTTGAAAAAACCTCTTTTCCGTTGACACGCACCACAAAGCGCGCCTTCATATCATAGCCGGAACGGAAATATACGCTTACGGCGGAAAGGTCGGAATTCAAGTCCACGGTTTGAGGCACGACGTAAAGGAAGTTCTTGTCGAATGCGGCTTGGGTAAGCTTGCGCTCCGGCTTGCTTTGTGTTTTGGCAAAGCGCGCCGCACTTTTACCCGCTATGCGCGAACAGTCGGAAACGTAGTCCACAAGATCGTGAACGTGCAAGGCGTTACCCGCGCTGAAAACTCCGGGAACCGACGTCATGCAATTTTGGTCACATATAGGACCTCTTGTGCGGTTATCCAAAGCAACATCAATGCTTTCGGCAAGCTCGTTTTCCGGTATAAGCCCGACGGATAAAATGAGCGCGTCGCATTCTATTATCCTTTCGGTACCCTTTATCGGGCGCATTTTTTCGTCCACCGCCGCGACCTCCACCGCCGTCAACCTGTCATTGCCGAAGCAACGCGTAACCGTCGTCGAAAGGTGTAGCGGAATGTTGAAATCGTACAGACACTGATGTATATTTCTCGTAAGCCCGGACGGGGTACTCTTTACCTCGTAAACGCCCTCTACCGTGGCTCCCTCTAAGGACAAGCGGCGCGCCATAATCAACCCGATGTCGCCGCTTCCTAAGATAACGCATTTTTTCACAGGCATTTTACCGCGCAGGTTTACGAAGTGTTGCGTCGTACCCGCAGTAAATATTCCCGCCGGGCGCGTCCCCCCTATAAAGACCTGTCTTGCCGTTCTCTCCCGGCAACCGGTGGCAAGCACTATGGATTTCGCGGCTACGGAGGAAACTCCGCTTCTGTCGACAAGCGAAATGACAAACCCGTCCGCGATTTTTTCTATTTTTGTAACAAAGGTAAGCAACCGCGTTTCCACGCCGGTCGCCGCCGCCTGCTCTATAAAACGCCCGGCGTATTCCGGACCGGTAAGCTTCTCTTTAAACTCGATAAGCCCGAACCCGTCGTGAACGCACTGCTTTAAAATACCGCCCAATTTGGCTTCCCTTTCTATAAGCAAGACCTTTGCGCCCTCGCCGTAAGCGGAAACGGCGGCGGCAAGTCCGGCGGGACCTCCGCCTATAACTATAACATCGTATGCCGTCATATTAATTTACCCCCTCGGCGTTTTTATCTCCGTAAAGCAATAAAGAGCCGCGCCCCGCTTTGGTGACTTCCGCTTCGGGGATTCCCAATTCGTCGGCTATAATCTTGACAACCAATGGCATGCAGAACCCTCCTTGACAACGTCCCATGCCGGGACGGACACGGCGCTTTATACCGTCTACGGTTCCCGCGGCGGGCAACGGACTTCTCAACGCATCCAAAATCTCACCCTTGCTTATTTCCTCACAGCGGCAAACTATAATGCCGTAGTCCGGGTTCTTTTTTATGAGTGCGTCGCGCTCCATAGCGTCCATTTGCGCCAAATGCGGCACGCCGCGCCGTATTCCGTCAAACGACGGGTTCTTTCCGGCTTTAAGCATTTCCGCCGCCCATTTAGCCGCGTCCTCTGCAATTGCCGGCGCAGCGGTTATTCCGGGCGACTGTATACCCGCCGTTTCGATTATATTTTTGGTACGTATTCCCTTGCGGACTACAAAATCTTCCTCGTAGGTCGCCGCGCGCGTACCCGAAAAATAGGTTATCACGTCGCCGCGCGTCAGCTTTTCCGCCGTCGCCTTCTGCTTATTTATAATCTCATCTATGTCGGCGTTATCCGTCGCGTAATCCTCACGTTCAAAAATTTCGCGCGCGTTGGGACCGACGAGTACGTTTCCGTCTATGGTACGCACTATGCCGCCGCCCTTTGTGTGCGACTTCGATGTCGCCGAAGCAAGCATGCTTTCGGCTCCGCCTAAATTATTTTTGAGTTTTGTAAACGGTGATTTGGTTATGGAAGTGACGGCGTAATCAAACCGTTTCTTATCTAAAATTAAGTTGGTACCCTTGCGCGGGTGAATGGTAAAGGTTCTGTCATCGGCGAACTCCGCTATTTTATCGGCGTAAATGCCCGCCGCGTTAATGACGACTTTCGGATAAATAGTGCCGCGGTTGGTCTTGACGGAAACAATTTTTCCGTTTTCGGTTTTCATGCCCAAAACGGTGGTATTAAGAAGAATTTTAGCGCCGTTTTGCGCGGCGTTTTCCGCAAGCGCAACCGTGAGCTTATAGGGGGAAACTATGCCGCCTATAGG
Organism: Clostridiaceae bacterium; assembly: GCA_031289315.1. Lineage (GTDB taxonomy): Bacteria > Bacillota > Clostridia > Christensenellales > CAG-917 > JAITEJ01. The sequence continues at coordinate 70,691 of JAITPR010000031.1, read as the reverse complement.
CATGTACAATACCCCCGAACACCACGACGGAAGCCCCGTTTCTATTTTCAACGCTTCCTCACGCGGCAAATATTTGACGCCCGGTATTCCGTTCTGCTTAGCGCGCAGCTTCATCAAGGCGGAAAAGAAGCGTCCCTCCGCATTGCTCTTGAAAAGTATCATATGCCCTTTCTTTTCCAGCGCGACATCAAGGTCCTTACAAAGCCCGTCATACATAGCGTTACCGCGTCCATTGTAAATCAGTTTTTGCTGTCCCTTATGTAAATCTATACCGACGTGTACGCAACCGTCGTTTCTGCCGGAAGCGCCCGTCGCGACGTCGTAACTTTTTTCCGTGAGCAAGACGTCAAGATTATATTTTTTCAGTTCCCGCGCGCACGCCGCGCCAACTATACCGCCGCCTATTACCAATACGTCCGGTTTAAGCCCTTCCGCGGCTTCGTCGAAAAAGTCGGGAACGGGTATGCCGTCGCTTTTGCCCTTTAGGCGCACATTGTTAATAACGCCTAAATAGCGTTTGCTTGCCGCCGCCGCACCCGCTTCGTATATTGTCTGCCAATCGTCAAGCTCTCCGCTTAAGACCACGCAACCGTCCTTTAATTCCGTTTTGATGTCCGGCGAAACCTGACACACGTCCTTAATTATCTTTTTAATGTCTTTGTTCTTCATTGAACTCCCTAAAAAGCGGATTGCCGCCCCTTCCTTTAAGAAATTTATAACGACGTAAGCTCCACCCGACTACGGTCGGGTCTTAGTCGGCGTATTTTTTATTTGCCTGTTCGGTAAGCGCGTTGATGTCTATTTTACCCATCTTCGTCATCGGCATAGCCTCAAGTACGATGACATCGGTCGGCACATGCCACTGCGAAAGCTGCGCCTTACATTCGGACATCACCCTTCCAGCCGCGTCTAACATCTTGTCCTTCAGCGTGATGTAAAGCACTATGTAAGGCTTGTCGTTCACTCTGCGTTCCACCGCCGCGCTGCTATCCACAAACGACATGGCGTTGGCAACCGACTCAATCTCGGACGGGAAAACATTCATACCGCTGATTTTAATAAGCCGCTTGGCGCGTCCCTTAAAAAATAAATTACCCGCGGCATCCGTCTCCACAATATCGCCGGTGTTTAACCACGGCTTACCGTCTTCAATGACGATAGCCTTACAATCCGGCTCTAAGTACCCGGACATCATGGCTTCGCCGGACAACCAAAGATTGCCTAGCTTTACGTCGTTGCCCTCGTCGTCGCGTACACGCACCTCCGTGTTCTTCAAAGGCTTGCCTATGGAATTGGGAGTGTCATCCACGTTAAGCACGCAGACGCTGTTCATCTCCGTAAGTCCGTAGCCTCTGCATACGCGGGCGTTAGCGCCGCTCTTTTTCAACAGCTCCTCAAATTCGACCTTGACCCGCTCGGAAAGCGCGTCGCCGCCGCAGAACACGTCCGTCACGGTCTTTACCGCCGCCCCGCCGAAATTCGGCGTCACAAGCAACTTCTGCAACATTCGCGGTATGGCGGGAATAACCGTGATTTTTTCACGCTTGACCTTGCCCGCTAGCTTTTTCGCTTTAAACAGCATCCACGGAACCACGCGCATACGCTGACACAGCGGAGCGTGTATCCCTATCGCAAAGCCGAAGCCGTGAAATATCGGAAGCACCGCAAGCATTGCGTCTGCACTTGAAAAGCTCTTCGGTATGCTGGAAAAAAGGTTGATTACAAGCGCGTTCAACGACCTATTGGAAAGCTTCGCCGTCTTAGGGACTCCCGTAGTGCCTCCGCTATGCATGTACACCGCTATGTCTTCGCCCTCAATCGCCACGCTCTTATATTCTCCGCGCAACAGCTTAAAGCTCTTGACACCGCGTAAGATCGAAGCCAACGCCCACGAACCTATTCCGCACGCAACAACCTCCATGCCCTCATAAGCCTTAATCTGACTGTACAACAAAAGAGAGGAAGCAAAAACAATTCTCGTTCTTGTTCCGTGAAGAATTTCTCTTAACTTGTGTATATTAGTTTTCGGGTGTATGATATTGGCTATGCCGCCGGCACGGTTAATCGCATATACGGTAATAATAGCGGCGGGAGAATTAAGCAAACACACCCCGACACTGTCGCCCTTTCGTACTCCCATCTTTTGAAGCGCGCCGGCAACTCTCTCTATTTCTCTTAAAAAATCGTCGAAAGACCACTTTCGACCATTACACGAAATTGCGGTATGTCCCTGTTCCGGGCAATATCCGACCATGTATTCGTATAACGAAGTAGATATATCCATAGTTTAATATTATAGCACACGTATACCAAAAGTCAAACACCAAAATCTGCACTTTTTCGTCAATTTAAGACAAATAATAAATGTATTTGTCCAGTTTAGAGAAACAAATTATGTCATTCCGGGGGTATACCCCCTTCATTCCTACATTTTTTCCCCTCTTTTCTGCATTATATGCGGTAAAATCACCCTCTTTGGACGCCGCGTACTCCGCTAACGCTCACCGCACTCGGCTATTTTGAGGTTTTTTTCGCGGGAAACCCATGAAAAAATTAATTTGTAGTTAGAATAAATGAATGAAGATGCGGTTGTCCCTATAAAGAAAAAACTCCGGATAAACGCACAATGTAAAAACCGTGCGCGCCGTGCCGCAAAATATTTCTTCACAACCGCAATTGCAACATGCTCTGACCGACTTAATTTGTTCATACGATACTAAAGCGCGCACGCCGGCAACCGATATAAACGGCAAGCGGTATTGTGTTATTTTCTCAGTATTCCACGGATACCAAAGTCAAGCCGTTGGCGGGCAAGGTTTTTCCGGCACGGGTGCGGTCACGACCTTCTATGATGCCGGAAATATCGTCGGCGGGAATTTTGCCCATGCCGACATAAACCAACGTTCCGGCTATTATCCGAACCATGTTATAGAGGAAGCCGTTGCCGGTTACAGTAATTTTATATTCGCCGTTGTCGTAAGATATTTCTAAAAAGTACAATGTACGGACAGTGTTTTTTATTATACTGCCCGTAGCCTCGAAGCACTTGAAGTCGTGCGTACCCTTAAGAAACTCCGCCGCGCGCCGCATTTCAGGCAAATTAAGCGTATACGGAATATGACATGCAAGGTCGTTTTTTAGCGGATTTATGTGCGGCTCGGTGTAAAACGAGTAGGCGTACGTCTTGCGTTTTGCCGTGAAGCGCGCGTTGAACGCGTCGGAAACCGGTTCACACGCATAAACGCTTATATCCTGCGGTAAAAACGCGTTTACCGCAAACGGTATTTTATCCGGGGGAACGGAGGTGTCCGCGTCGAAGTGTGCTACCTGTCCCGCCGCGTGTACTCCCGCGTCCGTACGCCCGCTAGCCGTAACCGAACAAGGCGCGCCGAACAAGCGTTCAAACGCACCCTCCAGCACCTCCTGCACGCTCACGGCATTCTTTTGCCGTTGCCATCCCGCATATGCGGTTCCCTTATACGCAAACGTAATTTTATATCTCATCTTATCCTTATTATGGGTGTGGGCAATCCGTGTCCCCGACTTGCTACGCAAGCCGCACGCTAGCCTACCCGCTTATAACCGCGCACGCTTCGTTATTGCGTACGCCACCAGGTTTGCCCGGCAAACACCTTTATTTATAAATACCGCAATTTCTCACACGGATTTCCGTCGGAAATTCCGCCGCGAAGCCTAATTTATGGATTTACTTATATAAATATTATTATACCACCGAATATCATTTAGGTAAAGAGTTGATATTTGCGAAGTTATATGATATAATCCGTTCGCGTTTCGGCAATCAATTATGTCTTTAGGCGAACGCAAAAAAGCGGACGCTTATAGCGACAAAAGGAATATTTATGGAACTTACAATGGAGAAGCTTGTCAACTTTTGCAAGCAGTACGGCTATGTTTTTCAAGGAAGCGAGATATACGGCGGATTGGCTAACACTTGGGACTACGGTCCTTTGGGTAGCCGCTTGAAAAATAACATAAAAGACGCGTGGCGCAAGCGTTTTATTCAAGAACGTAAAAACGCCTTCGAAGTGGACGCGGACATACTTATGCACCCGCGTGTGTGGGAAGCAAGCGGTCATGTCGCGTCGTTTAAGGACCCTCTCGTGGACTGCAAGGCGTGTAAGGCGCGCCACCGTTTGGATACGCTAATCGACTCGTTCGACCAAAACGCACACGCGGACGGTATGTCAAAGGATCAGATGGCGGCGTACGTCAAATCGCATAAAATCCCCTGCCCGCAGTGCGGCGCGGCGGATTATACCGACATACGCGAGTTCAACTTAATGTTCGAAACCTATCGAGGTGTTACGGAAGACTCCAAAATTAAAATCTACCTCCGCCCCGAAAACGCGCAGGGCGAATATGTGAACTTCCTCAACGTGCAACGCAGCGCGCGCGCCAAGCTGCCCTTCTCCATAGGACAAATAGGCAAGGCGTTCCGCAACGAAATAACTCCCGGTAACTTCATATTCCGTACAATCGAGTTCGACCAAATGGAATATCAGACCTTCTGCAAGGAAGGCGCCGACGTCGCAATTTACGGTGAAATGAAACTTTTTGCGCTAAAGTTTTTCACCGACTTAGGCGTGCCTGCGGATAAACTCCGCTTCCACGACCACGAGAAACTTGCATTCTACGCCAAAGCCGCTTGCGACATCGAATTTTTGTTCCCGTTCGGTTGGGGCGAAATAAACGGCACCCATAACCGCACAGACTACGACCTTAGCAAGCACACCGAGTTCTCCGGCAAAAGCATGCGATACCTAGACTCCGAAACCGGCGAACAGTTCGTTCCCTTCATCGTTGAGTCGACAATAGGCGCGGACAGAGCCTTCCTTACCGTGCTTGCCTCCGCCTACGACGAGGAGCAACTAGAAGACGGTACAGTGCGCGAAATAATGCGACTTGCCCCCTCCGTTGCCCCCTACAAAATTGCAGTGCTTCCCTTGATTAAAAAGCGCCACGGCGATTTTGCCAATAACCTCTTCGAAACCCTATCTAAACGCTTCATGACCGCCTCCGACGAAACGGGTAGTATCGGCAAACGCTACCGCCGTCAAGACGCTATCGGTACGCCCTTCGCCGTCACCGTCGACGACGATACCCTAAACAACGGCACCGTCACCCTCCGCGACCGCGATACCATGCAACAAATCACCCTCAAGGTAGAAGACATAGTCCCGTTTATTGAGGATAAGATAAGGTTCTAAGGCTCTTGTTCTTTTTCGCACACGCAAGAAAGAATGTCCTTGTTCCTTTTGGGCGCCCAAAAGAAAACGAAAAACCGCAAGCTTAACGCTTGAACCCTCGTTCTTTTGCTATGCGGCAAAAGAACCAAAAACGCGCAAGCGTGACGCTTGACCCTGATTACTTGAAAAGCGCGGAATCCGCAAGGTACCCCTTGCCGCATTCCGCGCTTTTAAATTTATTAGTGTTAATCCTAAGACTGTCACTTTTTTAGCCCTATTTCTCACTCCTAAATTTCAACTGAACTAGTTTTTTATTAGCTCTCTTTTTATTTTTCCAAAGTCTAGCAGATCCCGTTTTTATCAGCTTTTTTTTCGAAGTTCGGCAGACCTATTATCGACGTTCAAGTTTACTCCGGTGCCGCCTTACTTCAGCAAACTCTCAAACGTATTTGCTCCGGCAACGCCGTCTACGACAAGCCCGTGTTTCGCCTGATAATCGCGTACCGCCGCTTCCGTTTCCGCACCGAATATGCCGTCCACCGCTATATGATAGCCCGCCGCGTACAATGCCGCTTGCAAGAGGTATACTATATTACCGCGCGCTCCTCGGCTAACGGGACGTATTGCCGCCTTAGTTTTTGGTCCGAAAACGCCGTCTACAACCAGCCTTGCACCGTATATGCGGTTTAATTCGGTCTGAAGTCCGCGTACAACCGCCGATTTTGTACGTGCGCCGAAAACGCCGTCTACGGCAAGCCCCGCACCGTAACGGCTGTTTAATGTGGTTTGGATTTCCTTGATAACGGCGGGGTTGGGCGACGGTCCGGGTCCCGGTTCCTCGTTCAATGCCCTTAAAATTCCGTTTGATATCGCCGCCGCATATTGCTCTATGTTTTCGTCAAAAACGGCGTTATCGTGTTGATTGGTTAAAAAACCCAATTCAATCAGCATAGCCGGTGCGCGGGTATTGCGTAAAACCGAGAAATTGCCTTCCTTTATTCCACGGTCGGGCAGCGCGCCCACAGCCGCCATCGAGTCATTCACGATTTCCGCGTACATACGCGTCGTCTGTCCCGCCGCCGGATACACGTACGTCTCTATGCCGGAAGCCGCCGCGTTTTCTGACGCGTTTCTATGTAGGGACACAAATAAATCTGCGCCAGCGTTGTTGGATATTGCGCTCCTCTCTAAAAGCGGAACAAAGGTATCCGAATTACGCGTCATTATAACCCGTTCGCCCGCCGCCCGCAGATTTTCCGCGACAAGCCTTGCAAGCCGTAAATTATCGTCCTTTTCGTATCGCCCGCCCGATACCGCGCCGTAGTCGTAACCGCCGTGTCCGGCGTCTATCACGATAGTTTTCATAAAATGCTTCTCCTTATAGGGGTATTTCATTAGCAATATATGTTTCGCAACACAATTTTGACATCTTTCTTCCGCGTTGATAAAATAACAAGCTTTTAGACGGTTTCTTCCGTGCACGCAACTCTAGAATTAAGGTAGACAAATATAGGTTTATAAGTTATAATAACCGCATGGCACTGAAAATTTGCGCGCTTGCCAGCGGCAGTAAAGGGAATTGCATATTTATCTCGGGCGGCAACACAAGCATACTTATAGACGCCGGTATTTCCTTTTCGGCTATATGCAACGGGCTTAAGCGCGTCGGCTCCGATATTTCGGAAATAAGTGCTGTTTTAGTGTCGCACGAGCATTCCGACCACGTTCGTTCCTTGTCGCGTGTCGCGGAGGCAATCACGGTATACGTTCACGAAAACGCGCGGGAAGCCATCGGCGGACGCGTCTGCGCGGCTATGCCTTGCGGAGAAGAGGTTTTCGGAGATAAAGGTTTTACCATAGGCGGCATAGATATTACGCCGTTTAGAGTGCCTCACGACGCCGCGTATCCCGTCGGTTTTTCCTTTGAGGCGGAGGGCGGAAAGATAAGCGTTGCTACGGACTTGGGCTATATGACGCGCGGAGTGCTTAACAACTTAAAGGGTAGCGACGTGGTGTTACTGGAAGCCAATCACGACGAACGCCTACTTAAAACCGGCAGATACCCGGAAGCGCTTAAACGTAGAATTCTAGGCAGAAACGGTCACTTATCGAATGAAATAAGTGCGCTGACGGTTTGTGAACTTCTTGCGTTCGGCGGTACTCATACGGTGATTTTAGGGCATTTGAGCGAAGAAAACAATCGACCGGAGTTGGCGTACAATACTGTTGCGGAATATGCTAAACGTTCGGGCGCGCATGCAGGCAAGGATTTTGTACTTGAAGTCGCAACGCAACGCGATATAAGCGCGACGGTCGAATGTAAAACAAATATCTCCGGAGTCAAACGCATATAAATGAAATCCGATAAAAAAACGGGACTCTCCATAAACGAAGGCGGTCAACTTTACACGGTAGGCTTGCTTGTCGTTTATTTTTTACAGCTTTTGATATTTTTTGCCGTTCCTAAGGGAATAATCGGTGTCGCGGACTTTCCGCTATCCTCGTGGCTGGTGCTGTTTTTAAATCAAACCGCGTTCATCGCATGCGTTTTCTTCATCATGCGTGTAAAAAACGTCGCATTTCTGAAAACCGTACGGGTGGCAAAACCGCTTAATTGGAAGCAAATTTTGCTTATAATACCCTTAGCGGTGTTTTCGATAGCGGCGTTTTTGCCGTTGGCGCAAGGCTTTGTCAAGTTCGTTTCACTTTTAGGCTACAACTATTCCAATTCCTTCCCCAACGCCGAATATTTTCCGCTGTTTTTGTTGATCGTTTTCATGTTGGGGGTTTTGCCCGCTATGGGCGAAGAAATGTTCATTCGCGGCGCGGTGATGTCCGGGCTTAAGCAACGCTCGTACGTATTTGCGGTACTCTGCTCCGCGCTCCTGTTCTCGCTTATGCACGGCAACGCCTTGCAAACCGTACACCAGTTCGCACTTGGCATAGTTTTGGCTTTGATATGCATTATGTCTGGCTCTTATTGGGCGTCCGTACTACTCCACTTTTTAAACAACCTCATCAGCCTTGTGGTAACCGTATACATTCCGCAGTTGAATGGTCTTGACTTAGGAGGACCTTACAACTTCCTCTTAGGTGTCGCGTCCTTTGCCGTAGGCACCGCGGCGCTTATATTCCTGCTGATTTTATTCTATAAGGCAAGCGGCGGAAAGCCGATAAGGCTACGGCATGCGGCTACTGCGGAGGAAAACATAAGCGCGGCTACGGCAGATACCGCAAATACGGAGTGTGCGGACGGCGCAAAGAAAATTGCGGACGCGACAAATGATTTTTTTGCCGTCGACGTAGCTTCTTCGTTAACGGCGCACACGTCCGCTAAAAAAGATACCGCCGCAACAACTACCGCGCAAAAATCCGCCGTCGCAAAAGGCACGGACGTGACGGACGGTACCAAAACGGATACGGATACGAACGAAGAAAGCGTAATCGGTTTAAAAATTCGTTTAAAAGCCTCGTTCAAGAAGATAAACACCGCGTTGGCTCAAATGGACGGCAACCCGCCGGAAAAAGCCAATACCGGTGCAAGCGTACCCGCATCTCTTATATTGGGATTTATGGTGGCAGGCTTGCTGTGGCTTGTAAACTTCATATCGGGTTTCTTTTTAAAGTAAGGCGGCTTATTTGAAATATGGACAAACAGAGTTATATCGGGAAAATTTATTTCTTTGCGGTGCTTTCCGTAATAGTAGTACGCGTGCTTTCCGGCGCCGGGGTTTTTGCGCAGTTTTCACTGTCCTCCTCGCAGGTGTTCAGCCTTTTGGTGCAATGCGTGTGCATGGGGCTTATTCCCCTTGTTCTTTACATGGTACGCACTCCACGCGCACGCGGAACCTCCCCTAATTTACGGCGCGCATTTAAGACTACCTTGCGTGATTTCGGCTATATCGGTAAGGTGGCGCAGGCAAATTGGGGACGCACGCTTTGCATCGCCGTCCTCATGATTTTTACCGCTAAATTCATTTCTTTTATCTGGTCTAACGCCTTAGTTTCCATAGGCTATACTCCCGCTACGTCGTCGCCTACCGAATATCTGAACATAGGAGATTTGTTTCTAGCTATTTTCATGACTGCCGTGTTGCCGGCGGTATTTGAGGAGCTTACGCACAGAGGGTTGCTGTTCGCCGGCTTCCGCAACAACGGAATAGGCGTCGTCTTTGTGACCGCCGCGTTGTTTGCCCTTATTCATAACAACATACGGCAAACCGGCTACACCTTTTACGACGGCGTGATTTTAGGCTTGTTGGTGTATTACACGCGCAGTATCTACCCCGCCATGCTTGTACACTTCTTAAACAACTTCTCTTCCGTACTGGGCGACTATGCGGGGCAAAACGGAGGCGTTTACGCCTATGTGAACATGTTCTATAATCTGCTTTTAAACACACTGGTGGGGCGGATAATTTACGCGGTACTCTTCGTCCTTGCGCTGTACTTCATGTTTGAACTGTTCCGCGGAATGCGGCGCGACAACAAAAAATATAAGTGCTTCTCCGTTTTAGACGTAAAAATTTATTCCGTTGAGGACTATGATTTCGGTGCGCTCCTAAAAGCCGCGCCATATGCGTCGTTTCCCGCCGTGCGTGCAAAAAAACTAAATGTATTTCTTGCGGCGGCGGTATTTTTAAGCGCCGGGGCTACGTTATTCAGTTTTATTTGGGGAATTTTGCGATGAAATTTAATATTGTCGCTGTCGGGAATATCAAGGAAAATTATTTAAACGACGGGATATGTGAATACAAAAAACGCATTTCGCGATTTGCCGACCTCAATATCATAGAATGCAAGGAATTTCCTCCCGTATCCGACGGTACCGCTGACACTGCGACGGCACTTAAAAACGAGGCGAAAGCCGTACTTGAAAGGTTGCGCGGACACGTGATAGCTTTGGCTATAGACGGCAAGGAGCTGTCAAGCCCCGAACTGTCGGAATATATATCGTCAAAATCCGTGAACGGCGTTTCCGAATTTACCTTTATAATAGGCGGCTCCGACGGGCTGTCCGGCGAAGTGCTATCGCGCGCGGACTTTCTCCTATCCTTCGGCAAGGCGACCTACCCTCACCGGCTCATGCGCCTTATACTGTGCGAACAGCTTTATCGGGCGGTCGCCATAATCAATAAACTGCCCTACCATAAATAAAACCGTAAATTCTATTCGTACGCCTAATTTAGTGAACGCGAATACGGCATCATTGAATACAACGCCGCACAAGCTTTTCGCCGGCTATGCGGCTTTCGACCTCCGCAGTGTTGTTCTTAGCCCTCCCATTAGGCTCCTCACGCTTAATTTAGCACGATAGAGTACCGTGCCGAATATAATATAGGGTGAATAATTTTGTCTACGATTATTTTGACCTTTTAAAGGACACGGACAGGCTCAAAAGTATCGGCTGTTCCGGTAATATCGGGCGTACCGCTTTGGGACTTCCCATACCGTCGCTCACCGTCGGACGCGGAATTCCGCGCGCGCTCATATTCGGGGCGGTACACGCGCGTGAGTGGTTGACCGCCGCGCTTGTGATAAAACTGGCGGAGGAATACGCCGGAGAGGAGGCAATTCTTTTTGTCCCCATGGTAAACATAGACGGCGTTCAGCTATCGCTTTACGGACTTGACGCGGAATACGGCGACGCCGCCGCAGATGCAGAGTTCAAACGGCGTAAGGAGTACCTGCTGGAAATAAACGGCGGCTCACGAGATTTCTCCTTGTGGAAGGCCAACATACGCGGTACGGACATAAACGTAAATTTCCCCATGGATTGGGGTAACGGCGCGTCCAACCGCAACCGCCCTTCTTCGGAAAGCTACATAGGCACGGAAGCGTCAAGCGAACCCGAAACAAAGGCGTTGTTGCGTGCGGCGGGCGGGATTCGCGCCGCCGTTTCCTACCACACAAAGGGCGAAGTGATTTATCACGGTTACGGCGAACGCTTGCAAACGGAGCAAGCCCTGCCGTTTTCCGGGGTTACCGGTTATCCGCTTGCCGAAAGCAAAGGAAGTGCCGGCGGCTTTAAGGACTGGTTTGTGGGGACGGGCTTGGGCTTTGCGCTGACGATAGAGGTCGGCTCGGACGCGCTGCCCCATCCGCTGGATTTGCGTGAACTAGAAGGCGTATACCGCCAAAACGGCAACATTCCGGCACTTATCGCCAAAGCCGCTCACAACGTGTGAGAGGTACGGTGTTAGAGGTGCCTTAACGCGCGGACTTTGTTTAACAGTACTACTTTACTACTCTTTACTACTTCTTCAAGAGAGTGCCTACTAGTGTTCGTACGCGGCGCAACGGATTTGTGTTTGAGCGTGTACGCGGTACAAAAAGCGCCAACACGTCAAAACTGCGGACGCTACTAAAACGGCACCCTGATAACGCGCGTACAGTGGACAAGGGAAAAAAATAAACCGTATGAGGAAATTATGAATATAGATTTTATGCGGCTGGCAATAGAACAGGCGCGTGAGGCGGCGAAAAACGACGAGGTACCCGTGGGTGCGGTTATCGTGATGGGCAATGAAATTATCGGCATAGGGCAAAACCGCAAGGAAGCCAGCAAATGCGCCGTACATCACGCCGAAATAGAGGCTATCGAAGCCGCTTGCACGCGTTTGGACAACTGGCATCTAGACGGTGCGGATATATATGTTACGTTGGAACCGTGCGCAATGTGCGCTGGCGCGATTATCAATTCGCGCATACGACACATATATTTCGGCGCATACGACAAGAAAGCCGGTTGTTGCGGCACGCTGTATAATTTGCCCTCCGACAAGCGTTTTAACCACCGTCCCGGCGTGGAAGGCGGAATACTTGCGGAGGAATGCGCGGCGTTGCTGTCGGCTTTTTTCGGCGGCAAGAGAAGATAAACATGTTCGCCGCCTACGTCAAAACCCTGATTTTTTTTCGGCGAAAAAAAAGATAAATACCACTCAAAAAAACACTATTTTATATGAAAAAGCCCCGATTTTTAGTCGGGGCTTTTTGATTGTTTTTTACTTGCGCGCCTAGCTTGTGCCTACGCGCTTAGCTTGTGCCTGCACACTTAGCTGTGCCTATGCGCTTAGCTTGTGTACCTATGCGTTTAGAGGCACGGTGTTTGCCCCCATGCGTTCGTGCAGCCCTTTATGCCTTGTTAGCCGCCGGCGTGGTGGTGTCTACGTTAGTCCACACCGGACCGCTGGTATCGGCGTGGTCGCCTAAGCCCGTGATGCCGGCATCGTAGTATTCGTAGATGTCGTGAGAGTGGCGCTCCGTATAGAACAACGATTTGGGCATTATCATATCCGCCGGCACGTTGTATTCACCGAAGGTGTCCTCCCTGTAGGCATACTTCAAGTAACCGTTGGAGAGGTCGCCGCTCAACGTACCGACGAATGCGTTCAACCTATATGAGTACGCCTTATTTGCCGGCAAGGAAATCACGAATGTTACGGCGACGCTTTCACCGCTTCTGGTGATCAATGTCGGCGACGGTACAAACGCCTTGCTTAGTATGGAGATAGGCTCTAGCAATCTAATGCCGTCGGTTACGCCGGAGCTACTCGACGAGTATTCCGCAAGGTAGTATTGCATTTCGCCGAACCATATCAACGGAACTTTTAAGTATTTCACATCATTGACTTGATACTTGTTTGCGACGGAAATCAACGCGGTTGCGGGCTTTAAGTTATAACTCACGGATTCAGTGTTGTAGCCGCCCGTGTAGACGCTTCCGTCGGGGTTGTATGCTTGCGTTTTTACGTTGTCTATCGACGCGGGCATTTTCTTGTACGTGATAAGGTTTTCACCGATTTCACGCTCCGCTCTCGTGTCTAAGCTGCCCATAGCGGTTGCCAACTTGCCTTGCAGTGAAGTCCAGTCGTCAAGTATTTTCACCTTCAAGACCGACACGTTCATAAGCAACGCTTCCTGCATGCCCAGTTTAATCTGTGCGGAGTAAGCACCGGGTTTGTTTATGCTGTATGAGGACGGCAATGTGACGACCGAATACGGCAATTCCATGGAATACACGGTTTGGGCGGCGCCGCGCAAGCTTCTGGCAAACGTAAGCTTGTAACCGGCGTTGGGTACGGTGAACATATCGTAATCTGCATACGGGTTAACCGTCCACGTGCTGTTTACTCTGCTAGCGGCAACTTGACTGCTCCACAGATATTGCGAACCGCCACCACTGGGGAGAGGTATATCCACTCTGTTCGCGGTCATCTTCATGACGGGCAGGTTGAATATTATTTCTTGTGTGCCGCCGCGTGCGGTGGTGAGCGCCGCGGTAACCTTGGCGTCCTCGCCGGTGTACATCGGGCGGTAGGAACTCATATTCCAAAGCAGGTTGAACTTGTTGCTACCTAAGCTGTATTCAACAACCTCATAGTTGCCGTTTCCGTCGGGGATACGCACGTACACCTTAGTGCTAGACGAGGTATCGGACAGATACAGGTTGGTGCCGGACAGACGGTACGGGTTAATCCACGTAATATCGCCAATGCCTTCCGTCGCATCCGTAATCAAGAAGTTGCTTGCGGTGAGCTTCGCGTCGATGCGATCTCTGCCGTAGTTGGTTTTAATCATGCTCTCTACGGAGGTGTTGTTTGACGCCACCGCCGCCCAGTAATCCGCATAGGTCATGGAAGTTAGCAGGTCGGTGGAGATTTGCACTATCGTTCTGTCGTAGTAGGTCACGTTTTGAGCGAAGGTTTGCGCTCCGGCGGAGGTGCCGTTAACCTTTATGCCGTTCACAAAGCTACCGACGTAATATTCGCCGCCAACCGTGACGTTTGCTCTGAAGTCGCCACCGGCGTAGGTCGGGGTTACGGCGTTCAAATTCCATGACAGCTTCATTTTCATTTCGCTCATCACATATTCGGAACCGTTGAAGAACACCACGTACGCTTCGGACGGATAGTTGTCCTCTACGCCGTAGGAAACGAACGGGTTAAAGCCGTATAGGTCGCTTCTCACGAAAAGGCTGCCGCCCATTGCCGGGTCGGCAATCTGATCGGGCTTGGCTTCCGTCCACACCTTAACGGTTTCGTAGACGTTGTTGCCCTTATTGACCGTTACCGGCATGAGTACGAATACCGTCTTGCCCGCATGCAACGACGCGTTGTATTGTACTGCGTATTTGGACATGCCGGAGAACGCTCCGCCTTCCATGCCGATTGCCTTAGCAAACTCGTATCCGTCGTCTAGGGCGCCGTACACGGGAGCGATAAAGCTTTGCTCAACGATGGTGACGGGTACGGACAGCGTTTGATAGCCGCCTACCTCGTTGCCGAGTGTTACGGTAACGTGTCCCGTGCCGCCTCTGTAGGTGTACACAAGACCGCTCAAGTCCCAAACCGCGGGTAATTTAAAGTCGCCGCCGTCTATGCTCTTGTAGCCCTTAAGCGTTACGAAGTCGGGGTAGTTGGCAATGTCGAAAGCGTCTTGCGTGCTGTCGTTCGGGTTCGGATACGGGTAGAACGTGAAGTTATAACCGACGCCGAAGTCGATATCGGAAAGCTTAAGAGCCACAGACGGCAGCCTTATGAGCGCGGAGTAAGCGAAGTGCTTTCCTCCGTTATTGTCCGTCACGGTTACGTCGTTCGGAGCGCCCGTCAAGGTTACGCCCGTGCTGTCGCCCAACACACCGTAAACTCTCAAGATAGCGCCGACTCTAGCGGTAAACGAGGCGGGAACGGAACTCCACTCCCATACCTTTACCTTTTCGGTACCCACGGTTCTTTCCACTTCTTCGCAGATGTACCAATAGATAGGCATTTGTTTAATTTCTCCGCCCTCAAAGGTAACGGTGACGGTTTTGGCAAGGCTGTAGTTGGTACCGCCGTGGTCGGAGTCGAACAGATACGGGTTGTCTATGAACACGATGTCGGACATGACCTTGGCGCCGGTTTGCGTGCGTAACAGCGTATGTTCTTCGCCGTTTACGGTGTAGGTCACGGTTACGGGTGTACGCTCTATGACGCTCACTCTCATTGTACCCGCGATTATGAATCCGTCCGCATTAAGCTTGACCAGCGCTTCCGGCGACGATACGCCCTTCGAAGACACCTCTATAATCTTGCTTATGTCGTAGCCGTCCAAAGTGGAATCGGCTTTGGTTGCCGCCGTCACAACGACGGTACGGTTTTGTACGGATATTACGCCGGCGGGCGCGGGAGCGCTTGCCAGCCTTATTTCCAAACCGCCGCCGGTGACAGTATATTCGTTAACCGACAGCGTAAGCACGGAGTTGTTGTCAAGCGCGTCGATTGTCCACTGTACGTCCTTAACCGCGTTTCTCAACAGTACGGCGTAGGCATAGACCTCCGTGCTAAGATTTACCGAACCGCTTCTAAGCGTGCTAGACGTCGCGACTACGTTTTTTGACAGAATTCCGTCTGCGTCAAACATCATTACGCCCCATTCGATATTGGCGGTTACGGTGTCGTTGGCTTCCGCAAGGCTGTCGTCGGAAATTTTTCTGAACCTCAAGCTTACGTCCTGTGCAAACGGCGCGTTGCGGTACACAATGCCCTTGACGCCGTTGTTGTCCGTTACGGCGTAGGTGCCGTTGCCGGGTATTGTTATTTCGGCGATATATACGCCGTCCACGGTTACGCTAACCGTATAGGTTTTAGAATAGCCGCCTTTGGTAACGGTGATGTCCGCCGTTCCGTTCGAGGAGGAGCCGTGTGTGTAGCTGACGCTTATATCACCGGCGACCACTCCGGTGCCGCCCGTCCATGTGAGCGTACCGTTCGACGGGGATAGGGACTGCGTGAAGTAGTTCTTTACGCGGGCGGTGAACTGCAGATCGTCGGTTACGTTGAATACTACACCGTTGATTGCCGCCATTGCCGTTACCGCGGACTGTCCATCTATGGCTAGTTGCGTGAATGTCAGATTTCTCTTAAAGCTTGTCTTATCCGCGTTGTAGTCGTAGTTAGCCGACCAGCTTATAGTATAGCTTTGCGTGTTGCCGTTGGAGAACTCAACCGTTGCCGTCGTGGGAACCGTCGCGTACGCGTTGTAGCTGTAGGCACCCGACTTTACGTCTTGTCCGTTCACCTTAACCGCCGTAACGGTTACCGCGGTAGCGGGCAGCTTTACCTCCGCCACATAGGTTTTGGTGTAATTGTTTTTGGTAAACGCCACGTTTGCGGTACCCGCGACGGCGTTATAGCCGCTTACGGCGGTTTGCGCTTCGGTGAACGTTGCATCCAACACCTTGTTTACGCGCTGCCTTAAGCTTTGCGTATAGGGGTTAACTATGTCTATGGTAACGGTCGTGCTATCCGAAAGCAACGCGAAGGTTGCTCCGCCGGTAGTCGGGAACGCGGTTTCGCCTATCTTGGCTATGCTTACGCTCCTGCGGAAGCTGTTGCCGGAGAACGTCCCGGTTTGCCATGTCAGCGTAACGTTTCTTGTTTCGCCGTTTGAGAACTTGACGACGGCGGCGGTTGCCGGAGCAGAGAACGCCGTGTACGCCACCGTGACGCTACCTAAAAGGTTTACGGTTTTGCTCACAGGAACGTCGTTTTCCAACACGGGAAGAATGACTTCTATGTCTGTTACCGAAACGCTCGATATGGTTACGGGTACCGTGTACGCCTTGCTGTAGAGGTTGCCGTTTACGGTGACGGTAGCGCGTCCGGAGCCTGCGTCGTAGCTATTAAAGACATAGGACAGCCCGGCGGGAAGAACGCCTACGAACGCCGCGTCCGTGACACTCTCTATTGTTTGCAGGTACGGGTTTGTGACCGTAACTCCGGTGACCGGCAACGTGTAATCGCCGCTCTTTACAAAGCTTTCGTTGAACACGATCGTTTTGGCGGGAGAGGCTATGCCGGAGTCGACCGTACCGGTAAGCGTGAACTTGTTCGCCGCGTCAAGGTTTATGCTTCCCGACCACTCAACGGAATAATCGTTTTGTGAGCCGTTGGACCAAATCACCGTGACCGTCGGATGATTCGTCTGAATATTGTCGACGAATTCATTGTAAGGTCTGTCGGTTGTGCCTACGTCCGCGTTGTCGAACCTCACCGTATAGTTGAGGAAGTCCGCCGTTATAGTGCTTCTTTCGGAGCCTATCCAAGCATACACGGTGTCGCCGTCGCGTAACGCTTGCGCGTCGTAGTACCAACTATCCACGCGCATGACTTCGGTTTTAGTTTCTAATATGCCGCCGTTTTCCACCTTGTACCTTACCAAAACCTGCTTGCCGTTTGCACCCGAATAGGTGCCGTTCACAAAGGAGGACGCAAAGAGGTTGTCAAACGAGGTTAGATACGGGTTGAACACGTATACGTTAGGCAGTGCGCTGTATGCGGGCGTAGTGCCGGCGAAATCAAAGTAGACTTCCACATCGGACACGCGGGAGGAGCTTATCATTACCCTCATCTCTTGCTTGCCGCCAACCGAACCGCCCGTTCCCGGTACGTCGATTTCCACGGTAGCGTAAGCGGTAATGGTGGAGAATTTAAACGCCGTTGCGTTCTTGATGTAGATTGTTCCCGTCAAGGAGGTCGCGGGGATATATGTGCCGTCCGCATTGCGGGTGTAAAGCCCGTAACCGTTCGACGTGACGTAGACACCGCCTTTTAGCACCGCTCCGCCGTATAACTCCGCTCTGTATTCCGTGAAATCGCGTACGAATAGGGTTGAACGTCCCGCTCCCGCCACAGCCGGCACATATCTGTGCGAAGAGCTGTCGTAGGAGTAAAGCTTGTGTCCCGTAGCCGTGGTAGTCGCGCCTTCCGGTATCGCGCCGTGCAGCGTTTGGTCGTATCTTACATGATAAGTGAGCGTCGACCAATCCGGAATTACGTCGGCGTTGCTGCTGTCGGAGAACAATGCGCTGACCAATGAGAACGCGGGCGTTTCGTACCAACGCGGGTTGAACGAGTCGCTAAGGGCGACGTTAAAGGTGCGCACTGATTTTTGCGTAACCTCTATTTCTATTTGCTGCTCGCGGTACCACCACGAGTTGGTTGCGCCGCCGAACAGCAGGTATGCCCTGAGATGTCCGGAGCCGTTATAACCGGCTTGCTCCAAAAACTCCGGCGTGAGTACCGCAGACAAGGGCACGACCTCGTACTTGATTTTCAAATCAAGCCCGTCGGTGGTATCCTTAGCTATTACGGTTTCCTTGCCGTCCGCGCCTTTAATGACTATTATGTCCTTGCCGTTCGCGTACTTGACGTAGACGTCCTTGCCGTCGATTGAGGTAACCGTCGATTCCGTGCCGTTCGCGGCATACTTTACTACGGAAACCTTTCTGCCCATGAGCGAAAGCCTTGTCGAAAGGGTGGTCGTCAAGCCGTTGTCGTAAGGTCTTACGAACAGCCTTATGCCGGCTTCTCTTTGCAACGCCGTCGCCTTTCTCATGGAGGAGCCGCTTAAGTAGTACACCGTCAAACCGTCGTGGTTAGCCGCAACGTAAGGCACATAGCCTACGTCATATTTAACTTGTATGTTGTAGAAGCTCTCCAACCCGCCATTTACCGCGTAGGGGTTATATTTAATCGTGGAGGAGTTTATCTCTATGGGTATGCGCGCCTGCATGGTTACAACGATGTCGTAGAACGTCTGTTCGCTGTTCTCCTTGCCGCCTACCTTAGCCGTTACCGTACACCACAAGCCCTTATCGGGAGACCAACCGTCCGCACCGACTATCTTCCTTAGTTCCGTCAAATCCCATTCGACGCTCAAGTAACCGTAAACTCCGTTGCTGTAACGTACGCCCACATTGGGTACGGAAACACCGTTTACCGTATACGACGCGGACGCCCTATAGCCCTCGAAATAGGCTATTATGTCCTTAGCGTTGGACAACTCGGTAACGGATATTATGTTGCCGTTTACGTCCTTTGTCGCCGCCGACGGGGAATAAACCCGCATAGTGCCGTCGTAAGTCATGGAGTTGAACGAGAAGGCATCGGGTGACAGCGTCGCAACCTTGCGCACCGCCACGTCGATTTTGACTTCCGCTCGTATTTTCGCGGAGGTACCCGCTTGATAGCTGAACAGCGCTATATAAGTACCGCCCGCGTAGTCGCCTAAGGAAGCTTTTTCTAGCTCTCCCGGCGCATAGTCCGCGAAAGGCTTATACTTATCCGCCGCAAGTATGCGGTATAGGGCGTTATCCCATATCAGCGTACCGTCCGCCTTGACCTTTTTGCCGTCCGGAAGCGTTATTTCCGTACCGGCGCCGCTCGTTGAGAAATATTTGGTTGCGCCGTTGGCAAAGCCTACTATTACGTTGCTCGGCAGACTGGTAACACCCGTGGTTCCGTCTATGGAAATCGGGTCGCCGTTTAACTGCGTCACGTATTCGAACGCCCAATCGTTTGATACCTTAACCGGTACCGCGACGTAGAGAATATTCTGCACATAGCCGTTTATATAGCTAGTTACGCCCGGCGTCAAGTCCACGTTCGACGTATCGTAGAGTATCTGCATACCGCCGCCTTTCGTGTACGTACTGCCGGTTCCCTTTGAGTTGCCTCCGTCGAAGAACGTCGTACCTATTCGTTGCGGGAATTTATCGCCGTCAAGCAGAACCTCGGGTTTTATCTCCAAAGCGTTGAACGGGTCGGCAACGTCGATGCCGTTTTTAAGGTTGTTTTGGTTTTTCGCCACCTGTCCGTAGGCGTCTTGCACGCCGGACACGGGACGGAAGCCTATTCCGTTATTGACAATGGTTATTCTTTCCCATTGGTTGGCCGCGTTAGTTCCGCCGGTATTGTCCGAACCGTAGCCCTTTAAGCCGGTGCTGGGGTTGTGTACTTTAAACTCGTGACCGAGTTTTATGTCGATTTGTTTTACCTCTTGTTCGGCAAGGCGGTCGACGTAAATAGTCAAGCTTGCGCCGTTCTTTACGTATAGGTCTAAGTTCGTCGCATTTTTTAGCGCGGAGGCGCTTATGCCGGTATTAGCCTTTATAGCGGCGTTTATAGTCGCCAATTCAGCCGCGGTCGGCGTGACGTAGAGGTCGCCCTTCTTGACGTATACGCGCATGTTTATATCGGTTAACGCGCTTACTCTGGCGGGACCGCCGGCAAGCAACACGGCTTGGTCGGTTCTCAACACGCCGTGCTGATACGGATAGTACTGCAACCAGTATTTATCCGGCTCACACTTCTCCGCCGTCAACCAGAACGGAACTATAGTACCCAACCAGTAACCGGTGTTCGGAAGTATGGTGGATATAGCGTCAATGCCGCTAAGGAAATTTTCAAGCCACGCTACCAACATGTATAAGTCGGTAATATCTTCTCCGTTGTTGAAGAAGTTAGCTACATCATTAATGGTATCCAAAGCACCGCCTAGCAGGTCGTTGATTGCACCGTTAAGTAGGGAACCCCATAAGCCATTGTTTGCCTCTGCAACGACATGCTCCATGATGTCGCGCCATGCCTCTATATAGTTTCGGCGATAGGTGTCGTAATTTGCGGCGGTTATCATAACGTAATTGTGATATGACTTAGCATAGTGTCCATTAGAGATATCGCCCTGAACACTGTTGTTGAACTCGTGGTACATCTCGCCTATAACCGGCGGAGTAGCATACGGGGTGAGTTGCGTTATATTCAACACTTGCCCCAATAACAAGGATACTAGTGATATTATTATGTTGTTTACCGCTTCGGGGTTCAACTCAAGCGACAGCGAGCTGTAACGCGTCAAGGCTTGGCGCGACTCCGGCGTCAGGTTTTGTCCGTCGCCGTAGGTGAGCGGGTCGGTATATACCTGATGCTTGCCGGCGGCGTCCACCCACTCGTAGTTGTCGGGGTTCCAAAGGTTCCACGTGATACCCTCAATAAGCCCGAAAATAAAGTCGACACTAAAGCCCTTACCACCCGTAATTGCGGATAGAATATCCAACGCGGGATTGTTGTTGGTTACTTTACTTGCGGAAGCGGTGTCGTCCGTTGCGGTAAGCGCGGTTTCGGCGGCGGAAGCGGACGAATCGGAGCCGCCAAAAGCACCTCGTAAAATGTCGTCAAGCCGGTATCCGCCTATAAATTCGGATATGAGCGACGAGAAGTCTATCGGGAACAAGCTGCCGGAATCGACGTTGTTGGCGCCCAGCAAGTCAAACAAGAAGCCTAAGCCGTCCAACAAATCGTGAAGACCCTGACCCAGTAAGCTGCGCGGGTCCGCCCAAATTATGTAGTCGGCAAGCCACAGCGCTATGTCGTAGCGGGTGCTGTTGGACGCCATGCTGGCGCGATCGGGGTGATAGCTGCCTATGTTTATATAGATGGCGTTGTTTTGATCCTTGTTAATCTGCAAGGTGAGGTCGGTGTTCTTGTAGCTTATCGCTCCCCAATCGCCGTTCAACACCGTATAGTTTTGTTTGGTACGCTTGTCAAGGTGTATGGACAGGTCTAAGTCGATGCCCTCTATGATAGCGAATATCATGTCGGCTACGCTGGTAATAATCACGCCGCCGTACTCGCCCGCCTCGTCGTCCGCGACAATCTGTTTGGTGTCGACGTAGCGCTCCGTAAAGGACACACCGATGTCGTCTACCGCCAACTCGAAACCTTGCCCTATGTTGTCAAGGTTGCCGGCAAGCGTTATGCGGTCGATACCTAAGCCGAAGCTTACCACTGCGCTCAACGCGTTCAAGTCCAAAAGTTCCATTTCGAAGTCGCGAGGCAGGGTGGAGCCAAGCGACTCCGCTAAGCCGTTGAGAATGCTCATTACGCTTACGTTAGCAAGATCCAAAATCCCGTCTATAAGCGACTTATCAAAGCTTAATTCTAAGCGCGACAACTCAAGCAATAAGTCTACGACGGTAGGCAAAGCCAACGGGTCGCGGTCTAAGGTGTCCGCGTCGTTTACGTCCGCGGAGCTTAGCCCCTCCGACGCACTCAAGCCTAAAAGACCCATGAACGCCGTTATGGGCGCCAGCTTAATCTTAGGCAAGCCCCAACTGGAAAGGTCGACGTAAAGCGCGCCTTCCTTATACTTCGGCGGGTCTATGGGTGTCGTACCCAACACGCCGTGAGTGTCCACGTAGGTGGTAACCTTTTCACTGCCTACGTAGGCAAGCGAAAGCAATATCTTGTTTATCGGAGCGCCGTAACCTATATCAATATAGATGTCGGAGTCCAAAATCACGCCTATGTCAAAGCCGCCGCCGGAAATCAACGCGTTGATAAGCGCGCCTATCTTTAAATCAACTCTGATGTTGTAGTTCAAGCCTACCATGCCGCTGGGGAAGATGATGTTGAACGCGTTTATGTACTCGTTAAACTCTTCCATATTGACGGCAACTCCGCCCTTCAAGAGCGCCGCAAGCAGTGTGGATATCCATTTTTGGAAGCTGTCCGCATATTCGCTGTCGCCGGTGAGTGCGCTGACGTTGGAGGTCTGTAAGGTTATGGTGCCTTCAATGTTGAGGCTTACTGTATCCGCCGTAACCGTCATATCGGCTATGTTGAATACCTCCGTATAGTCGCTGTAGCGTAGCTTGCCCGTGGGTTTGCCGTCCTTTATGTAGGCTTCCAGTTGCGCCGCCGTGAGCTTTGTAAGCGTGGTGCCGTCGTCTTCAAGATAATAGACGTCCTTGCCGGCGCTGTTCGCAGGCTCGTAGTCCTTCATTAACTGCGGCATAAAGCCGGTGTAAGCACGCGTAATTTCGGAGCTTTGCAGGGCCAAGCTGACGTATGTGCCTTCAGAAATCTTCCAATCTAAGAAGGGACGCGTTCCGCCGTCTGAAATCTTGACGTAAAGCCCGTTGTTGCTGCTTAGTTGCAAGATTGTCGCCGGAGCGTAGGTCACACGTTGATAGGTATCCGCAACGTTGCCGGAACGGAATACCGTCTTCCCGGGGTCGTATGCTTCATAACCGTTAAGCATTATGAAGGCGTTTCCTACCGCGTATTCGCGCGGTAAAAGCTGATAATAACCGGGGCTAGCTACGGAAGGAACTCCGGTCGCCTTTACATACGTAGAATTTATCGTCGTGTTGGGTTCCGGAGTATCCGCATAGATACCCTCAAGCACCGTGCGTATACCGTAGTAGCCGGCTATGTCGCCGTTCCCGTAGGTAAGCGTGGCGCGGTATGCGACTTGCGCCGCCGCCGCCTCTATAAACGAGATCTTAAATACGCTGTCGGGCGTCACGTAAATCGCGCCTAGGTCGGGAACCAGCGTGTAGGTATAGAGCGGGTCGGAGGTGCTTATCTCGTAGAAGGACAAGCGTGCCGCTACCTGCGCTACGGTCGCCGGGAATGCCTTTCCGGACTGCTCGATGTAGTGTATCGTACCTATCGTCGGGTCGGCAAGATAATTTTTCAATTGCGTCAAATTCGGTCTTATAACCGTGGTCACGTTGACGGACAGCCTATCGCTTTCGGCAATCTGTGCCGCCGTCGCCTTGACGATATTCCCCGTATACATCTGCTTGGCGGCAATAAAGTCCGCGTTGGTCGCCGGACGGTATGTGTCGCCGTCCTTGACGAACAGTTCGGAGGCGGCTTCTAATTGCTGCGCCGTCGCATACCCGCTTCCGGACACGTAAACCGTGCCGTCCGCGTATACGCCTTCGGAATCAAGCCCTAAGGACAGCGTTCCCAAAGCGGGCAACGTGAAGTCTCCTAAATCCGCTCCCGCAAGGTCAAGAATGAAGCCCAGTATCACGTTTATAAGCTCGGTATTTATGGCTATTGCCAAATACTCCGGCTTCATCAACGCAAGCAGGTAGGCGGTACCGGCGTTAAGCGCAAGCGATTTTGCGGATGTTAAATCCGCCGCATGCGCGCTGTCGCCGTAATCCACACCGATATAACTGCCGATTAAGCCCTCCAACAGCGAACCTACATTGAGGCTCCCTATCTTTATCATGGGAAGACCTAACATCTCCATATCTATATAGATGTCTTGCCCCGTTATGTACGCGGACATGCCCATGCCCGTAGCGCCGTACAGCGAAAGCATGAATTGCAGGCTGTCAAGGTCGCTTATGTCAAGGTATAAGGCTATTTTAAGCTCCGTAAACATGTTTATTATGTCGTCGGAGGAACGTATGTTGAAAACGGGGCTCTTGAACAGCACTCCGCCCTCAAGCAACGAACCTATGAGATCCACTACTCCGGAAATGTCCATGGGCGGGGCTACATTGCCGCTTTCTAAGGTCTTGCCGGTTCTGTCGGAATAGACGTCCAAACGCGCGCCTAACTCATAGTTGATTACCAGTTCGCCCAAAGTCGTGTACATGCGCACATCCTCGGGAAGCAACGTTTTGTTGTCGGAAAGCTTATTGAACGTCACGGACAAACCACCGACGTTAAGCAATATCTCCGCGGCGAAGTTGCCGGACTCGTTGTCTAAGCTTAAGCGCCCGTTTAAGGTTATGTCGAACAAGTCTAGCGACAGCTCAAGCAATCTTATGGGGATTTCCGCGTCGGTCATCTCGTCCGCGCCGATTAAACCGGCTATGGCATTGGTGAGGTCGTTGTTAAACGTGATAACCAACGCGTTGCCGGAGTAACCTATCTTGTAGAATAGGTTTTTGATTACGTTGTATACGCTTTCGCCGATTAAGCCGTAGTTTTCGTCGCTGATAACCTCGTCGGCGGAGGAAAGCGCGGAGGATGCACCGGCAGTAGACGCAAAGTTGCTTAAATACAGCGGTCCTATCTTTAATTTGCCTAAGTTCAGTTTATCGGCGGCGGGAAGCCATGTCCCCGAATATTCGTCCCAAACCTTTGTCTGCGACACAAGCCCGGACGCGTCGATATATACCGTAATTCCGCCGTTTTCGTCTATTTCGACGACCAGCGTAACCATTTTTACCTTTTCCGCGTTGGGTCCGGCACCGTAATGCACTACCAACCCTATTCTAAGCTGCGTACCCGCAAGGGCTTGCAAGATGTCGTCGGTTTCACCTAACAAGAAGTCGGTCAAGCGGCTTAAGCCTATCAACGCTTCAATATCTAAGCTCACGCTCGTTATGCTGTCACCGTCTATTACGCTTAAGCGTGCGGCGGCGGAATTGCCGGAAAGCAGCGCCGTGAAGAAGTCGTCCCACGAATGCTCGCCTTGCGCGGCGGAGAAGCCTAAGTCTATGCTCAAGTTAAGACCTACGGAGTCAAAGTCCGGGTCAATCTTTATCAAGCTGCCTATATCAAGCGTACCGCCCGCAAGCACCGGGGCTAAGTCAAGGTTGGCAAGCTTCGTGTAGTCGGCAAAGTCGTTGTCGCCGTCCGCGCCGAAGATACCTCTGTCGACGTAAAGCTTCAAATCCGAACCGAAATCTACTACGTCAAAGCCGTTCCAACCGAGTGCTATGTTAAGTATCGGTCCCGTGGAGGAAACGCCGCCGCCCGGAGGCGTTACGTCGCCGTATACGACAAGACCTATGGAGGCGGTAATCGGGCTTTCCGTAAGCTGCAAGGTTATGCCTACCTGTGGTATGTAGGAGGCTACATCGCTTCCCAACAGCATGTTAAGCAGGCTCTGTAAAAGCCTCGGAGAAAGCTCCGCGCGCAGTGCCGACGTGAACACGTCGATGAGTAAGTACGGAATTTCGTACGGGTCTAAAGCCGACGCCGTAGCGCTGCTGTCGGGCGACAACAAGCCGTTGATTATCTCCGGGACGGAAACGCCGCCTATGGCAACCTTGCCTACGTTGTAGCTAGACAAGTCAATATATAAGGCTTCAGTTTTGTCGTCGTAATACAAGCTTATAAACTTAGTTACGGACGTGCCGGTCTGTCTAGAAAGGTTCAACGCTAAACCAAAGTCGGATACCTTAAAGGAACCCGTGTCGGGGCTTAAGGATATGCCGGCATTGAGCATAATTTCATAGTAGAATGTGACGTCTATGGAGTCTTCCGCGCCTAAGATGGTCGGGAGGTCACCCAGTAAGCCCGGTAATAGGTCGCCTAGCTTGACGCTAGCACCCGCGGACGGAGCGCTTATTTCTATCGTGCCGCGAAGCTGCAAGGATAAGCCGATGTTCAACGTCTTGATATACAAGGGCGACGACGGCGTGCTTGCGGTGGCGGGCTGATATTCGCCGGCGTTAAGGTAATAAAGCTTGTAGCCGGACGACGTAGTAAGCTGTGCGGAGGCGTCCGTGACGGATTGCACCGCGCCGTATTCCGTAGCGGTATAAACCTCGTATTTAAGAGTAACTAAGTCCTCAAATACGGCTCCGTTCGGGAGCTTCACAAGACGTTCGTTTGCCTTGACGGCGGGTATGTCAAGCTTGACGTTTACCATGCTCTCAAATATATAAAGTCTAAAGGACACAAACGCGTCTCTTTTTACCCTAGCGTAAGCACCGTTCGGGTCTTCAATAAAGTCCTTTCCGTCTACGTAGGAATACTTTTTATCGCCGTCCGTCCAGTTTTCGGAGTTTATGAGCTGATAGCTGTAATCTTCAAAGTTGATACTTATCTTGCTGTCGTCGCCGTCCGCAACATAAAGGTTGTCACCGGCGGCTACCTCCGCTATCGTAGCCGGCGCATAGTAGTTTCTTGCCGGGTCCTTGAACATGACGGTGTAACCCTTTTCGGTTATGTTTCCGTTGGGATTGGTGGCGTCGATTGCCCCGTATACCGCTACGTCGTAGGGAACGTAAGTCGCGCCTACCTTAAATGCGTGATCGTCGTATAGGTTAAGGCGCGGGCTGACAAATAAATCCGCTCCATTTCTTAACTGCGACGCCGTAGCCGGCTCGTAAATGTCCGTGTCGCCCGCCTTAGAATGATAGTAAACCGTGTAGCCGTCAATCGTGACGTTGCCCGCCGCAACCGCCGGGTCAAGCTCGCCGTGTACTGCCGGATCATACGGTACGTATACCGAAAGCAACAATTCCAACACCGTGTTTATGTAGCTGTTCTTAATTAACAGTTCCGTAACGCGCGACGTAATCGTAATGCCCTTTATAATACCGTTTATAGCCTGTAAAATTATCGGGTCTTGTACCAACGGTAAGGCAAGCCCTAACACGTTGCCGCTCTCGTCCGCAGTGGAAAGCGCGCTATCGTCGGAGGACGTGCCGGCTCCCGTTATAAGCGGTAACAGCATGGTAAGAACTTCTTTTATCATGTCGGGTCCCACCGCAATGTTGGGAAGCCCCAACCCCTCTAAGTAGAGGTATATGCCGCCGTCCGCGACGTACAGACCAAACATCTGTTTACCGTTGTAGTGCAACGAGATTTCAAGATTGAGCGCGCTCAGTACGTCGGTGATATTGTCAAGTATGAAGTCTAAAATGTCCTCATCCTTGCTCGAAGCGTCTATGATTTGCGTCACAAAATCAATTATATATTTGATGTTTATATCCGCTCTGATTATCAAAGCGCCTTCGCCGTCTATCGCCGCGTTGGTCACGCCGGATTGTACGACTAGATTGGCAAGCTCCGGCAATAACAACTGCGCTAAGGGGGAGAAGTCCGTTATAACCGCGGGTAAGTTATAGTCAAAATCTATGCGCCAATCTATGCTTAAATATTCCATGTCCTCCCAGTCGGTGTAGCCGGACGCCGAGAAGTCGAATATATCGCTGTCGCTGAAAACTATGGCGAAGTTGCGCAAGGACAGTTGGACAATAAATTCTTTTTCGCCGTCGGGAGTCTTTGTGTGAGTACCGTTCGGGTCGGAACGGAACTTGCCGTTTATTTTGACATAGTTATCGTCCAAAATAAGGGCTAAAGCAACTATAAATTCATTTACCGTCAAGGGTACCACGTTCAATTCCGCTTGCGTCGTCAGGAGATAATATTCCTCTTCGTCGTAGTCGTAATAATACAACCCATCTCCGATAACGCCGTCGTCGTTGTAAACGCCGTACACGCTACCTACAAGTGTGAACAGCGTTATGTACATTCTTGTACTTGCGTATACCTTTCTGTCCGTATCAAGACGGAAGTAGTTTTTGTTTACCGCGTCGTATGCGTAGAAAACGCGCGCTCCGGCATGCTCCGTAGGCTCGTAGCGATAATATTCGCTGTATTTGTCCGCGTCCGCAACGCTGCTCTTTTCGCTTGCGGAAAGCTCTCTGTAGCGGTCGTAGTAAGTGAATGCGCTGTCCGCGTCCGCGTGCAAGCCCAACGCTAGATTAAGCTCTAAGGGGTCGCCGTTTACGCTAAGCTCCGCGCCTAAGTCGATTGCGTTTTGGATAAGTCCGTTGACGCCCAGTAAGCCCAGTACCGACCTTAAGAAGTCGTTGGCTATCTCTAAGCGCACGCCGGTGTCGTTGAGTAGTATGCGTATACCGTCAAGCTCGTAATCAAGCTCCGTATCTATGGAGGACAACGCCACGCCTGTTGCGGTATTTCTGCCTAAATAGCCGCCTAATAGGCTTTCTAAGTATTCGCCGATACCCATGCCGTTAAGGAAACCCACGCCGTTTGCGCCGGCGGTAAGGCTGTCTATCAGAGGCACATAGGTAAGCTTGCCTACGGCTATAGGCGCAACGCCTATCTCGCTTAAGTCGATATAAAGCGTGTCGTTGATAAAGTATAAGCCTATCCACTTAGTGGTGGAGTCGCCGAATACCGCGTGTACCTCTATTCCAAGCTTAGTGTTGGCGAAGTTGCCCCAGTCTATTGACGCAAGCACGCGCACGGATATATTTATTTCCGAACCGGTCGCCTCCGGTATCACCGCGGTGATACCCCAAATGTCGCCGACTAGGTCGGCAAATAAGCCGCCGAAATCAACCGTTCCGGAGGTCATCTGCACGTGTAAGTCGATGTTAAAGCTGAACGAAGTTATCGTTTTGTCGAACGAAGTCGCGTTTGCCGCAACCTCGCGGGGCATAAACGAAGCACCGTGTTTGAAGTCGATGTTGATGTCGGAAATACCGGCGTACAAATCTATCGCGCCCAAATTTATGCTTAAGCCTAACGAGATGTCCTGTATGGTCTGTAAGGGTACGTTCTTACCTATGTCGACGCTTATGCTCATGGAGCCTAAAATGTCCGTGATGTCGGCGCCCAATACGTATGAGAACACAAAGCCCAAAATTTCACGGGTTATGGACAGCTTATACAAGGGGTCGCTCATCAAAAGCGTTAAGAATGCGTCGCGTACATACGCGTCGCCCGTGGAAGCGCCGTCCGCAGACGTAGACGCGGCATCCGAAGACACGCCTGCCGCAGCCATTATGAGGTCGGCAAAGCCGGACACGTACGCGGGAGCGGGTTGGTCTTCAAATATACCGGAGCCGTCTATGTACAAGGTGCCGTCCACCAAATAGATGCCGCCTAAAACCTTGTAATCGCCCTCGTCGTTCTTTTCCATGAGCTGCAAGGCAAGCTCTAAGGAGTTCCAGTTGCCGCTTGCAAGGTCGCTTATTATAAACGAACGGTACAAGGGAAGCGTGTTTTTCGCCGTTTCGAAGTCGCCTTGAATAAAGTATGTGCCGTTATCCGCGGAAGCGAAGCCGTAGCGGTACAGTCTGTCGCTATTCAAATAACTGTTGAAGTCATCGGCGCCGTAAATCTGCATGTACCCGCCGACATCATTGCTATACCTTACATATGTGACGGACGGGTCGTAAGTCGCCGAGGCGGCTACCTTTGTTATTACGATTTCCTTCGTATATAATGCCCTAGTACCTTCATAGCGGACATTTCCGTCGTCGTCCTTTAACGTTTCTCCGTTTACGTTCTCAGCCGCGGCAACAAAGCCGTACGCAACCGTGCCGTCGAAGATCATCTTAAAGGCGTAAACTCTGCCGATTTTAGCTACTATGTGGTCGCTTTCAACGAAGATTGAGCCGTAGTATTCCGCTTTCGTGTCTATGATAAACGACACCTCGTCATAGAGCGTGTTGCCGTCCTTATCCTTAAGTATTACGCCGGTTGCGGTTTTGCGTTCCGTACGGAAATAGTAACCGATAATTTCTTCTGCGGCGTTTGTACGCGCGACACGGTAAACGCTGTCGTATTTCCAACCGACAATCTCGCCCGCGTTGTTGTACACGTTAACCCTGCCTAAATACTCGGCTTTGGCTACGGACGCGCTGGCTATCTCGTCGTAGATTATATTACCGCCTGCATCCCTAAGCACTGCGCCGCTTTGAGTTTTGCGCGCCGCACGGAAGTAATAGACGATTTCCCCTTTGGAATCCTTGACTATTGCCCCGCCGGCATCAGTACGTGCGACACGGTAAATTTTATCGGTTTTTTGCCCTACCGCTTCGCCCTTTTCGTTGTATACCTTTACCACTCCGTAATACTCCGCTTCTTCGTTGAAATAACTATCCTCGGAAATTACGTCGTATACCGTCGTCGTATTAAGCGCGCGGTAGAGTCCGTCACTGGTGCCGCCGGCATCGCGTGTGTAGTATTGCGTTTCAGGGTTAAAGTCTTCGGTGTTTTGCGCTAAGAACTTGCCCTTGGGCACTTCTATGTATTCACTCAACGTTTCATTGTAGTAATAATAAGAGGTATAGAAATCATATTTCTCATTCTCTTTAACTACCATGAACGCGGTGGTTGCGCTAGCGGTGAAATAGTCCCTATCTTCCTTAAAGCGCGGCGCTCCTCTACCACCGGTGCGGTACGCCACAGGTTTTATAGAATAATCATAGATAATAGTGACATCGTAATACACAATGCCGTCCTCGAAAACATAGCTTCCGCTATCGTTCTTGGCGGTCAATGCATAAGTTCCCGTCGCAAGGTTGAACGAGATATAAGTCGCGCTATCCGACGGGACATCGCTTTCTGCGCGGGATAGTGTTACACTTGCTATATCTATATATGAGTACCCGTTCTTAAATTCCGCCGCGGTAGCGTCGGGTTTAAGTACTCCGGCATAAGACACATAACCGGTAACGTTATTTTTCGCCAAATATGCCGTTCCCGTCGCGGGATAATGATAATCGCCTGTTTGGGCGGACATGAAGTCTAACTCTGCAAGCACAAATTCGTAGCCTCTCACGCCAGTCAAAACCGCGCCTGAGTAATCTAAGTACAGCGCGTTCGGGTCAAAAGTCGTGTCATTGTGATTTAATAATGAGGTGCTTCCCTTTAAGTGATAGACACCGCCGTTGAAGACGCTTTCACGTATGCTATCATACTTTCTTACGTCGACGCCGTTAACAGAATAATAGGTCGCGTTTTCGTCGTATGCCGTCGCAAGATAGTAATACTCGTAATCGAACTCCGCCGGCACCATTTTGTAGCTTACACCGGCAACGCCGTCCGCATCCACCGTGGGCGACATGCTTATTTCGTAATAGGCAACACCCGCGGAGGAGGCAATGCCTTCCGGCACCATGGAGTAACCGGAGGTGAGCGTGTTGCCCAATCCAAAGAAGTCCGCTAAGTTAAGACTGGCGGAAATTCTGCCGTATAACGCCTTTTCCAACAGTCCTACGTCAAGCTTAAGACCGCCGAATATGAGTCCCAAATCCGGCATCAACTGATTGACAAGCGAATTTATAACGTCGGTGAAGTCGTATTCGTTTATGCCGTCCGGGTTCATCTTATATTCGCCGAAGTTGTCGGGAACGTAGCGTCCCGTGGAAGAATCAAAACTGTAACGCGCACCCGTGTAGGTGTTGTCGGCAATTTCGAACTTCCCATCGGCGTCCGCAGTAAGCGCCAACGTAATTGATAAATCTATGGTCTGTGTCAACAGGTTTTTGAGGTCGGGAAGCGTAGCTATGGACTGTCTGTCGATAATGCTGCTGACGCCGCCGAAGCTTATATCATACGTAAGGAATGAGAAGCCTACCGCAAGTCCGTTGGTAAGAAATACGTCAAAGTCTAACGTTAAGTTGCGGTTATCTACGCGTTCGTCCTCAAAGTTAAGGTACAAACCGCTTGTCCTGCCTATCAGCTTGCCGGTTTCGTAGTCGTAGAGGAAGAACATATCGGTGGTATTCTCAAGCTCGGTATCCAAAAGCATGCTCATGACTTCCGCGACTATTACGTCTATCGCTTGCGGCAATAACGCAATGCCAAACTGCTTATTGTTGATAAATATCTTGTCAAGTGCGCCGTTCATTATGCGCTCGACAATCGTCTTGGTGTCATCCGCGGCGGTTTCGGCAGCTTCCGAAACTCCCAACGCGCTGTCGCCTCTTACATCGCCGTAGCCCGTGGGGTTATCCAGTCCGGACGGGAATAAAAGCGCGGCAAGGTCAAGACCGGAGTATTTGAACTGCGGTCCGCCTATATCGCCTAAATCGACATAAATGGTATTGCCCATTAAGAACACGGATACCGTCTTGCCGTTTGCGGACAATTCGATACCTATTTCCAAACCGCCAAGCAAACCGGTGAGTAAGCCGGGCAGGTCGCCTACAGCGCCAATAATACCGCCGAAACCGTTGGCAAGGATGGGCTCCAAGTCCACAAGAAGGGATATTTTAACACCTATTGCATTTGAAACGGGGTCGTTAGTGTAGACCAAAAGCCCCATCCTCTGTAACAAATCTGAAAGCAACAAGCCTAAATTGATGCTATTGCCGCCCAAATCAAAAGAGCCTAATTTAGCTAAGGTGTCGTCTATACCGTCTATGCCCGCAACGACGCCGATTAACGGAGAAAGGTCATGCGAACGCAACCTATACTCGCCGTAGTCGTCTTGACGGTAGCTGCCCGGAACAAGCACGTATGCCTTGCCGTATGTCGAAATAACTTCCGCCGCGGTCTTTCCGTCCGCACGCTTATAGATGTTAGTATCAAAATAATAGAATACCGTGTGCGCGGAGTGTTTAACCGGGTCGTATTCAAAATAGCTGGTATACTTCGCATACGCAGGTACGTCCTCATCTAAAAGAATCGGCTCGTATCCGGCGTCTATGTCGTATCTTATCTCAAATTCTACGTCGAAGTAAATCTTCTTATTGGAACCGAAGTCAACGAATTGCTCAGCGTTCTTGACGGCGTTTAAAATTCTGCCGGTCACAAGATTGGAGCGGAAAAGCTGTATCTGCGGGTCGCCGACGGATAAACGGAGCGCCAAAACGGAACTCGTAATAGCTATGTCGATTGCGGGAGCAGCGGTATTTATGGCAATAGACAGCGACAAATCTAAGGAATCAAAGAAAGGACGCATTCCTACTTCGCCAGTAACGTAGGCGGTTTTTCCGGCGTTTTGGATGTTGGTGATTGTGTCCTCAACGTATTTGCCTTCGTCGTTCAAGAAGTAGAATTGATTGGCGTTGATGTGAACCAACGGGTCGTATACCACGTAGGAAACTTCCGTAAGGGCATCAAATATGCTAGGCAAGAAGCTCTCTAACAGCGCGTAGAAAAGGTTTTGCACAAGCGTAAGCTTGATATTCTTTTCCGCAAGCTCCAAAATGATACGCGCGCCGTCGATAACCTGCCCGTCGTCGGCGGGAGCCGCTCCGACCTCCTCCCCCGCGGGAATTATATTGTTGAGGAGATCGAATATCATATCAATAAGCAAACTGACCTCTTCAGGCGCGTCAAGCTTGAACGGTACGCTGTTTAAAGCGCCGGTGTCCACGTAAATAACGGAACCGGAAAGGTATAAGCCGAACAGCACCGTATCGTGGTTCTTGACATCGATTAATTCTATCAACAATTCGTTTGCAACGATATTGTTTTTGTCCAGGTTGGCTTCCACCAAAAGCGCTAGGTCGATATATAAATCTTCCTCTATGTCAAGGTTAAACGCAAGCGCCAAATCCGACACGAAGGAGCCGACTATGTCGCCGACGGGAACGGTCTTGCGGTAGAGATCCACGCGCAATTCCGCACGCAAGGTGAGCGAAATTTCCGACAAGTCTTGTAGAGACGAATATTCGTCACGGTTTACACCGGCTATTCCGGGCGAAGCAAAGCTTACTCGTAAGCCGCCCAAGCCTATCCCTATGGCAAACGGCGACACCGCAAGCGATATCTGCAACTCCTTAGCCGCAAGGTTATACCGCAGATAACTCTTATCGCCGTCTAAGCCCGGTAAGTCAAGATTTTGCTTCATAGCGTCCGTAAGCATATCGCCGAACAAAAGCGGTAAAAGCTCGTTTAAAATGTTCTCCTGCAAGTTAATCGAAACGGCTTCGTTTGACAATGATAACGAACGTATCGCGCCGTTTATAACGCCGAACACCGTTTCATATGTGCCGTTCGGGTTTTCTTTGTATTCTTCGTCCTTCGCCGCAGCCGAGGATATGGCGTAGGTGCCGGCGGATATGACCGTTTCGCTTTCGTCGTAAGAGAAGCCTAAAAGATCGCCTAAGGCAACGCCGTCAACCTTTAACTTGACGCCGTTTGCAAACGACGTATCAAGGTCGATATAAACGGAATTCAGCGGCTTTCCTAACACGTTGTCACCGTCGTAGAACAGGTATACGCCGATTATTTTCTCGCCGGTGCCGTACTTGCCGTTATAGATTTCTATGGCTATATCGCTGTGCGTTAATATGTAATTTATGTCGTAGCCGCGTTGTACGTAGAGGTTAAGTCCGCGTATAGTCTGCTCTAAGGTAGCCACGGTCAACATGCGTGTCGCCGCGTCGTAATAGTACAACGCGGAGCCGTCGCCCGCCGCAAGCGCCACAATGCCGTGTTTGGCGGGAACATATTCCGAATATCCGTCCGCACTGACGGGGCTACCGTCAAGGAGGTCGCTTTTCACGTAAAGCTTAAGCGTTTCGTTGTCCATATCGCGGTAGAACGCTGAAATTTCTTCGGCGCGCGCGGGATGGTAAACCGTCGCTTCTAAAACGGAGTCATACGCTCTTATATACAAAATCTTGCCTTGTTCCGTCTGATACGCTAAGATGCCGTGCTCAACCACATCATGCTGTGTGATTAATTTGTCTTTTTCCACCCATATTTTATCGGATGAATAACATTCGTTTTCCGTTGCCGGACGCATATCGGCGGAGTAGAGAGCCGCGGCAAGCGTTTGCGTTTGTAAAACTCTCGCCGCTGTACCCGATACTAAGTATCCCTTATCTACGGTTACATTGCCGTCCGAATCAGTGTTTTCTTTAAAGAAGTACAAGCCCGTTCCGACGCTTATCTCCGCATTGGTCGCTATAACGCTTGTGTAATAGGTAACTCCGTCCGCAGGGGTACCCGTAAACGCCTTGTATTCGCCGTTCACGTATTCCCAAAGCCCCGTGCCGTCTCCCGCTTCACTCGCTTTCAGCGTAAATACCGTCAATCTTGCGGCTATTTCTTCCGCAGTAGCGCTTCTAAACGTCTGCGGACCGGTAGTCGCCGTATTATAATAAAACGCTCCGCCTCTTGAAAGCACCGCCACATCCGCCGCGGTTACTCCGTCAACGTAGTGTATCAGATAGCCTTTTTCTGTTTTCAAGTAAACCGCGCCGTGCTTGCCGACATCGTATGAGGTGTAATCGTTGGGATTGATGCGCACGTCAAGCGCCAATCTTATACCGAGCGCCGCATCGATTGAATTCAAAAGCTGATATTCTATCAGTAGTTTAGATATAAATGAGGATAGACTGTCCCCGGTGAGCTGTAGCAACGCATTGGGATCGGTCGTCAAGGAGTCGTTCAAAAGCGCCACCAACACATCCTGCAAGCCCCATTCGCCCACGTTCCATTCCATATCGTCGGGATTCGCGTACCGATCCGCTTCAAACGAGATGTAAGCGGACGCTTCAAGATAAATACCGGCAATTCCCTTGCCCTCCGCAGACATGTTGACCGCAGAATAGTCCGAACCGAAGGAACGGCGGGAAATGTTGCGCGCGGTGAAACCGAGTTCAAGCGCGTTTATGCCAAGTTCAAGTTTTAATACCTCGTCGGTTTCGTCGCGTCCCAACGCAATAGATAAGTAATATTTGGTAAATTCACCGGCATCGCCTTCTTCGGTTTTAATGCCGGCTTCAGCTATTACGGAAGGAATATTTATACCCGCAAGCTCCAAAAGTAAGCCCGCAAGCCCTTCCGCCAGTCTAAGCTGTAAGCCGCTGTCCCGTATGGATAACAACACAAGGAAGGTCAAGCCAAACTCGTCCGCCGCACCGCCTATGTCTCCGACACCGGCAGCCGCCGCTATCGCGGGAGACTCCCCAAGCAATAAGCCTATCACTAAATCCATTATATCAATGGAAATCGCCACTCTCTCAACGCCTATCGACGATAAATCCGCATAAAGGATACCGCCGACATAGTAAATGCCGAACAATACGACGTTGGCGCTCTTACTGCGAACCTCTAACAGCAACTGGGTATTGTCTGCGTTTTGCGGCTTACCCGTAGTGTACAGAGTTTGGTAACCTTCTATTTTTGAAGTATCCACTATAACGTAATTGTTGGCGCTCAATGAATAACCGTAAATTCCGGCTTTGTATATAGCCGTGTCCTTATAGACGGCGGAGTTATACGTGCCGTCGGGAATTTTTTCAAAGGAGCCGTCGGCTTCCAATTTAACATATTGTGTCTGATATAGAACCGCTTCTTCCACCGATGTCACCACATATTTCCCTTCCGCCGTGTCGTAACGGTATAAGAGTTTATTAGTAAACGATTTTCCTATCTTGCCTTGTACGGGTTCACGCACAAGCAACGCCGCCAATACGGAGGAAAGGTCGATATTAGCCTCTAATTTCAACTCCAAATCAATATTTATGCCGCCGTAAACCTCTATAAGTGTGCCGACTTCGATTGTTTGTCTGTCGAATTCGGTAGCGTCAAGTTCAAAGGCGAGATCTTTTCTCACTCCGCTGGTCGTATAGCTTATCGAAAACGCAGAGTTAGCCGGATTGGAGACATTGACGTAAACGACATTATCCCAAACGCCGTACGGCGCGCCCGTAACCAATATGTCCATATTCTCGTAAAAGCTTTCAGGGCTGGAACCGGGAATTTTTACGCGCGGCAAATCAATCGCCAGTACGTATACCTGCTCGGTGCCGTAACCGACAAAACCGAAAATCGAAGCAAGTTCCGGATCGGCGGGGTAAACCTTACCCTTAACCGTGTAGGTGCCGGAGTCCTCTTTGACAAAACTTATATATTGCCGCGTGCCGTCCGTATCCCTTTGTTGTTCGCCGTCCAAATACGTGTCGTAGGAAAGAAGATTGGCAAGCATGCCTCCCAACATGTTTTGCAGGCTTATATTGCCATTGCTTAAATCTAAATCAACGTAAGCGCCCGCCGCAAGCCATATGTTGGGGTTCGCCAGTATGTCCACAAAGTCCAGTATATTTGCCGGCTTTATCGTCTTAGGCGCAAGCGAAAGATTTATACTGCCCAAAGACAAGCCCAAATTTAAACGATCCGGAACGGACGCATACAGATTTATGGATAAGGACGGTATATTTAAGCCCTCGCCGAAGTTTATCGACAAGCCTAAATTGCTGAATAATGCGTCCTCAAGCAACAACGGATTGCCCGAACGATCTTCTATAGTGATTGAAACCGGTCCGGACGCGTCGTCGCCCCATACGCCCAATATTTTTAAAACGGCTTGAAGCACATTTTGGGCAAGCACGACTTCCAAAGAAGTATCGCTCAATTTGACACCGGTAAGCGCCGCGCCAATTATGCCCATTAGGTTCAGTTTCTCCGGCTCCTCGTCCGCCGAAGATAACGCGGTACCCACGAAGCCGCCTTCAAGCACCGCGCCTAAGTCAAACTTTATGCGCTCTATGCCTAAAGCCGACGCGTCAAGATAAATGGCGCGTTCCGTTAAAATGAGCTCAAGTACGGTTTCGCCCGTCCTCTTGTTGATGACCGCAAGACGCAAATCGGAGTCCCAAATGCCGTTAATACCGGATTTAATAATTTCACCGATGTTGATATTCGCCTCCAAAATAAAGGCGTAACTGGCGTCAACCTCGGCTTCAAAGTCCACCAAAAGCTTTGCCAATATCATGCCTAATTCTATTTTGGACGCGTCCGCCGCCAAATTAAGCTGGTTCCACTCCGCAGCGGGAATTCTTAAATCAAATTCGCCGCTTATGGAAAAGTAAATGGTTTCTAAACTCACCTGCCCGTTCTTGTCAAGCTGCATGTAGTCCGCACGGTTTACGTCGCTGTGGAAGTTGGGCATCACGTAGTCGGCTTTCAAGGTCCCGTAACGTAAATCTGTTACGTCTAAGCCTATCGCCACCAAATCCGCTATACCGTTCTTTTCGCCTATGGTTATGGTCAATCCTAAGTCGACGCCGTCTACAAAGTCAACAAATATGTCGACGGAGGTTATGGGAAGCGTAAGCCCCGGTGAAATGGCGCCTATAATCATGTCGATGATTTCGCCGGACAAAATCGCGGTTATCGATTTTACGGAAAGTAAACCGTCCGCTAAGCTATCACTTTTTACTATGTCCACGTTATTTAAAATCGTCGTTATTAGACCGAATATGTCTAGCTCGCCCGCCGGTTCATCCGCCGATACGCCCGCGCCTAACGACGCGTAAGGAACAACTATACCGCCGCTTGCAAAAAGTTCCTTCAGTTCCGTAGCTTGCGCCTCTCCGCCGGAACCCTCCGTACCTGAGGTCAAATCCTTAAATAACTTATTTAACTCGTCACGAAGTAACGCCGTGAGGTTTAACGATTTACCTTTAATATAGCTTATTTTGAATTTTCCGGCGCCCAAACCGCCTAAATCTAAATAGAGGGTTTCGTCCGCGCCCACATAATACGCGCCTATGCGCAAAATGCCTCTTTCGGAAATTTCAATCAGAATTTCAGACTTGTCGTTGTCGATAAAGTCCAAACTGCCGCGTATTTTCGCGTCAAAAACGAATTCCGTATCACGGGTGACGTCAAAATAAATATCGCTTAAACTGGAAAGATCCTCGGACACACCTAGCAAGCCCAGTACGCCGCTCAAGCTGTCCGTTATGCCGCCGACCTCATAGTGGTGGCTCTTCATCACTATACTTAGTGTCGCGTCAAGGCTTATCGCCGTGGGAGAGAATTTCGTCATACCGGATGTATCTATATCCGGAATGGTGATTATCGGCGCGTCGTCAAGCTGGATTTTATTTATTGCCAACGCTATATTGAGCGGACTAGCAGCAGGAGGCGTTACATTTAAGTTTACGTTGACGGATGAGAACCGTCCGCCGTTGGTTTCAAAGGATATGTCGCCTTTAACGGTTTTAAGCGCTTCTATCAGCCCCAACACGTCAAGTCCTAACAGCTCGTTCGCTATGTTGGAAATACTGCTGAACATGTCGCCGTTTAAGAGATCGGCAACTGGCGCTATGCCTAAAACCATGCCCAACAAGCCGCTTAAGTTAAATTGGGTGACTATGCGTTGCATACCGCCGCCCAAATCATAGATATTACTCTTGTTACTGCCGAACATCAAACCGCCGACAAGACGCAAAAGACCGCCGCTGCCGCCTAATTGCATACCGCCTAAGTCAATCGAAAAATTCGTTAAAAAGTACGAGATAAGCTCGCCTATGCCCTGTGTCCCGTCCTCAGGGAAGGACGTGAAAGTGCCGTCGTCGTGCAAGTATAGCGGGAGATTGTACCATACGTCCGCAACCGTGCTAAATAAAGCGGAAAAATTGATTGTGTCAATATAGACCACGTGCTTGCCGCCCTTAAAGCCGGACAAGTCGATTAGCATAACCTCGTTTGAAAGATAGGCACCGATTATGAGTTCACGCGGAGTCTGCCCCGCCGGTGACACCGCGGATTTCCAAAGCTCAAGCTTGAAACGGGAGTCCGCATCGTTCACAACGGAAATTGCACCTTGCAAGACAACCGCATACATGTCCTTCGTGCCGTCCTTCTCAATCGAAAAATCAAACCCAAAATCAAAATTTATGTAATCCGGGTCGACCGTGGTTTCGTTGTAGCGCTTCATCGCAACGACCGAATCGTAAAGCATTACCAAGCCTTCGACGCCAGGCATCTGCCCCGTGAGAACGGCATCCTTGCCACCCGTCGACGATATAGGCGGTTCCTCCGTGTCATCCGTGACGCATGCGGTAAGCGCGAAGATCATCACCATAACCAACGCCGCGAGAAGAATAACCTTCAAACTGAACTTTTTCATAAATCCTCCTAATTCGACGACGGAACATACCAGCTCCGCCCCGAACGGCGGAGAGAACTCCGCCGGAATATGCTTTTATATAAATCGGGCAAACCTTCATGCGGCTTCCCCGAACTTAAAACTTGAACCGCAACCCGCCCGCCGAAAAACCGTCCGAAGCGTTGCCATATACATGGGTGCGCGCGGATTTTTCACGCTTGCTTATTTTTTTGCGCTTCCGCCGGAGTACCCCCGACGAAAAATCTTTGTAGAGCCCTCAAAACGGCAAAAACCGCCGAAAGACGGCACCTCTCCCAAAGTATATTAATTATATACTTATAACGCCCGCGTGTCAAGCCCCGTTTTTGACAAAGTTTACAGTATTTTTTTCGGG
The DNA here is from genome assembly GCA_031289315.1 of Clostridiaceae bacterium. Taxonomy (GTDB): domain Bacteria; phylum Bacillota; class Clostridia; order Christensenellales; family CAG-917; genus JAITEJ01. The sequence continues at coordinate 30,155 of JAITPR010000031.1, read as the reverse complement.
TGCGCGCCGTTTGCCCTAAAAATCAAGCAAACACCGCGACAAATCCTCTGAAATTACCCTACCAACCGCAACGGACACTTTATAAACCTTGCACACGTTCCTTTTATTTGCTCATATATGTTATGTTAAATTATGACATTTCGGACGGCATGACCAAGTATACGGAAAAGTGCCGCGTTTGCCGAATAAAAAACGACTCGTTTGAAAAAACAAGTCGTTTCAGTATACCCTTGCGCCGCTATATAAGAAAGGTAAAAATTCGTAATTTGGTGATGAAACCACTGCAAACGAAGCGGTATGACCGACATGGTAGAAAAATTTCGTGCATTTCCCGGTAAAATCAAGACCGTGCAAGCACGGAGAGGGAAGACTGCCATAAGGCAACGGCGAATGTACCGTAACAAAAGCACGGCGACACCCTATTTCCGTTTAATGCCGCTTAATATTTCGTCGTTAAACGCCTTCAATACCTCTTCGACAAATTCCGCAAGCGTTATTTCACCGCTTGCGACACGTGATAAATCCGTAAAATATGCGACCTCATGCGCGAAATCCGTCGAATGGCTTTCGCAAAAGGTGGCGTTTTGCAAACGTCTGCCCTTTGCCGCCGCGTCATAACGCTTGCCGCCGTCTATCTGACTTTTATGGCACAAAAGTACTCTGTCCGCAGCGCCGTCCGTGGTATCCGCCGGCAATGCTAACCGGTACTTGACGGGCAACCAATCCAACGAACGCCAAACCTCTCCTCCCCATACCGTCTTAGGGCGTTTACCCGCCGGCAAGGACCTCAATGCCTCCATAACGGTACGCCCCGCGGCAAGGTGCGTGGGGTGACGGTCGAAAGGATTGTGCGTTATCAAAATCTCCGGCTGCTTTTCGGCAATTATGTCCGCAATGGCACGCACCGCCTCCGCACTGCCCGCTTTTAGTTCGCCGCTCGGCACACGCAACATGTAGAGGCTTTCAAAACGCCCCTCCTCTGCGGCGGCGCGTTGCTCCTTTACCCGAACCGCTTTCATCTCGTCGTCCGTGTAAGCTGCAAACGCTCCGGAACGCGCGCTTCCCGCCCCGTCCGTCAGCACCGCAAGCGCTAAAACTGTCTTTCCGTTCGCCGATTCTGTCACCGGTCCTGCCGCCAAAATTTCGCCGTCGTCGGGATGTGCAACAACAACTAGATACTTAACGGCGCCTTTATTTGCATTTTTTGGCATGTAAACATCAGTTTTTGTCATTTGGTTTCTCCTATTATTTGCCATTCTTCTTTTATCGTCAACGATGCGCCCGTCGGTAAAATCGCGCTTTGTGTCAACCATTCGGACTCTATTATATGCTCGTTGGTATAGGCTTCAAAATTGCAGCACATATCCGGGTACGGAGCGCTCCTTATTTTTTCAATATCCGCCCTAAGTTCTAAAGTTTTTCCATTCAACGTATAACGCACTACGGATTTATCTAAACGGCAACCTACTTTAAATGCTCCCTCCCTTTCGGTCTGTTTTAGGGTAAAGCTGTTTTTATGCAATTTGAAGCGTGGGTCGGTAAAATCCGAATACGGCCAAAATACTAAATTGCGGTTAGGCAAGAAACCGGTATCCTTAGTATTTAAAGGAACAGAGAGTTCGCCACCTTTAGCCAAAACGGTCAACGCCCATAGCCCTATCTTAGCATCTTCGGCACCAACGTTTTCCACCGAATTGGTTATATGAAACACATCGTCTAAAAACTCGGTTTTAAGTGTAAATTTTAAGCCGTTAATCGTAGCTTTAGGATAAAATATCGCCGTTCCGTCTGCTAATTCAAATCTCAACGGATAATTATCCGGCGTATATGTGTATAAATCTTCCGGTGATTTCCAAATACGGTGACCGCCGTAAAGTCTCCACTCCTCGCCGCTCTTATAGGTCTTATCAAAAAAATCGCCGTTTTTCACGATTTTTCTCTCAGTATCCTCGTAGAGAAAATTTTGTCTTTTATCGCCGAAATAAATAATTCTCGGTCCCAAATCAACGGTGATTAAAGCATGGACGCCGCCCCCCTCAAGGCTGACGCAACGTCCAAAATTTTTATAATATTCGACCTTTAATGCGCTCATTTTTTTACTCCTTATATATTTATTTCAGCTCTGTGAAAAATGTTCTCACACTGTACCGAATATTTTATTGACGGCTTTATTTTTTGTCCGTTCGCCGCATACGGAATTACACCGCGGTTTTAACGTTTTTCATTTTTTCTCTTGTCGGCTATGTATGCCCTATAAACGGCTTCCGCGAACTTATCGCCTCCGCTTATGCGCTTCCACTTACGGAGGCTCTTGCGCGCACGGAAATATCCCGGCTCCGCATCGACAAGCGTAGCGTATTTTACGCCGTAACCACTAAAAATCGACAAAATATTTTCAAGGCGCGACTTAAAATCCGCGTAATCGGGAGCGCAATCCGTCCAACCTCTGTCCGCCGCAGCTATAAGCCGTGGATAAGCTTTAAAGTCTATGTCGGCTTCCGATACATATTCGGTCCAAAGCGGCGCGTCGAAACCTAAAATATTTTTTTCGCCGTCGCCGTCCAACCCCGGTAAGGATAAATTGAATTTGTATATATCTTTAACCGAATTTGAACCGTATGGGTAATCGAGATAAAACGGCGCGGTTTTGGATACAATCAATTTCCGCCCCCGATTAGCCGCCGCGGCTATTTTCGACTCGTTTTCCCACCAATATTGACACACCGCGCTTTCGTCAAGCATTCCGGAATTCATGCTCTCATTCCAAACTATAGCGGTTTTACCATATTGTTTTATATGTTTAATCGCCTCGTTTGTCAAATAAGCTTGAAACTCTTCTTCGTTTTTTAGTCCGTTTCCCTCTATTGCAGCTCTGCACTTAGGACATTGGCGCCAGTGCATTTTAGGCGCTTCATCGCCGCCTAAATGTATATATTCACACGGGAAAAGCTCTGCAATTTCAGAAAGCACATCTTTTATAAATTCCACGGTTTTAGCGTTTCCGCCGCAATAAATGTCCATAAATATTCCGAAGCGGTCGCCCACAGGCAAACCTTCTCCGCGGCATGACAACTCGGGATATGCCGCAAGCACGGCGGTACAATGTCCGGGGATTTCAAACTCCGGCACAATCTCCACAGCGCGCAATGCCGCATAAGCAACGAGATCTTTTATTTCGTCTTGTGTATAAAAGCCTCCGTGCGGCTTTCCGTCTCCGCGCGTTTGCGCCCTATATGCGCCCTTTTCCGTCAATTTCGGATATTTTTTTATCTCTATACGGAAGCCTTGGTCATCACAAAAATGAAAATGCAACCGATTTATCTTCAATGCGGAAATTAAATCTATTTGTCGCTTTATATCCTCTATACAAAAAAAATGACGGCTTACATCAAGCATAAAGGCACGGAACGGATAGCGCGGCATATCCTCTATTATAACACACGGCATTGCCGACACCTTGTCAATGACATGTTCAAATGCCAGTTGAATAAACGTTTGTGTTCCGTAAAACAGCCCTTTATAATTTTTTGCGGTGATTTCCACTTTTTGCGGCGTTATTTCAAGACGATATTCTTCCCCTTTTAAATCACAGTCTTCAGACAACTTTAACGTTATTTCATTTGGCTCAACAGACTTAAAGCTTGATGATATTGCCGCCAATTTTTCCCGTATTACGGAATATCCGTCGGGAAGAACGGTCGCCGCGGAAAAAATAAAAGTACCGCCGCTTACTTCCGTAATCTTATGTGGTTTGGGAATTATCTTCATGCCTACCTCCGACGCATATATATTCTATCACAAACACTTTCTAAAATCAACGTATCGCGCAAAATTCAAAAAAATACAATCAAATATTTTTCCTCGCACGGTTATTACATGGCAAATTCGTCTGAACAACCCCTTTATTGCAATAGAAAAATTCCTTGTATACACAAATCTAAATAAATGGTGCGGACAATTCGCGGTGACAAAATATTTTCTTACCCAGCAAGTTCGTCCCCACGGATTGTTCACGCCCTAAATAAATCACCCTTATTGACTATCCGTATTTTTATGATATAATTATATTAGCACTATATAAAAGTATGCGCGTTAAGCGGTGACCTAACAGTGCTACTCAACAAACTCAAAAGCCGCGGCAAAAACACATGCAGCCAAAACGCTAAGGAGGTATGCAAATGGAAAACTCCAACGACATAACGGTTCAAAATACCGCAATCCCTCCCGTCGACGCGGCAAGCGGCTCGCCTGAACCGTCAAAGCTCAAAACCTACTCTAAAAAGGAGCTAGGGGCATATCTTTCGTCCATGTTCGGACAAAACATACTTTATAATATCATAGGCGCATGCCTTGCCTACTATCTGCAATTTACCGTGCTAATACCGGCTATCATCGTAAGCGTGATAATGGGTGCCGCGCGGGTTTGGGACGCGCTCAACGACCCGATGATGGGTACACTCGTAGACCGCACCCGCACCAAACTCGGCAAATGCCGCCCCTTTTTAAGGTTGGTGCCTATACCTCTCATGATACTTACAACCCTATGCTTTACAAGCTTCGGTTTTTACGGCAACGGCTCCGCGGCGCTCGACGTCGGCATAGTAGCTTGGGCTGCCGTAACCTATGTGCTGTGGGGGATGGTATATACCGTCGGAGACATACCGCTCTGGGGCATAACAGCCCTTATGACGGAGAACGAAAAGGACCGGAATAAGTTATTAAGCTTCGCACGCATAGCCGGCGGTATCGGAAGCGGCGTGGTACTACTTGCCATGCAACCCGCCGCACTGGGACTAGGGGACATGTTGGCTCCTTCGGTAGGTGGAGCGGCTCAAGGCGAACGGTTCGGCTTCCTCATAGTTGCGGCAGGGCTTGCCTTGGTAGGCGCGGCGCTGTTTCAAATATGCGGCTTCGTAGTAAAGGAACGCATCCCGTCCGTCGGTAAAAAGCCGTCGCTTAAAGAAAGCTTCAAAATAATGTGGCGGAATAAGCCGTTCCGGCAAATTTTGTTGTCGGGCATATTGGGCAGCCCACGCATGCTGGTAGCACTGGTGGCTATGCCCATAGTTACCTACTACTTCGCAAGCAAGGACGCAGTACAAGCGCTTTTGTACATGCTGATATTGGGCGGCGGACTTTTTGCCGGACAGTTTGTCGCAAGCGCCTTGACGCCGAAAATTGCCTTGCGGTTCTCAAAAAAGAAGCTGTATAATTACAGCAACCTCCTTTCCGCAATACCGTACACGCTTTTCTTCGTACTCTACATAGCCGTACCCCGCGGAGGCTTGGTACATCCCGCCGCGCTTGTTGCGTGCGCCTTGATATTTACGCTGTGCGGGGCGGCGCTGGGCATCAATCTAGCGCTCCAATCATACATGATTGCCGACGCCGTGGACTACGAAGAATACCATTACGGCGGCAGACCTGACGGCGTTTTCTTTAGCGGTCAAACATTCATCGCAAAGCTTACTGGTGGCGTCGCCACAATTATAAGCGGAATAGCTTACACGATTGTCGGTTTTTCAGATACGCGCGTGGCGGAATTGAACGCATTTATCGAAGCCGGCGGAATTCCACGCAACGAACCGCAATATTACGGATTTATGACGGTGCTGTTCGTACTCGTATCTCTGTTGCCGGCAATAGGTTGTCTGCTATCCGTAATCCCGACATGGAAGTACGCCCTCACCGATGACGAACACGACAGAATATTGAAAGAACTAAACATAAAGCGTCATGCGGCGGAAAACGACGGTTTGGCGCAAAATACGGGCGCCTCTGCGGAAACAATAATTGCCGCCGACGGCGATACGGAAAACTAGAGTGTGAACAACTCGCGGTGACAAAATATTTTCGGCAAAAACCGAAAACCGATAGCTATTGACAAAGACAATACAATACAATAAAAGGGGAACTTATGAAATATACCGTCGGAATTGTGGTATTAAGCGACACTTGCGCCAAGGGCGGGCGTGTCGACAGAAGCGGTACTCTGATTAAAGAAATTTTAGATAACCGTCGCGACGTGAACGGCAACGCCGTTTTCGACGTCAAGGAATACATCGTTATATCGGACGACTTGCAAGGCATAGAGAAGGCTCTATTACGGCTCACGGACGATTTAAAGCTCAATCTCATACTGACTACCGGCGGTACGGGCTTTTCTCCGCGCGATAACACTCCGGAGGCGACTAAGGCGGTAATCGAAAGAGAAGCCCCCGGCATTTCAGAAGCTATCCGAGCAAACGGCATGAAGTACACCGAAAGAGCTATGCTCTCACGCGCGGTAAGCGGCATCAGAAAGAACACCCTGATTGTTAATCTTGCCGGCTCCCCTAAAGCGGTCGACGAAGCTTTAACTTTTATCTTGGATACTCTTTGTCACGGGCTTGATATCCTGCTTAAAGCGTCGTCCGATTGCGCAAGAAAATAAGCCCTAAGCTTGAAGTGGCATCCGACTGCGCAAAAAAATAAAAAACAATCCTACCAGCCGGCAACTCAACCGCGAATGTCGTCAGAAAAACACATTCTACGGAAAAAGCAACTCGCTACCAATCCACTCCCTAACCTACATGAATTTTATCAACGCGACAACCTATTCCTACGCAAAGGAAATTATAAAAGAAATCATAAACGACGGTATAATTACGGTGTCGCCACTTTACCGTGCGACCGGAATGCGGCTAGCCGAAGACGTGAAATTTTCCGCCGACTTACCGTCGTTCGACCGCTCTGTTGTCGACGGATACGCCGTACGTTCCCGCGACACCTTCGGCGCGACGGAGTCCGTACCCGCAATGCTGAATTTCGTCGGAGCCGCCGTCATGGGACAACCGACCTCCATGTGCATAAACGCCGGGGAGGCTTATAAAATTTCCACCGGCGCCATGCTTCCCAACGGTGCCGACGCCGTGGTCATGTTTGAAAATACCGACACACTCGGAAATCTTATTTGTATCCAAAAGTCAGTTTCATTAGGCGAAAATATTACTTTTAAGGGTGATGATGGGAAAATCGGCAATACTGCGATACCGAAAGGAACTCTGATTACTCCATACGTCGTCGCCGTTGCCGCGGCAACGGGGTTAAGTGCCGTTACGGTTTTTAAGCCGCTTAAATTCGCCGTCATTTCAACTGGCGACGAGCTTATAACGGACGCTTCGTCTATATCCGAAGGAAAAATATACGACGCGAACGGGACGCTTTTGTCCTCACTTGCGGTTGCCGCGGGACACTCCGTAGTAGGAATAACCACGGTTAAGGACGATCTTACCGCGTTGTCAAACACAATAGAAACGGCGCTAACCGATGCTGATATAGTTCTCATATCTGGGGGAAGCTCCGTAGGGGCTAAGGACTTCACAGAAACCGCAATGGAGAAATACGGGCTTCGAATACGCGGAGTAGCGATAAAACCCGGCAAGCCCACGCTTGCCGCAATGGCAAACGGTAAACCTATTTTTGGACTTCCCGGGCATCCCGCGGCGGCAGCAATCGTCTTCAAGGCATTGATACTCAAAGCCATAGACGAAAAAAGAGGCGGCTTCGTAGCTAAAAAAACAGCGATTGCGGGAATAAATTTTCCGTCCTCCCCCGGAAAGACCACCTTTCAACCGGTAGCCTTTCGCAGTGGAGAGGCTTTCCCCGTGCTAGGAAAATCGGGCTTGCTGTCCTCATTTTTTAAAGCGGATGCGCTAGCCGTGCTTCCCGATAATGCGGAGGGCGTATACAAAGGGCAAACTATCGAAATTACGGACTTACTGTAGTGCATGTAAACATCGCATTTAGCCCCTCTCCGATTTGACGAAAATCACACGACGAAAGCCTAAATTATAAAATGCAAAATTCATACATCGAAAACAACGATTTTGAGACCGCACTGACCGAATATCTTAAACGGTTCTCTAAACTGACACGCACGGAGAAAGTTACCGTGCAAAACGCTTGCGGACGCATAACTGCCGAAGCGGTTTTTGCGCGCCTTTCCGACCCGGCATATAACGCGGCGGCGATGGACGGTATAGCGGTAAATTCGACGACAACTGAAGGTGCGACGGAGCTTACGCCGATAACGCTGACTTTACATGGCGATTTCGAATATATAAACACAGGAAACCTGATTAATTCGCGTTTCAACAGCGTTATAATGACCGAAGACGTAATGGTACTTTCGGAGGGTACCGTGCAAATTACCGCGGCGTCTCATCCATGGCAGAACATACGGGCGGTGGGCGAAAGCGTAGCCGCAGGAGAGCTTATTCTCCCGTCATTTGCGGAGATAAAGCCGGCGGCAACCGGAGCCTTAGCGGCATCGGGCGCAAAAACCGTAAAGGTATTAAAGCGCCCGCGCATAGGCATTATTCCGACCGGACGCGAAATGGTAGACTCCCCTGACAAGCTTGCACCCGGAAAGCTTATGGAATCCAACAGCATCGCTTTTGCCGCTTCGGCACGGATTGCGGGCGCGGTTCCTAAGCGCTATGCCGTCACGGAGGACGACACCGAAGCACTAAAAACTATTCTTCTTGCCGCGCTACAAGAAAATGATGCGGTAATAATAAACGCCGGCTCGTCCGCGGGAACCAAAGATTTTACGGCGTCCGTCATATCCGCGTTGGGAGAAGTGGTAACACACGGGCTTGCAATACGCCCCGGAAAGCCGACGATTTTAGGCGTAGTATCGGGCAAACCGGTTATAGGCATACCCGGCTATCCGGTATCCGCAAACCTCGTGTTTGAAAGGGTCGTAGTTCCGGTTCTTAACGTATTGAGCGGCAAAGCAAATACCTGCCCCGTTACGGCGGAAGCCTCTCTTACGCGCCGTGTAGTGTCCTCCTTCAAACACGAGGAATTTGTACGCGTGTCATTAGGAGAGGTGTTGGGGATATTGGTAACAACTCCTTTGGAGCGCGGTGCGGCGGCTGTCATGAGTCTAGTAAAAGCTGACGGGATTTTGAAAATTCCCCGCCTTTGCGAAGGTTTGGAAGCGGGTGAAAAAGTCAAAATCGAACTTTTAAACGACTTAAACGAGATTAAGAAAGCCTTAGTCGTGATAGGTTCCCATGATTTGATAATAGATGTAATTTCCGATGTCATTCCGGTTAAATCCTCGCACACGGGCAGCACCGGTGGAATTACCGCAATGCTCCGACGCGAGTGCCACGTTGCGCCCATACACCTTCTAGACGAGGAAACAGTAAAATATAATATACCTTACGTAAAGCGTTGCTTCGAGGAACCTATGATTTTAATCAAGGGCGTTGGGCGCGTTCAAGGGCTATATTCGCGTTACGGAGCGGATGTCATTAAAGACATCTCCGATATAAAAGAAAAGGGCTTGATGTTCGCTAACCGCCAACGGGGAGCCGGTACCCGAATTCTCTTTGACGCAAAGCTGAAGGAAGCTGGTATCTCTCAGGAGCAAATACGTGGCTACGAAAAGGAGTTTATCACACACCTAGCGGTAGCCGCGGCGGTCAAGGAAGGCTCGTTTAATACGGGGTTGGGTATCTTTTCCGCGGCAAAGGCTATGGGCTTGAATTTCACGCCCGTAGGCAACGAAAGCTACGATTTTCTAGTGCGACCGGAAACGCTTGACGACCCGCGTTTGCAACAGTTTATCGCGGTATTGCGCTCAAAAGAATTCAAACGCCGCGTTGCCTCCTTAGGCGGTTACACACTGGACGGCATAGGAGAAATAATTCGCATAGACTAAGGCATGTCCGTACTAAAACGGCTTTTAATGTGAATGTTAAGCTTTTTTAACGTTTGATTACGTTAACATTGCCTTTGTGAGCGTATTTATTACCTCATGTGAAAATTGCCCAATATATGCGAAAATAACCTAAAAATTCGCTTAAAAACCGCCGACAACGCCCCATTCGGAGTACCGTAAAATGGAAGACTTATATAATAGAAAAATCACATATGCGCGCTTATCCGTCACCGACCTTTGCAATTTTCGGTGCATTTACTGCATGGGCGAAAGCGGTGTCGTAAAAAAACCGCATTCGGAAATGCTGTCGTTAGAGGACTACCTATTGGTAATAGACGCTCTGGCGGATTTGGGTGTTACCAAAATACGACTCACCGGCGGCGAACCCCTCCTAAAGCGCGGACTGCTAACCTTAGCGGAACATATCGGCAAATCGCCGCGCGTAAAGGATTTTGGAATAACTACAAACGGAGTGCTGTTGCCGACCTTTGCAGTATCGCTGAAAGACGCCGGAGTAAAAACCGTAAACATCAGCTTGGACAGCCTAAATACAAACACTTTCGAAAAAATCACGCGCGGCGGCAAGCTTACAGACGTACTGAAAGGTCTTGAGGCAGCAAAAGCCGCTGGCTTCGACGAAATTAAAATAAACTGCGTAATTATGCGCAACGTAAACGATAGCGAAATAAAGGACTACGCACGGTTCGCCAAAGAAAACGGCGTTACGGTGCGATTTATCGAAATGATGCCGTTTGCGTCGCAATGCGTAAAACAGGTCGGGCTTTTCATCTCCGCTGAGGAGATACTCACCGCTCTCGACAATCCGCCCCACTTGAAAAGCGACGGCGTTGCGGAGATATACGATGCGGACGGCGCGCACATAGGGCTTATAACCTCCGTATCGCATAAATTCTGCGACCGTTGCAATAAGGTGCGAATCTCCGCAGACGGAATGCTCTTGCCTTGTCTTCTCCAGTCGGGAGAGACGGATTTAAAGCCGTTCATAAGCGACGGTCCGGCGCTACGCGCCGCAATTGAAGCCGCGGTAAAAACAAAGCCGCGCGCGCAACGCTTAGATGAAAACATATTGCAAAACAGAGATATGAATCGCATAGGAGGCTGATATATGGATTTAAGTCACATAAACAAGGACGGCAGCGCGAATATGGTCGACGTAAGCAAAAAGTCCATAACCATGCGAACGGCACGCGCAGAGGCAAAAATTGTCATGAAACCGGAAACATTAGAACGTGTTACAAACGGCGGAATACGCAAGGGCGACGTAATGACAATAGCGGAAATTGCCGGCATAGCGGCGGCGAAAAAAACATCCGAACTCATTCCTCTTTGTCATAATATACCTTTAAACCATGTGAAAGTTGAATTTAAACCATTAAATGATACTGAAATGGTGATTTGTGCAGAGGTAAGCGCAACTGCGGTTACTGGCGTGGAAATGGAAGCTTTAACCGCGGTTAGCGTCGCGGCGCTTACGGTTTACGACATGGTAAAGTCTATAGACAAGGATGTGTTAATAACCGACATACGTTTACTGGAAAAAACCGGCGGCAAATCGGGGCATTACCTAAGGAATGCGGACAATCCGCGGTGATGACTTGCTAGGCAAGAAAATATTTTGTCACCGCGAAAATCATCCACACCCATATAAGAGCGGAGCGAAAAAGTAATCTCTTGCGAATTAAAGCACTTTCGGGAACCCAACACGCGCCACCAAACAAACAAGCATGCAAACCTAAATCCACCCTGGAGATATGTGAAAATATGGAAGCAAAAGTATTAGCCGTTAACATAAGTGAAAAAAAGGGCGTTATCAAAACCCCTGTGGAGACCGCGCGTTTAATAGAGAATTTTGGCATAGAACGCGATGCACATGCCGAAACCGGAAGCAAAAGACAAGTGAGCCTACTTGGAATAGAAAGTATTTATAAGATGCGCGCCTACGACGTTCCCGGATTATGTGAGGGTAAATTTGCCGAAAATATAACTACGCAAGGTATAGTTCTCTACGAACTTCCCGTTGGTACACTGTTAAAAATCGGCGAAACCTTACACCAAGTTACACAAATAGGCAAGAAATGTCATGCCGGCGACGGGTGCGAAATAGCGCGAATATCCGGAACATGTATCATGCCTAAGGAAGGCATATTCACCAAAGTATTGCGCGGAGGCGTTATAAAAGCCGGTGACACAATAGAGCTTTGCAATGACGACAAATAGTTTTTCGCGCACCTTACAGCTTGTAAATAGACATAAATCGGCAATAAATAAGCCGGGTATACCAACCCGTATAAAACACAGAACGCATCTAGTTTTTGTAAAATCGCGGGTTTATTAAATCAATTGCATTTGATAATAGTCAAATTCGGCGCAATTCGGCATTTTGCTTCTTTTGCAGCGCCTCTTTTGTCGAAATTAGCCGCACACACCCGCCGTTTTTAGCCTATTATCGACTTTAAAAACGCTTGTGCGCGCACATCCTTTACGTCCGTAAGAGGGCATTCGGAGGACATAACCTCGGCAATCACGCCGCCGTCCATAAAGATAAGGAAATCGGCAAGCCTAACCGCTTGCGGCAATGAATGCGTTGCAAACACAAGCGTTGCAATAGAATCTGTTACGGCGCGCTTTATCGCGTCGCAAGCCGCTTGCGCGCTGTTTAAATCCATAGCGGCGGTCGGTTCGTCCAATAGCAACAGTGTAAACGGAACCAACAGCGTTCTTGCCAAAGCAAGCCGCTGTGTTTCTCCTCCGGACAGCTTCGCCGCGTTTTTGCTTTTAAGCGTGCCTAAATCAAATTCCTTTAGCGCGGCGGCAATTAGTGCCTTATCATTGCACACAATTCTTAAATTGTTTTCCGCGCTAAGCTTAAATCCAACCGCATGCTGCGGCATAAAAGCGGTTTTTACCCCGTCCGGAAAAACCGTCCGCCCTTCCGACGCACGTTCCGTACCCGCCAAAATTTTGAGCAACGTCGATTTGCCGGAACCGTTTGCGCCTAACAACGCATACCTTTTTCCGTCTTCAAACTCCAGTCTTTCTATGTCAAGAACGGTTCTTTCTCCGTATCTCTTTTTTAAATTTTCAATTGTCAACATTATTTAAGACGGTTTCTCCTTATGCCGGACGAAGCATCGCGCACTATCCCGTCGGTTCATCGCCGCTGTATCTAAGCGCGGTTTTTAAAGCTTGCCTACCGCACAGCGTGTCATCTCCGGTTACTCTTATGACACCGCCGATGACAGTAGCCGACAAGTCCGTGACTCACTTGAGTTTGTGTTGTATTATAGTGGCGACGGTATTTACGCCTAAGGCTATCAGCAAGAGGATTATACCCAATGCAACGGCATAACGGAACTGCCCCATATTATAGTTTAGTGCAATCGCCGTAGTCATAACGCGAGTTTCGTGTAGGATATTGCCGCCGACGATTTGCACCGCGCCCACTTCCGAAATCGAACGTGCAAACGCCATGAGGTAAATTACTATAAATTGATACTTACTTTCGTTCACGGCAAGGAACAAGACCTTAGGCTTTTTGAGGCGCAAGCCCTTCGCCGTTTCCGTCAACCACGGACTTAGCGCGGTCACGTAGCTTTCCGCCATGCCCGCGGTAACGGGAGCTATCAGCACCACCTGCGCCACCACCATAAGCCGTACCGAATAAATAGCTCCGGTGCCGGAGAAAAGAATGTACAGCGTCAAGCCCACCACCACGGACGGAAGCGCCATACAAGCGTGAAGCACGGTAATCACTATTTTTTTGCCGGGAAACTTGGAAATGCCTATTAAAATTCCGAAAGGCACCCCTATAAGGAGTGCCAATGCGGAACTTGTAAATGCCATTTTCATGGTTGTGGCGATTATTTCGTTTAAGAGGGGATCGTTCTCCCCCATCAACTCAAACGCTCTTACTATAGATTGCCAAAGCATTTTTACGCTTCAATGAAGTTTTTGTAGGTGAGGTAAGTCGCCTTGTCACTTAAAACATATGCCTTCTTTTCGTTCGCCATGATAAGGCAGTTACCCATACCGGTGCCGGCACTGATGTACCAATTGCCCGTCGCCGCCGCGTCCGGAGTATCCGTGATTCCAAGGTCGGCTGCCCAAAGCTTTAGTTCGGCGGTATGCGTGCCTGAATTGTCGCCGCGCGAAATAAACTGATACGGCGATTCGCTGTTTCTGCCTGCGGCGATTTTGGCGAAAGCGTCTTTCACCTTTGCCGCGTCCTTAACGCCTGCGGGGTCGTCCTTTGGTCCTATCAGCACGAAGTAGTTATACATGAAGTGAACTCTTTCTGCGGCGAAGCCCTCTACCTTGCGCGCATAACCGCCCGATATAAAGGTTTCCTCTTGCGACTTTGAATGCACCAACAATAAGTCGGCGTTGCCGTCCGTAGCGGCTTTAATAGCGGCGCCGGTACCGTTCGATGCGATTTTTAAATTGTATCCGTATTTGTCCTCAAAAAGCGGTTTCAAATAGCCTTCCAACAAGCCCGAGTCGTTGACGGAGGTGGTTGTGGAGAGGTTGATATTTTTTGTAGCGTCGGTTGCATGAGGTACGGCGGCAGTAGTCGCAACAAAGTCTGTTTCTATATAGAACAAAGCCTCGTCATATTGTTCCTTGCCATAATCCTTGACGGCGTTTAAGCCCTCTTCGGAGGTCAGCCAAATTATGAACGCATCCGCGCCCGCCGTGTTTATGTTAGGCGTAACACCGCCGGTAAACGGTGCGGCGGGGTTTACCGCAATCAACGAATACGTATTTATCATATCCGCGTCCGTTTCATACAGCAACGTAAGATTGGGTATAAGGTCAATCCTTCCATCGCCATCATCGCTGCTACACGCCGCAAACGCGACCACCGCAACGGACAGCACCACCGCCAAAAGAACGGCTAAAAGCTTCTTTCTCATAATTTCCTCCTTTCCACAACGGGAGGCGCGACCGTTTCCCGCCGCACCCTCGGAACGAAAGCGCTTTAAGCGCCTACATCCAACCGTTTCACCCCCATAGTACGAGAAATACACCTTAGGCAAGTGAAATCGGACGCCCGCGAATACTAAAATACCGTCGGCATTTTTTTTATCCGCAAACATATATTTTGTACGCCGACGTTAAAAAAGTATTCGTCGGTGCATTTTTATTCTAAGTTACAATTGCTTAAAAGTCAACGATAAATTTCTTGATGCAACAATTTTATACGTTCCGCTAATGCATATATACATTCCGCTTGCGTGTTTATACGCCTTTGCCGTATATTTACGCATTCCGCTTGCGTGTTCCGCTACATTTTGGGCGGCGCGCCTATTCCCAACAATCCTAAACCGGTTTTTAGCGTGTCCGCGACCGCGCTTGTCAACACAAGCCGTGCGGCGCGCTCCCTTTCCGGAGCATTGATTATGCGGTTCGCGATGTAAAATCTGTTGTATTTTCCCGCCAAATCAATGAGATACCGCGACAAATAACACGGCTCGTTCTTATCCGCCGCGTCGCGAAGCACCTCCGGAAAGCGCAACAACGCCCGTATAACATCAAACGACTCGTCGTCCGCAAGTGTCGACAAGTCGACTTCGCCGTTAAGTTTCAAGGCTTTAGACTTGTTGCCGCCCACTCCCGCCTTTTCCATTACGCTTCTACAACGCGCGTGCGTGTATTGAATATACGGAGAGGTTTCGCCGTCGAAATTCAAGATTTTCTCGTATGAGAAGGTAATATCCTTTATGCGGCTGTTGTAAAGTACGGAAAATATAACCGCGCCGATACCCACGCTTGCGGCGGTTGCCGCCTTATTTTTAAGGTCCGGTGACTTTATTTCTATTATTTCACGCGCCTTTTTAACCGCCTCCTTTAGTACGTCCTTAAGCCATACCACGCGTCCCTTGCGCGTGGACATTGCGCCGTCTTCCAGCGATACCATGCCGAACGCCACGTGTTCCATATTCTTTGCCCATTGACAATCCATCAGTTCAAGCACCTTAAATATCTGTTTAAAGTGGAGATTCTGCTGATATGCCACCACGTAAAGGCACTTATAAAAGTCATAAACATTTTTTCTGTAGAATGCCGCCGCCAAATCTCTCGTCGCGTAAAGCGTTGCTCCGTCCGCGCGTACTAGTATGCACGGCGGCATGTCGTATGCGGAAAGGTCCACTATTTTAGCTCCGTCGCTCTCCGTCAGCAATCCCTTTTCTTCCAGCAGTTTTAGAACCGGAGTCATCTTGTCATTATAAAAGCTTTCCCCCGCGTAGCTATCGAATTTAACGTTTAAACGCTCATATATTTTTCCGACCTCTTTAAGCGTCAATGCCTTGAACCGCGTAAAAAGTTCCAACGCTTCCGCGTCGCCGTCCTCAATTTTTTTGAACCACGCGCGTGCGGCTTCGTTAAGCGCGGGATTAGTCTCCGCCTCCTCGTGGAAACGGACATACAACCTCGTAAGTTCCTCAATCCCCTTTTTCTCTACTTTTTTACCGTCGCCGCCCCACGCCTTATATGCGTAAATAAGCTTGCCAAACTGTGTTCCCCAGTCGCCCAAATGATTTATGCCGACCGCTTCGTAGCCCAAATATGAATATATGCGGTACAGTGCCGCGCCTATTGCCGTGCTTGAAAGATGCCCTATGTGGAAGGGCTTCGCGATATTCACGGAGGAATAATCCACACATACCGTTTTGCCGGCGCCAACGCTCTGTCTGCCATATTCCGCGCCCGCCGCCGCAATATCTTTAAGCTCGTCGGCTATGTTTTTTCTATTTAAAAAAAAGTTGAGGTATCCGTTCAATGCCTCCGCGCGTTCTATAAACGGCGCGCCGGGAAACGCTTCCGCAAGCTCCGCCGCAATGACGATCGGGGACTTTCTCAATGCCTTAGACAATTTAAAACAAGGGAGGGAGATGTCGCCCTGCCCCTGCTTCGGTATTTCCAGCATTGCCAAAATTTCCTCCGTGACGGCGGCTTCGGTCTTTATCAGCCTTGCAAGCTCATAATTATAATCCATATGTAAACCTCAACAGACACAAACATTTTTTGGGTGTGGACAATCCATGACGACGACTTGCTAGGCAAGAAAATCTTTCGTCACCGCGAAATGTACCCCCCAAATTATACGTTAAAACGGAACAGCACCACGTCGTCGTCTTGCATAACGTAGTCCTTTCCCTCACTACGAACCCTTCCTTGCTCCTTAGCCGCGTTAAAGCTACCGGAGGAAAGCAGGTCGTGATACTTAACTATTTCGGCGCGTATAAAGCCTTTTTCAAAATCGCTGTGGATTTTGCCGGCGGCTCCGGGAGCTTTGGTACCGCGCTCAATGGTCCATGCGCGCACTTCCTTTTCGCCGGCGGTTAAGTAACTTATAAGCCCCAACAGGAAATAGCAAGCCGAAACAAGCTGTTGTAAGCCGCTCTCCTTCAAGCCCAGCTCCTCCATAAATATCGCGCGCTCGTCGTCGGGGAGTTGCGCCAACTCCTCCTCAATTTTAGCGGATATTACCACCACTCCGCTTCCCTCCGCGGCGGCATAACCCTTGACCGTACGCACCAAGTCGTTATCGCCGTTTACAGCATCCTCCGACACGTTTGCCGCGTATATGACGGGCTTCGCGGTGAGCAAAAATAAATCGCGTGCGTTTTCCTTTTCATCCGGAGTAAGCTTCATGGTACGCGCGGGAAGCCCCTTTTCCAGATGGGCGTATATCCTCTCGTAAAAAGCGGCTTCCTCTAAAAACTTTTTATCTCCGCCCTTCGACGCACTCTTAGCTTTAGATATGCGCCTCTCTAAGGTTTCCATATCCGCTAGTATCAGCTCAAGATTTATGGTTTCTATATCCCGCACAGGGTTCACGCTGCCGTCCACATGCGTAACGTTTTCGTCGGCGAAACAGCGCACCGTATGCACTATCGCGTCCACCTCTCTTATATGCGACAGAAATTTATTTCCCAGTCCCTCACCCTTTGAGGCGCCCTTAACCAGCCCGGCTATATCGACAAATTCAAGCGACGTCGGAGTAATTTTCTTACTGTTATAAAGCGCCGCTAGTTTATCCAGACGTTCATCCGGCACCGCCACCACTCCGATGTTCGGCTCTATCGTACAGAACGGATAATTTGCCGCCATTGCTCCCGCCTTTGTGATTGCGTTAAACAGTGTGCTTTTGCCTACATTCGGTAAGCCGACAACGCCAAGTTTCATATAAGTACCTCTCCGGCGGAACAGACCCGCCGCACATTGAAAACAGTCTTATTGCCTATTTTCACCTTGCGCCCGCCGCCAACAAATAAATTTATTCGTTGCAATCGGCATTTCGCGTCATATTATTAAAGTTTCCGCGAATAAATATTATAGAGTAAATATTAGGAATAGTCAAAGGCTTATGGAAACAATAAAAGCGATAATATTAGGAATTATCCAAGGATTAACGGAATTTCTGCCCGTATCCTCGTCCGGACATCTCGTCTTAGCCGAATCTATCGGATTGGGCGGAGTATCCTTGTTCTTCAACGTAATGCTTCATGCCGGCACATTGCTTGCCGTATTGATAGTATTCCGCAAGGAAATAGCACGAATGGCGCGCCACCCGCTGAAGAGCGAATTCCCTTATTTGATTATAGCGATGCTACCCACCGGAGCGATAGCGATATTATTAAAGCTGTTTCTACCCGACGCGTTGAACGGAGCATATCTTCCGTTCGGATTTATTGCGACCGCGGCGGTTCTCGTAATCGGCGAGGGCATAGGCAAGCGCGGACTTTCCGCGGGAGCGGACAAGCGCAAAAGAGATTTTATCCCGACGGACAGAAAAACGCGGTTTGCAGACGGGAAGCGCACCTTTGCGGAAGCCGCGACAAACAAGAAAACGCTGTTCACGGAAAGACGGCGCACCTCTTCGGAAGCCGCAGCGGAATTTTCCGCAATCGCTTATGAGCGTAACGGCGCGGGCGACGGAGCCTCTTCAAACGCCGCCGAAACGCGTACGGAGTACCGCCCTACACCAATAACTGAACTGACGTCACGCCCAAACAACGGACTTACAAACGCCCTATCCGCTTCAGGAACACACGCGGCAAATAGTCAAGAAACCACGTCCATAGGAGAAGCAATTTCAACACGTAAAAATAAAAAGCACACGGCGCATGGATTGACAATAGCAGCCGGGCTTTTAGCCGGCATTTTTCAAGGAATAGCCGTCTTGCCGGGACTTTCACGTAGCGGCTCAACCACTGCTGCGCTTCTTATCGGCGGCGTTAACAGGGAACAAGCTTTGAGCTTTTCATTTTTGCTTTCCATTCCGGTAATACTGCTTTCCGTCGGCTACGAGGCGGCGACTACGCCCATAAACACTATCGGCATAGGAATACCGGCGTTAATATCCGGTGTAACGGCGGCATTTTTTTCCGGGCTGTTCGCGGTAAAATTTATGATGCGTGTATTTAGAGAAAAATCGCTTTTAGGCTTTGCCGCCTATACTTTTCTGCTCGGCGCGGGTTTACTAATAGCTAAGGCTTTCGTATGAAATCAGGCTTGTAAATATTTTTAGGGGTGTGGACAATTCGCGGTGATAAAATATTTTTATGTCCTCCGCGTTTGCTCACGGCAAGGACTTTATCATAAAGCTTTTGCGTTGTAAATCACGTTATTGCCGGCTAATATTTTGCTCACGGCTAAGAGCTTTCGTATTAAGTATAAAACCGCAAAATGACAATATCCCTTAAAAAAGCCTCTTATCAGCTTAAATTCATGCTCTCGAATTTGCTAAAATCGTCATACGGTCGGCATCGTGTAAATATATTTTGGGAGTATGGACAATTCGTGGTAAAAAAAATTTTTCGAGCTATTTTTAAGAATAAAATTTTCTTGAATAGCAAGCAATCACATCGAACTGTCCACACCCATATTTTGCATGAACGCAAGTCTTTAACGGCTACGCGGCAAATATCGCATATATCGGCGTATCCGTTTTAACTTAGCGCGCCGGAAAGGGGCTTTCAATGATTAAACTTAGCGAGTATATAGGAAAAGGCGTCGTGACGCTGTCGGAAGCAACCGTTTTAGGGCACGTAACAGACGTGCTGTACGACAAACGCTTAAAGCGCGTACGTTTTCTCGAGGTAGGCGGTGAAAACGAATACGAGGGCTGTAGACGCTTCCTGCCGCTAAAAAAAATCCGTTCCGTCAACGATTACATATCCGTCATGAACTTAAACGGCGTACTGTTTGAAGACGAAGCGGATTTGAGCCGTGCGGAACCGATATGGTCGGCGGAAATAGTGACCACGGAGGGAGTTGCACAAGGCAGACTTTGCGAGATTGAAATAGCCGACTTAAGCGGAGTAATTTTACGCTTTATGACGGAAAGCGGGGAACTTCCGCGCGATAGCGTTGCCAACATCGGCAAAAAGCTTTTCATCGTATACGAGGACGGAATAAGGTTTACGGTGCGTGCGGCAAGCCCTTCCAAAATCCGTATGCCTAAGGAAGATTATCCGGTGGAGATGTTCTCGTCTACATCTCCGACCGAGGAAAATCCTTGTCTGCGTCCGAAGCGTAAACCTACCAAAAAGAGTACCGGGCGCACCTACGCCGTCCCCAATAAAAATATTTCCGCTTCAAATGAGGACTCCGCCGGCGTATTGCCTACTTCCGTAATTTTCTCCCGGAAAAATATTTCCGTTCTAACCGCAGACCCGCCTAGCGTGTTGCCTACTTCTACAATCTTCCCACGGAAAAATATTTCCGTTTTAGAGGAAGACCCCGCTAGCGGATTGCCTGATCTCACGGTTTTTTCCCGGAAAGATATCTCCGTTTTAGATGAGGACCCGTCTTACGATGTTGATTTAAATGCGGTATCTAAGTTTAAAACACTGCCGGATGAAAGTCCAAATATATTCGAAGCCATATCTTTCGATACCATCTACGACACAAAAGGCAAAGCGGAACCCTCCGCAGAGCTCCTCAACTCGGTATCCTCCGCTCCGGTAGTATCGTCCGTGCCTACGGTATCCTCCACTCCGGTGGTATCGTCCGCTCCGGCGGCATCCTCAGTGCCGGCAAATACGATAACCTCAACCGAACCTCCGTATACAACGGACGTATCCGCAACGACAACCGATAGCGACCCCACTATTAAAGACTCCTCAAAAATCGGAGCCTATGTCATGAGCATTACGGACGAGAAACCCGACCTCCCACCGCTTTACACTCCGGAGATTCTACGCGCTGTAAACGAAGCTATCAACCGTTCCACTACGGCAAACGGCGCGCACGCCGTAAATGAAAACGTCACCCGTCTAGCTCTAGCTAACACAACGCGTGCCGTAAACCGGACAGAATTGCCGGAGGTTATACGCGCAACACCTTTGAGCCCTTATGAGCATAGCGGCAAGCATGTTTCCAATCTTCCCTACGTGCCAAACACTGAAAGCGTATCCTCCGCGTCAAATATCGCGAACGTGTCAAACGCACTAACCACTACGAACGCGCCAATCACTACGAACACATCAACCGAGATTGGAAAAACAAATTTTAAGAACCTATCCTTAAAGTCTATGCGCGGCGACGACGCACAAAAGCTTAACGCCCCCGTCACCGACAATGGTCAAGAAAAGATTAACGCCGCCCCTAGCTACGGTCAAGCTACGGTAACGGCGGAGCCTATTTCCGCTTCTAAGCCGGACGGGGTAAGTGTATTTTCGGCGGTAACCTATGCGTCCGACCGCCCCGTTACAATCTCCACCGCAGGGATAACCCTAGACGAAGCCTTTCGCGGAAGCGACAGCATAACAGGCGCCGCAGACGCCGGCGTACCCGCCAAAATCATAAGCGATTATAATTTTCTTTTGGGACGGCGCATTCTCACCAACATCCGCACCCGTGAAGGTGAAATTCTTCTTTTTAAAGACACGGTAATAACCTTCGCGTTAATAGACAAGGCGCGTAAGTCCGGCAAGCTTTTAGAATTGATTTTGAATTCTAAATAAGTAAATAAACCATTGCAAAATACCGTGCCGTTCACACACAAAGGTGCTTCCTTTTAAAGACACGTAAAATAAATTCGCGTTAATAGACATGGCGCGCAAATCCGGCAAGCTTTTAGAATTGATTTTGAATTCTAAATACGCACAACGGAATATCGTGCCGTTACACGCGAGGCGGATTTTGTCTTACGCTGCCGCGCAACGAAACCATCATATTTATAATGAGGTCTTTCTGTTCGCGGTTTAACGTAGACCAATACTCTAAAACCCTTTTTTGCTCCGTCGTCATTCCTGCCGCACTTTCGTCGCCGAATAACTGAACGAGCGAAATTTGCAAAGCATCACAAAGAGCTTCGACGACCTCAAACGTAGGCATTGTTTGCCGGGTTCTCCACATATAAAGCGTATTGTGTGAAACACCGGCTTGTTTGCTCAAATAATTAGTCGTCCAACCCTTATGCTTTCTGAGACTGTCTATCTTTGCATATATTTCAAGCGATTCCATTTAATTATCCCCTCTCAACTTCAACATTTAGTGATAGTTTACTTCACCTCTCATTAGATTGTTTCAATATACAATGTATTATATGGTATTTTATTGTTGAAATATGTCATTTTTTTATAATCGTACGCAATAAACCCTCTCCGCACACATAATATTTTACAACATGTCGATGAGTATTATTCAATTTCCAAATTATCATGGGTGTAATTGCCTAAATTTTGATATGAACACATAATGATAACGCATAGTTTTGCCGAAACAAATTTTAGGACTGTGGACTAACTTTGGGTAAAATAAATGCAAACACGCCCGGAGGTTATCAATTGGGCGTGTTTGCAAAGCAGAGGAGTGTTGTTGAAAGCACAAAATATCAGAGTGTTTTCACTTATATAACCGCCGTCGCTATTAATTTATTTGTATAGTACTCAAAAAAAATTTTCTGCGGATAACGGGGCTCGTCAAAAATAAATTTTTGACCGTAGCATTCATAAGAAAAGCCTTAAAAGACAGGTGGTTATTTGTTGCCGGAGTGTCTTATTTATTGTATTACGGTATTTCAAATCGTCACAGCGGATTGTCCGCACCCTGGTTTAGCGTCATTCCCATTCGATAGTCGCGGGAGGCTTTGAGGTAATGTCGTAGACAATTCTGTTGACCTTTTTAACCTCGTTGACGATACGTGCGGAGCATTTATCCAAGACATCGTACGGTATTTTAAACCAATCCGCCGACATAGCGTCAATGCTGTTTACCGCACGTAGCGCTACGGTATAATCATAAGTGCGGTGATCGCCCATAACGCCTACGCTACGCATGTTGGTAAGCACGGTAAAATACTGCCAGATTTCCTTATCCAACCCGGCTTTAGCTATTTCATCGCGGTATATATAATCCGTTTCGCGCAGAATATCCAGCTTTTCACGGGTTATATTGCCGATAATACGAATTCCCAAACCGGGACCGGGAAACGGTTGCCGCATGACTATATGCTCCGGAAGCCCCAGTTCAAACCCGACGCGGCGCACCTCGTCCTTAAAAAGGTCGCGAAGAGGTTCTATGACGCCTTCAAAGCCTATGCGGTCCGGAAGCCCTCCTACATTGTGGTGGCTTTTTATGACTGCGGAGCCGCCGGCACCGCTTTCCACAATATCGGGGTAAATGGTGCCTTGCGCCAAAAAGTTCACCGCGCCAATTTTTTTAGCTTCGCGTTCAAACGCCTTTATGAACTGTTTTCCTATGATTTTGCGCTTGTGCTCCGGGTTCTTGACGCCTCTAAGCTTTTTCAAAAAGATGTCTTGTGCATTAGCCGTTATCAGATTTATACCGAACTGTTTGCCGAAAACATTCTGAACCTCTTCCGCCTCACCCTTGCGCAATAGGCCGTGGTCAACAAAAACGCACGTCAGCGCTTCGGGGACGGCTTTATGCAGAATTGCCGCGCAAACCGAGCTGTCTACACCGCCGGAAAGCCCCAACAACACCTTCTTGCCTTTTAATTTGGCACGTAAAATATTTATTTGGTCATCGACGAAGCTTTTCATGTCCCAATCGCCGGACGCGCCGCAAACACCGAATACAAAGTTTCTCATGATGTCAAGCCCTTGCGCGGTATGTACGACCTCCGGATGAAACTGCAATCCGTATATGCGTTTTTCATCATTGGCGAACGCCGCATTCACGGTATTCGCGGTTTTGGCTATACTCTTAAAGCCTGCGGGGCAACGGCTTACTATATCGGTGTGGCTCATCCAGCTTACGCCGGTTTTGGCAACGCCGTCAAACAGTAGGTGGTCGGAATACTCCGTTTCCACACGCCCGTACTCGCCGGTCTTGCCGCTTTCGACATTGCCGCCCAAAACGTAAGCGGTCACTTGCATGCCGTAGCATATGCCTAACACGGGTATTCCCAATTCAAATATAGCGGGGTCCAATTTGGGCGACGTTTCGGAGAATGCGGAGAGCGGACCTCCCGTAAATATCAAGCCTATGGGCGCGTACTCCTTAACCCTCTCCGCAGAAATTGTGCAAGGCACTAACTCCGAATAGACTTTCATGTCGCGCACGCGCCTTGCTATAAGCTGATTGTACTGCCCGCCGAAGTCAAGCACTAATACTGTTTCTTTTTTCATAAGTCTTCCTTGAAATATCCGCCGTTTTACGGTCGTTGGTCACGTCCGAAAATATTTATTGCCGCGATGCCGTTTATGCCCTAAGCCGTAGTCACTCACGGTCGTCGGTCACGCCCTAAGCCGTACGTCGCTCACAGTCGTTACCACGCACGCCCTAAGCCGTAGTCGCTCACAGTCGTTACCACGCACGCCCTAAGCTATATGCCGTTTACGGTCGTTACGGTGCCATATCCGCCCTAAGCCATCCGCCGTCGCATTTTTTTACCTTAATTGTTCGGGCTTACTCTCACAAGCCGTCAGGATTTTGTAGCTGCCAACGCCAGCCGTCTTCCGCCATTTTCTCAATTCCGGCTTTCGCCTCCCAACCCAATAGCTTTTTAGCAAGCGACGGGTCGGCATAGCACACGGCTATATCTCCCGGTCTGCGGGCGGTAAACACATACGGAAGCTCTCTTCCGACGGCTTTTGAAAAGGCTTTAATTACATCGAGGACGCTGTAGCCCTTGCCCGTCCCTAAGTTGACGGTGAGAAGTCCCGCGCCGTCTATCTTCTTCAGTGCGGCGATATGCCCCTTAGCAAGGTCGACGACGTGTATATAGTCGCGCACGCCGGTACCGTCCGGAGTGGGATAATCGTTGCCGAACACGCTTATTTTTTGGAGCTTGCCCGCCGCCACTTTGGTGATATAAGGCGCCAAATTATTGGGTATACCGTTGGGGTCTTCGCCGATAAGTCCGCTTTCATGCGCGCCTATCGGGTTAAAGTAGCGCAACAGCGCGATATTAAACGACGGGTCGGCGCGGTATATGTCGCGCAAAATCTGCTCTATCATAAGCTTAGTTTGTCCGTACGGATTTGTCGCGCTAAGAGGAAAATTCTCCGTAATGGGAACGCGTTCCGGGTCGCCGTAAACGGTCGCGGAGGAGGAAAAAACTATATTTTTAACGCCCGCCTCCCTCATGCATTCCAAAAGATTTATGGTGCCGTAGATGTTGTTACGGTAATAATAAAGCGGTTTAGAAACCGACTCCCCTACTGCCTTAAGCCCGGCGAAATGAATTACGTCCGTAAAATTTTCTTTCTTAAAAATTTCGGCAACGGCGGGTTTATCGCACAAATCGGCTTGATAAAATTTTACTTTTTTGCCGGTAATCTTATAAAGACGGTCAATAACGGCTTCCTTACTGTTCGACAAGTTATCCAAAATAACCGTATCGTAGCCGTTTGCTATAAGCTCCACTACGGTATGACTTCCTATGTACCCGGTTCCGCCGGTAACTAAGATTTTCTTTTTCATTGCCTTTATTCCTCTTAATATTTATTTTTTGTTTGCTATTGTGTGTCGGCTACTCAAGGAGGTTTTGTGAATTGGAATTCTCTTGAAAACCGTTAGTATCAACACACCCTAAGGTTATTCTAAAAGAGCAGATTGCCCTTGGTGCGCGGAAACGGTGCGACGTCTCTTATGTTGCTCATTCCGGTGACGTACATGAGCAGGCGTTCCAAACCCAATCCGAAGCCGCTGTGAGGCGCGGAGCCGTAGCGGCGGAGATCCAAATACCACCGGTAGTCCTCCATGTTCATCTTAAGGTCTTTTATACGTTGCTCTAGCAATTCAAGATTGTCCTCACGTTGCGAAGCGCCGATTATTTCGCCCACGCCCGGAACCAACAGGTCGGTTGAAGCAACGGTTATACCGTCCGGATTCAATTTCATATAGAAGGATTTTATTTCTTTAGGGTAGTTTACTATAAACACCGGCGCGCGGAAAACCTTATCCACCAAATAGCGCTCATGCTCCGTTTGCAAATCCGTGCCGAAGGACACCGGATAGACAAAGCTTTCGCCGGAATTTTTAAGTATTTCCACCGCGTCCCGATACTCCAAAATTTTGAAGTCCTTTTCGACTATACCGGTAAGCTTTTCTATCAACCCCTCTTCGTAGAATTTCTCAAAAAATTCCAACTCCGATTTGCAGCTTTTTAGAACGTCGGCTATGACGCTCTTAACCATGTCGCGTGCAAGCGCAATTATATCGTACAAGTCCGCAAAGGCGACCTCCGGTTCTATCTGCCAAAATTCCGCCGCGTGACGCGGCGTATTGCTGTTTTCCGCGCGGAAGGTGGGACCGAAAGTGTATATCTTAGAGAAGGCAAGCGCCATAGCCTCACCCTCCAATTGCCCGGAAACGGTAAGCCCCGCCTTGACGCCGAAGAAGTCCTCCGAATAGTCCTTTTTCAAAAGCTGTTCGCCGGAAAGCGTCGTTACGCGGAAAATCTCCCCCGCGCCCTCACAATCGCTTCCGGTTATTATCGGCGTATTCACGTATAAAAAGCCGCGCGACCAAAAGAACTCGTGTATTGCCTTTGACAACGCGCCGCGAACACGGAACACCGCATTAAAGGTATTCGTCCTACCGCGCAAATGTGCATTGTCACGCAAAAATTCTAGGCTGTGGCGCTTTTTTTGCAACGGGTAACTGCTGTCCGCCGCGCCCAAAAGTTCAATTTCCTCGGCGCGAAGCTCCACGCTTTGGGCGCCTTCCGACTTTACCAGCGTACCCGTTACACGAAGTGCGGAGCCAACGCCGTATGAAGCCGCCGCCGAAAGGGCTTGATTTTCCTTGTCGATTACCGTTTGCAGGTTGGCAAGACCGGTACCGTCGTTGAGCTCCAAAAACATCACGGATTTGGAATTTCTAGAGGTTTTCAACCAACCGCATACCGTAATTTTTTTTCCTACCAACTTCGCGCTTTTAAGCACATCTTTAATATCCGTATGTTCCATATATCCGCCGTAGCCTTTCCGCCCATGTGCTTTTATAGCGAAAAAAGGCGTTTTTTACGTTTTTTTGTTCTATAACGGAATGCGGCATTCGCACAACCGACGCCGCATCCTACTTCTTTTTAGGGAAAGTTATTCCCCCGTCGATTTTTATGATAACGATAACCTTTCCTATTACGTTGGAAGTTTTCACCACGCCGAACGACCTACTGTCGCTGCTGTCATTCCGATTATCTCCCATTACATAAATCTCACCGTCTTTAACCTCAATCCGCTGACCGTTATTTAGCCAGCTACTAGGCGACATCGGCTCTAGTATATACGGTTCATCTAAAAGCTTGTCGTTTAAATACACATTTCCTTTGTCAATCCGTATCACGTCGCCGGCAATACCGATAACGCGCTTTACAAGAGGGTTCTCTTCCGCCGGCGTTTTGAAAACCACGATATTACCGCGTGATAGCTTCGGATTTTTCCAAAGTATAACCTTGTCGCCGTCGTCCGCGACCTTCGTTACACCGCCGTCGAAGGTCGGCAACATCGAAGAGCCGTCTATGTTAAAGCTCACCGTACAATAGGTTTTAAGCAGCGATGCCGTTACAATCGCAAGTACAATTACGAATATGAAAGCACCCACCGTAATTATTACGGCACGTCTGCTTTTTGTTTCCGGTTCTCTGAATTCTTGCAAGTCATCCATTTTTATTTAATTGTGCGGAAACTACTCCGCTTGCCGCATTTTTTCCCACGAATATATTTCGCGAAATTTTTGCGGTTGCCGCCGCACGCGGCGTTGTTTGTGTTATTGTTTACATCTATCCGCTATATTTATCCGCGCCGCTTCAATACTTATAGTATTTAGCACACGCCGCATTCTATCCCCGAAGAAAGCCGTTAACCAACACCCTCCCGAGGCGGTAGACGCCTCATATAATGGCTTTTGCTTACACCCAAAGGAAGTTCCTCTCGTAGCGGCATATGCCTCATATAATGGGTTTTGCTTACACCCAAAGGAAGTTATTAAACAACACCCCGGAGGCGTTGGATATGGTCAGCTTACGCACGTTCAGCCATTCCTTTAAGGATTTCCCGAACGCATTCTTGAAATCCGCAACGGTAAGGGTCACGCACTGCCAGCCCGGCAAGCCCGCAAGCTCCACATCGCTGTCGTATTCTCCCACGTCGTCGGCTACCTTCAGAGTAATCGTTATACGCCGGCGCTCCTTGCTGTACACGCTGAAATTCAAAAGACGCGTTTTGTCCTTTGCAAACACAGATTTACTCAATTTATAAGTAACCAAATTAGCGTCATCCGCCTTAACGCCCCTTATACCCTCCGGACCCTCTTCGGTAAGAAGCGTGCCTCCATCCAAAAAGAGTCTGTTTTTTTCGGCGACAAACGCTCCGTCCGCACCCATTGCTCCGGTATATATAACGCGTTCCACAAGCGGCGGCGCGGCTTCTTGAACAATTCCGGATTGACTCGGAACCTCCGTCACCATGCGGCTTGATGCAATTACCCTGTCCTTATATACGGAGTTTGCAAAAGCGAAAACCCTTCCGTGGTCTTTATACACGGGTATTTCATATTCGCTTTCCGCCGACCCGTTATCCGCCGGGCTTATATCCGCTATTTGCTCCCATGTTCTTAGCGACGGGTCAATTTCATTTTCGGAGAAATAAACCACCGACCTTAGTATATCGTTATTTGTGCGTACGTTCAGGAACAGCTTGCCGGCGCGGTTCTCAAAGCGAAGCTCCGGAGGCTTTCTCTCCTTCAAGCCGCCGTTCAAAGCAAGCTCCAGCCATAAAATAGCGCTGTTTATAATATCCGCGCCTAGCTGTCTGTCGCGCATAGGGCTTATCCCCATAAGCGCATACGACGGCACAAAATTTACGATGTCGTACGCCCTATCCATATCTCCGTAAGTCGAATTGCTGCCGGTGAGGAAGTAAAGCGGACAGTTTATAAATTGCGCGAAGCTTTGCGGAGCCGTCCCCGCAATCCAACACTTACGCTCCTCTTTCATCTCTATGTTGCTGGACGTTCCGTACTTGAAATGCCCATGGTACTCCGTATATCCGCAACCGAACAGCGGCATAACCGCCTTTAGTCTGCCGTCGACACCCGCCACCTGCCACGCTATTTGAGCGCCGGCACCTATGCCTATCAACGCCATTTTTTCCTTATTCACAAAGGACATTTCCGTAAGCGCGGTGAGGGCGCGTCTAGCAAGCTTCGCCCATAGAAACCACGTCGTATCTCTAGAGTCTTCCTCCACGAGATGCAACCGCTTACCCGCTTGTAAAAAGTTTCCGTGCGCTAAGGACTGCGGATATATCGTGCAGTTCTTGTCACTTTCCGGTGACGCACCCGCGTAATTTATCACCGCTACGGCAATGCCCTTATCTAATAACGCCTTTAAATAGACGGATAAATCAATCGACGCAACCGGCGGCAATAACGCCGCTATAGGATGCCTCTCCGTAGACTCCGCCCAATCCGTCTTAGTGTAGGTGCTGATAAACCCGCGTACCTTTCCGTCGCGTACCGTTTCCGCCGTGAAAAAACATTCGGAAATATGAACCCCGTCGTTCTCCGAAGTCTTCACAATGGAAAGCTCAACAGGCTCTTTTACCGGGCTGAAATTCTCCCAAACCTGAAGCGGCGTTAAAAATTTATAACCCATAATCCTCCGGCGGATACCCTGAATAAGGATAGCCGCTTCCGGCGCCGCGCCCGCGTCAAACGCAAAAGCCCGCCGCTATTTAATATCGCCCCAAACCTATGTCCCTAATATATTATACCACGCACGCGAATAAAG
Organism: Clostridiaceae bacterium; assembly: GCA_031289315.1. GTDB lineage: Bacteria > Bacillota > Clostridia > Christensenellales > CAG-917 > JAITEJ01. The sequence goes on along the minus strand of JAITPR010000031.1, from coordinate 204 downwards.
GCAAGCATAAATATTGGTGTGTACAATTCACGGTGATAATGTAGATTGTAAAATAAAGTGTCGCCTAAAAAAAAGAACTCCATTCTTAGGAAAACGTGTAGAATAAGGTTGCAAACAAAACACACGAGGCGGTCACTAAGAATGGAGCAAGCTAATAATACCACAATATCACGGAAATGGAAACACCTTTGTGAGCGAGAGCGG
>JAITPR010000007.1 GCA_031289315.1 Clostridiaceae bacterium | reverse complement strand
ATTCTTGAAAAATTAGACGGATTAGAAAAGGAACGTAAGGAAATTCAGGCGCAAATAGCAATCGAAAAGTCCGAAGTCCTAGATTTTTCTTTATCCGACATACGCAAATTTGTGAAGCGGTTCAAGCACCTTATGACGAGATTTTAAATATACTTGACGGCTTCAACTTTGACGCCAACCTGCCTTTTTTGCCGCGTCTACCCGAATAGATTTTTATTAATTGCCTCCAACCCATCGTATAGCTTCTCAATTTGCCCTGTGCGGGGTTTAAGGCAGTCGCCCGATAAATTCCGCACGTTTAAAAACAGGTTCGGCACAATCCCGCACAGAGCCTTAAAAACGTACAGACGTCTGTACGTACGGACGTCTGTACAAGAGGTAAGAGGTTGATTACTACTGTTTTCAAGCTTTAATGTGATTACACGAGCAAACAATCCGCAGAAAGTTCCGCTTAAAAGTTTTTATTTACGCTTCAAAATAAATTCGTCAATATCGTCTATCGTATACCGCTCTCCCGTTATATGGAGGGCTTCGTAATATTTATAAATATAGTCAAGTGCACCGTATTTTTCAAAAAGGCGGTAAACGTCCGCGCCGTTCATACTTTTTGCTTCCTTATAAATCTCGATACAATACCCGATGAAATCCAAACGGTCTATATATTTTTCTTTACTCAATGCTTCCATTTTACTGTTCCTCCGGATATACTATTTTGCCCGTTGTCAACTCCTCGTCAAGAAGCGAATATAGAGTTTCCACGCTTAAGTGCCATAAGCCTGTTTTTGCGTTCTCAAGCTTAGAATAAAGCTTTGAAGTATACAGCAAGCGCGTAGCTTCTTTATAATCGGCTTTGCGGCGTTCGGAAAGCATTAAAATAATCTGCGGCGTTAAAAGCATTAAGACTGCCGTCATTTCTTGCGATGTCATAAATCGCCCTCCCCCGAAGTAATCGGAACAAACGAATACTCAAATTTCAATAAACTAAGTGCTTTATTGCTTGCAAATACATATTGGTCATAAAGTTTGTTAATCTTCAATCTTTCCAGAACCTCCGCCCTTGTGCGTTCGCCGCGTTCGTATTGCGCGAGAGTTTTATAAACCTTGTCGTTGGCAACCGCGCCAATGATCAAATCATACGGTATCCCTGCGTAAATGCCCATACGGTTGGCACAAACAAAATCAAGCCACTTTTCATCGGGGGATATAAATCTTAAAATATTCAAGTCCCCGATCGCCGTATCCGGGTTGAATTGATATACGCTTACGAATTGCGTGAGCGACTCGTTACGTTCCCGAACCTTTCCGGCAAAAGCTTCCGCTTCGTCCCTGTTTGAAGTAGTATAAAAACCCACACCAAAATCCAAAGTTTTCTTGCGGTTCAATAATTGCGGTTTTTCGACAACCATATCGCTGCCGTGGTATAATAGCATAAGTATCACCTCTTACGTATATTATATAACCACCTGCAAATAAAGTCAATGGCGACAAATAAAAAACGTACAGACGTCCGTACGTATGGACGTCTGTACAAGAGTTTGCCGAAGATGTGCTTCCCCTCTCTGGACACTGACCTCTCGCAATATGTTCCCTCGGCGGCGTTGACGATATCCCACGATAATTGACTGAACTTTTTAACGCCGCTTGCGTCCGTTTGCAAGCAATGGTCAAGATCAACGCAAAAGATGTTGCCGTTTGGAGGAAGGGCAAATGACAGTCCTTCGCACCCGTTCTCGCGTGCGTACACAAGAGCATGTTCAAATGTTGTCCATGTATTTGGATCGCTGCATGATGCATACTTAAAATTTTCTCTGTTGCAGTCATAAATGCTTTTCTTGTACCACGTCGTTTTGTGTTTTTCATCGGGATTCTGACGATAGGCTTTAAACGCGCACCAATTCGGCAACACTTTCATCTCCGGCGGCACGTTCGCTTGTAGGGCATCGTAGCGTTTATTGCGGATTGATTCGACATATGCGGTCGCTTGCTCTTTGGTGTATTTCTGCCGCGACTGCGCACCCTCCGCAGTCGTGACGGTGCTGCCGCTCTTCGCAGTCGGTTCTTGTGCGGTCGTGTCCGCACGCACCGGCGATAACTCAACATCACCGTCCGCCGCTCTCACCGCCTTACCGTCAAGGACGTAGGCGGAAATCTCGGACGCGTCCTTGATCGCCTCAATCAAAACCGCAGGTTTTGCCCGAACCGTGTCACGCCACGACTGTATGTATGCCGTGTGATTTTTAACGTGTTTGTCGTCCATGCCGCACCCCAATTCAATTTGCATAAACGCGGAAGCAAATTCCGCTCGTAATTCTTCGGTCGCATAGTTCGCCGATCCGAAGTCCCCAAACATATCGCGGTTAAGCCTATCTCTATGCCCGGTCGAATGCGCAATCTCGTGCAATCCCGTCCCGTAAAAATCCGATGCGGATTTAAACGATGCACGCGGCGGCAAGTGAATGCTGTCGCCGGATATGTCGTAATACGCCAGGTCGCCGCCATCGTAGCTTACGGGCGCGGCTGAATTCGCAATAATCCGTTCGGCTTTTGCGTTCCGCGCCGCAACGTCCTCCGGCTTTGGCGCATACGGCTCGATACCGTCAATCAGGGACGCGTTGAATACGGTGGACGGATTCGACACGTGCTGAATGTTCTTGCGCCAATATTCTGTCCGCTCCTCTTTTGGTAGCTTATCGTATTCCTCACGGTTGAACGGCTTGCCGGTCGCCTTGTCCATCAACGCCTCAAACCAGATTTTTACGCCTTGTCCCCTGGCATCGCCTTTAAAACGCCAACCTTTGGCTTGCATTTGGTTAAACGTCAGCCAACGAGGATCCTCATAACCGCGCTCGGTAGCAGTCATCGCAAGCTCCAGACTATTCTTGCCCTGATACTTCGTGCCGGTTATCGGATTGCCGTGCGCTCCGCCGCGCCACGGCTTCTGCCAAAGTAAATATCCGTTGTCAAGATTATTTAAAATCCGCTCCGCAAGCTGTTTGCTTGCCGGAGAAAGTCTATCGAAATCATCGTTACTCATTGCCGGACACCTCCCACACATACGCGCCGTCCTCGATATCTCCGGCAGCGAAGGCTTCGCCCTCCGGCAACGGCTCACAATCCCAAAGCGGCGCGTCCTCCAACGGCACCTTGTAATGCGGTAAATTTTCGTAAATATCTTTAGTCATGCCGTAGTCCTCCGTTCTGACTTTAAGTTTTCCACAAGCGGCGGCGCGTTGAACACACAAGGAAAAATGTGCGCCGCTCTCTATGCTTTTCTATGCTCTCAATCAGAAAAATCAATTAATTGAATTTTCTATTTTCCACTTCTGCCGTTTTGAGAGTACCTCTTATTTCCTTTGTGTGCTCAAAATATACCCTGCCTGCGGCGCAGAACACACAAGGAAAAATATGCGTGTGCTGTCCGGCTCTTATGCGCTATACGTGCATACGTATACATGTATAATGCGCGTTTTATAGCTCTAAATGTTTAGTATGACTAAACATGCACCCCTTTTGTGTGATCTATTTACAAGCGTTAGCTTGTTCTCTTAGGTTACGTTAGTAACCCTCTTTTCTCTTAGCGAACACTTAGCGAACACTTAGCGAACACTTGGCGAACACTTGGCGAACATTGTTCGCACGTTGTTCATTTTCTGTTTGCTAGTCATTTTGAGGCTGGGGCAAGTCTGACTTCAAGGAGCGCTTATTACGAATTTTCCGCATTCTTTCTGCGGCATCGGTTTCGCTTCCAACCATTTTATCGTAGCTTGTGATTTTCAGAAAACCGTTCTCTTGCTCGTAAACAAGCCCTAACTTTTTATAAATTTCAAGGGCAACTGCTATTGTTTCAAGTTTAAAAAATTTGAGATCCCGTTGCAGAATATCCGGGTCATATTTCACAATCACTTCCGCATTGGCACGTGGGTCGCCGTAACGGTAACTAAGCTCACCGTTGTTGTTCAGAGTGAGCACGCAGAGCTTCAGATAGATTGCCAAATACTCCGAACCATTTTTTTGTGAGAGTATGTAGTCAACGGTTTTTCCGTTCAAGAAGTCCTCTCGGAGCTTCAGCCAATAAAATTTTTGCGTTTCAGACATTAGTATCTCCTTATCGGCTTTCGCCGTTTGTAGTCGGTTGTGTGGAAGGCAATAAAAAAAGCCTCGATAAACCGAGGCAACAAGCGCATAAAAAAAGCGCATAGTAAAGAATTTTACTATGCGCAACTATCGTTGGTGGAGATGAGGGGGATCGAACCCCTTACCTCTTGAATGCCATTCAAGCGCTCTACCAAGTGAGCTACACCCCCAAAAGCGTATTTATTATATAATATAATTCCATATTTGGCAAGCATTTACATACCATTGACATTTTTTTAATATAGCTTTTTAACCGGGGCGGACACATTAACACATCCGCCCCGTTCAAAAAGAACTCAATCGCGCCACTATCGGCAGTTCGTCCGCATACGCTTATAAGTGCGTGCGCGCTATGCGGAAAGTTTCAAATGGAATAAGCCGCAAGCGCTATTTGCCAATCCTAATGGCGACCGCCGCCGCCACCGCCGCCGTGACCGCCACCGCCGCCGCCCGAAGACCCGCCGCCGAAAGAGCCGCCGCCACCGGAGAACCCGCTGCCCGAATGCGAGGATGAGCGCGGTGCGCCGTAGCTGTACGCGGAGGACATTCCCTGCTGAACGGCGCGCCCGATATGCGACACCGAAACATAATTCCCTCCGAAGTGGCGGAGATACCCATCTGAGCCGCTATCCGGAATTCTAAGCTGCAAGGCTTTTATCACCGTTTCGCCGATACCGAACGCCACCGCATAGACCAAATATTGTTCCCACTTTTGTATTTCCGGCAAATCCGCCTCTTCTATCGTAGTCAAGTCGTTAAAGAAGTTATACAGACCTAAGCATTCGGCGGCATTATTTTCGCCTTGTTGTGTCAAGGCATCTTTCAAGTTTCCGTACAATCCGCCGACGCCGATTATTATACTTGTCCAAAGTATCGAAAGCGGCGCAAGCAACGCGAACCCGTACGGCGTAGTTGTATAGCACACGGAAAACAATCCTAATGCCACCGCCGACACTACTCCAAAAAATAGCGTAATGCCGTGCAAATGGGTTATAACCCCCTTGCGCTTCTTAAAAAATCCGCTATTATCGCGCGCTTTTTGGCGTTCAAATCTGAAATTCTTATAGAATGCCTCCGCGTGTGGCGCGAAAGAAGGTTTTATCACGTCGCAAATCGCAATCGGATTTCGCAAGGACAGCCCTAAAGACCTGAAGTATCCCATGACCGTGGCTTCGTATCCGGAAAATGCGGCGCGCGTGTCATCTTTGGGCATAAGAGTGATACCGATATTATTTTTAGACCACTCCCCACCGGGGTCGATTTTGTAGAGCGAGATATACTCCTTAAGGCATAAACTCATCACGACGCCCGCCAACAAGTTATCTTTCAGCGGTTTTTTCGTTGCGACAAGCTCAACGGCTAGGAGCAGCCCCGCCTCCGGAATATCTCTGAAATAGCGGAACCCGGTTACGGGCTTCAGGCGTCCTTTTTTTCTAGCCGCCCGCACCAAAATAACTCCGCCCGCGAAAACGGCGACGGCAATCACGATATCCAATATCATGGTGACCGTACGCTTAGTTTCGAAGCTTTTTTGCTCCGATGCCCAATCGGCTTCTTCCTGCAAAATTTCCTGATACGCGGTTTTATCTATGACAAAAGCGGGTGTAAATGCGGCTAAAGCGACTTGACCCGTCAACGCGCGAAGATCTATAAAGCCGTAGTCAAGATTAACCGCCCCGTCGGGATTTTCGACGTGCAATTTCAATTGGTTGCCGTAGACGGCAATTTCGGCTTGTTTTTGGTTGTGCGAAAAATATCCGAAATCGTCGTCTATCGCGCCGTCGGGGAAGGTGATAACGGCGTCGTATTCTTGAATGTAATCAATCGAGCCGCCCGTCCACAGCATCAAATCCAACACCGCCGAATCCGAATACACATCCAAAACATTTTTATACGTGTAGGATACTATGTAAACCGGCGCACCCCTCTCTACATCGACATACCAACGCAATTCGTCGGGATGGCTACTATCGGCTTCGGCGACGCTGAACGTACCCTCTATGCGGCTGTCGTAATAAGTCGGCGCCGGAATACGTTCGAAGGGTTCCACGCCTCCGCTTTTAATTTCGCTCACGGTAATCGTATCGAAGTCCACGTACGCGCCCGTTTCCAAATCGTACGGATTTGAAACGAATTCGCGGTAAAACTCCCGGAACGGACTGTACGCGGAGTACACATCAAAGTGAAGCGTTTCGCTCACGATTAGGTCGCCGTTTTTTTGGAGAGCTCCTTCATATTTTACCTTTACTATATCGGCGTAGTCGTCGCCAAAATGACTATAATCGTAGGTCTTCGGACGATTTTCTTCAGGTCGCAGAACATTGTAGCCTAAAACCCCGATAATCCCGCCGATAAATCCGGTAAACCATGCGATAAGGAACACAACTAAAAAAATCTTGACACCCTTTATATATACAACCATTTAAAAACTCACCTTTACATTTTCGCGTTCCGTTACTTCGGTTTGCAAATATTCTTTTTTCTTCACATGGAAAAGCCGGGCAAGAATTACGTTAGGGAAGGTGACTATCGCCCGATTAAAGATGAGTACACCGTCGTTAAAAAACTGGCGATAATGAGAAATTTTGGTTTCGGTTTCGCTTAGCTCACCGCTAAGACTTAAGAAAATTTTGCTTGCCGCAAGCTCCGGATACTGCTCCGCCAGCGCGTCGATTGTCTTAGCCGCGCCCGCCAATTTTTCATTTGCCGCTATTTTATCCCCTACGGTTTCGGCGTTTCTAGCTGCGTTACGAAAGCGCACAATCTCCGTAAGCGTTTCGCTTTCGTACTTTGTATAGCCCTTTACCGTTTCCACGAGGTTCGGAATCAAATCGTAGCGCCTCTTAAACTGAACGTCGATTTGAGCGAACGCGTTTTCGATATTACTTTCTTTGACCTTGACACCGTTGTAAAAGCCGATAATCCAAACCGACAAAATCAAAACGACCAAGCAAGCGGCAACGATGCCGATTATAGCTGGTGTAGACATTAAAAAACCCTCCTTGCGGGTTGCGTACGCATGATAATTCATGATAATTACCGTGCGGTTACTTTCCTACGCCCGACATTTCACCGGGCAAAATTTTATTCTCTTCCGCATTACCGCCGCCGCTTGCGGTATTTCTCCCGCCGCGCGCACGCTACACTTATGGTATTGTCCTCTCACAGCGCATTGCGTTACCGCTTACGAAGCGCAATAAAAATACCGTCCTGAAACTCAATCTTCCAGTCCTAGCATGTAGTCCAGTGTGACACCGAAATACCGCGCAATAGCGACCAAGGTTTCCTGATCGGGTTCGAAATAACCTTTTTCCCATCGCGACAAATTCTGTTTCGACGTCTGTATGGCAAAAGCTAGCTCCGACTGCGTAAGCCCTTGAGCCAACCTCAATTCCTTAAGTTTTTCGCCGAATATTTTCATAGCTATGATTATCTCATAAAATGCGACAGTATGCCTATAAATCACCTTTTATGTGACCACTTTTTAATCTTATTTTTCGAGGCTCTACAAGCCGTCACGGAGCTAGAAAACCTACGCCAAATCTTTTCTTGAAAATCTTATCAGAGAAACAACCGTCAGCGCGATTGCTGCCAAATATTTAATCGTTATCGCTATTGAAAACTGTAGCAGGGTTATTCCGATGTCATGAATAAATACCGGAAACTGCACTAGAGCCTTGATAAAATTATTAGGAATATAAGCAAGCAACATTTGCAATCCGAAAGAACATACTATGCCGGTAGCCAATAAAACATATGTATTTTTTATCAATAAGCTAAGCGCAAAGAAGATTATTGACCACACCAATACTTCGGAGATAAGCGCCAATACCACCTGCGCCGTATATTGCGACGTCGTATACGTTTTTACCGCGCCCTCCGCCGTGACAATCAATAGGTATTTAAAATTCAAGCCGAATGGAATCGACATTATAAACATGAGTGAAATGCCGATTAAAAGGAAAAGCGCAACGGAGGAGAAGTAAACGACGGACTTTTTAAAAACTATTTTCAGTCGTTTTCTGCCTCTGTTATATATAAATTTATGTATTCCGCGTCCTATTTCATAGTTGAAAATTAAAGCCGCAAGCATCATGGCTATCGGGAACATCAGAAGTTCAAACATCGTTGAGAACAAACGCACAAAGCTTATTTTATTATCGCTGAACGTATTAAACTCTGTTGCAGGTTGAACATCCTCGTAAGCGAAGTTGTTTTCGTCTAAATGTCGGTAAATTCTCAGGTTAATTTGCAAAGCTTCCGATTGTATTTCATAATCCTCTTCCGAAATCTCCCCCGCCATAAAGCTTTCGAATAGGTTTTCCGCCATTACCTCGTTGTCGGCAATGGCTTGATGCAGTTCTTCCTTATTATCATATTCTATTATTCCCTCAAAGCCATAAATATCGTTTTGCGAAAAATAATATATAAACGAAAGCGTAAATGAAAACAGCACCGTCAACAACAGCAAGGCAAAAAAAGCTTTATTTCTGACTAATTTTAATACTTCATTTTTCATTTTTTATTATCTTTACGTATTCCTTTGATAGATTGGTATTTTGGTAAAAGGCTTTGATACCGCAAGGAATAAGCGCATTTAAGCTGTTGTCGACATTCGACTTTATATCGTTTATAATTATTTTGTTACCGGAAATAACAAAGCTTACCCCGGCTTTACTTAATATTGCCGCCGCGTCGCTTTGCCTAGTCACTTCAAATACGTATTCGACCGTTTCGGTGCGATTGCGCTTCAAAAGCTCCTCGTCCTTTTTGCAGAGCTTACCGCCTATCATAAAGTACACGCTGTCGGCGAAGTCATCTAAAAAATACAGATTGTGCGACGAAATTAAAATCAGTTTTCCTTTTTGCTTTTCCGTACTTAAAATATCTCTAAGTGTTTCTATACCCAAAGGGTCTAAAGCGTTTGTTGGCTCGTCGAAAATCATTATATCGGCGTTTCTAAGCAACACATAAACTATCCCCAACCGTTGCTTCATTCCCTGTGAATATTTGCCCACATTTTTATCTATGTACTCGTCCATTTCTAGCCGCTTTAAGTAAAAATCTAAATTCGCCGTGTCAAGCTTATCCACAAGGCAGTCCAAATTTTCCCTCCCCGTCATGAACGGATAGAAGCACGGGTCCTCCACAATGCCCGTCATAATGCTTCCGTCATCTACAACGATTTCGCCGTTGTTCTGCACGGCTAACCCTAGCAGTATCTTGAACAGCGTGCTTTTTCCGCAACCGTTCTCCCCCACTATAGCTATTATTTCGCCGCCGCCCGCTTTTAGGTTTATGTCCGTCAAGACCTCCTTTGCGCGGTAACTTTTCTTTATATTCTTTAATTCAAATTGCATGTTATCTATAGACCTTCGCCGCCGTCGTTTATATTTTTATCGCTCATAGTCTGCCGCGGATATGATAATGCCGTCTTCCATAAAAGTCATGCTTATCACATAATCCTTGCTAATTCTCTCAAAGTTGCTAGGCGCCCACGCCAAAACCTGACAAATCTTGAGCCTTATGGTTTTTGTTTCGTCGTCATACTTCCAATAGTCGCCGCCCATCCTGCCATAAAATTTTTTCACATCCTTATAGCTAGAATAAAGCGGCTCCGAAAGATAAGCGCCATTGATAACGTTAATTTCAGAATACTCCACGAAGTTATCTCCGCTATGACTGATTAGATAATTCGTCGAAACAAACGGAAACGCATAAATGTTATTATATTCACTGACAAGATTGGCGACGTAAACGCTGTTTTCGGTTGTGTACACATAATAAGCATACCCGCCTCCTATCAAAATATAATACTTATTGCCGTCCGTGTCGGTTAACGTTTTATCATATGACGAATGCGTTAATATATAATTATCAATAAAGGCGGTGCTGTCTTTAGTTGTTATTTTAAGCACCCTGCTCATGAGTATTAATTCCGTCTTAACGTCGGCTACTTCGCCTAAATCGATACCGCTCATTCTATCAAAGGCACTGTATTTAATAGCGACGGTTTTGTTTTTTTCGACAATACCGAAGTATGTACCCAACCCGACGGCAATAAGCACTATGATAGCGGCTATAGGCAACACGATTTTCACAACTCTTACTTTCATCTAGATAGCACGACCCTTATCATTATTCGTCCCATAGTACCTCTTCATAGTTTGTTGCGTATACTACGATACGATCCTCCTCAAACGTCATATGCACCGCATAGTCTTCACTAAATCTAGCTTCCTCACTCTCCGCCCAAGACCTAATCTGATATGACCTTACCCTTATTGTTTTTGTGGCATCGTCACATATCCAGTAATCCGGCTTTAGCTTCTCGTAAAATGCCTTTACATCCTCATAACTTGAATACAACGTTTCCGTGAGAGCGGAATAGGCTATATTATTAAGCTCAAAATAGTCTATGACATTCGTTCCTCTACTTATAATTATATCCTCGGCGGCAACAAATGGAAACGCATAAATATAGTATATACTTATTGCATTCTTAACGTAAACGATATTCTTATCGGCATACACATAATATGCATATCCGTCATTTATCAAAATATACTGCATTTCTCCTTTTGTGTTTCTAATTGTTTTATAGTATGCCGGATGAGTTAAAACGTAAGTACTTATAAACGCCATGCTGTCCTTAGTGGTTATTATAAGCGTATTGGTAGTTAGACTTACCTCATGTTTAACGCCGTCAATCTCTCCGAAGGATATACTGCTCTTTTTATCAAAGGATGCATATGTAACCTCAAGATCTTTGTCCTTGTTGACAACACCGAAATATATACCCAACCCCACGGCGACTAGCACCGCAACAATAACTATGGGCAACACGATTTTCACAACTCTTGCTTTCATCATTTTATCACCTATTTGAATTCAATGTTAGAGAATTGGCTTTGACGCAATAACGCCGAGAAGAACTCGAAGCTGATTTTATCCGCGGGGAAAAATGAAAACGCAAAATCTTTTTGCGGTTCCGGACTGCTTTGTCTAGTCAAACCAACGGTGTCCCAACCGTCGTTAACGATGATGTACCCGACCCGCTCGGTCACCTTTTTCGTCCAGTTTATTAACCCTAAAAAACTCTGCGGTATCGTATAAGTAACCTCAAATTCATAGTATCCGACGCCCACCATGGAGTGTTCGGGAATGTTGAACAAGGTTGGATTTCCCGCGTCAACGTTCTTTTTTATAACGCTGTAGACGTCAAAATGATTATTATTATAATTCCACAGACTCTTACCTTTTCTTATATTGAATATATCGAAAGAATGCTTTGTAAGAATATCCATATCCGTAATCTTTGTACCTTTTCCGGGGGTATAATATTTCTTTTCAAAAGCCAAATCAAGTATTTTAACAAATCCAGTGTTGTATAAAAAGCTTTTATTCTCCTTTCCAGTGTAGTTGCTTGCCAAAATTGTAAGGGCAACCTCCGTACAAGTACCCGTATATTTTATACCTTTAATCGCATAATATTGATCGTTCATATCGTTTTGCTTAAGGTTTATAGAGTCCAACACTTTTTCCGTCCACTTGAGGTTAACACCGTTTTTGCCTTCATACCGTTTTATTATATCCTTCCTTAAATCTCCGTATGTCTGTAGGATGTCGGCTGCAGTGCCTCCGGCGTACGCTGTGTCGTCGGAACTGAATTTCATACCGAAAGACAACACCGCCGCTCCTAGTGCAACTGCGGCTATTATAATCGGTATAATTTTTTGCGAAAAATTTTTTTTGAGAGCACCGTTTGTGCTTTTTGTGGTCGTCATAGTTTTGCTTCCTCCCGTAATTGTAATTTTGCTGTGGAGTTATCCACAGCAATGCCGGGCGGAGCGTTGCCTTAGTCGACTGTTTTATTAATTATATAATATATCACGCACCCATATTTGTCAATATGTAAATAAAAAAAATTTAAATCGGTTTTTTATAGCCTCCGGCTATCGATGCAAATTTTATTCCTGGCTGTCACCAAATGGGAGCGGTTTTCTAGACTGTCACCTTGAGCCGCCGCGCGTAGTTTCACAAGACCGTCACCAAATGGGAGCGCAGTTATTACAGATGTCACCTTGAGCGGAGCACGCAGTGCGTAATCGAACCGAGCTGATAAATTGCGAACGCAATTTACTCACTTATTGAAGCGTTAGCGGAGATAAGTGCAGAGAGGCGAGGTCGAGCCGATAAATTGCGAACGCAATTTACTCACTTATTGAAGCGTTAGCGG
>JAITPR010000005.1 GCA_031289315.1 Clostridiaceae bacterium | reverse complement strand
CCCCAATGGGAGCACGGTTATTACAGATTGTCACCTTGAGCGGAGCGCGAAGCGCAGAGTCGAAAGGTCCCCTCAATAGGTGCCTACCCTCTTACGCCACATCTCCCCGCAACGCGCATAAAGCATTCACGCCGAACACCGCGCGTACAGCATTCCACATTCCCCTTATATATCTACTTACTTATTTTGCCGTATAATAGCATATAAAATAATAACAAATAGAAAAACGCCCAATAAAAAAACCGCCCTGAAAAGTACGTAAAACGTCCGTATAATTTTGCCGCGCAAAAAACACGCGCGCAAAACGCTACGACCCCGTACCTCAATAAAGGCGGTATAAAAATCTCATTGTAAAGGATTAAAAGCCGGACGTATTGCGCCCGACGCTCTCTCGTAATGTTTGACGCACTCCCCGGACGGCGCGGAATCATTCCCTTTATATCGGGAAGAAAGCCATCTGCGTCCCACGGCGGGCTTTGCGTCCTTGCCGCTAAACCTAATCAAATAAAGCAAAACAAGCACCGCGGCAAAGTACATATGCGCGGCATAAACCAGCCATGCGCCGAAAGCGTTCCCGACAAAGCCGGCGAGCGATAAAAGCTCTACGAACTGAATCCTAAACTGCGACAGCGATAGCATGAAGATAAATTCTATAACAAAAGCGTTGCGCATTCCCTTAACACGCGTCTTTGCGACCAAGGATATGAGCAAGAACAAAATAAGGCAAACCACAAAACTCACCGCCGCCGTATACGCCGTTCCGCCTTTGTGTATTGCCGCGAATCCGGCAACCGCCGAAACCGCAAATTCGTTCACCGCCGTAACAGTATTCATACATATATTATACTATCATACCGCGCACTCGTCAAGAAAAAATTTAATATTTACAATTTTCCGTCTTTTGCAAAAAATTTTCTTTGCGTATTTTCAAAAACCCACACTTAACACACCCATTTCCGCACCTAAACACGGCATTCAGTTTTTGAATGCGGGGGCTGTCGCCGTAGCCAACGGCTTCGCCAAATGGGAGAGGTTTCCCCCACGTGTCACCTTAAGCGGGCTTCGCCAAATGCGGGGGCTGTCGCCGTAGCCGTAAAAGTTTCATCTTCGATAAATGTATCCCCTCCACATAATAGGAGCGTCGTTATTTATCCTGTACCCCCATAGGAGCGGATTTTTATCTTGTCACCTTGAGCCGAAAGCGTTGAGGTGACAACCGAAACGCTTCCGTGTCGAAAGGTCCCCTCAATAGGTGCCTACCCTCATACGCAACTCTCCCCATGCAACGCGCATACAGCATTCCCTCCGAACAACGCGCATACAGCGTTTCCGTGGCATTGCCGTAGCCGCGGGCTTCGCCAAATGCGGGGGCTGTCGCCGTAGCCGTAAAAGTTTCATCTACGAACAACCATAATCATTCGCTTTTCTTTTCCCAGCAGTATTGTCAAGGACAATCGGGAGGTATAAAAAGCGAAGCGGCTTTATGCTCACGCCCTTGACAACAATGCCTTTGTATAATTGCCGTTAGGCGGACGCCATAATTCGTCGTCCGCCCTTTTTTAGGACAAATAAAGCGAAGGACTTAGGGTAAACTATCTTTTTCCTATTATAGCAAAACCTATCCGACCTTCTTTCCCTCTTTTCCAAAAGCCTTACGGGCTACGCTATAGCCAGTAGGAAGTAAACCACATCCCCGTCCCCGAAGTTTTCGTATGTGCGCCCGTATACCTCTCCGAACAGCGCGGCGCTTTCGCCGTCGTCGCCCCCGTAAAGCGTCGCATTCCGCACGCCTTCCACCGTCCTCACGACGGTAAACGCTCCGCCGGAATAGGCAATCAAGCTTACCCCCGACGCGGTTTTCACGGCGAATAATTTTCCGTCCTTATAACCGCACTCGTCCTCTATTTCGCCGTTGACTGCGGCGGCGTTTAAGGAAAAGTTTCTTTCTACATGCTCACAATAATAGTCGGCTTTTCCATCGCCTATCAGCAAAAAGCCCTTTTCGCCGTCCAGCCGCGACATCCGCGCATAGCTTAAATTCAACGCTTCATCGCGCAATTCGGACAGCGTTTCGGAAAGGCACACAAGTCTAAGCGACTCCCCCCTTTTAGTCAGGCACACAAAGCCGTAAGTAAATGCGGCAATCTCAATAGGCATAGGCATAATTTGCACAAATTCAGAGTTGTTTAGCGTTTTTGACTGATTAATCCCATTTATTACGTTAAAAAGCGTAACGCTTGCGTGGTTTACGCCGTTGGTAAAAACCGCGGCGCCGTTCACATATTCATACGCGGCGACTATCCCCTCCGCGTCCTCTAGCGCGCGGTCATAGACAAATTCAAGGTTGCCGTCCGCGTCTATGTAGTTCAGTGAAAGCGTCCTGCCGGCAAGTAAAAGGAGGTACGCTCCGTCCGTCCTTACTCCGCTCAAAAGGTACTCCGCATCCTTGCCGGCGGCGAGCGTTTTTTTGGTCACGCTTTCGAAGTCGGGAGCGATGCGGTAGTGCTTTATATATCCGTTGCCCTTTGCCGCGACAAAAATTCCAAAGCCGCTTATAACGGAGTCAAGGTAGCTTTCGCCGGGGTCGAGCGTAATGGTTTTTTCTAGCGCGCCGCGCGAAAACAGCGCCGCCCCCACCGACCGCGCGGACGCCCTAAAGTCGTACCCGTTTGACGCGGTTTCCACCATCACCACCGATTTTCCGTCCCCCCGCAAGTGGACGGCTTTAAGCACTTCGCTTCCGATTCCGCCGACGTGCTGATACACGGAGCCGTCTTGAAGCGTCGTCGCCGCACGCGGCAGCACGCTGTAATAAATGTTGTCGGGAGGCAATTCCGGTTCTTCTCCGGGTTCCTCTTCGCCGCCCGAACCCCCGCCGTTCCCGCCGTCACCGGAGCCGCCTCCGTTATTTCCGTTTCCACCGGAGCCGTCGCCCATATTTCCGTCGCCGTCGGTAATCGCGGCAGTCGGTACATCGTCCGCGCCCCACGCCCCGCGGTACACGGTAAAACAAACCGCCGCCGCAATAAAAAGCACCAGCAATATCAACCACTTGACTTGAGATTTCGCGTTTTGCATTTTAAAACCCTCCCGCATACACGTCCGTACGCACGCCCTTTATTTGGGATTTTGCGTTCCGCATTCTAACCGCATACACGTCCGTACGCACGCCTTTTATTTGGGATTTTGTGTTTGACATTTTAAAACCCTCCCGCATACCGTGTTTAAACGGCGGAAGCTTATAATACCCCTCTTTCACCGCTCTCCGATACGCCTCCGCAAAAAAAGCCCGAATACGACAAAAGAGGCTTCCTTTTGCAAAAGCCCCTTTTATATGTATCCCGCTTCTATCCCCGAATGGGAGCGGATTTTTTACCCCGTCATCTTGAGCGCGTAACATGCCACCCCAATGGGAGCGCGGTTTTTTACCCTGTCATCTTGAGCGCGTAACATGCCACCCCAAATGGGAGCGCGATTATTACAGATTGTCACCTTGAGTGAAGCACGCAGTGCGTAATCGAACCGAGTCGATAAATTGCGAACGCAATTTACTCACTTATTGAAGCGTTAGCGGAGATAAGTGCAGAGAGGCGAGGTCGAGCCGATAAATTGCGAACGCAATTTACTCACTTATTGAAGCGTTAGCGG
>JAITPR010000016.1 GCA_031289315.1 Clostridiaceae bacterium | reverse complement strand
TAATATTACGTTGCGCACGTTACATAAAACAGTGCGCGAAGGAGAGTGTTTGAATGAACAAAAGAGCAACTAGATTACTTATGATTGTGCTGGCTGCCGTGTTATGCGTGAGCATATTTGCAGCTTGCAACCCCCCTGGACCCGTGGAGCCGAGAGAGGATCCCTATGCGGATCAAAGCGAGGGTTTTGACATAGTACATACCGTAACCTTTGACTTGAACGGCGGCACCGGCAATCTTAAGACGCGTAAAATCGGCGACGGACAAGGTATCGGACAGTTCGACGTGCCCACCAAAGACGGCAAACTGTTTTTGGGCTGGACGACGGAAAAGGACAATGAGGACACTCTTATTGCCATCAACTACGCCATAACCGAGGATGTGACGCTTTATGCGTTTTGGGCAGATGCCAGCGACTACAACACCGTCAAAGCCGCCATATTGGCGACCGCCGCGACTTATACGGCGTTTAAAACTACCTTCGACAATAGCTATCCGGACGATAGAGATTTGATAGGTTTCGGCAACTCCGTGGTCAACCTGAAAAACTCCCATGTCGAATCGGGATATATGACTGACACCGCGAACATTGCCTCAACTTGGCTGGTCGACGGCATTTATTATGTATTTGATACAAATGCCGAAAATCCGGAAAATTACAAGTTTACCTCGCCGAAAGACCGCTCCGGCAACTTAGTGGGTCCTTTCGCAGAAATGGTGGGTTTTCTTGATGATAAGCTGGTTATGATTGGCCCAACTCATTTTAATAATGACGGCAACGGCAAGTACTCGTATGTGGGAGGAAGCCCTTATGCGCATGAGTTCTATGTGTCAGAGGGTAAACTCACCAAGCTTGCGCTTGGCGCGGTTACTCTTGAATTTAAATTCGACGGCGGCTACGATTTTCCGGCGGTCGCGTCCCTTACAGGGGAGCAACGCTACGCCGTGACAATAATAGAGCCGGACGGCGACAGAGCGTTTATCGGAGGCGTTTTAAAGGTTACGGGCGATAGCTTGACCGAAGAAATCGATGCCGGTTACGGCTATCAATTGGAAGGTCTATACAAGGATGCCGCCTTTACCGCAGACCAAAAGGTGACCCTGGGCGCGAAAGAAGAGCTTGCCTTGACCGCCGACCTCACACTCTACGCCAAATACGTTGAAATCGAAGGCGCAACGGGCTTAGTTCTGCGTGCATACGGTGCCAGCCTAAAAAAGACAGATTATGTCATTAAGTATACGGAACCCAGCAATAGTAGTAATATGATGAGTATTACCGTAAGAAAAAAATCTATTATTGCTACCGCATTTTACGAAAAGGATGACACCATTGAAAGATGGTCGGACGGTAAAAAAATTTGGGAGAAAACCGCCGAAGAAAATACCGTGAAAAATATTATGACGAGCGGATATACCATAAGCGGTTATATGTATAGTCTACAATACGCAACCGAGTTTACCCTTAAGGACGGCTCAAGCAACGTGTATGCCGGAAATTATGGCGGCTACACTACGTTTGAGGTTACGGTGGACAACGGGCTTGTCACTTCGTTGAAATACGGCTCCGGTAGCTACATGTATGAGTATACCGTGAAATACGACAACCTTACCGTTACGGGCATACCCGAAAGACCTCAATTGGATTGGATTGCCTATCACCAGCTCACTATACATATCGTTATTGACGGCTCTTATCTAGACGCCGGCGCACCCCAGTATTTAAAAACCATAACCGAGGACGACGTTAAGCAAATTGCCGAAAGAAGAAATTACGAAGGTTGGGCACTTTCCTATTACACCAATCCCACTTGCACCGTTGCGGCGGTTTTCCCCATAAACGCGGATGCAGATATATACGTCAAGCCAGCCGCGCAAACCTATAGCTTCGTAACCAACGGAGGCAGCGCGGTGGCAAACGTCATCGCCGTATCGCTTGCCACTTCACCCGTCACGACCAAAGAAGGTAAATTCTTCGCGGGCTGGTACGACAACGCGGCATTAACCGGCGACGCCGTTTCCTTCCCGTATATCAACAAGGATAAAACCACTCTCTATGCCGCGTGGAGCGATTCACGTAACGGAAGTACTTTCGGATCGGCATATATCGCGGCTCCGGGTCAATATACTACCAACGGAAACAAGGATACCTATTTTGTGCTTACGCCGACGGCAACGGGAACTTATACGTTCTATTCGGAAAATGGCAGCGCGTATCATGACACGTACGGATATTTATATGATTCCGAACTTAAACAAATAGCCAACGACGACGACGGAAACAGAAATGCTCAATTCAGGTTAAGCTATAAACTTGAAGCCGGTAAAACCTATTATCTAAAGGCATCATATCACTCCAGTGTTACGGTCTTTGAAGCATATACCGTATTTATAACGGCAGAATAGTTTTTTCGTCCGGCACGGCTTAACATCCGCTTGACAAAAACATAAAATTAAAGAAGCCCCCCGACTTGTAAAAAGTCGGGGGGCTTCTTTTAATGTAGCGTAAATTTAAGATTCAACGCCTGCCGCTACGTGGCAACAAACCGCCGCAACCTAAAACATTGTCTATAACGTGGCAATACAAGAGGTATTACAGTAAATTTACCGGGATAATTCTTACCTTTTCAGTTAGGTACGCGGGAGTTTCCGCCATACATACTATGCCGCCTTCCGCCACCTCTCTTCCGCTTTTCTCCAACAATCCAAATGATTTTACGTCGTGCGACTTAGGATTTCCCGTCATTTTAATTTCTATAGGATACAGCTTACCGTTATCGGAAATAATAAGGTCTATTTCCTGCGCATGTTCATTTCTGTAATAGCTGAACTTAAACCGTGTATCAATGCCGGCATTCGTATAGCTTTTTATGATTTCGCCTATTACAAAGGTTTCGAACATTGCACCCGCCATCACTCCGTTTGCCAACAAATCGGGAGCCACCCAACCGCAAAGCGCGCACGCTAAATCCGTATCAGTAAAATAAAGCTTAGGCATTTTGGAAAGCCGCTTCAATAAATTATCTCCGTACGGCTCAAGCAGATACACCAGCCCGGACGTGACCAGTATCGAAAGCCAACGCTTAATTGTATTGACGTCCTTTCCTACCGTTTGAGCCATTTTGGTGTAATTCAGTTGTTGCCCGGTAAGAGCCGCCGCCGCCGTCAAAAACTTAATAAAAGCCGTTTCGTCCGCAACCTGCGTCAACGCCCGAACATCGCGTTCCAAATAGGTTCTTACATAGTTATTAAAGAAATGCCCTATTTGCACCCCGTCCATGCCCTTTTCGTAAACCGCCGGAAAAAAACCTCTCTGTATATACCCGAACAACTCCCGATAATTAAAGACCGGGGCTTCCTTTTTCATCTCGTTTATATATTCCGTCGTAGGCAAAAACGGTTTTCGGTAGGAAACTCCTTTTAATTCTCTCATCGAAAACCCCTTGAGTTCTAATATTCCCACGCGTCCCGCCAAGCTTTCGGTTACGTTTTTCATCAAATGAAAGGCTTGCGAACCCGTCAAATAAAACAATCCGCTCTTATGCGTTTCGTCGGAAAGCATTTTCATAGGTGAAAATAAAGACGGCTCATATTGAACCTCGTCAATTATTAACGTCGGCTCGTACGTCTTGAAAAACAACTCCGGATTTTCCTTTGCACGGCGTAACACCATGTAATCGTCCAGCGTTACGTACGGCAAGTCTTCTGGTGCCGCCTTTCTTATCATGGTTGTCTTGCCAACCTGACGCGCGCCCGTAACCAATACGACCGGATACATTGCGGCAATCTCCGAAAGCGTTTTTTCCATGTGTCTTTCAATATACATGCCGGCTCTCCTTATGACGATAATTCAATTTTACGCGTTAAATGTAGCGTAAATATGTCATGCAATTCCATTTTATCGCAGACGCTTTGCGCTCAATATCGCCGACGGCTTTATACCGCACCGCCGTATTCTATTATTTTCTTCGCTTGAGCAATAAAAATGTTCTAGCGGACTTTTGTGCCGGAGGGGACGCGTAAAACCGTTATTCGTCCCTTATAAGCGGGTTCTATGCGCTTAGGTAGCAGAGAAATAACAAAGCGGATAAGCTTCAAGAGCGGCTTGAACTTAAAGAGGAACACCGCTCCTTCGGTAAGAAAATTTAATATGCCCTCTATAGCCGGCGTGCTGTCCGGTATCATCAGCACCTTGCCTCCGCCGGAAAATCGAAATGTGAATACGCGCTTTGCGATTGTTTCTACGGCGCGAAGCGAAACCTGCAAGCTTTTTTCGTCAAGCCAAACCGCCGAACCTAAAACAGAATAGGTTATACCTCCCAGCGTCATTTCGCTTTGGCGCAGGTTGCCGTCAAGCCCTACGGAAACGGAGTTTTTTTGTTTGCCCTCCGTCCACGAAAAACGCGCGGAGGCATCCTCAAAATCGAAGCGCACGCGATTGATTTGTCTCTGTTTTTCGGCGGATTTTGCCGCCACGATAATCGGCAACGCGCCGACCGGAAAGCCTACACGGTTGAGTAATAAATTGCTTTTGAACTTGATTATCTTGCCGTTCAAGGACTTTTCAAATTCACTTCTTGCTGACACCAGCGGAGGCGGTTCTACCATTGAAGCCGCGATTCTCTCTCTTAACTCCCGTGCATAATCGTTTTCACTTGCGGGCGCACCGTTTAAATTGGTTTCATTTGATATTGCTCCGGCTACACCGTTTTCACTTGCGGTTGCATTTTCTAAAGCGTTTTCATTTGATATTGCCTGTTCTCCGTCTTTTTTGAAGGCTTTCGGAAAATACTTAAAAACAAGGTCGTGCAAGCTTTCCTCGTCAATCACGGCGGCGTTACAAACAAAAATGCCTTTCTGTTCGGTAAAATCTATCCCGAACTGCGAAAACATGCCGTTAGCGCGATAGGAGTTTTCAAACGGATTCATCCAAAATCCGTAGCCGTAGCCGTGATTTGTCGCGGAGTGTAAGCCGACACAATCGGTTTGTTTTTTCGATGCTTCGCGCGTCCACGCCTCGTCCAAAATCCGCTTGCCGTTGAACACGCCACCCTGCTGATAACACAGTATGAGTTTGGCAAGGTCCTCCGTCTTTGCGCTGAAACCCCACCCACCTGCTTCGTTTTTTTTGTTATCGGTTTCCCATTCGGCGCGTTCGATGCCTAGCGGAGCGTAAAGGCGCGGCGTGAGGTATTCGCTCAGCGTAACACCCGTTATGCGTCTTATTATTGCCGACAGCATATAAAAATTTTCATTTATGTAGCGGAACTCCCGCCCCGGCTCATTGTACCACGGCGCGGCTATGTAGGTCTTTATCCAATCGGCTTTGTCGCCTTTCGGCGACAGATATTTCGGCGATTTGCCGGAAGTCATTGTCACGAGATGCCGAATTGTCAAATTCCGCCAGTTTTTATCGTTTTTCTTAGGCTTGTATTCCGGAAATATCTGTGCAACGGCGGTATCGAGAGTCAACAAGTCCTCCCCTATGGCAAGCCCTACCGCGGTCGCCGTAAACGATTTGCTCACCGACCACATTTGGTGATTATACCGCCCTTGAAAGGGTGCGCGAAAGCATTCGACGGCGACAACTCCGTTTCTTATGACCATAAAGCCGTGTAGCTCTAAGCCTTTTTCTTCCACCTCGCTTAGGAACGACAACACGTCCGCGGAGGATACGCCTACCTCTTCCGGCGTACTTGCTCGTGGCAATCTAATATCTTCTATCATTTTAAAAATCCAACTTGCCAAGCACCGCCAGCTTGTATCTCAAATCATTTTCTATAGGGTAATCGGGTTCTTGCTTTTTGCGTTCTCTAACCTTTATGCGGAGCGCGGCAAGGTCGTTAAAGGACAGCCAACCATCCTTTGCCACGGACGCTAAGTCCCAACCGTAGCTTTCCCATAGATCCAGCGTCTTGACGAGAAGGTTTATGTGCCACTGCGCCGACGGGGTGTTATGCCCCTCCATAAGCGAACCGCGCATGGGCATCCACGGACTGGGGTCGGCGTAGATTCCGTGTTGGGTTAGGTATTCCAGCCCTTCCAAATAGCTCTTGAGCGGCTCTAAGCCTGCTATCAGAATACTTCTGACGTTGCCCGCGCCAAAAACGGTTACCGCGTAATCCAATGCTTTTAGCCACTGTTCACGCCCTATTAAAGCCTGTTTCCCGGGACATAGCCCCTTAAACAGGTTTTCGTCCCATACCTCAAGGTTGAAAAAAACATATTCCCAACCGGCGGCTTTGAGAGAGTCTATTTGAGAAAGCTCGTTCGGAGCGGCGACAAGCACATGTCCGCCCGGAACGGTTCCCGTTCCTAAGCGCTTTTTGATTGCGTTGCCGACCTCGCAGATAAAATTCAGTTCCTCACGGTTCGGCAGAATGCCGCCGGTTATCTCAAGGCGCTTTACTACGCCCTCCTTATACGCCGCCTCGGCAACCTCGGCTATCTGTTCCGGTGTCTGTATGAAGAAACTGTTCTTGCGTCTATGTATAGGCTCGTGCGGCGAAAGAGAACAAAAACGACATTGATTGCCACCCTTTAAGGTGTGACAATATGTGTTGTAGGTCACCATAAGCTCGTCGCCTAAGCGATGCTGAGCCAGCTTCCACATCTCGACGCCGTCGGAAGTCTTTTTGTCATAAAACGCCGGACGCTTCTCAAATTCCACGGGAAAAAGACGAAGCTCATTCACCTTTAGATAGAGAATTCCTTTCTTTCGCTCCAAAACAAACGGCGACTCGTCGTTGATGACTACCGGAACGTGAAAACCGTGCGGAAGCGCCAATTCGCTAGGCAACGGTCGCGTGGATTTCCCAAGGTTCAAGTCAAACTGATATACCCCTACAAGCTCCTTATAAACCGTGCCTACGCCTTCGTAAGCGCTTTCGTCTAGCCTGACGCCCGTCAGATAAAGGGCGGCTTTGATGAGGAAAATTTCACCCTCACCGAACAGATTTTCCGTCCGGTCGGGATTCGATATGATGTTCCCTATAAGACCGTTGAGCGCCTTGTCGCCCGCGCCCAAAGGAAGCGCGCCCTTTAGCTGTGTTGCGACGCGGTCGCTAATCCGTTGTTTAATTCCCATAATTTTTTACCTCATTCTATTGTCGGTGCCGCATACTTAAATCACGCTGCATTGCCTTAATCGCATACTATGCTAGGTTGCCATGCGCTTTTGATTTTTCCCCGCATGAAAATCCCCTCAACCATACCCTCCAACATATAACTATCTCGCGGGGTAATGCATGGGATAACCTTGCTCCCTCCGCGTTAACCTCAAAATATATGTAAGCAGATATGTTTACTATGTTTTTACATAATAGCATAAAAATAATTCCATGTCAAACAAAGAAAGAAAAAATTTGCGTTAATAGTGACATTTGAATTTTCGTGCGAAGTTTCGTTTCGTCGTAAGCATTCGGCGAAAAGTTATCGAACTTCAAATAAATTTTAAATTGGCATCTCGTACATCACCGTATTCTAACACCTTGGTGACGATTGCATTATAATTTTAATAAGTATCCTTATACCCTGTTAAATAGTCGATAGGGAATGTACTATGATAAAAGTGTACATCGCCAGTAAGGCGGGCGGTTGTAGCCGTTGCCGTTGCGATTGCGACCACTGTTGCAACTGCGGTTACTGATGACAATCAAAAAGCAAACCATTGTGACAAGAAGGGATATTTTTGAAGAAGATTCCCTCCAAAAGACAACGCCTCTACTTACTTTAAGGCAAAGGGAGGATATCATCCCTCTGCAAAGTTAGAAGTTTGAAAATTTGATTTTCTTCCCAACGCGCTAAAAACGTAAAAACAGTCTACAAAGACTGTTTTTTGTTGTTTTGCGTTTAAAAATTCGGCTAACGTAAACCACGCTTTTTTATTTAGTCGTCGTATTCTTCGTCGGCGGCTTGCGGTTCTTTTAAGTCGAGTGTCACAAATAATCACTCCGCCTGTCTAAAACACGGTAGATGCTCAAAAATTCAAACTCAACCTTATATAACACAACATACGGCTTTACAATTCAATACATATAGTCGGTCGATATTTCGTACCGTTTTTCTAAGCTACCGCCGATAAACGGGCTATTCGCCAAAGGGTCAAAAGACTTATATATCTGTTTTACCATCTTATCGGCGGCTTTAGGATTAGCGCTCTTGATATACTCCATTATGCCGGCAATGTCGTTGTGCGCCGCCGGATTGATACGCTTCTTATACTTTATATTTTTACTTTAGCCCCAATTGCGTCATAATTTCTTCTACCGTAAGCCATTCTCCGCCGTTCGCAACCGCATTCTCGGCTTCCTCTAGCTTGGACATAAGAACGGCTTTCGCCTCCGTTTTGGTCATGGGCGGAATTTTTACTGCAAACGGCAAACCCTTTTGCAATACGACTTGATTAAGGAAAATGTTGATTGCCTCACTTGCCGTAAGCCCTAGTTGTGATAATACCTGCTCAACGTTTGCTTTTAATGCCGGTTCTACTCTCGTATATACCGTTTCTGTTTTTGCCATGATTAACACCTCCAATCTTATTGTATGCAAATTATAACACAATTGTGTTACAAATGCAAGCTTTTTTATTTAGGGAGAGGACAACATGTGTGACTACTTGCCTGCCAATAAAATTTTTTGTCACCGTAAATTACTCACACCCTCTTTATCATTTAATATACTTGTTTTCTACTGCATTTGACATGAGCCGTAAAGTCACAGCTTGCCTTCTTCACTCAACTTTCACTTATTTTCACTTTAGGAGTGAAAGTTTATAAAGTACTCCCCCGAATTCGGATACATTTTCTACCGCGCTACGACGTTTGACACGAACCGTAAAGTCACAGCTTGCCTTTTTCACTTATTTTCACTTTAGGAGTGAAAGTTTATAAAGTACTCCCCTGAATTCGGATACATTTTCTACCGCGCCCCGACGTTTGACATGAGCCGTAAAATAATTAAAAATTTGATAGCCTGATGTCTTAATACTAATAAATTTAAAAACGCGGTTGACGCTAAGGATATAATCCTGCGTCAACCGCGTTTTTCAAGTAATCAGTGTCAAGCTTCAAGCTTGCGCGCTTCTTGAGTTCTTTCTTGCGCGTGCAAGAAAGAACTATATTACAGCCCTATAAGACTTGCTAGGTTATAGTTACCGAATATGGAAACGCCGATAAGGGAGACGGTCGCCATGATTTTGATTAAGATGTCTAGGGACGGTCCTACGGTATCCTTTAGGGGGTCGCCGACGGTATCGCCGACTATAGCGGCATCGTGGGCGGGACTTCCCTTGCCGATACCTTCAAGCGCGCCCTGTTCAATACCTTTTTTGGCGTTATCCCACGCACCGCCGGCGTTAGCGGTGAAGATAGCAAGCATGATAGCGGTGATGGTAGCGCCGATTAATATACCTCCGACGAAATCGGCACCGAATATGAAGCCGCCCGCAAGAGGAACCGCAAGCGCGATTAAGACGGGGAATTTCATTTCTTTGAGGGCGCCGGCGGCGGAGATTTTAATGCACTGTTTATAGTCGGGGCGAACCTCGCCGGTTAAGATGCCCGGCTGTTCGCGGAACTGTCTGCGCACTTCTTTAACCATGTACTGGGCGCTTTTCGCCACGGCGTCGGTGAGAAGCCCGGAGAAGAAGAACGGCAACGCGCCACCGATAAAGGCTCCGGCAATGGTAAGCGGCTTAATCATATCAAGTATGACCTTTGCGCCCGTACCGTCGGAACCGACCTGACTGTGTATAAAGGATATTAGCAAGCTAAGTGCGGCAAGCGCGCCGCTGCCTATGGCGAAGCCCTTTCCGATTGCGGCAGTGGTGTTGCCGACGGAATCCAATTTATCGGTAATTTTTCTTACCTCGGGATCAAGCTTGCTCATTTCGCTGATACCGCCGGCGTTGTCCGCAATGGGACCGTAGGTATCTACGGAGACTGTTGCCGCGACGAAGGAAAGCATACCGACCGCCGCCATTGTAACGCCGTAAATACCGGCTACGGAAGCCGCTCCGACAACCGCCGCGCCTAACACTAGTACGGGCAGGAAGCAGCTGCGCATGCCTAAAGCCAAACCTTTGGTTATGGTGAGCGCAGTACCCTCCGGAGAAACCTTCATGAGGTTTTTAGTGGGCTTGTAGTCCGCACTGGTGTAATATTCGGCAAGCAGACCGATTAAGATACCGCTGACGATACCGATTATAGCGCCTATCCACGGCGACATGAAGCCCGCCTTGAAGCCTAAGGTTGCGGGGAGATTTACGTCCCTAAAGAAGCCCCACGAGAGGAGCGCTCCGCCGCCTACGATGAGAGCCGCTGAACTCCAAAGAGCCATGTTAAGCTCACGGTGCGGATGCTCACTTGGTTTTTTAAGCAGTACATAGGCTATACCTATTATGCACGCAAGGATACCTAAACCCGCAAGCGCCATAGGGAACAGCATGAGCCTATCCAAAAGTGCGGGGGTAAGCGCCCCTTGTGAGTTCAAGCTTGTGAAGTAGGTGTATGCGGCAAGCACAATGGCGGCTATTATGGAACCGACATAGCTTTCCAGCAAATCGCTGCCTAAGCCCGCTACGTCTCCGACGTTGTCGCCGACGTTATCGGCAATCGTAGCGGGGTTACGCGCGTCGTCTTCGGGGATATGCTCCTCCGCCTTGCCGACCAAATCAGCACCCATATCGGCGGCTTTGGTGTATATGCCGCCGCCTATGCGGTTGAACAGCGCCACCATGGAGCAACCAAGCGCATAAGAGGAAATTACCATCGTGAAAGGAATGTACTCAAGGCGAACAAATCCGTTCGGCTTGACCACTAGGTTTTCGACGTTCACAAGACCGACGCCCTTACCGAAAATTAAGTAGCAGAGTAACAGCCCAAGTAGCGCAAAACCGCCTACACAAAGCCCCATGACGCTGCCGCCCTTAAACGCCACCTTCAAGGTGCTACCCAGTTTACCGGTTTCACGCGCGGTATTGGACACTCTGACGTTGGCTATCGTGGCTATTTTCATGCCTATGAAACCCGCCAAGCCGGACATCAAAACGCCCATGACAAAGGAAATACCGCTCCAAACATCCAAGAGTACGCCCAAAACAACGGCGACGACCGCCGCCGCGATGGCTATAACCTTGTATTCATGAGATATGAACGCTTCCGCGCCCTCTTTGATTGCGCCGGCAACCTCTTGCATTTCCGCATTACCGGCGGAGAGCTTCTTAACCTTTACAAAGTTGAAGCCCGCAAAAAGTAACGACGCGACGACCGCGACCGCTACCAGTACTACAAATGGAACAAACATTTTGTCCCCTCCTTATTAAGACGGATTTTCTAAATCCGCTTTTTTTATATGGTAAATAGGCTTATCTTGCACGTGTGCGCCTAAGCGAAAACCGGACAAGCACGGCGGCAAAATTAAGAGATATTCGACTCATTTTTACGCGTACACGTCTAAGCGAAAACCGTAATCGGCGCCGACTCCCGCACCTATGCACGTACCTCATTTTTACGCGTATACGCCTAAGCGAAAACGTAAATTCCGTAGCAAACCGAAGAACGCTTTTACACATGGCGCAAACACTACCGCACTATAGCATATTGACAATATTATAAACGGACGACCGGAAAAGTCAAGTTAAAACGCCGTAATTTTATTTTACGGCGTTTTTAAGTTTATTTTGTGTGTTAGGGCGTGGACAATCCGTTTATTTTTTCGCAAGCATCTTCTTTATGTGCGACGAAAGCTCTTTTAATGCGCTTCTCGGATTTATATCGTCTAGAATTTCGATTAATGCCGTCGTTTGCGCGTCGCTAAGTAATTCCTTTTCCTTTGCCAGATACGCGGCACGGTTTTTGACGACGAACCGCAATATCTCGTCAACTCCGGCGGATTTTGCCGCAAGTCCGGCT
This sequence comes from Clostridiaceae bacterium, assembly GCA_031289315.1. GTDB lineage: Bacteria > Bacillota > Clostridia > Christensenellales > CAG-917 > JAITEJ01. Next base: position 136,114 of record JAITPR010000016.1, on the reverse strand, counting down.
ACCGTCTTGCTCTTACTTGCAAACTGAATGAATTCCTTGTTCAAACGGGTATAATCCAGCTTGCCGTTTTCCTTTACGTATTCGCCGATAATCGCGTTGTACTCCTTACTTGAAAGCATGTCGATTATTTCTTCGGCATTTCCTTCGTCTTGAGCTTCCGCATCGGATTGCGCGGCAATTTTTAAGACAATACGCGTATAGGTGGAGTAAGGAAGTCCTATAGTGCTTTCAATCGCCTCTTGAACGGAAGCTTCCGGAAACAATTCCGAATCGAACTTACCGTAAGCAGTCGCTTGCCCGCCACGCTTATCCAAAGTAAATACGGCTACGGCATCGCAATCCAATCTGTGAATTTTTATTCCGGCACCGCCCGTAGAAAGTTTCTGTTTATAGGCTAACGCGGGAATCGATCCTATCTCCACCGCTCTTGTTCTAACAGTATTCATTTTAGTGTTCTCCTTTCGCGGACAATAGTTTCAACCTTGCTCCGTTTGATATATAATATCACATATTTTCAACAATTTCAACCGTGGGTAGGGACAATTCGCGGTGATAAATATTTTCAAGCTATTTCTAAGGATAAAATTGTCCACGCCCGAAAATATGGTACCCCGATAAGACATTCTCCCTAAAGTATATATGTCAATTTCACGTCGGCTTTAATTTTTCCTACATTCAAGGAATGTTCTACGCCCACCGTGTAAAACCCGTTTGCGACGGCAAATTCAAGCACCGAAGGGGCATCCTCAAAAAGAACGGCTTCGGAATTTTTAATCTCATTCGCGAAATTTTTAATTCCGTCCGAACCCGACAATGCGGAGGAAGCGTGCGCACCCTTTAAAGCTTCCCTAAATGAAATGGAAACGGCATCGAACCGCGTATACGGATTTTTAGAAAATACCTTACCGTCTTCGCCGAAACCGATGTACGCGTTTATGTCGGCAAGCACGCCTCTTTTGGTAATTTTGCCGTTATGAGCAAAAAAACGCAGGTCGTCGGGGAAAAACCCGTCCGCGCCCAACCTTTTTATCACGGCGTCCGCCACGTACGGCATTTGCGCGGATAAAAGAATCGCGGGCGGTAAAACGCCCTTCCCGTTCAATGCAAGCAGTTCCTTGAAGTATTTGTACGGTTGCAGTCCGCGTTCCTCCGTAAGCCTTAAATAGAGCGCCGTACGCGCCGTTAAAAACTCGTCGACATTTATTTTTATGCCCTTGTCGCGCTCTATGTCCGCGTATATTTCGCGCTCCGGACGTCCGATGTACCGCAAAATATCCGCTTCGTCAAGATGTGTGCCTTGCTTTTCCAGTAAAATATTATAAGCCTCCCAATGGAGAGACTCCGTATCGGCGACCGTGCCGTCAAGGTCGAATATAAGCAACCGTTTATCTCTTAGAATTTCTAACATATTTTAAGTCCGTTTTGTTTTTTTATTTTCCGCGCTTTAAGACTAAAATCCTAATTACGTATTTCATCAAAATCCGCCGCGGCTTCGCCGATACACCCCGCCGTCGTTTAAACGCGGTTTTTATGGATTTTTCGCCTACGGTAATCGCGGCGGCACTCTCTTTTCTTGCGGTATTTAAAGGCGTTTTTTATGGTTTTTTGCCGTTTTTTTTGCCGTTTTTTTAGCGTTTTTTTAGCGTTTTTTACCGACCCAAAAGCCTCAATATATCCGCCGCGCATTCTTCCACGGTTCCGCGACCTTCCGCCGTGACGTCCGCAGTGCCTTCGTATAACGGCTTACGAACGCCGTACATCTTTTCTACCGCCGCCGCATCCTTAGAAAGAGGACGCCCGTCAAAGGCAAGCTCGTTTAAATCGCGCTTGACGTAAACCACCGTGCCGCAACGCCTTAAACGCTTGCGGTTTTCTCCGCGCAATACCGCCCCGCCGCCCACGGCTATCACGGCGTTTTTCCTTGCCGCGGCTTCGCGCACGGCGGCTTCCTCGTAATCGCGGAACACGGCTTCGCCGCCGTCCGCAAATATTTCCGGAATACTTTTTCCCGCCGCGCGGACAATCAAATCGTCAGTATCGACGAACTCATAGCTCAAGGTATCGGCTATGACGCGACCCTTAGAGCTTTTGCCGCAACCCGGCATGCCTATAAGCACTATGTTGCAGGTCTTTAAACGCAATAAATTATAAAGCCGTTCTATCTCCGCAACGCCGCTTTTCGTACAGCCGTCCGGCGCGGTTAGCAGTCTTCTAGAACCGTCCTTAGGGGCGGGTAAGCCGCGCGCGTCCGCGTTGTAATAAGCCCCGAATAAATCGTACGCGAACTTCGCTTGCGCCGCAAGCATAAAAAGCCCGTTCTCCACAGGTATGCCTAAGACGTGCGCTTCGTACAGCAACTCCGTTTCTTTCGGGTTGTAAATGGCGTCGAAAACAAATTTCAACCTCGTGAAAGGCTTTAAGGAAAGCGGAGCGGCATCCATGTCCGGATACATACCGACCGGCGTGGTATTTATCAAAATATCGGTATCGGCGGCATAATTGGTATAATTATCATAGTTTATCGCGCCATTTCTGCCTACAACGTAAACATGCGCCGCACCGGCACTCAAGGCTTGCGCCGTCTTCGAGGTGCCGCCGCCGCCCAAAATCATGACGGTTTTGCCATTTAAGGAAATGCCGCGCCGTAAAAACGCCGCCCACATACCAACGAGGTCGGTGTTGTGACCGAAGCTTTTGCCGCCGCACTTAGTAACTGTGTTCACCGCGCCTATTGCGGACGCGCCGCCCGACACCCAGTCAAGATGAGGAATGACCTCCTCCTTATAGGGTATGGTGACGTTGTAGCCGTCCAAACCGTTGGTCTTCACAAATTCCGCCACGGTAGCGCGCGGAAGCTGTACGAGTTGATACCCGCTTCCAAGCGCGTTGTGAATATAAGCGGAATAGCTGTGCGACAGCCTTTCGCCGATTAAGGCAAGGTTCATAACTTTATAAATCCGTTTTATACCGTGTTCTTTTACATCTTTTCCGAATAGCAGCCTAAGAAGATGAATTGCGGCAAGGTTACGCTCAACTCCGCAATAAGATTTCTTACCTCCGGCTTCCTCAAATCCGCGTCGAAGTCAAAATAAAACATGAATTCGAATTCACTGCTCTCTAGCGGGCGCGACTCTAATTTAGTTAAATTCAGCCCCAAAACCGAAAATTTATTGAGAAGTCTGTTAAGGCTACCCGACTCGTGCGGCAAGCTTACCATGATGCTCACCTTGTCCGCGCGCTCAAAAATCTCCGGATTTTTAGAAATGCAGATAAACCGCGTGTAATTTCTCTCTTTGTTCTGAACGCCCCGCGCAAGCGCGCTAAGCGAATACAAGGAACAACAATTTTCGGAAGCTATCGCGGCGACGTCTTTTCTCTTACTGTCGGCAACGGCGCGCGCGGCGGCGGCGGTATTTTCGCACACCGTCACCTTTACCTTGCTACCAAGCTTCGTCAAATACTCACTGCATTGATTGATTGCCTGCTCGTGAGAGAATATTTCCTTGACGTCCTTAAGCTCCGTGCCGCGCTTTGCCAGCAAGCTGTGCGCCACCGGCAACCGCAAGCTCCTGACTATATAGAAGCGATGGCGTTTCATGAGGTCGTACACCTCGTTCACGGAACCCACGGTGCTGTTTTCGATAGGCAGTACGCCGTATTCGCAAAGTCCCTTTTCCACCGCGTTGAACACACTTTCAAAATTTTTGAAATAGGTTATGTCGGATATGGTAAACAATTTTTCGGCGGCAATCGACGAGAAGGAACCCTCCACACCTTGACACGCGACGCTTGCGCTCACCGGGAAAGGCTTGTCGGCGGATTTTAAGGTGTTTTCCAAAAGCTCGTCCAAATCGGGCTTCAAAAAGCGGCTCTGATACGCCTTGCTAGTCTCAATCAGCGTATCGAAAAGTTGCTTTGCGTACGCTTTAAGCTCGGTTGGGAATTCCTTTGTAACGCGGTTTATTATCTCTTTTTCCCGCGCGGCGTCAAACGCTTGCAAGTCGTTGTTGGCTTTGTACAGCCCTATAACGCGTGCAAGCTCCATGCGGGTGCGGTAAAGCTCTGCGATTTTGTTGTCGATAGCGTCCAGTTTTGCGCGGTAAGCTTCAATCATATTTATCATCTCCTTGTTGGGTGCGGACATCCCCTTGTTTCTTTGGGTACGGACAATCCGTTTTTTCTTTAGTTATATTTAGAATTTATAACTTTTTTTCTGCAAGCAGTACGCCGAACACGGCAAGCGCCGCCGCCGCCTCAATGCACACCGACGCGCGCGGCACGATACAGCAATCATGCCTGCCCTTTATGACTAGTTCCTCGTCCTTATGAGAAACTAGGTCGACGCTTTTCTGCGGAAGCGATATGGACGGAGTGGGCTTGAACGCCACGCGGAACAGCACCGGCGCTCCCGACGAAATACCGCCGTAAATACCGCCGCAATTGTTGCTTAGTTGCACTATGTTTCCGTACGCGTCGGCTCCGTAGCCGTCGTTTGCGTCGCTACCCTTCGCGGACGCGAATAAGAAGCCCCACCCGAACTCCAAGCCCTTGACGGCGGGAACGGCAAAAACCGTTTGAGCTATCGCTCCCTCTAAGCCGTCGAACAACGCGCCGCCTACTCCCGCCGGTATGCCGTATATAATGCACTCCACGGCGCCTCCGACGGAGTTACCCTCCGCCGCCGCCAAACGCAAGACCGCGCGGATTGCCTCCTTAGCGCCGTCTTCCGCGGGTACGGAAAGCCCCGTCCTTTGCGCCGCGCGCACCTCCGAAAGGGACGGAACGCCGTCTAAGTAGGTACGCCCCTTTACACCCCCTATCTCCGAAACATACGCCGCGACCTCAATGCCCGCGCATTTTAATATCTGTGCGGCTATGCCGCCCGCAATACAAAGCGGCAATGTCATACGCCCGGAAAACCGCCCGCCGCCGGACGGGATTTTGCCGTACTTTATATAGGAACAGTAGTCGGCGTGTGACGGACGCGGCACCGTCTTTATTTTTTCATAGTCGGATTTCTTTATATTTAGGTTTTTAACGCGCGCGCATATAACGCCGCCGTCGGTGGTGCCGTCCGCTATTCCGGCGGTTATCTCTACGGTGTCGTTCTCACGGCGCGGCGTGGAAAACTCGTTGTTAGCGCTCTTCCGTCTGTCGGTAAAACGTTGCAATTCCTCCGTATCAATATGCAAGCCCGTCGGTACTCCGTAAATGCGTACGCCGACTTCCTCGGAATGCGACTCTCCGTATATCTCTACTTTTAAACTGCCTTTCATTAGCAACCCTTATTTTATACGCTCTGTTTGTTTATTCAACCGCCGCTTAAGGTTTACTTATACCGCCGCTTGAAGCTTGTATCTGCTTAACCGCCGATTAAGGCTTACACCCTACTAACCGCCGTTTTTTGTATCCGTGTTTTAGTCCGCCCGGCAATTGCCGGTTGCCCCGCACGGGTTTACGTCGTTCAATCGCCGCTTACCGTGATGCTTGCCCCCAGCGATTTCATCATGTCGAAAAATCCGGGATACGATTTATTTACCGCTTCGGCGTCTAAAATCGTCGTTTCGCCATTTGCCGTAAGCGCGGCTACCGCCGCCGACATCACCATACGGTGGTCGTTGTGGGATTTCAACACCGCTCCCTTAAGCTTGCCACCCTTTATATACAAGGCGCCGCCGGGAACGCTTTCGTCATAGCTTATCTTGCCGCCCATAGTCGTAAGATTTTCCATGATTGCCGCCAGCCTGTTGCTTTCCTTTTCGCACAAGCGGTTCACGTTGGTTATCACGCTCTTGCCCCTTGCGTTTGCCGCAAGCACGGAAAGTATGGGTACCATGTCGGGAATGTTCTCAGCATCAACCTTGAACGCCTTAAGCTTTTTCGGCGCGGCGGTTACGGGATATAAACCGCTATCGTTGCTCAATCCGCCACCCGCTACCTTGCCCTCGGAAACCTCGTTGACCGTCGCACGGTGCCGCGACTCATTGAATCGTTTGGCAATGGCTTTCGCCCCAATATTTTCTCTATCGTCGCCTAAATAACTCTCCGACAGCTCCAACGACCCGACAAGCTTTAAATACCACTCGCCGATGCCGTGGAAGTCCACCGCCGCGCCCGACCTCTCTAGAATACCCAATATGCGTATGTCGCCTTGAGTGGAAAGCGCCGCGTTCGAAACGGTAACACCGCCCTTATCCCCCGCGACGGCGCCCGCCGCAAGCGGAAACGCCGCGTTCGACCAGTCCGCCTCAACCGTCAGCTTGCCGCCTAACGAGCGGCGATACGTGTTAAAATTTTCTTTCACGGCTTCGACTGCAAGTGAAAAAAAACTCCTTCCGCCGGTTTGATTTTCCGCTGCGTTGCCGCCGTCCGTCTTAAATAAACCGTCGTCGTCCTTATTTTCCGCCGCATTGCCGCCGTCCGTTTTAAAGAAGCTACCGGCGTTAGACTTAAATAAAATGCCGAATTTTCCCATGATGTTAGCGGTAAGCCAAACGTAGTCCTCCGACACAAGTCCCTCGTAAATTCTTATTTCGGCTCCGCCTACAAGTAGCGGCGCGGCAAGCATAAGCCCGGTTACAAACTGCGAACTGACGTTGCCCGCGATATTAAACACACCGCCCGTAAGCTTGCCGGAAATATTTATGCGTTCTCCGTTTCGGAACACGGTAATCCCGTGAGAGGTCAACGCGCCGATAAGGTCGTCTAGCGGACGGCTCAACAATTTTTTGGTGCCGGTAATCTCCGCATTCACCCCGAGCGCCGCCGCCACGGGTAGTATGAAACGCAACGTCGAACCGCTCTCACGGCAATCTATAACGGCATTTTGATTTAAGCTTGCCTTGTCGGTTTTTTGAAAGGTAACCGTACCGCCCTCACGCCTGAAGATAAAACCCAACGCGGCAAGCGCGCCTACAGTGGCGTTCACGTCGTCGCTGTCGTTGACGTCCTTTAAGGCGGTTTCGCCGCCGTTAAGAGAAGCAAGCGCGGCACAAAGCAAGGCGCGGTGAGCGAATGACTTTGAGGTTATAACCTCAACCGCGCCGCAAACACGCCCCGGCTTAATCGTCACGTTCATGAAAAAAACTCCTTTAAACGCGCGGTTTCGACGGAAATATACGCACACTTTCCTATGGCGTTTACTATGACTAGACTTATTTTAGCGCCGACGCGTTTTTTGTCGTGTGGCATTTCGCGAATCAAAGCGCTCACGGGATATCCGGCGTCCGCTCCCAATCCGTACTTGTCGAGTAGCGCCGTTATGCGCGCGCACTCACCCGCATCAAGAAGTCCGCGCCTTACGCACGCCTCCGATATTACCTTTAAACCGGACGCGACGGCAAACCCGTGAGAAACGGTATAGCGGCTAAGCTTTTCAATGGCGTGTCCGACCGTATGCCCTAAATTTAACAGCCTTCTTATGCCGCTTTCGCGCTCGTCCGCCTCCACCACATCGCGCTTATAACTTACGCAAAGCTCCGCAAAACGAACCGTGTTACCGTCGTCAAGCCCCGCCTCCATGATGTCGAAAAGCTCTCCGCCGTCCAAAACGGCGTACTTTATACCCTCGCCGATACCGTTGAGCATCTGCTCCTCGGGAAGCGTCTTAAGCGTGTCCGTATCCGCGAACACCAATTCGGGCTGATTGAAAAGCCCCGCTAAATTTTTGCCGGTACGAAGGTTGACGCCGGTCTTACCGCCCACGGACGAGTCTATAATCGCAAGCAGGGTTGTGGGTACCTGCGCGTATCTTATTCCCCTCATATATATGCCGGCGGCAAAGCCCGCCATATCGCCGACTACTCCGCCGCCTAAGGCAAGCACTAAATCCGAACGGGTCAACTCCGCCTTAGCAAGGTCATCGGTAATTTTGCCGACCGTAGACAAAGTTTTACTCTTTTCGCCGTTTTTAAACACGCTTTTCACGGTTTTAAGACCGCATTCGCGTAAAGACTTCTCAACTGTGTCGGAATACAGCGCATCAACAAGGTCGTCGGTGACAATCGCCACCTTGTCGATATTGCCCAAATCCGCAATGTACTTTCCGACATATTGCAAAATGCCGCGCCCTATCGTCACGTCGTAGCTTGTGGAAGCGTTTACCCTTACGGTAATTATTTCGTTATTCATAAATCTCCATCTATCTAAGATTGGTGCGGACAGTTCGCTATGTAAAATATTTTCTTGCCTCGCAAGTCGTCATCTCGTATTGTCCACGCCCTCTAAGCTTATACTCCGTCTATTCTGGCGGAAAGCTTTTGTTTTCTGTTGCTCTCCACCCTTTCCTTTGCGGCGTTACCCTCCGCAAGAAGCCGTTTCAGCTCTTCCGCGTCGCACACGGCAAGCGCGTTTCTATATTCGCCTATGCGCGCGGCGAATATATCCAAATTTTCCAACAGATTTTCGCGGTTATCCAACATAAGCTCCGCCCACATATCCGAATTAAGCTTGGCAACTCTTGTCATGTCGCGGAAGCTGCCCGCCGAAAACCCGTAATGCTCCGCGGCAATGTCGTTTTTTATATACGCGCTAGAAACAACGTGCGCCAACTGTGAGGTATACGAAATAATTTTGTCGTGTTCCTCCGCGTTGGTTATAACCGCGCCTTCGCACCCTAAATCCAAAAATAAGCCCTTCACGCAAGACAAAACCTCTATCGGTGCGCCCAACGGTACCATAAGCACTGTGCTGTTCTCAAAAAGCGACGGCGTGGAGTGCGATATGCCGGAAAATTCTCTGCCCGCCATAGGGTGAACGCCGAAAAAATATAAATCCTTGCGCTTTTCCGACATATTCCGCATAGCCTCAACCACGCCGCGCTTGTTGCCTCCGCTGTCGAAAACTATAGCACCGGCTTTAAGCTTAGGTAGGTACCGCCAAATTGCCGCGACGGATGCCGCCGGATACACCGCGGATATTAGCATATCAAGCTCCCCCGCATTGTCCTCCGTCAATTCCTCGTCGTACGCGTTAAGAAGCGCGCCCTTCAGCATGGCTCCGGCGTCGTTGTCGCAAGCGAAAACCGTGTGCGGCGTTTTCTTTTTCACCGCACGCCCCAAAGACCCGCCTATTAAGCCCAACCCTATTATACCTATCTTCATAACTCTACGCCTAAGACCTTCGTCTTATAAACACGCTTTGCCCCGCATACGCCGCCGTAAGACCTCGTCTTATAAACACGCTTTGCCCCGCATAAATTTGCGTTCCGTTCATTTTTTTATTTCGCGAGGCTTGCCCGAACGAAAATATTTTTTTATTGCCCGCTTACTTAAAAGGTGTGCTTGCCTACTATGTCCATGAGCGGACGTATCTTTCCCATCAAATCGGCGAACTGCTCCGGCTTCAGCGACTGTGCACCGTCCGATTTCGCGTGCATCGGGTCATTGTGTACCTCTATTATCAGCCCGTCACAGCCTACGCCAACCGACGCAAGCGACAAGGGCGGCACCAACCGCGACAGCCCCGAAGCATGGGATGGGTCGACTATTACGGGTAAGTGCGTAAGTTCTCTGACTACCGGAATTGCCGATAGGTCAAGCGTATTTCTAGTGAACGGCTCGTAGGTTCTTATACCGCGTTCGCAAAGGATTATTTCCGCGTTGCCGCCCGCCATGATATATTCCGCGCTCATCAGCCATTCCTCTATCGTCGCGGCAAGACCACGCTTTAACAGTACCGGTTTTCTTATGCGCCCCAGTTCCTTCAAAAGCTCGAAGTTCTGCATGTTACGCGCGCCTATCTGAATTATATCCACGTCCTTGAATAAGTCGATATGCCGCACGTCGACTATTTCCGTTATAATCGGCATGCCGGTAACCTCGCGTGCCTTGAACAATAGCTCTAAGCCGCTGCCGCCCATACCTTGAAACGAATACGGGCTAGAACGCGGTTTAAAGGCTCCGCCCCTGAGTACGGTCGCTCCCGCCGCCTTAACGGCTTTGGCTATGGCGATAATTTGCTCCTCCGACTCCACAGAACACGGACCCGCGATTACCTGAAAAAACCCGCCGCCGAATTTGCACCCGTTGATGTCCACAACCGTGTCTTGCGGATGAAACTTACGGTTCACGTTCTTGAACGGCTCTTGAATGCGCTTCACGGTCTCCACTATGTCAAGCGAAGCTATAAGTTCCATGTCCACCTTCGTGGTGTCGCCGATTAGCCCCAGCACCGTGGAGCTTTCGCCCTTGCTCACGTTCACCGCTAAGCCTAAACTCTTAATCCACTTAATCAAGTTGTTTACTTGCTTCTCTTCTTGATTGTTTTTAATTACCACTATCATACTTATCTATGCCTCTTTACTTGTTTTATTTGTTTTAGCACGCAAAGGTGCGCTTCCGCTCTTTCTGCCACACTTGTGTGCCACTTTGTTTCGCCGCGTCCGCTCCGGCTTTGCAGCATGTGTGTGCCGCTTTGATTTTCTCCGCGCAAGCTAGCGACGACGCTGTTATTTGTTTTTCCTCCGCAAGCCCCGCGTGTTCCGCATAGGCTAACGGGAATAAAAAAACCGCCCATTCAGGCGGTCTTTACTTAACTTTAATTGCTTCGCTTAAAACCGCACGGAAAAATTACGCCTTATAGGTCGTAAAGTAAAAGTATGCGTAAAAAGCGAAATTCTTGTTCATATAAGGTTATCCGTAGACTTTTTCCCCGTAGACGGATTTCAAGTCTATTTACATTGTATTTCACGATTTGCCGCTTGTCAAGCATTAATTTTATAATTTACCGCAAAAACCAAAAAAATCTGTTTTGTCCGCTCCTATTGAGAAGAAATAACGAACATAAAGAACGGTAAGTGAGAGGGTTAACACTAATGAATTTAAAAACGCGGTTGACGCTAAGGATATAATCCTGCGTCAACCGCGTTTTTCAAGTAATCAGGGTCAAACTTCAAGCTTGCGCAGTGCGCCTTGCGAACCTCGCAAGGCGCACCAACTTTGGGTTCTTTTTGCGCGGGCAAAAAGAACTATGCCTTATTCCTCTATTTCTTTTCGATGTCGCGGTTACGGATTTCTACGCGGCGGATTTTGCCGTTAACGGTTTTGGGAAGCGCGTCGACATACTCGATTACTCGGGGGTATTTATAGGGAGCGGTCACCTTTTTGACATGGTTTTGCAGCTCTTTAGTGAGCGCGTCGGAGGGCGTATAACCGGTGGAGAGAACCACGGTGGCTTTGACGACGAAACCGCGTTCGGGGTCCGGCAGCCCGGTAACGGCACATTCGGTGACGGCGGGGTGTTCCATGAGTGCGGACTCGACCTCAAATGGACCTATGCGGTAGCCGGAGGATTTAATCACGTCGTCCATACGCCCCACGTACCAGAGGAAGCCCATCTCGTCCTTATAGGCGGTATCGCCGGTATGATATATGCCGTCGTGCCAAATTTGGGAGGTCATCTCCGCGTCGCGGTAGTAGCCCTTGAACAGCCCGTAGGGCTTACCGCCGCCCGCGTCGTCGGTACGGATACAAATTTCTCCGGTGACGCCGGCGCCCAGTTCGACGCCGGTTTCGTCGCAGACTATCATGCGGTAGCCGGGGGCGGGAAGCCCCATAGAGCCTAAGCGCGGTTGCATCCACGGATAGCCGGTCCAACAGGACAGGGTGGTTTCGGTTTGTCCGAAGCCCTCAAATATTTTAAGCCCGGTACCGGCAAACCACACCTTATAGATTTCGGGGTTAAGGGCTTCGCCGGCGGCGCAGCAGTGCTTGAGTGAAGAGAAATCATATTTTTTGAGGTTCTCTTTAATCATATAGCGGTACATCGTCGGGGGGGCGCAGAAGGTAGTCACCTTATATTTTTCGATTTTTTCAAGGATGTCGGACGCGGAGAACTTGTCGAAGTCGTAGCAAAAAACCGCGCTGCCGGCAAGCCATTGGCTGTACATCTTGCCCCAAAGACTTTTAAGCCAACCGGTGTCGGATATGGTGAGGTGCAGACCGCCGTCGATACAACGTTGCCAAAAACAGCCGGTCGGAATGTGTCCCAACGGATACGTGTAGTCGTGCTGAACCATTTTGGGGTATCCGCTTGTGCCGGACGAAAATGCCATAAGCATGGTATCAGACTTGATTGTGCAACGTTTAAACGGCGTTTCCGGCGCGGCTTCCAACTCCTTATCGAAATCTATCCACAGATTTGACGCGGGCAGCTTGCCGCCAAACACGGCTAGCTTTTTAACGGTAGGACACTGTGAAAGCGCCTCCTCCATGGCTTGAGTAACGCCGAAACGCGGAGTTGTGAGAAGCATTTTTATAGACGCGGCGTTCATGCGGTATACTATATCCTTCGCGGTGAGCAAGTAGGAAGCGGGAACCGCCGTCGCGCCCATGCGGTGAAGCCCCATGAGTACCGGCCAAAACCGCCAGTCGCGGCTCATGGTAAGCATAACCATATCACCTTTGCCGATGCCGTGTTTTTTGAAGAAATTGGCGGCTTTTAGGCTAAGCTTGCGTATATCGCCGTAGGTGAACCGCTTTTCCTCGTTGTCGTTGGAAATCCAAAGCAACGCAAGCGCATCCGGCTTTTCGGCGGCTAAACGGTCAAGGCAATCGAACGCAAAGTTGAAATCGTCCGGAACCGTGAGTTTGTAATTTTTTTGTAAATCTTCTAGTGTGGCAAAATCGTCGCGATTTTTGCCCGTATATAATTCGTATAGCGGCATAAAAGCTTACTCCTATTTCATGACTACGGCAATAAATTGCGCGGACTTGCCGTCTAATGCGGACATCGCGTGAGGAAGCGCAGAGTTGAAATATACGCTGTCGCCGGCTTCCAGTTCGTAAGACACGTCGGCAATTTTAAAGAGTATGCGCCCGGAAACAATCCAGTCGAACTCCTGTCCGTCGTGCGAATGAAGCGCAACCTCCGCCGCCGTCTTCGGCTCCACCGTAACCAAAAACGGTTCGGCTTTCTTATCGCGGAAGGTGAATGCCAAATGCGAATATTTGTAGGAGGAACGGCGGTTTACCGTGTAACCCTTGCCCTTTTTAACCACGCACCAAGACGAAAGCCGCGGAGTGTCACCGCTCATCAAATCCATTACGTCCACGCCCAAAATATGCGCGGCGTTATAAAGAAAGGAAAAAGAAAAATCCTTCTTGCCCTCCTCGTATGCGGCAAGTTCGCTTAAACTCACGTCGGCTTCCTTGCAGAACGCCTCCGCCGTCATCTCCGCCGCGTCGCGCAATTCCGCAAGACGCCTGCCGATTTCTCTAAGTTGTTCAGTCATAAAAAAACTCCTTGTTAAATTTTGGTGCGGGCAATCCGATGTGACGACTTGCCAGGCAATAAATTTTTTTGTCGCCGCGAATTGTCCATACCCTTAAATTTTAAAACCCCCGAAGCCGTACGGCCCGGGGGTTCAAATGCCTTTTTAAGTAGTGCGGCGTCTTATCTCGGGGAACGGCGGAATTTAGCAATCTTAATAATCGCTATGGTAATAATTATTCCGCTAATTATAATCCCGAAGAAAAACATCGCGCCCTCTTTTTGTCAGTTTTACGGAAAAAGCCCTTTTGCTAAGCTGTTTTCCGTTTTATTTATTATGCGGCAACACTCAACATATGTCAAGTACTTTTTGCACGGTTATCTTTCAAGGCTTATGCATAAAAAATATAGTGTGTCACACTAAGCAGATGTAGGGAATTGCCTGCCCTATTTATCTTCACCGTCAAGAAACGCTTGTACCGATTCGCCGCAAGCCGCCGGAGCATCCAACCACGGCAGATGTCCGCCGCCCCGTATTAGTTCCAACCTTGCGTCGGGTAAAATTGCCGCGATTTTTTCCCCTTCCTTTACGTTTCCGAAGGGGTCGTTTTCTCCCCAAATCAGCAGTATTTTTTGATTGATATCTTTTAGGTCGTCCGCGTTGATTAGTATCGATTTTTTGGAACCGAAGAGTGTGTTTGTCGTTTCCATCAAGCTAAGACTGGACTCGGCATAATGCGGCAACCGCGGGAAATAATAATAACACTCCCTCATAGCCTGCGGCAACGCTTGCAGAGTATCCCTTGAATGCCCCATAAAGGTCAACCCTTTCAAGGATGATTCAACGCTTTTGGGCGTTATTTTTTCAAACATTGCCTTGTTTAAACCGCGTATAGCCGCCAACCTCAATAACAACGGCGGCTTGCACCGCAGAACATTGCCGGGGACGCCTAGTAGGACAAGCTTTTCTATCCGCTCCGGCGCGGTAGCGGCAAACCACAAACTCCAATGGCTGCCCATGGAATGTGAAATAACCGGCAATTGCCCGATAGAGAAGTGGTCAAGCACGCCGGTGAGCGTTTCCGTCGCCAGTTCCTTGAAGCCTATCGTATGGTGATTTATGCCCTCGCTCAAGCCGCCTCCGGGACGGTTAAAGGCAAGTATTCGTTTCCCGCGTAGCCCCGCCATGAGCGGCACAAACGGAAAGCTATCGCCAGTATTGCCGGGTACTATCAAAACGGGATCGCCCGTGCCGACTTCGCATACGCGGATTTTAATTCCTAGCCTTTCGCAAGGTATATAGTGGTATACCGGCTTCAGCCCGTAATAATCATACAAGCGTTGCTCCGCATTTTTGGCGTCGATAACTCTTACGTCGTCGTCATTAAGTGTAAGCGGATTAGACATCGCCGCATTCCTCCCTAAAATTAGATGTGAATAATCCGCGCTGATGACTTGCCGGTTAAGAAAATATTTTATCATCGCGAACTGTCCACACCATGAAATTTTGCAGTTCGCTAACGTACCGCAAGAAAACATCTCTCAATATAAGACGTCCTCACGACCGCAGGACGCGTCAACGGGAGAAATGCCCTTGAATTCGCTTCTCCCTAGAATTTTGTCGATTACCGCATCAATAACCGGTTCACTGTTCGTATACGCATTTATAAAGGTCTTAATCATGGGTACGTCCAATAGGTGATACGGATTTGCAAGACTGATAAATATCGTCGGCACGTCGTTTACAAACCACGGAATATCGTTGCCGATTCCCTTAAAGCCCTTCCAATTGAGGCGAACAACCGTAGTTTCGCTTGCCGTTTCAAAACAAGCGACATAGATCGCCAAGTCATATTTGGCTATAAAATCATTCGGTGAGCCAACCAACTCGCTTAAAGATTTCCGCGCTTTGAAAAGTACGGATACCTTCTTGAAGATTGAGGTTCTTTCAGGGCTCACCAAAATCCCTAAATCGGCAATTGCCGCCCTGTTGCGCACGGTAACGGCAAAGCCCTCTGCCTCTAGCTTTTGCTTTAATTTACTCTTGAGCAAGGAGTGTATACCGTCGCTGTTTTCTAATACGTTGAGATATACTCTCCTGTGAAGCGCCGGCGAAATCGGCAAAAGCTTTTGCGTATCCTTCACCAGCGTAACGCTTTCGTCCGCGCATTTTTCCGTAATCGCAAGGCTTTGCTTGCTTTTTAATATATTCAGAGCTGAAGGCAAAGGCACCAGACTGTTTTCCTTGGCCTTGACGTGCAGCTTCAAGGATGCCTTGAGCGCTAGGATTCGCGTCACCGCTTCGTTAAGCCGAAGCTCCGAAAGTATCCCTTTTTCCACTCCGGTCACCATATATTTATAGTCCGTAGCCAAATCCCGCGCAAATAAAAACATATCCGCTCCGTTCTCTATGGCTAAGGGTACGGCATATTCCCGCTTCATCGCCACGCAAAATCCCGCCATGGGAGAGGCGTCCGTGACAATCAAGCCGTTAAACCTAAGCCTTTCTCTAAGCAGTCCGCACATTAATTCCTTAGACAGGGTTGCCGGTACCGTTTTTTTCCGCTCAACGCCCTCTAATAAATTTTGATATGACGGCAACGCGATATGCCCTACCATAACGGTTTTGGCGCCCGCCGCAATTAACTCCGAATAAATTTTGCCGTAGGTTTCATCCCACTCCGCTTGACTTAAGGTGTTGACGCTGGTAAGCAGGTGTTGGTCCCTTTCGTCCACGCCGTCGCCGGGGAAGTGCTTAATTGCCACGGCAACGCCGCTTTCATCCGCCGCGCGCATGTATCCCCTTGCCATACTTATTATCGTGTCCGGGGAGCTTCCGAAGGTTCTAAGATTGGTTATAGGATTGCGAAAATTTTTATCAATGTCAACAATCGGCGCGAACGCCCAATTTATCCCCGTCGCCGCGCCTTCGGCACAGCTTATTTTTCCCAAATGGTAACCCATCTCCGCGTTTCCGGTGGCGGCAATTTGCATAGGCATGCCAAAATACGTGCCGTCCGCCGCCGCCCCGTTGCCGCCGCTTTCAAGGTTGCCCGCTATCAAAAGCGGAATTTTGGAGTTGTTCTGCAAAAACCTATGCGTACCTTGAGCATGCTTGCCCTTCGTCGGACGGAACATAATCCCGCCGATTGCAACCTCTTTCATCAAGTGCAATAAGCTTTTACGGTTAGATAAAAGCCCAAGCGGACAAAACAGCTGCCCGATTTTTTCTTTAAGCGTCATGCCGCTTAGGGTTCCGTTCACCCACTCGATGTCGCTGTCGCTAAGACAAAAAGGACTTCCCTTTAAATCAATCATACTTCTTAATCTCCTCCGATTTTATTATCTTTGTCATGGTTCTCACTTAACGATCTTTCACCCTATTCAACGGGTTTATTTTTATTATCTTCGTCGTGCTCTTCATTCGACGATCCTTCCTCCTCTCCGTCATGCTCTTCATTCAACGGTCTTTCACCCTCTTCGCTGGATTCGCTTTTTACATCTCCGCCATGTTTTTCATTCAACAGCCTTTCGCCCTCCTCAACGGTGATTTCACCGGAGTTGACGTTAGCCATAATCTGGACGTCATTATCACGCAGTTTATACAGCAATATCAGTATGATAAACGCGATTATCGCTCCGATTGCGGGGAAAATCGAATACATAAACCATATTCCCGTGACGGCGCTTTGCGGCTGAACGGGGCTGATAAGCACATTGTCCACATAGTAAGCCGATTGATAGTTAAAGAACCAACCTAGCAAGCCCATTGCAATGAAGCCGGAAATAGCGCCGGTCATTTTAGTGGTAAAGGTTTGAATAGAAAACGTAATCCCCTCCGCTCTTTTTCCGCTCTTATATGTGCCGTATTCTATACAATCCGCCGCAAACATATATGACATTACCATTGTGCAAGAAAATCCTACGCCTCTGATAAACGAGAGTATCAAAAACGGCACAAATCTTACTCCCTCATATCCCACAAAATAGATTATCACGCTTGTCACAATAGCGACCGCCATTCCGAACATGAAAATTTGGAACTTGTCAAATTTCTTGTTTAGCTTAGGTAGAAAAATGGAAACAAACGGCGCGCCTATCATGGTTATAAGCGTCACCACAATAAACATATTTTTGTCGCCTAGATTTACCGTTGCGAAATAAAGCGACAAGGTGCTGACGGTATTGGTCAGGCTGAATATAATCATTGCGCTGTAAAAAATAAGCAGGTATTTGTTGGATTTTAAGTATGAAAAAATTCCTTTTATAGATAACGCTTTGGTGCTTTGGTCAATGAACCTTTCGGTTGCGCTTTTGGCAATCGGGCGCATGAAAAAGAAGGCTATTACCGAGAATATTACGGCGACAATCAACCACGCTTGAGATTCGTTTCCAATAAGTCTGCTGAATAACCCCGTGAGCGGCACGGTAGCAAGGATTACCGCCATTATGCCAAAGGTACTGTTCAGTCTGCCGCGTGCAATCAATGCGGTGCGTTCCTGCATGTTATTTGTCATAGCGGTAGAAAGTGAATAAATAGGCACGTCGCATACCGTAAAAGCCATTCCCCAAACGAAATAAACAATTGCGCATATCGCGGTTTTGATAGGCAACGCCAGCCCCGACGGCACGGCAAACAGCCCGATAGTGAAAATCGGCAAAATACAGAGTGATAGCTTCAGCCACGGCTTAAAACGCCCGCCTTTAAGACGGCTTCTATCCACAATTCCGCCAAAAATAGGGTCGTTTACGGCATCCCACAGCCTTGCAATAAGGATTATTATAGCAACCGTTCCGGCTGCCATTCCAACGACATCGGTAAAATAATTCTGAATGAAGTTCATCACAAAAAGATAAAACATATTTTGACCGATGAAAAACAGTCCGTAATCCCGTCGTTCTCTTTTCGTTGTAACTCGACTTGAAGTTATATTATCCAAATTATCGCCCCCTATTGACATAACGTTTTATCCTATGATACTATTGTATCATAGCATAGGGTGGAATTCAAGATGCTTAAGGAAAAAAAAGTCCATTTAGAGAAGTGGGACAGGAGGCATAAAAATGTATCGTATCGGAAACGACAAACGTAAACGTGATTCGGCGAAGTTAATTTGCGACGGACTAAATACGCTCATGCAAAAAAAGCCTTATTCTATGCTAACCGTTACCGAAATTGCGGAGTGCGCCGGCGTCGGCAGGGCGACGTTTTATAGACTCTTTGACGATAAATCCGATGTAATTCTCTATCAGACGGAAGGCATTTCTTTAGCACTTTTAGAACATTTTTCTAGCGAAAAAACAACCGGTATCGACGACCTTTTAAATGCCTTGTTTGATATTTGGCTCAACCAAAAAGCCTTATTTTTTGCACTTATGGAGTCCAATCTGTATGAATGGTTTCAAACTCAAGTGGTATCGACAATTGAAACAAAGTTTTCCTTCATCAAAGAGGTTGCTCAACTTGATACGCGAAGCTGGAAATATTTTATCAATGTCCGTGTATCAATGCTTTTTGCCGCCCTTAGAGTTGCTATCACACAGTTTCCGGACGACACACCCGCCTCGGTTATAACCACGCTAAACTACCTGTTCAGCAATCAGCAAAACATCTTGAAAAAATAAACTCGATAAATTGTGACATGAAATCTTGACTTATCGCCAAAAAGGGGTGTATAATAATGCCGTATCCAAAATGAAAACTCCGGACGGCAATCGGAGTGATAACAAACGATATAGCGGCAACCATGCTTAAAACTCCGAAACGGCAATCGGGGCGATAGCAAACGATATAGCGGCAACCATGCTCAAAACTCCGAAACGGCAATCGGGGCGATAGCAACAACGTACTCCAAAGCCATGCGGAAACAATAATGACAAGATTTTTATTGAGGATTGAGAGTGGACAAAGGAAACAACAAGCGCACGTCTAACGCGAATACGCCCCATATATTTATTATAGTTTTACAAAGGTATCAAGGGTTTCTTGCGGGAAAGCGCGGGCATTTTTGATGTCGACGGAATTAAGCTCAAAGGAGGCTTCTTCGACTAGATAGAGGGTTTTTGACTTGCCCTTGACGAACTCACGGTTAAAGATGTTATACGCGTTTATTTCTTTGGCGACCGCGGGGTTAACCGTTATTACGACGGCGTCGCACGGGTTTTTCTCAAAGAAACGGAAAAGGGCTTCGCGAACGCGGAGAACCAACACTTCGTCTACGAAAATCACGCCCATGCCCTCACAATTGGGACATTCGACGACAAACATGTCGTTGACGACAGAACATTCCTTGCGGCGGGTAATCTCCACTAAGCCTAGCTGCGTCATGCCCAGTACAGATGTTTTAATGCGGTCGCTTTTGACGCATTCGGACAGCTTAGAGATGACGGCTTCGCGGCACTCCTTGCGGCGCATATCAATAAAATCAATTATGATAATGCCGCCTATATTGCGAAGACGTATCTGACGGGCAATCTCCTCCGCCGCCGCCATATTCATTTTAAAAATCGTATCTTGTAAGTCCGTCTCGCCGACAAACTTGCCGGTATTCACGTCTATGACGGTGAGAGCTTCGGTTCTGTCTATTATCAAATAACCCCCGTTGTCCATATCTACGCGCCTTGCCAACACCGTCTTAATCTGCGGAATGATGCCGTAGCGCGCAAAGATATACTCGTCGCCGTCGTAAATTTTTAATATTTCGTTAGGAATGCCGCATCGGTCAAGCAAACCGCGAAACCTTTCGTAATCCGCCGCGTTATTGACGACGAGCTCTTCAATGTCGGGCGTTATCAAATCCCTTATTGTGCGGATAAGTAAATCGCCGTCGGCGTAAGCCAAACCCTTTACGGGAGTGCGCTCATAGTCGGCTTTAATTTTTTCCCAACGGTCGGTTATAAAGCGCATATCGCCTATGATTTCCTCGTCGGAGGCGTCTTCCGCTAAGGTGCGCGCAATAAACCCGGTATTAGGCGCGGCATTCGCGCGCATAAGCGCTTCTAACTCCGCGCGACGCGACAAATCGGAAATCTTGCGCGACACCAAAAACATCGCGCTATCGGGTACGATAACGGAGTATCTGCCCGGAATAGACACCACCGGCGAAACGCGCGGTCCCTTTGTGCCGAACTGCTCCTTGACGACTTGACACATGATGACGGCGCCCGGAGCCAACCGCAACGGACGGCAAATCTTTTCTCCGTCGAATTCCGCCTTACTTACCTCGAAGGGCAATTCGCCCATATCTAAATAGGCGTTTTTTAAAAGTCCTATATCGACAAACGCCGCCTTCATGCCTTGCAAGGTATTGACGACCCTGCCCTTGTAGATGTTGCCCACGAGCTTCGGAGTTCTGTCCTTTTCGGCGAGAAATTCAACGACCCGTCCGTCTTCAATGACGACCGCTGCTGCGCGTGTAGGATATGAGTCGATATAAATTTTCTTCATTGAGAACTCTTTAGCGTATAATCACGCCTAATGTCGGACGGAAAAAACCTTAGGTTTCTCCTTTGGTCCGGTATGGGGCGCGGCTTTACGCAGGTTGTTTTTACTTTTTACGCGGTTTTTAGAGTGTAAACACGCTCTTTACGCGGTTTGTTTTTGTATCGTAAGACGCTACGGCGTCAAAGAAGTTTGGATGTGGACAATTTGCGGTGATAAAATATTTTTTCGGCTATTTGTAAGGATAAATTACCTAAAAGCACAGTCGTAGCACCGCTACCGGACGAGCATTTCAGACGGTTTTAGACTAAAAAGAGCCGAAAAGATTTTCTTAGCCAGCAAGTCGTCAACGCGGATTGTCCACCCCAAAAAGTTGTTCGGTTTTTGTAACCTCGGGAAGGCTGTATTCTATGCCGAAATCAACCTCCAACTGCTTGAGTAGTCTGTCGGGACGTAAAACCTCCGCACCGGCGGCAAGCGTAAAAAAGAATTCCGAATCGCCTCTTCTTTCTATTTTACGGATAAGCGCGCCCACATCCTTTGTTACGGTTTCGCCCTTTTGTGTGTACGTTATATTATAAACGTCCTTGATTTTCTCAATTTTGGCAAGCGCTTCCGCACTCCCTTTCAGCTCCGTACGGTAGACGAACGCCTTGACGTTTGCCGCAAAATTCGGATTTTTTTCCGCATATTCTGCGGAAATACCCTTTAAACCGTCGGGAGCCGCCGCGTTATATTTCTTAAGAAAATCCTCCGGGCTAACCTCCGGTATGTCGACCGCCATGTATTCCGCGACGCTTCCCAGCCCCAGCGCTATGGGCGGCGAAAAATATAGGTTCATATGAGGATTGAAGCCCTGCGAAAAGGTGGGTTCCAGCCCCGCGCGCCGCAAAATCCGCCCCATACCGCGCAAGACGTCTATATGCGAAATATAGCGTGCGCTTCCGGTCTTTCGATACTTCAAAATTATCATAATTTACCCGCCAAGCACGCGCCCAATTTATTTGCTCCGCACCCGTTGCAACCGTCGCGGCAATTAGCCGTCACCTCCGCGCGCAAGCCCTTTTCGCGCTCCGCAAGCAGATATGACTTATCCACGCCGGTGTCAATAAAATCCCACGGAAGCGTCGCATCCGTAGGTATCGCGCGCGTATAATCGCCCATATCGACGCCGACCTTTTGAAAAGCACCCTGCCATTTGGCAAAATCAAAGCTTTCCGTCCAACCGTCGAACTTGCAGCCATCCGCGTAAGCGCGTTCGATTACCGCCGCTAGCCTTTCGTCGCCGCGCGCCAACACGGACTCCAGTTCGGAGGTTTCGGCGTCGTGCCAACCAAAGGTAACTCCCTTTATATCGCGGAGTTTATTGCGTAAATAATACTGCTTAGTGCGCATTTCCTCAACGCTTATCTGCCTTTCCCATTGGAAGGGCGTCACCGGTTTAGGAATAAATACCGAACAGCTAACGGAAATCGTGACATCCTTTCTACCTACGGTTTTGACGTAAAGCGCGCGTAAACGGCGGCATATTTCGGCAATTCCGTCCAAATCCTCATCGGTTTCCGTGGGAAGCCCCAACATAAAATAAAGTTTTACGCTTCTGTAACCCGCCTCAAACATGGCGCCGATATTGTCGATATCCGCATCGGTGATGTTTTTGTTAATCACGTCGCGCAACCGCTGCGTACCGGCTTCCGGCGCAAACGTAAGCGAACTCTTACGCGTATAATCGGCAAGACGCCCGTCAAAGCTGTTTAAACGAAGCGACGGCAATGCTATGCGCACACGCTTTTTATCGGTAAAATCCTTTAACGCTTCAACGGCTTCAAGCAGATGCGTATAGTCGCCGCTTGAAAGGCTGGACATGGTTAACTCGTCGAAGCCGGTGTTTTCAATCATGGCTTTCGAGCAATTAATAACTGTTTGGGCGTCCTTTTCTCTCAACGGACGGTAATAGAACCCCGCTTGACAAAAACGGCAACCGCTGCCGCAACCTCTGTACAACTCCATTACGGCACGGTCATGCACTATCTCTATGTTAGGCACGAGAGGCTTTAACGGATAAAAAACCTTATTCAGGTCTTCGACGGTAGCTTTTAATACCGTACGCTTTCGCGTACCGCTTGAGGAAGTTTTATCGCCGTTTAAGTCTTCGACGACGGCTTTTAATACCGTACGCTTTCGCGTACCGCTTGAGGAAGTTTTATCACCGTTCTGAACGCCGCTTGTGGCACATTTATTGTTCGCGTGCGCGCGCGCGGGTGCGTACACGCCTTGAATGCATTCGGCACGCTCCAAAACGCGCTCTCTGTCAAAGCCCTTTTGTTTTTCCTCGTCTATAAGGTTAGCCAGCGCGACAAGCGCGTTCTCGCCCTCACCCACCACGACAATATCGAAAAAAGCCTCTGTCGGCGCGGGGTTAACCGTACACGGTCCGCCGGCTATTATCAGAGGATAATTTCCATTTTTTCTGTCGGCGGCGCGAAAGGGTATACCGGCAAGCTCCAGCATGTACAACACGTTCGTGTACAGCAACTCGTATTGCAGGGAAAAACCAATCGCGTCAAACTCCCTCAAAGGAGTTTTTGTTTCAAGCGAAAACAGCGGAATACCGTTCGCGTTCATTTCGCGTGCCATATCCGCTTTAACGGCAAAACAGCGCTCCGCCGTCCACGCGGGTAAGGCGTTCACGGCGTGATAGAGAATTGAAAGCCCCAAATTACTCATTCCGATTTCGTAGACATCGGGAAAGCAGAGCGCCAATTTGTTGTGCGCCTGAGCTTTCTTCATATTCGGCGTATTAAATTCTCCGCCGGTATAACGGGCGGGTTTTTCAACGTTAAGAAGTATTCTATTGATGCGTTGCTCTAAAGTCGGCATGAAAAATTACGCAAATGCGCGAATAACCGACAAAATAAGCGTCGGAAAGCAAAAACACCGTGAGGGTCTATCCGCCGTCATAACGTCGAAAATTTAGCCTCATTTCGTGGCGCGCCAAAATTATGGTACTCACCGCGCCGGATACGGCGTACTTGAAAATACACCGTACCCGTAAGCGGAAAAATACCCCGTGCGGCGCAAAAACCGTTAATTTAAATGCGCATTCCGAAATAAAAGCCTATTTAGGGCGTGTTGACCTAACAGCTTTTAGTGAATTTTAAGCTATTTTCGCGTATATTAAGGCAATTCCTAAGATGTGTACTATAAAATACACAGAGAGGAATTAACGTAAAGCTATACGTTAAAAGAGCTTGAATTAACTAAACTGACCGTAAGTCGTTACACTACCTAGTCCGCAATGTTCCAATCGAGTAATTCGTTAGGAGAAATGCCGTAGATTTCGCATATTTTCAAAACGAAGAACAAACTGGGTTCGGTGCGTCCTTGCTCCCAGCTGGCGTAGCCGGAGGGGGTGATGCCGAGTATTTCAGCGGTCTCTTTTTGAGTCCGTTGCGAAACACGGCGGAGGTCGTTTAATTTTTTTGATAATGTCTTTAATTTTTCAAGTTTATTCATGGTCTTTTTTATTAGTCGCGGCGGCTTCCCGTCGCATTTGTTTGCCGTCCTTAAGGTTATTTTGACGCATACGCGCCTCTTTTGTTCCGTCGGAGGGACATGGGGTTAATTGGTTTGCTTCATTTTAAACGGATAATCCGCTTCCGCCTAAGCGTCTTGACAACGGCGGCTTTACCGGCAATTAAATTAAATGCCGCACCGTTGTCTTCTTCTATTGTTCCTACCGCGTAATTTAGAGCGCTTTTTTTATCCCCGCGCTTTTAGTCCGTGTCCGCTTGACGTATGATTTCACGCGGTGGCACGTCCCTAACTAAACGCCGTTACCTTTTAAGTAACCGCTTAAACGTTTAAGAACAACCGTTTGTTTATTTTATACCTTGTTTATGCGCGGTGGGAAGATTGCCTCCTCCGGTTATCCGACGACTCCGCTTAGGATTGCTCCATACACAGCGACGCCGCGCCGATTATGCCCGCGTCGTTCAAAAGCTCCGCGCGTGTAATCTTTATTTTCGGATTGTATCCGCGCCCGTAAACATACTTGTTTGCATAACGCTGCAAGGGTTTTATTATATAATCGCCCTCGTTCGATATCCCGCCGCCGATTATCACGATTTCAGGATAGAACAGGTTGCAAAGATTAACAAGCCCGATGCCTACATATTCAAGATATTTCCTGACAACCTTTTGCGCAGCTTTGCAACCCTGCTTCGCCGCGTCGAAAGCGGTACGTCCTGTGACGCCTTTTTCGGCAAGCTCCGCAAGCTTCGACGTAGGCGCTTTTTCCACCGCCCTCTTCGTCTGGCGAATTAGCGCGGTAGCCGAAGCATACGCTTCCCAGTGCCCTTTAAACCCGCAGCCGCATTCGTCGCCGCCTTTCATCATTACGGTTGTATGTCCGGCTTCCGCTCCCGCCGAAAAGCCGCCTTCAAACAGCCTCCCGTCGGATATTATGCCGGAACCCACTCCCGTGCCTAAGGTTATCATTACGGTATTCGCCGCGCCGCGTCCCGCTCCGAAACGCGTTTCGCCCAATGCCGCGCAGTTAGCGTCATTGCTTATTTTAATGTTCTTAAAATTAAGCAATTTGCTAAGCTCCGCAACGAGCTTGACGTCTACCAAATTTATATTGCAACAATAACGAACCGTTCCCTTCTTACTGTCTACCGATCCCGGAATGCCTATTCCTATCCCGGAAATATCTTTAAGCGTTAAGGCGTTCTCTGCCAACATCTCTTTGACAAAATCCGCTATACAAGAAATAATGATTAGTGACGGTTCGTCCGGTTTAGTAGTAAAAACTTTTTTAAAATGCAATCTCCCGGTTTCATCGACAAGACCGGTCTTAATGCTCATCCCGCCAATGTCTATACCGATATAGTACATATCTCACCTCTCAAGTATTTCTAAACGACCGTTACGACTGACCTAAAACAGTTTCATCCTACGTTCAATCTTTTGGAACCGCCCACGATACGACGCACGGTACGTGCTTGCCTTGCACGGAAATCCTCCGCTTTAGCTCGACCATCCCCCATACGCCTTTTAGCGTACAAGTAGTTTAAAAGTTTTTCTTAGCGAAAGACGAGAGGGGATACCGTCAAGTAAAGTCATGCGGTTTCTGCTTCGTAAACTCCGCATTCATTCCCTGCCCGACAACCCGGGGGCAAGCCCCGCGACTCCCGTCACACCAAGTCTTTTTAAAACTTTAGCTTCCGTTAGATTTTACCACATAATTGCGCCAAATGCAACCCCGCAGAGGATTTTAAGTAAATAAACGATCTTGTATACAAAATAAACATGGTTAGACGTTAATACGACAAGTCCTATTTTCAACTAAATTCAATGTTTATCAGTATATTTTGCTATTATCAACTGCGGATTATGATAAAAATTTGGGTTTTAAAATCGCTTTTTTCAACCTTAATTAGGGTTTTATACGCGGTCTGAATATGAATTAAAACCCGCTTTTTATGAATTTTACGCATAAAAAACCGTTTTTATACACATTTGCATAAAAAAAATTTTACTTTCACCCTAAAAATTTAATTACAAAGTGCCTCATTTGACATCTTTGATAAAAAAAAATTTTTTAAGAGCATATTTTGCTATTCGAAACGCGTTCTTAAGAGCAAAATTGAGGGACAAAATATATTTTTTACTTTGATGTTGAAACTTGTAATGCCCGTACTTCCGTACATTACGCCCGCAAACGCATTTTAAATTGCGCCGATCCCCTCCCGCACGGCATTTTTCGCAACGCACAATGCGCCTCCGCCCTCCGACTAAGGTGCGATATACCTGTAAAATTTCCCCCGCTTAACTCCTTCGCTAAACATTTCCCGGACATATTTCCGCCATTCAATGCGGGTTATATTGCTCTAGACAAAAAGGTTTTCGGCTCAATATGACAATATGCTCGGCAGTATAACACCTTCCCGAAATGGGATCGTTGTTTTCTAGACTGTCACCTTGAGATGCAGACGGTAATGACCGACGAACTCGACAATCCCGAGCTTTGTTCTCTAGACTGTCACCTTGAGCCGACAGTGTTACGGTGATAGCCGTAACACCGTCGTGTCGAAAGGTCCCCAAATAAGTGCGAAAACTTTTACGATACATCTCTGTGCAATCCGCATACATAAATATGTATCTGCCCTATCAAAAAATGTCTTGCGAAAAAGGCACATGCGTGGTATATTTATATGGAATATCCGTGCGCCGCAACATGGTTGGCGGGCGGTATTAATTAAATGGATGGGCAATTCCGGTGACAAAATATTTTCTTAGCATGCAAGTCGTCACATCGGATTATACACACCATAAATAAAGGAGAACAATATGAAAGTATTACTGCTTGAGGACGTTAAGAGTTTAGGGAAAAAGAATGAGATAGTGGAAGTTAACGACGGCTACGCTAGAAATTTCCTCATAAAAAGAAAGCTTGCCTCCGAGGCTACCGCGCAGACGGTAAACGACTTGAAACAAAAAAACGCGGCGGATGCGGCGCGAAAGAAAAAGGAAGCGGAGGAAGCTAAATTGCTTGCCGAAAAGCTATCTCAACAGATTGTTCGCGTGGGCGTGCGCGTAGGCGAAGGTAAAATCTACGGCAGCGTTACCTCAAAGGAAATCGCGGAGGCTTTAGCTGCGGACGGATTGGGCGTCGACAAAAGAAAAATCGTCATGAAAGACCCCATTAAAGACTTGGGATTTTATGTGGTAGAAGTAAAGGTTTACCCGGAAATTTCCGCCAAACTGAAGATAGAAGTCGTCGCCCTAAAATAAAGGGGGGCAATTCGCGTGACGGCGGGAACCAAACCTTATTCGAAAACGGATACGGTCAGCCCTCCGGAATGTCCGCCTTTAACGGCGCGCAATATAAAGGTATCGGCGGGCATGCCGTGCTTCGGAAAAATCAATGTAATATCCTTAGCTTCCATGCCGCACCCGTGAATAACGTTAATGCATTCGGCAAGGCGTGCCGCCTTATTGACGGTGTAAAAGCTACCGCCGAATTTAAGTAGCTTAGCCGCCGCGACGACGAAATCCTTCATTGTCGCGGCGGTTTCATATTTAGCCGTTAAATCGGACGGATTCGCCGCGGCGTTAAACGCCGGATTGGTAAAATCACCGCCGTCGCCGCACGCGGTCGGAAGCACAAAATACGGCGGATTTGCCGTCACCGCATCAAAAAGCACGCCGGGAGTTTTAAGACGTTTGGCAAGCCTTTCCTTTAGCGGGTGCAAATCTCCGGTTATGTCAATATTAAAAATTTCTATTTTATCTTGTAAATTGTTATAATCAACACTGCGTTGTGCCATATCGGCAAGCTCGCTTTGAATTTCTATGCCGGCTATATAGGACGCGTTTGTCCGCCCCGCAAGGAGAAGCGGAATTATAGCGGAGCCGGTTCCTAAGTCCGCAACGGTCTCCCGGCTTTTTAAACGCGTCAAAGCCGCAAGCTTCACCGCGTCGGACGTGAAGCGGTAAAGCACTCGTGATTGTATGATTTTAAGACCGTTTAAGTCCAAATCTTCCAACACCTCGTCGGGTTTTAAAGTTACATCTGCCATATAACGCGCCTAATTTTGGGTGTGGACACCCCGTGGTAACGAAATCTTTTATCACCGAATTGTACATACCCGATTTTTTCCGCATTTAATAAAGCACCGAAAGCGGCAAAATACGCCGTTAGCGCGTGCGTGCGTACACTCCTAATTAACTTGGTCGTTTATGTCGGAGGGCGGCACGACCTTTTGCTTCGGGGTGTTTATAAGTACGTCGTTTATATAAAGCTGAAACGCGCAATTGAGATATGCGGCGGCGTGTTCGCTCATCTGTATGCGCGAAAGGTAAATTTGAAAATACTCCATTACCGACGACGACTTATCCATATAAAAATTACTGGCTATTATCCGCTTTTCGGACTTAACCGTGACGATGTTTTTTAAAATGGAAAAGTTAACGCGGTCGTGAATGTCCGTCGGGTCATAGCTGTCACGGCGTACGCGCGTACGGTGTGCATCGCTTTTATCGGCTATTATTACCGCCGCGCTTACCGGGTTCACCGCCACGCCCAGCTCCTCCTCGTGGTTGCCTATCGCGGACACGATAATGGCTATGTCTTCAAGCGGCATGCCCAACCTAAGCAGAATAGGGTAAACCATAATCGCTCCGGTAATACCGTGATTATGGCGATTTATGGCGTTGCCGATGTCGTGCAAATAACCGCAGATTTTAGCAAGCTCTTGCAGATTCTCCGGATAGCCCAGCTTCTGCAGTATTTTGGATGCCGTATTCGCCACATAGGTTACGTGGCGGGTACCGTGTTCGGTATACTGCATGACGTTTAGGATATTATCCGCGGCGCCGATAAGCGCTTTTATTTCTTCGTCACTTCTGACTTGTTCGTATGTTACCATAAATACTCTCCGAAAGCCCAGATAAAAAGCTTAAATTATTTTTCACTCCGGGTCTTCGTCTCCTTCTCCGGCGTTTTTATCCGCGCCGAAAACACCGTTCTCGTTAAATTCGCCGCCAAGTCTTTCGACCGCGTTGCGGACTTCCGTCAATTCGTTTGCGTCAAGTTCGTATTCCGCCGCGAAGGAATTAAGCACGTCTATAGCGTCCTCGTCGCCGTAAGCGCCCAACAGCGACGCGGCAAGCGCCGCCTCGTCGCCGCGGTACAACAGCGTTACAAGCCACATATAAACCGCCTTGTTGCCCTTGTAGCGCGCCATTATTTCAATCAGCATCGTTTGCGTATCCGCATCCGCCGCGTAAATGCGCTTCAATATCTCGTCGACTATGTGGTCGCCCGCTTCAAGTAGCGCCTCGTATGCGACAAGCTTTACCGCGTACGGCGTCGCCGGGGACATAATTGCGTCAAGCAACGCGGCTTCGGCGGCACGACCCGGTGCAATCGCCAAAAGCTTCGCCGCCGTAAGCGCTACGGAAACGTCGGCATCGGCAAGCCTCAAGGTTAAAAAAGCCGTATGCGTTCCGTCCGCTAAATAGCCGGCGACCGTTTCGTCAAGCTCCCAATCGGACATAAAGCATTGTTCTGCGTAGTCCTCCAACGTACCGTCTGCGCGCATGCGGTCGATATAAGCCTCGGGAGTCTGCCCTATTTCCTCACAGTATAGGTTTAACCACTCCGCGTAAAGCTCTGGCACGTCGTCGGCGTCAACGACTCCGTGCGAAGCGCACTCGTCGCATTCGCAACCATCGCCGTGAACATGTCCGCCGTGTGTGTGTACCGCGTAACCGTCGTCGTCATCATCGTACCCGCCGCCGTAACCGTCGTCGTCACCATCGTAAAAATTTTTTTTTGTTCTCACGTATTCGTAGAACAGTTCAGTTAAATTCATCTTATTCCGCTCCGCTTTATAGGGAAACCGCATCAATTGCGTTTTTCCCGCTACGTTTTTCTAATCGTCGGCGATGTCTATTTTTACAAGCTCTTCCAGTATGTTGAGATACTTTATCACGGAGGGACGCTTTGTGGAAAACGACTGCGCGGCTTCGGTTATTTCCTCATCCGTCGCGGGGATACCGTAACCGCCGTGAACAAAAACCACTTGCAACGCCGCGGTAAGCGGTTTCCCTTGCAACTGCCGCTTCTTCAATTCCTCTCTAAAATGTTTTAGCGGCTCCAATATATTGGAAAGCTTCATGGAAGTTTCCCTAATATTGGTACCCTTCAATAAATTTTCTATGAACACGGTTCTGTAGGCGGCGACAAAAACCGACGGCAGGGAGTGAAACACCTTCGTAGGATACATTATGTTTGTTTCTTGCCATTTGCAAACAAAAACCACGGGAATGTCCACATTCGTTTGGTAGCTTAACAAAAGCGTCAGCAAAAAAGCCGTGATTACGGGATTAAGAAAAGGCTCACTCAAATACTCCTTGATTATGTCCAATGGCATCTCTCCCAAATCCGCCAACTGCTCTATGATAAAAATCGCCGACCGCGCGTTGTCGGGGTGGCTAGAACGCAATCCGGCTTTAATCGCGGCGACAAATTCGGCGTCGTAAAGCAACTTTTTCCTAAGCTTTGCGGAGTCGAACTCATGAAGATATTCGTCGTGCGCCTTCTCTAGCACCTTCATCTGTGCCGCCGTTTCCGATTCCGGTATGTGTAAGTCGTAATCTATAGTTCTTTTGTGGTTTGCCGCGTCGGAAAAATATTTCACATAGAACGCCGCGTCGCTATACTTCCCGAACAAGGCTTGCACGCGTTTCATTTTTTCAATCGCATCGGCGGTGTGTCCGTCGTTAAACAGCGCTTCCGCCAGTAGCATGCCGGGCAAAAGCAAGTCGGAGCGCATGTTAAATAGGTATGTGAAGAACTCCACGTTTTGCTTGTGGTCACCCGCCTCCGCCAGCGGCAACATAAACGATTTTATGTAGCGGTAATTTTGCGGGTCCTTGTCCAACAATTCACGCGCAAACTTTTCCGCCTCGGCGCGGTCGCCGGTCATCAAGTACGCCCCCGCCATCGCGGCAAGCACGCCTTCGTCGCGGCTCTTTTTCAAAAGGCGTGTGCCTTCCTCTATTATGCGGTCGTATTGTCCGTTCGACGTGTAAATAGCAAACATTATATGGTACGCCGTCGTCCGTTGCGGGCTGTCCTCCGCGACCTTTTCTAAAATTTTGAGCGCGGATTGGTCCTCGCCGTCGGAAATGAGATCGTGAATAAGACCTATCGGCAAATCCTTAAACATTTCGTCCGTGTCGTCTTCGCCGACGATGTGAAACTTTCCGTTATCCGTCTCGTCTTCATCGTCCTCATCGTCGTCGTCCTCCCAGTCGTCGTCGTCGCAGGAGTCCGCTCCCAACATCTCCCCCAACTCCTCTATCTCGTCTTCGTCTAACGGCTCGAAAACCGTCGCAAAATCATAGCCGTCGGCGGGTTCGGAGGAGTCAAATAAATCTATATAATAATTCGCCTCTTCAAAATCGCCTTCACTTAGGAAACAGAAGGCTATTTTCAGCATGAGTAACGGCGTCGTCTTTGTGAGCGCGCGCATGTATACCTTTATGGCAATGCGGTACTCCTCCGCCGCTTCGTACACCTTTCCCAAATAAAGCGACGCCTTGAAGTGCGCCGGAGACATCTCCAACGCTCTGTTTAAAAGCATTACTCCGCGCTCGTTGTCGCCTTCGGCAATTGCGGCGCGTCCAAGCTCCGCATATGTATCCGCATTTTGATTAAACTCGTAAATTTCCGCCATTTCAAAGCGCTCCTTTACCGTACTTTTAATTTTTTTATATCTTGCCTTTCAAAAGAAGTATCGCGACGACCGCTATAGCGTCGCTTCCAATCTATTTCTTTTTATGCTTTGCCTTAAGATCTTCCACGTCTTCCCTGCCGTAGCGGTAAACCTTGTTGCAGAAGTGACAAACCACCTCTATTTCACCGCGTTCGTCAAGTATTTCCGCTTTTTCTTTTTCCGGCAACGAATTTACAAGGGCGTCTATTTTTCTTTTGCCGCACACGCACTTGTATCTCGGAAAAAGAATTTCCGTGTCCGACATGCCCAAATGCGAAAAATAATTTTCTATTATGCCGTCGACGCCGTGTTCGTCTATAAGACACGACACGTTTACGAAGTTCGTCGCTATGTCTTCCAGCATGGTAAGCTTGTAATCGTCGCAACCGGGTAGCGGCTGAATGAAAACCCCGCCCGCCGCCTTAACGCCCTTGCCGTTCACCAAAACGCCCGCCGCAACCGCGGAGGGTTGCTGTTCGCTCACCGTGAAATAGTAGGCAAAGTCCTCGCTTATCTCGCCCGTAACAAGCTGAGATTGCCCCATGTACGGCTCCTTTAATCTCAAATCGGTTACACAACGTATGTTGCCCGCGTGTCCCACCGCGCCGCCGACGTCCAGCTTTCCGTGTGCGTTAAGCGGCAGGTCTACATGCGGATTTTCCACAAACCCGCGCACCTGCGCCCCGTAGCCCGCACAAACGGTTATCTTGCCTATAGGACCGCCGCCGTCGACGGTAATAGACAAATGCGCGGCTTTATCCTTAAATTTCAGCGACATAAATGCCGCTACCGTCAAAGTTCTGCCTAGTGCCGCCGTCGCAAGCGGAGATAAATCGTGCAACTTACGCGCACGTTCCGTGAGCGCACGCGTGTCCGCTACGGTCACAAGCGCGCTGCCGTCCATTATCAAAAATTTCTTTATTACGTCCATGATATAGCTTCTAGATTATTTCTTTTTTGTGTTTGTGCCGCTTCCGTTCTTACCTGATTTTTTAACGGCATTTTTATCCGTGTGCTTATGCTGCTTCGGGTTGACGTAGACGTTCTTTTTCTTATTTTTATTGTTCGCGGCATTGCCGTCTACCGGTGCGGTGTCATCCTTTTCTTTTTTCGACGCCACGCGCATTTCGCCCAAAGGCTCCATTATCGCGCCGAACACGTATTGCCCGAAGCCCGTCCAGCCTATCGCCGTCAGTGTGATGCCGAATACCGCGTATATTATGGCTATGAAAATCTGCGCACTGCTCTGTATGGCGAATACCAACACCAATGGAGCGACGGAAACCAACGCTATAATAACCGCAAATAACGGAAATTTTATAAGTAATATCACCGAATTTTTGAGTATATCCTTAAAGCTCAACCGATAAAATACCGACATAGGCAGCATGAACAACGGCAACATTAGAATAGGTAATGCGATTAGCGACGGTACTATAACCGCGAACCACGTTCCCACCGTCGCAGTCCCGGCGGCTATATTCTTAAGCAAATAAATTACAAGAGAACCGACCCCCAACGCAATCAACGAGAACAACACGATAGTTAACAGGGTGTTGAACCAATATTTCTTTATGCCGGTAAAAAACGACTTGCCTAATTTAGCGGGCTTGTCTTTTTGCAGAAGCTTGCGGCATATATAATTTAAACCGGACAGCGTGACACCGAATAACCATACGCACGGCGTCGCCAACAGTAAAAATATTTGATATACATTATAAACTGCTATTTGGCTTTCCGCCGCCGATGAAACCGCCTCCGGATAACCTATACCTATGCCGCCCATAAAATTGAACCCGGCGGCAACCGCGTTCAACTGCCCGGGCAGGTAATAGAAAAACAGAAAGCCCAGCGGTATCAACGACAATATCACAAGGAGATTAACCCTAAAAAGCGTATTCGTTTCGGCGCGGAAAACGCCGAATACGTACTTCAATCTGCCCTTTGCCGGCAATTCCTTTTTAGGCGCGTCCGTTTCCTCCGGCGCGGTACTCATCTTTAAAAAAAGGGAGCGATTTTCGTCTGACATAACAACATCCTTGTACACTTGCTTTTCTCGGGGGGAATGGGTGGGGACAGTTCGCGGTGACAAAATATTTTCTTAGCCAGTAAGTCGTCACAGAGGATTGTACACACCCGAATATCAAATTAAACCGTAGCGGCGGACTTTCACAAGGCAAGCCGTACGATAAATTAGGTTCCGTAACCCCCTACAGCCGGAACGTGTTTCCGGCTTGCCAAATAATTTTACTATATCATAACATATATTGCAAGTAATTGTGCCGCGTCGCGGTAAACCGATTAAACTTTTGTCGAAATGCACTTGCAAAATAAGTGCGGATAATATGATAAACACACGTGTAATATGATAGACCATGCGAAAATTAAACCGAGTCGCAGGCATTTTCAGTGCAGTTTCTCATATACAGTTTTAACGGGGAGTAAAAACAGCGTCTAATTATTACATCAACACGTCGGAACGTTTGGCACATCCCGCCACGGAGGGAAAAAACGTTTAATAATTATTACGTCCGACAAGAAAGTCAATACTAACGTTAAAATATTCGGCTAAAGCCAACAAAGACGACAGCGTGGGTTCACGTTGATTGTTTTCCCAAAGACTAATTATGCCTTTGCTAACGGATATGGCTTTTGCCAATTCGACTTGCCCCAAATTTCTCTCCAGACGCAATTCTTTCAGATTTTCGCCGAACTTGTTACTCATGATAAAAAGTTTCTCACAAATGTAAGAAAATACTTGACTTCTTACCATAGTAATAATATAACGAAAATAATAAAACCAATGAGGAGTACCCATGGCTTATACAGATAGAGGAAGAATTGAGGCAATACTAGACGTAAACACAAAATTAAAATCTTCAGAAATAAATAAATTTCTGAAGTATATGTCGAGTGGAGGATCTTGCTCATACTGCGGTCACAGTGTTGTATCTTGCGAATTTTTTATGTTCACCGGTATTTTGGGTAAGATCTTATTGGGAGTTAGTGGCGACCATTCCAGGTTGTATGTTTGTATTAACTGCGGTAGTATATGGTCGGCATGATTTCATTGCGTCGTATAACCAAACCGATAGGTAAGAACATAATAAATCAATAAAAACCAAACACCCTAACAGCGATAAAACAGATCTTTAACTTTAAACGCGGTTGACAAAAGCAATTTGCTTGCGTCAACTGCGTTTTTATTTTAAGGCGCGAAAGTAATTGCAAGAGCGGTTTTTTTTATTTTCACTGCGCACTTACTCAAACCTTTATCTGACCTTAAATTAAATCTCCTCTTACGCAAACGCGCTTGACATATAGGCGTGCGCATGATAGAATTTTACAACATAATATAATTATAGTATCAAAACCGTCTTATGCAAAGCAGTCGCACAAGGCGGTCGGAGGCACGAAAATGAAAAAGATTAACATAGCCGTGGTCGGCGCAACGGGAATGGTCGGAAACAAGTTTTTAGAGGTTCTTACCGAAAAAAACCTCCCCGTGGAGAATTATTATCTCTACGCTTCCGCGAAAAGCGCGGGCAAAACCATAAATCTGTTGGGCAAAGACCTCACGGTTATAGAGCTTAAGCGCGAGAATATCGTCGATAAGAAAATCGACATCGCGCTGTTTTCCGCAGGCGGCGGCGTTTCTAAGGAATTCGCGCCGATTTTCGCCGGAATCGGCGCGGTCGTCATAGACAACAGCAGCCAGTGGCGTATGGACGAAAAAGTGCCCCTCGTTGTGCCGGAGGTCAACCCCGAAGACATCGCGTGGAACAAGGGCATAATCGCCAATCCCAACTGCTCCACCATTCAAGCGGTAGTCGCGTTGAAGCCGTTGCACGATAAGTACATCATAAAGCGCGTCGTGTACAGCACCTATCAGGCGGTTTCCGGCGCGGGCGTTGCCGGCTATGAGGATTTGAAGAACGGTATCGAAGGCATAGCGCCTAAGAAGTTCCCATACCCCATATTCAACAACATTCTTCCGCACATCGATGTCTTTCTTGAGGACGGATACACCAAAGAAGAGCATAAAATGATTGATGAAACGCGTAAAATCTTGCACGCACCCGATTTAAAAGTTACGGCTACCACCGTACGCGTGCCGGTTTTCCACGGACACAGCGAGTCGATTAACATCGAATTCGAAAAGCCCGCGACGCTTGAGGGCATAAAAGAAGCCTTGAAAAACGCTCCCGGTATCGTACTTGCGGACGACGTTAAAAATCTCGTCTACCCCATGGTTATAAACGCCGTGGACCATGACGAGGTGTACGTGGGCAGAGTGCGTTTGGATCCCACCGTGAAAAGCGGTTGCAACCTTTGGTGCGTGGCGGATAACATACGTAAGGGGGCGGCTTCAAACGCCATCCAAATCGCCGAAATCATGCTCACGGGCAAGATTAAGCGCAAGTAAAATTGGCTTCGCTCACGGGTAAACTCTGCGCAAGTAAAAATTTGTGAGGCTTTCCGTTCAACGTAAGAAAAAGCTTGTCAACCGGTATAGTGACGCAAAATATTTTATTTTTGCGCTAACCTCTGCGAAAAAAGGAAGCAAAAAAATTCGGCGCCGCCGTAATGCGGCAATAATATAAGGGGGATTTTATTATGAAGAATACCATATTCAAGGGTTGCGGAACCGCTTTAATAACTCCGTTTGCGACGGACGGTGTGGATTTTCCCGCACTTGAAAAGCTTATACGCTTTCAGCTCTCCGAGGGTGTCGACGCGCTTATAGTGTGCGGTACCACCGGCGAACCCGCCACCATGTCGGCGGAGGAAAAGGAAGCCGTAATTAAATTCGTCATCAAAAAAGTGAAGAAGCGCGTCCCCGTCATAGCCGGCGCGGGCAGCAACTCCACGGACGCTACAGTGAAAGCCGCAATAAACGCCGAGGCGTGGGGCGCGGACGCGGTGCTTATCGTCACACCCTACTACAACAAGTGTACGCAGGGCGGTTTAGTGGCGCACTTCAACGCGGTGGCGGACGCAATCAACATACCTATCATAGCCTACAATGTGCCGGGACGCACGAACGTGAACCTACTTCCCGCCACCTTCCGCAAGCTTGCCGAACACAAGAACATTGTAGCAATTAAGGAAGCGTCCGGTAACATGGAACAGATTTCTGAAACCGCACGCCTCTGTGAAGGGCTTGCCGACGTGTACTCCGGCGACGACGGAATAATTGTTCCGATTATGTCCGTGGGCGGACAAGGCGTTATAAGCGTCGCTTCGAACGTCATTCCCCGCTACATGCACGACCTAACCGCGGCGTGGCTCCAAGGCGATACGGCAAAGGCGCGTGACATGCAGTTAAAGGTATTGCCGCTTATAAAGGCGTTATTCGCCGAGGTAAACCCGATACCCGTTAAGAAAGCTTCCGAAATTATGGGCTTGACGAATGGTCTTGTACGCCTGCCCTTAACCGAACTGTCTTCGGAAAATACCGCCGTATTAGCCGAGCTTTTAAAACAATTTTAAAATCTAAAACGGCGTTTACACTCAAAAACTTGAGAACTAAACGCCGTTTTTGTATACTACAACTCTTTTAAACCGTTAGACGGAAAAAATACGCACGGGGTACTATGAACATTATAATTACCGGTATAGGCGGTCGCTTAGGACGCGCGGTATATGCCGCCACCTACAAAAGCGACAACTTCAACATCGTAGCCGGCGTGGATCTATACGCCGAAAACACCGAACGGGATTTTGATGTTCCCGTATTTAAGAATATCTCCGACATAACCGCTCCCGCCGACGTGATAATTGATTTTTCCAACCACGCCGCGTTCGACGGCATAATCGACTACGCCGTCAAAAATCGCATAAACGCCGTCATCGCAACGACCGGGCTTTCTCCCGCTCAAGACGTCGAGCTGCGCGACGCCGCCAAAACCATAGCGGTGTTCAAGTCTAGCAACATGTCCTTAGGCGTGAACCTGATAACCGGTCTTGCCAAAGACGCGGCGAAGTTCTTAGGCGAAGACTATGACGTGGAAATCATCGAGCAACACCACAACCGCAAATTGGACGCGCCCAGCGGCACGGCGGTTTCCATCGCCAAAGCCGTCAATGAAGCGCTTCTGAACCGCCTTGAACCCGTCTACGGCAGACACGACCCCGACCATCGACGCGAAAAACGCGAGTTAGGCATCCACGCGGTGCGCGGCGGAAGTATAATCGGCAAGCACGATATAATGTTTATCGGGCAAGGCGAAACCGTCACACTCTCCCATGAGGCGAACTCAAAAGACGTGTTCGTATACGGCGCGCTCCGTGCGGCGTCCTTTCTTGCCGATAAAAAAAGCGGGCTTTACGATATGAATTCCATACTCGCCCGCTTCTACTCCGTTACAAATATCTCCGCCGAAGCCGAACAATGCCTGTTCACCGCCTACGCCATAACTCCGGAACGCTTCTCGTCGCTCCTCCTCAAGCTTGCCGAACGCGGCGTCATACTCGACATGATAAGTCAAACTCCTGCGACAACCGGCATAAACACCAGTTTCACCCTCCACAGCTCCGATTGCAAGCACGCCGAAACGGCGGTTAAGTCGCTTAACATTGATTATTCCACCGTCAAGAACGCCGCCAAACTAACCATTGAAGGCGCCGGAATGCCCCACCGTAGCGGTGTGGCTATGGAAGTGCTCAATATCCTAAGCACCGCCTCCGTAACCGTCCACGCCATCACCACCAGCGAAACGAAAATCTCTCTCTGCGTCAAAGCCTCATCTCTTAATAGCGCCGCCAAAGCCCTGAAAAATTTCTACGGCTTGAAGTAAGCTCTCGTTCCTTCTGACGCCCAAAAGGAACTGAAAAACTGCAAGCTTAAAGCTTGAGCCTCTGTTCTTTCGCTACGCGGCAAAAGAACGCCCTTGTTCTTTTGCTATGCGGCAAAAGAACCAAAAACACGCAAGCTTGAAGCTTGACACTGATTACTTTAAAAACGCGGTTGCCGCAAGTTCCTTGCCCATCAACCGCGTTTTTTAATTGATTAGTACCAAACATCAACCCGGTGACTTTTTAGTTACTCCTATACTTCCCTTTTTCTTGTCCGAAACGAAAAAACTTTCTTAAAATCATTTTAAAAGTTTTTGGATTACATTCCCAAAACTTCGTTGATTTCGAAAGTTTTTGGATTGCGTTCCAAAAACTATCTTATTTTACAGAGTTTTTGGATTGCGTTCCCATTTTTATTTGACTTATACTTATTTCCGATGTATACTCAAACGGTAATCATGGGTGGAAACAGTTCGCAGTGACAAAATATTTTCTTGCCTAGCAAATCGTCACAGCGGATTGTCCACATCCGTAATCACGGAGGTACTTTTATGATTCAACGTAAAGAATATTTAGATCGGCTTATCGCGTGGAAGGATAAGCATGTCATAAAAGTAATTACGGGGATACGCCGTTGCGGCAAATCCTCCCTCTTAGAACTTTTTAAAGAATATCTCACGGAAAGTTGCGGCGTAGATTCGGCGCAAATAATCGCCGTAGACTTCGAGAACATGTCTAACACTCACCTCCGCGACAAGCACGTATTGCACGAATATGTTATTTCGCTGATTCAACCCGGCAAAAAAAGCTACGTGTTTTTCGATGAAATTCAGAATGTTGCGGACTTTGAACAAGTAGTGGATAGCCTGTTTTTGCGAAAAGAACTGGACATTTATATCACCGGTTCAAATGCCTTTTTCTTGTCCGGCGAGCTTGCCACCCTCCTTTCCGGACGCTACATCACA
The DNA here is from genome assembly GCA_031289315.1 of Clostridiaceae bacterium. GTDB lineage: Bacteria > Bacillota > Clostridia > Christensenellales > CAG-917 > JAITEJ01. The sequence continues at coordinate 96,410 of JAITPR010000016.1, read as the reverse complement.
ATAGAAATGCTCCCGCTCTCATTTGCCGAATATTCGACTGCAACCAAAGATAATAAGTCCGTTTCCAGCAAATACCGCGAATATATCGAAAGAAGTTCTTTTCCTTACGTCACGGAACTTGCCGGCGACAAAAAAAATACGGACGACTATTTGCGTGGGATTTATTCTACCGTTGTTTTGAAAGATATAATGCAACACAATAAATTCAACGATTTAATGCAACTTGAAAGCGTCCTCCGCTTTCTATATGATAACATTGCAAACCTACTTTCCACTAAAAGTATCGCGGATACCATGACTTCAAACGGAAGAAAAATCGACGTAAAAACCGTTGAAAAATACCTTTCCGCCTTTACAAACAGCTTTATTATCTATCAAGCAAAACGCTACGATATAAAAGGCAAACAATATTTAAAAACTCTGGAAAAATATTACGCCACCGATATAGGGCTTCGTTTTACGCTGTTAGGACGGCAAAACTACGATGAGGGGCGTATCCTCGAAAATATCGTTTACTTAGAACTCCTCCGTAGGGGCTATGACGTTTACGTAGGTAAGGTCGATTCAAAAGAAGTCGATTTCGTCGCCGTTACCTCACAAGGTACAGCCTATTTTCAAGTGGCGGCGACAGTCCGCAACCAAGCCACGCTTGAACGTGAACTCGCTTCCCTCAAAGCAATAACAGACCACTACCCTAAACTGCTCCTTACCCTCGACGATACCCCCGAAACAAACTTCGGCGGCATACGCAAGCTAAACGTACTTGATTGGCTGTTAGATAAATAAGCGTCACGCCGCACAAACCACAAGTGTGAGTTTCCGTTCTTTCTTGCCGGCAAGAAAGAATCCCAAAAACGCGCAAGCTTGAAGCTTGACACTGATTACTTTAAAAACGCGGTTGACGCAAGTTCCTTGCCCATCAACCGCGTTTTTTAATTCTATTAGTGACAATGTAACCCTTTCGTGTCTTTGAACCTATTTGTTTCTTTCAAGCGGACGCGGTTCAAGATTATCATGCTTCACCGCGAACTACCACGGCATTGTCAGCATAAGCAGACCGCGAGATTTACCACTCCGTCGGCACGCCGTTCACATAATGCCAATATTTGCCCTCTTCAGTCGGTTGAGTGTCGGAGAAACAGAATAATAATCTCTCACTGATTACATTGCCGTCATGGCCGAACTCATTCTCAGTACCCTGCTTCCAGTTTTCCGATTTGTAAGTGTTCCATTGCGTTGTCGTACCACAATAAAATGCTTTTTTATTATCTTTTTGCAAAAAATATAAAAGAGCTCTTCGATATGTAACATTCTGAGATATCATCACGCCGTTCAATAACCTAGCATTCCTGAAAGCCCCCGAGTTTACATACTTCACACCGTCCGGTATAACATAATTTACGCATACTCTAGCTTCAGGATATTTGAGAAGTTCTCCTGTAGCCGTGCATAGTACTCCGTCAATATCCTTATACTCAGCATTTGTGAAATTTACTGTTATGGTTGTTAATGCCTCACAATCTGAAAAACATAGTTCAAAAAATATTTCTCTATTAAAGTAGGAGTCGTCTTGATTAATTCTGTCATAATAGCGATAATTTCTTTTTATTAATTGTACATTAGCGAAATATATGCTATTTAAAAAACGGCACCCAAAAAATGCACAGGGGCATATAATCTCCACTTCATCGGGGATATTATAATGGGTTCCTATTTTGCAGCAAGGATATTTTATAAGTACTTTGCCGTCTTTACTAAACAACACTCCGTCTATATCTTTATATTTGGTGTTGGCAGCGTCCACTTCTATTTTAATTAATTTATCGCCCTCTGAAAAAAATTGTAGCGGCTCTGACTCTATAGAGAAGTAAGATAGCTGCTCTTCATCTATATATTCCAAACTAGCGGGTATGCGCACAGTTTCAACAATGCTCTGATCTGAAAATGTTTCTGTCGTTATCGTCTTAATACCCACGGGGATTGTAAGAGTTGTACCACTGTTTTTATAATAGAGAAGCGTTTCGCCATAGTCAGATAACAGCATGTCACTCTCTCTATATGCATATTTTCTATTTAATATGTTTATCCCCTGAAAATCAAGGTTTAAAAAAAATTTCTCTATGTCAAAATCTTTGGCACAAGTTTCGTTGGGTAAGTTGATCTGTCTTATATTGTTAGAATTATCAAATATGGATTCTCCTACATAGCACACGGGTATACCTGCTATTTCAGCCGGAATTGTCACGACGCTTGCGGAGCCCTTGTAAGCAGTTATCGTTATTTCTCCGCCTATGGCTTCAAAATCGAAATCTGCGGACACACACAGTAAATCCGTCTGTTTGGAGTTAATATTCGCTATTGCAGTGTTAACCTCTGCCAAGGTTCCGGTTAATCCATCAGTCGTTATTGTTATTTCTCCGTTTTCGACTGTAAAATCGATATCCATATTTATACCTCCTATATGGCTCTAAAATGCAAAAAAACGACTGATAAAAAGTCGTTTTAGGGTGTCAGTTATTTAGTTTTATGGCTTTGATTGAGACCGTCGCAGATAAATGCAGAAAAAAAACCGGCACGCATTCCGCCGTTTTTTTGTGAGTTTAAGAGGGTTATTTGATAATCAAAAATACCCCCCCCCCATGCATTTTGTGTATAAAGCCGCGTATTTACGCATCTTTTATCCCTCGTCCGTTTGGTTGGTTCAGTTTTTCTGTCGGTTTCGATTGACGGCAAGCCGCCCCGAAGCCTTTTTCCATTGTTACTCTGCCGCAAGAATTCCGTCAACTTTCGTTTACAGAATACGTATCAACATATCATGGAACAGTATAACACTACTAAAACGCATTTGTCAATAGGCAAACACAATTTTTTTTACGGCATAAAAAAATCTAATTCTACCCGAAAATTTTCCGCTCGCCGCTATCGACTATAACCCTTTTTCGGCACTTCTAAATGTATTATACCTTATGGGTTGCATTCCACAAACTCAAGCGTTTTCAAAAGTTTGTGGATTACGTTCCATAAACTTCTTTATTTCATAGGATTTGTGGATTATGTTCCCGTTCTTATTTGACTTGTCCTTGCTTCTGATATATACTTATTTACTCTTGACGAAACCCCCGAAACAGACTTCGGCGGTATACGCAAGGTAAACGTACTTGACTGGCTGTTAGACAAATAGCTTCTACATATCCATTTTTTTCTTTGAGAGTGAGGGTGGATTTCTCACCCTTTGTGTTTGAAGTCAATGAACGACAAAACGCGGAATGCAGTAAAAATTTACTTTCATTCCGCGCTTTTAAATTTATGGCTCAAAATCCTCATGCCATGAGAAAGTGAGGAGAGGCGAGGTTATACAAGCTCAAGTATCGCGATTTCGGCATTGTCGCCGCGCCGCGTCCCCAACTTTATGATGCGGGTATATCCGCCCGGACGTGACTCATACTTAGGACCGTACTCATTGAAAATCTTTTCGATTAAGGGGTGATTAATATCCTTAATGCGTGCACGGAAGTTAGCTTTCGACTCCTTGTCGCCTTTAACCTCATGCAAATCTACAAGTTTGGACATAAGCTTACGTCTGACGGCAAGCTTACGGGGACCGTCGTTTTTAAATTCGACGCTAACCTTATCGCCTTTCAGATTGGTTTTTTCCTTTTGAACCGTTTGAGTATCGCCGTACGTTTTCGCCGCTGCGGTGATAAGCTTTTCGGCAATGCTTCTGACGGATTTAGCTCTGTCAACGGTTGTTTCTATTTTTCCATACCACAACAACTCGGACACCTGATTTTTTAAAATCGCAAGGCGTTGGTCTGTGGGTCTACCTAATTTTGCGGGCATTTTCCTTTGTCCTCCTTCCTATTCGTCGCCTTTCTTCAGACCTAAACCGAGGTCGGCAAGCTTCTTTATTACTTCTTCCAAAGACTTACGTCCCAAGTTTCTCACTTTCAGCATATCGTCTTCACTTCTTCTGGTCAAGTCCTCAACGGTGTTGATACCGGCGCGCTTCAAGCAGTTGTAGCTACGCACGGACAAGTCCAAATCCTCTATTGACATCTCCAAAACCTTTTGGTGTTTGCCGTCGTCGGGGTCTTCAAGGATAGGCGTGCTACCCATGGTATCCACAAGTTCAACAAAGAGTTTGATGTGTTCGTTCATGATTTTGGCGGCAAGGCTTATAATTTCCTTCGCCGTAACCGTTCCGTCGGTGGACACTTCGATTGTGAGCTTATCAAAATCAATGCTCTGCTCAACTCTAGTGCTCTCAACCGAATAGTTAACCTTTTCAACCGGCGTGAAGATTGAGTCCACGGGTATAAAGCCTATCGGAGCGCGGGAGTCCTTGTTTTTATCCGCGGAGATGTAGCCTCTGCCGGAGTCAACGTAGATAGTCATGTCAAGCACGCCGCCCTCGTCAATAGCGCAGAGGTAGGCGTCCGGGTTCATTATCACAACGTCGTGCGGCGTGGTTATATCGCCCGCAGTAACGACGCCCGCGGTATCGCGGTACAGCTTCAAGGCTATTTTATCGGTACTTAATTCCGCCGCATGGATTTTAACGGCAATACCCTTTATGTTGAGGATAAGCTCTGTTACGTCTTCCTTCACGCCCTTGATGGTGGAGAATTCATGCTCGACACCAGCAATTTTGATGCCGACGGCGGCCGCCCCCGGCAGTGCGGAGAGTAGAATTCTTCTCAAGCTGTTGCCAAGCGTGGTACCGAAACCGCGTTCTAACGGTTCGACAACAAATCTGGCGTAATTTTTGGCATCGTTCTCCTCATACGTAATCTTGGGGCTTTTCATTTTTATCATAGTGAACCTCCTATTTTAGGGTCGCTTACTTCGAGTACAACTCGACGATAAGGTGTTCTTTGATGTCTACGTCGCTGATGTCCGCACGTTCGGGGAACGCCACGACTTTTCCCACAAGCTCTTTGCCGTCGAAGGAAAGCCACTTGGGAGTAGTCACTTTTGCGTCTTTCAAGTCCGTCCAAATTTTAAGGCTTTTTTTGTTTTCCTTAATAGCTATCACGTCGCCGACTCTGACGAGTACGGACGCGATGTCGACGTTTTTACCATTGACGGTGAAGTGTCCGTGTGTAACTAGCTGTCTTGCCATGGAGCGTGACGGCGCATAGCCTAAACGGTAGACGACGTTATCAAGCCTACGCTCGATTAAAATAAGCATATTTTCGCCGGTAATACCGCGCATTCTGTCGGCTTTCTCATAATACATATGAAATTGCTTTTCTAAAATGCCGTAAATACGTTTGGTTTTTTGCTTTTCGCGAAGCTGTATCGAATATCCCGACTGCTTCTTTCTTCCCACGCCGTGCTGCCCCGGAGGGGTAGGACGCTTCTTAAAGGTGCATGCGTTGGAATAGCATTTGCTTCCTTTTAAATAAAGCTGGCAACCTTCGCGTCTGCAAAGGCGGCAATCAGCGCCTGTATATTTAGCCATATTCCGTTACCTCCTATAACCTTCTGCGCTTCGGGGGTCTGCAACCGTTGTGTGGTATCGGAGAAACGTCGCGTATCAACGTGACCTCCAACCCGGCGTTTGAAAGACCGCGGATTGCGGACTCACGCCCGGCGCCCGCACCCTTAACGTAGACCTCTACGCTTCTCATTCCGTTATCGGTCGCCCCTTTGGCGGCGTTTTCGGCAATTACTTGCGCCGCAAACGGAGTGCTTTTTCTTGAGCCCTTGTAGTTGAGCTTACCGCCGCTACACCACGAAATCGTATTACCTTCCATATCGGTTACGGTTACTATGGTATTGTTAAAGGACGCGTGTATGTGCGCCTGTCCCTTTTCAATACGGCGAATATCTTTTCTTCTTCTTATAACTTTCTTAGCGACTGCCATAATCGTGCCTCCCCTTACTTCTTAGCCTTCTTGCGACCTACGGTACGCTTAGGGCCTTTCCTTGTGCGGGCGTTTTGTTTGGTGCTTTGACCGCGTACGGGTAGACCCTTTCTGTGTCTTACGCCGCGGTAGCAACCGATTTCCATGAGTCGCTTAATATCAAGAAGCACTTCACGTTTGAGGTCGCCCTCTACGCGTAAGTTTTTCTCGATGTATTCTCTGATAAGGCTTACCTGTTGTTCGGTAAGGTCCTTAACGCGAATGTCGGGACTGATGCCCGTATCCGCCAATATTTTATTTGCGGTAGGACGACCTATTCCGTAGATGTAGGTTAAGCCGATTTCCACACGCTTTTCGCGGGGTAAATCCACACCAGCAATTCTTGCCATCTGTTACCTCCAAAATGAGTAAAAAGTTTAATTTTGTCTATATATATCAACGCTTACGGAATTTGTTTCTCTTTTCGGTACCGCTCAAACGATTGTTTGTGACGGGCGAGCGCGTTATGTAATTAAACATAAAGCCCTCTACCCTGACGGAGGAAACGGGAAACCAGCCGCTCCTTAAGCGAATTAGCCTTGTCTTTGCTTGTGGTTTTTGTTCTTAGCGCAGATCACCATAACTCTGCCGTTGCGCTTGATTACCTTGCATTTATCGCACATGGGCTTGACGGAAGGTCTTACTTTCATAGTAGTTATCTCCTTTATTTGCCGCGTCTTAGGCTTGCCGCCGACGCTCTTAATGGATTTTTTGTTTCTTAGCCGCCGCGGATAGCCGCGCGATTAAATGTGAACCGAACCCTTTTTTTGCCGGTTTAAAGGCATTTTTAGGCGGTTTTAGTTCTTACTGCGCCAGATAATACGTCCTTTGGTTAGGTCGTAGGGAGAAAGCTCAATCGTAACCTTATCTCCCTCCAATATCTTGATATAATTCATTCTCAGCTTGCCCGACAGATAAGCGGTTACGATGTGACCGTTCCCGAGCTGCACCTTGAATATCGCGTTAGGCAACACTTCTATTACCTTGCCTTCAGCCTCAATTACATCTTCCTTAGACATAAAACCCCCGTTTCAGTGTTGTTTTTCAACATTGTCCGTATTGCATTGCCCTTTTACGGGAACCCTTCGCTTTGCCGTAGGCGCCGCTTAGGGCGATAATCCGCTTATTCCGCAGCACCCGCTTGATGAGCGCGCAACGCGGAACGAATTTCTTGATTGAATACCACGGCGCCTTGTTCAAGCTTTTCGGCTATCTTCACCAACACGCTGCCGGAATCCTTTAAATGCTTAAGCTTTTTCAGCTTGGCATTTTCTAAGCGGTGCTTTTCGCCGTCCGCAATCCTGACGTAATTCTCGTCAACGACCGCGACAACCGCGAAACAACCTTCGCGGTCGCGTCCCGCCTTTGAAAAAACAATAGAACCTAAACGCATACAAGACCGCCGTTTACGGATTTGATTAATACGTTTTGAAGGACGCGCCCCCGACCGCTCAATAAAAATCCGTGTTTATTTGAATGTGTCACCGCGAACTGTTCACACCCGTTTATTTGCCGCATTCGGCTATAACGTAAGTATTTCCGTGCCGTTTGACGTCAACACGACCGTGTTTTCGTAGTGTGAGGAGGGTTTCCCGTCCGCCGTGACTACCGTCCAACCGTCACTCAATGTGCGCACGTCGTAGCTTCCTAAATTAATCATAGGCTCAATCGCAAGGGCAAGCCCCTTTGAAAGTCTTATGCCGTGTCCAGCCGTACCGTAGTTAGGAACCGCCGGGTCTTCGTGCATGACGCGACCTATTCCGTGACCCACCAAAGCGCGTACTACGGAAAAACCGTTGCCTTCCGCATGGCGCTGAACCGCCTCGCCGATGTCGCCTAGCCGTCCGCCGTCCTTAAAGCTTTCGACCGCTTTAAAGAAGCATTCCTCCGTCACCCTTACAAGCTTGAGGATTTCCGGCTTTACCGCGCCTACCGTAAAGGTTCTTGCGGCGTCGCCGTGGTAACCGTTCTTAACCGCTCCCACGTCCACGCTGACTATATCGCCGTCTTTTATTATCCGCCTGCCCGGTATGCCGTGAACTACCTCACCGTTTACGGACACGCAAGCCGAAGCCGGGAATCCGTTGTAGTTTAGGAAGGACGGCACCGCGCCCGCGTTTCTGATTAACTTTTCCACCGCGGCGTTTATTTCCGCAGTTGTAACCCCCGCCCGTACGATTGAGTCGGCAAGAAGAAGCGCGTCACGGACAATTTTGCCGGACTCCCGCATTCTCTCTATTTCCGTCGGAGTTTTTAAGTATATCATTGAGAGTTTTCCGCTCTGTCGGTATCAAAGCGGTTTAACGCTCTAACACCTTTATGTATTAAGGCGGGTTAACGCTCTAACACCTTTTTTATCGCCGCAAACGTTTTGGCAACTCCGTTCGACACTATATCCGTCAGGATACCCTTAGCTGCATAATAATTGATTAGCGGCGCTGTTTGTGCCTCGTAGACGCTTAAACGTGCCGAAACGGTTTCCGGCTTGTCGTCGTCTCTTACGAACAAGGCGCTACCGCACTTAGAACAATCCTGCGCGCCCTTAAGCGTTGAAACATGATAGGTTTCACCGCATATACACACGCGGCGTCCCGATATGCGGACTATTATCTCCTCAAACGAAACCACGAGATTTATTACCGTGTTTATGACGGCGTTTTTATCCAACGCCTCGGCTTGATTGAGCGTACGCGGATACCCGTCTAAGATGTATCCTTTTTTCGCGTCGGATTGTTTCAATCTTTCCGCCACGATATTGTTTACAACCTCGTCGGGAACAAGCAAGCCGGCGTCTATAAACGATTTAGCTTGTCTGCCTAACTCCGTCTGTTCCTTGATATTCTTTCTTAGTATGTCGCCCGTGGAAATCTGCGGTATTCCGTATTCCTTCGCAAGAAGCACGGATTGCGTTCCTTTTCCGGCGCCGGGCGCCCCCAATATAATAATGTTTTTCATACCTTCAAAGACCGAACCCGTGCGCTGTAGACTCTTACTGCAAGAAGCCCTTGTAATGGCGCATCATAATTTGCGACTCAAGCTGTTTGTTGAACTCAAGCGCGACGGACACTACGATGAGCAGACCGGTTGCAGAGAACGAGTTACTGAAATCCACTCCCGGACCGCTTATCGCTTTGAATATGAACGTCGGTATGAGCGCTATAATCGCAAGGAATATTGCCCCGAAAAGTGTGATGCGGTTGTTTATTTTTCTCAAGTAGTCCGCGGTGGGCTTCCCCTGTCTTATGCCGGGAATGGTACCGCCGTACTGCTGAATATTTTTTGCGACGTCGTCGGGATTAAACTGTATCTGCGCATAGAAATAAGCGAAGAACAGTATAAACAACGGTAGCAGGACGTAGTAAACGACGGAACCGGTACCCATGTTCTGAGCGTACCAATAATAAGCCTCGCTCGTGGGCCAAAACAACTGCATTATAAGCTGCGGGAACATGAGGAAGGAGGTGGCAAATATGATAGGCATAACGCCGGAGCTGTTTACCTTAATGGGTATATGCTGCGTTTGTCCGCCGTAAACCTTGTTTCCCTTTATCTGTTTGGCGTACTGCACTTGAACTCGCCGCTCCGCCAAATCGAAAAACACGATAAACACGAATATGAGGATAATCATCAGCAACATGCCGATTATGCGCCAAATATTTTCCGGAGTTTGTCCTAAGCTTTTGAACGCCGTAAGAAATACGGTGCCGGCTGAGGACAATATACCGACAAAAATGATAAGTGAGGTGCCGTTGCCTATTCCGTATTCCGTAATGCGTTCGCCCAACCACATAACCATGGTGCTGCCCGCCATAAGTATGGCTATTATGAACGCCATCGTAAGCTCTTCACTGCCAAAGGTAGGCTCTATAAGACTTCCGCCGGCGTTATTTTTCCAGCTTAAGACTATGCCCACGCCCTGAACGGCGGCTAAAATCAATGCGAAATATCTTGTTATTTGCGTAAGCTTTTTTCTGCCGTCATCGCCCTCTTTGGAAAGACGTTCCAATGCGGGTATGACAAGCGTCAACAATTGCATTATGATGAACGCGTTGATAAACGGTAAAATGCCGAGCGCAAAAATGGTGCCGTTAGAAAGCGAACCGCCCGTGATCATGCTAAGAATGGACAGAAAGTCGTTTCCTTGCACGGATTCGGCGATTGCAGTGCTGTTAAGACCGGGAATAGGGATATAGCAACCCAATCTGTAGACCAATAACAACAGCAAGGTTAGAAATATCTTTACGCGTATTTCTTTTGTAGCGAACGCATTTTTGATAGTTTCAAACATTTTTATACTCCAAGCTTAACGCTTGCCCCGATGTTGACGGGGCTTACCGCCTCCGGTACGCGCCCTTATTCGGCACGGGAGGCTTCAAGGCAAAAGTGCTTATTTGTATTCAACAGTTTCCGCGGTGCCGCCGGCGGCAACAATTGCCTCGACTGCGGCGTCGCTGAATTTAGCCGCTTTAACGGTGAGCTTTTTGGTAAGTGCGCCTCCGGCAAGAACCTTGACGCCGTAAGCCTCTACTTTCCTGACGATGCCCGTCTCAACAAGAGTTTCCGTCGTAATGACGGCGCCGTCTTCGAATACTTCAAGCGCGCCCAAGTTTATAATTGAATATTCCTTGCGGAATTTGTTGTTAAAGCCGCGCTTAGGAATACGTCTAGTGATAGGCATTTGACCGCCTTCAAACCCGGGACGCACGCCGCCGCCGCTTCTAGCCCATTGACCTTTATGACCTTTGCCGCTCGTTTTACCTAGTCCGGAACCTATGCCGCGACCCAATCTTTTGGGAGCGGTAACCGCGCCGGGAGCGGGTTGTAAATCGTGGATTTTCATATTGCCTCCGATTAAATTTCTTCGACCTTGATAAGGTAAGAAACTTTTTTAATCGCACCGCGCACCGCGTCGGTATTGTCGCGCACGACGGAACTGCCTATTTTTTTAAGTCCCAACGCCTCAATTGTGGCTTGATGTCCTTTAAGACGTCCGATGGTGCTTTTAACGAGAGTGATTTTTAACATGTTCACGCCCTCCTTATTTAAGCGCCGCCGCGTCAATACCGCGTAAAGCCGCGACTTGCTCCGCGGAACGGAGTTGTTTTAACCCTTCAAATGTCGCTTTAGAGCAATTTATGGGGTTGTTAGAACCTAAGGATTTAGTACGTATATCCTTAATACCGGCTGCTTCCAGCACCGCACGGACGGGTCCGCCGGCTATAACGCCGGTACCGGTTACGGCGGGCATCAGGATAACCTGACCTCTGCCGAACTTACCGATTGTTTGGTGCGGTATGGTCGTTTCGACGGTGGTTATTTTAACCATTGCCTTTTTAGCCTTTTGAATTGCCTTTTCGATAGCTTCGGGAACCTCGTGAGCCTTGCCCAATCCGATTCCGACGCTACCTTTTTCGTCGCCGACAACCACAAGTGCCGCAAAACGCATGTTTCTGCCGCCCTTAACAACCTTTGTGACGCGGTTTATGGATATAGTCTTTCTTACGAGATCGTCATGTACCTCGTTATTTCTCTGCGGTCTTTCGTCACGCTTTGCCATAACTTCCTCCTAGAATTGCAGACCGGCTTCTCTTGCGCCGGTCGCAACCGCTGCCACCCTTCCGGTGTAAATATAGCCTGCTCTGTCGAACACAACCGCGGTAATTCCGGCTTCAAGAGCCTTCTTTGCCGCCGCCGCGCCGACAATCTTCGCGGCTTCGCTTTTGGTCTTGTCCGCTATCGCGGCTATGATGTCCTTTTCCAACGTGGAAGCGGAAACCAAGGTCACACCCTTAACGTCGTCTATCAACTGAACGTAGATATGGCTGTTGCTGCGATACACGTTAAGACGGGGTCTTGCAGCGGTGCCGGAAATCTTGTTACGGACGCGTTGTTGTCTTTTTCTTCTGACTATGTTTTTATCTTGCTTCGCAATCATAACGCACTCCTATTACTTCTTGCCGGACTTCTTGCCTTCCTTCATGAGAACCACCTCGTCCTTGTAGCGGATTCCGTAGCCATGGTAGGGCTCGACCTTCTTGAAGTCCTTTATCGTGGCGGCAACCTGTCCGACCGCGTGCTTGTCAATGCCGGCAACGGTAATTTCGGTATTGCCGTTGACGGTGATTTTGATGCCCGCCGGGGCTTCGTATTCCACAGGGTGCGAATAACCGATATTCATCGTAAGCTTGTTGCCGTTGATCGCCAACTTATAGCCTACGCCGCTTACCGCCAAAACCTTTGTGAAGCCCTTTGTGACGCCGGTGACCATGTTGTTTATAAGGGCTCTGTACAGCCCGTGAAGCGCACGGTCGTCTTTGGCGTCGCTTGAGCGTTCCACGTGAAGCACGCCCGCCTCTATCTTGACGTTGATTTTTTTGTTTATGCTTTGCGAAAGCGTTCCGAGCGGACCATTTACGGTGACAACACCGTCTTTAAATTCCGCCGACGCACCCGCCGGTATCGTAACCGGTAATCTTCCTATTCGCGACATGCCCGTTACCTCCTACCAAATAAACGCCAGTACTTCGCCGCCCGTATTGGCGGTTCTGGCTTCGCGGTCGGTGATGATGCCCTTGGAAGTAGACAGAATGGCTATGCCAAGTCCGTTCAACACTTTAGGGACGTTATCCGCTTCCACATATACGCGCAGTCCGGGCTTAGATATACGTTTTAAACCCGTAATTACTTTGCCGGTCTTGCCCGCGTACTTTAAGGTGAGAACGAGGTCGTTTTGAACCTCTTTTTCCACCGTTTCAAAAGATTTTATATACCCTTCTCTGACGAGAATTTCTGCGATTGCCGTCTTAATCTTCGACGCGGGAACCAACACGGTTTCTTTGCGTGCGGTTAGAGCGTTTCTGACTCTGGTAAGCATATCGGCGATGGGGTCTGTTACTGACATAATTCTATCCTCCTTGTCTTACCAGCTGGCTTTTCTTACGCCGGGAATTTGTCCCTTGTAAGCCATTTCACGGAAGCATATTCTGCAAATTCCGTACTTTTTCAAAACGGCATGAGGTCTGCCGCAAATCTTGCAACGGGTATATTCCCTCGAAGAAAATTTCTGCGGACGTGCTTGTTTGACCTTCATAGAAGTCTTTGCCATAATCAGTTACCTCCCTTTTGGAAAGGCAAGCCCATGAGCTTCAAAAGCTCGCGTGCTTCCTCGTCGGTGTTCGCGGTGGTTACTATACAAACGTCAAAGCCCCGCACCTTTTCGATTTTATCGTAGGAAATTTCCGGGAAAATAAGCTGTTCCTTGACGCCCATCGCGTAATTGCCTCTGCCGTCGAACGACTTGTCAGGGACACCCCTGAAGTCGCGGACGCGGGGAAGTGCGACGGATAAAAACTTATCCAAAAAGTCGTACATTCTGTCGCCGCGTAAGGTAACCTTCGCGCCGATGCTCATACCCGTTCTCACCTTGAAGTTAGCTACGCTCTTCTTGGCTTTTGTAACGACGGGCTTCTGACCGGCTATCGATTTAAGCTCTTCTACGGCAAGCTGTAAACTCTTGCTGTTGTCTTTGCAGTCACCCAAACCCATATTCAAGACGATTTTCTCGACCTTGGGAACTTGGTTGACGTTCTTGTAAGAGAAGTGTTTCACAAGAGCGGGAATAACGTTCTCGCGATAGTGAACTCTTAACCTATAACGGTTGCTATCGGTTGCAGCTACTTTAGCAACCTGATTTTTCTTTTCGGCCACTGTTCAATCCTCCATGCCGTTATTCCGCGTTTTTCGCGTCACCCTTTTCCGCCTTTTCTTTCTTTTTGGCGGCGGTCTTTTTTACCGCTTTGGCGGCTCTCTTTGACGAAACCTTCTTCTCGTCTAAGGAGGCGCCGCATTTGGCGCATACGCGGATTTTCTTGACTTTCCCGTCTACGGTTTCTTCCTTGTGGGCAACCCTGACGATCTTGTCGCATTCCGAGCAAATGTGCATTACGTTCGATATATCAATTGTACCCTCTTGCTTTAAGATGCCGCCCTTTTGTTGGGCGTTGCGCGGCTTTTTGCTTTTGGACACCATGTTGACGCCTTCGACAAAAACTCTTCCGCCGTCGGTATCAACCTTTAAGACCTTGCCGGCCTTGCCCTTATCCTTGCCGGCGATAACCATTACGTTATCACCTTTCTTTACATTTAATTTAGACATATTAAACCTCCTTACAGCACTTCGGGCGCAAGAGAAATAATTTTCATAAACCCTTTCTCACGAAGCTCTCTCGCTATAGGCCCGAAAATACGCGTACCCTTAGGTTCCTTTTGCTTGTCTATTATTACCGCCGCGTTGTCGTCGAACTTGATGTGCGAACCGTCAACTCTTTGGATTTCCTTGTGCGTGCGGACGATTACCGCCGTTACAACGTCGCCCTTTTTGACCACGCCGCCGGTTGTCGCCGTTTTCACGGATGCCACGATAATATCGCCTATGCTTCCGCTTCTTCTAAACGAGCCGCCTAACACTCTTATGCACATTATTTCTTTTGCGCCGGTATTGTCGGCCGCCTTTAAAATCGTTTGCGGTTGTATCATATCAGCCTCCCGTTACTTCGCCTTGTCGACGATTTCCACCAGTCTCCAGCATTTATCCTTTGAAAGGTGCCTCGTTTCCATGATGCGTACGGTATCGCCTATTCCGGCTTCGTTCTTCTCGTCGTGCGCTTTTAATTTACTAGTTCTGTTGACCGTCTTTTTGTAGAGAGGGTGCTTGACTCTCTCCTTAATCGCGACGACGATGGTCTTATCCATCTTGTCGGAGACCACGACGCCGACTCTTTCTTTTCTTAAATTCCTTTCGGTTTCCATGTCATGCCTCCGTTTTACTTAGCCTTTTTGCCGGGTGCGGGCTTATTTAACTCCGGATAGAGTTTAAGCTCGCGTTGGCGGATTATCGTCTTGACGCGCGCAATATCCTTTTTGCAGATAACGAGCACGTTGGGATTGGTGAGTTGGTCTGTTGCGTGCTTAAATCTCAAAAAGAATAATTCTGATTTAAGTTCGCCTAACTTCGTCTGGAGTTCTTCCGTAGACATTTCGTAAAATTGTTTAGTCTTCATTTACGACGTCCTCCTCCGCCGCGGCGGCAACCTCTTCCCTCTTGATGAATTTGCATTTGATAGGAAGCTTTGTGGAGCCAAGTCTTAATGCCTCGCGCGCCAACTCCTCGCTGACGCCGGCTATCTCAAATAAAACTCTGCCGGGCTTGACGACCGCCACCCAGTACTCCGGAGAACCTTTACCGGAACCCATGCGGGTTTCAGCGGGCTTCTTCGTTACGGGCTTGTGGGGGAAGATGTCCACCCAAACCTTGCCGCCTCTTTTGATATATCTAGTGATAGCTACACGGGCTGCCTCTATTTGATTAGAGGTTATCCACGACGGCTCCAACGCTTGAATAGCGTAATCGCCGTATGCTATCGTGTTTCCTTTGTTGGCGTTTCCCTTCATTCTACCGCGAAAAACCCTTCTTCTTTTAACACGTTTGGGCATTAACATATTAGTTATTACCTCCTTCCTTGGCGGGCTGTTGCGGTTGAGCTTGTTGTTGCTTGCCGCCTAAAATTTCACCCTTATAAATCCAACACTTCACGCCGATAACGCCGAAAGTGGTGTGTGCCTCCGCAAAGCCGTAATCAATGTCCGCACGGAGCGTTTGAAGAGGAATAGAACCCTCGTGATAGCTTTCGCTTCTGGCTATTTCCGCGCCGTCTAAACGTCCGGAAACCATGGTCTTTATACCTCTTGCGCCGCCTTTATTGAGTGCGCGCGTCATTGCCTGCTTCATGGAGCGACGGAAAGAAGCTCTGTTTTCAAGCTGTTCCGCAATGACCTCCGCGACAAGCTGTGCGTCCGCGTCGGGGCGTTTGACTTCCATAATGTTGATTATAACGGACTTTTCGGCGTCGCAGAACTTTTGAACCTCGTTCTTAATTTCTTCTACGCCCGCGCCCGCCTTACCGATTAAAACCGCCGGTCTGCCGGTGTGAATGTTTATGATAACCTTAGACGCCGCGCGCTCAACGGTTATTTTAGAAATTCCCGCCTTGTAGTACTTGTCCTTTAAAAACTTTCTGATTTTATCGTCGGCAATTAGATTGCCCGAAAAATCCTTCTTGTTCGCATACCATTGCGCGTCGTGTTCCTTTATAATACCGACTCTTAAGCCGTGCGGATTAACTTTCTGTCCCATACGTCCTCCTACTTAACCGCGTCCAAAATGACGGTGATGTGGCTGGTGCGCTTGTTGATGCGGTAGGCTCTGCCCTTTGCGCGCGGCATAATCCTCTTTAAGATAGGACCCTGATCCGCGAAGCATTCCGCTACGTACAAATCGTTTCTGGACATATTAAGGTTGTTTTCGGCGTTTGCCGCCGCGGAGTTAACGACCTTTAAGAGTACTTCGGAAGCCGCTTTCGGCGTGTTTTCCAACACCGCTACGGCATCGTTTAAGCTTCTGCCGCGTATAATATTCAATACAATCCTCACCTTGTCGGGGGAAATCCTGATATAACGCGCAATCGCCTTAGGACGTGTATCCTTGGAATTCTTTCTCTCCAAAGCCTTTTGCTTAGTTCTGGTAGCCATAGTTCCTCCTATCTCTTTTTGGTGGTCTTGTCGGCGGCGTGACCTCTAAAGGTACGCGTCGGAGCGAACTCACCGAGCTTGCAACCTACCATGTCTTCCGTGACATACACGGGAACATGCTTCTTACCGTCGTGAACGGCAATCGTATGACCGACCATTTGAGGGAATATCGTAGAAGCCCTCGACCATGTCTTAACGGGTTTTTTCTCGCCCGCGGCATTCATTTTTTCTATCCTTGCAAGCAATCTTTCTTCAATGAAAGGTCCCTTTTTTATACTTCTGCTCATCGTATGCCTCCGAACTAATTGATACGCTTGACAATGAACTTGTCGC
Source organism: Clostridiaceae bacterium (assembly GCA_031289315.1). Taxonomy (GTDB): domain Bacteria; phylum Bacillota; class Clostridia; order Christensenellales; family CAG-917; genus JAITEJ01. The sequence continues at coordinate 79,581 of JAITPR010000016.1, read as the reverse complement.
TTGCGTTTTTCTTCTTTCTCGTCTTGTAACCGAGTGCGGGCTTACCCCACGGAGTTACCGGGGACGGCATACCTATAGGTGACTTGCCCTCGCCGCCGCCGTGCGGGTGATCGCAAGGGTTCATGACTACGCCGCGTACCGTCGGACGTATTCCCTTGTAACGGGTCTTGCCCGCCTTGCCCAAAGAAATGATTTCGTGATCCAAATTGCCTACCTGCCCGATTGTCGCTTTGCAACGTGCCAAAATGTATCTCATTTCGCCGCTAGGTAAACGCAACGTGGCATATTTGCCTTCCTTCGCCATGAGCTGTGCGGCATTGCCCGCCGATCTAGCTATTTGTCCGCCCTTGCCGGGTTGCATCTCGATGTTATGCACCATGGTACCGACGGGTATGTTCTCTAAGGGAAGCGCGTTGCCGACCTTTATGTCGGAATCCTTGCCCGATACCACGGTGTCGCCGGCTTTAAGACCAAACGGCGCTATGATATATCTCTTTTCGCCGTCCGCATAGTGCAACAGCGCTATGTTTGCGGAACGGTTCGGGTCGTATTCGATTGTGGCGACTTTGGCGGGTATTCCGTCCTTGTTGCGCTTAAAATCAATTACCCTGTACTTATTTCTGTTGCCGCCGCCGATATGACGCACGGTTATTCTGCCCGTAGCGTTTCTGCCGCCCGAACGCTTCTTGACTTCAAGAAGGCTTTTCTCCGGAACGGTAGTCGTAATCTCTTCATAGGCGGAAACCGACATGTAACGGCGCGCGGGAGATGTTGGTTTATATTTCTTAATAGCCATAACGCATATCTCCTTAAATTAAGCCAAACTCTCGAAAAACTCGATTGCCTTGCTGTCCGCCGTCAGCGTAACGATTGCTTTTTTGTAAGCCGAGGTTTTGCCGGACGTCTTACCCATTCTCTTTATTTTGCCTCTTACGTTGAGGGTGTTAACCTTAGCGACCTTTACGCCGAAAATCTTTTCTATCGCCGCTTTGACTTGTGTCTTCGTCGCCGACGGAAGCACCTTAAAGGAATAACGCTTATTGGCTATTCCCGCGTAGCTCTTTTCCGAACGTATAGGCTTTACTATAATGTCATACGGAGTCATTATGCTTCAACCTCCCCTATTTTCTTAACGGCGTCCACCGAAATAATACAATACTTCGCCGCAACGAGGTCGTACACGTTCAATAACGACACGTTTTCGACCTTAAAGCCTTGAATGTTGCCGGACGCGCGAAGTACTAAATCGTTATCGGTCGCCAACACCAGCAAGGCTCTTTTATTTATCGACAACGCCTTTAAAACCGCGGCTATTTCCTTGGTTTTGCCGTTTTCGACCGCGGCGGCGTCGTTGTCAATCACGATGAACTCACCGGCTCTCACTTTTTCGGAAAGTACCGAATAAAGCGCCGCGGTCTTCATGTTTTTATTGATTTTCTTGGAAAAATCACGGGGCTTCGGTGCGAATACCACGCCGCCCTTGACGTACTGAGGAGCACGTATGGAGCCTTGACGCGCACGTCCCGTTCCTTTTTGCCTGTATGGCTTAATGCCGCCTCCGCGCACCTCCGTTCTGGTAAGCGTCGACTTGTTGCCTTGTCTTTTGTTGGCTAACTGAGCAACCACAACTTGGTGTATTAACGCCTCGTTATAATCCTTGCCGAAGATTTCCGGGTTAAGCGCAAGCTTCCCCACCTCGGCGCCTTTCGTGTTTAGAATATTAACTTCTATCATCGTATCGTCCTCCGGATTACGCCTTGGTCTTGACGGTGCTACGTACGACTACCATGCCGCCCTTAGGACCGGGCACGGCTCCCTTAATAAATATAAGGTTTTTCGTTTCGTCCACCCGCACGACGGAGAGGTTCTGAATGGTAACCTGCTCACTGCCGTATTGACCGGGCATATGCTTATTTTTGAACACGCGCGAAGGGTCGCTGTTTGCGCCCATTGAGCCTACGCCGCGGTGATAACCGGAACCGTGCGCCATCGGACCCGTGGTCTGGTTCCAGCGCTGGATCACCCCCGAAAAGCCTCTGCCCTTCGTAACGCCTACCACGTCGATACGGTCACCCGCCACAAATGTCTTGGCAAGAATTAAATCCCCCGCCTTGTAGGTAGCGGCGTTATCTAACTTCAACTCTTTAAGATACCTCTTAGGGGCGGTGTTCGCCTTCTTGAAGTGTCCCGTAAGCGGTTGCGTGACGTTCTGCGGCTTGATTTCGCCGAATGCCACCTGCACCGCTTCATATCCATCCCGTTCCTTGGTCTTAACCTGAACTACGGGACACGGACCCGCCTCTATTACGGTTACGGGAATTACTTTCCCGTCCGCCGTGAACAGTTGGCTCATGCCCAATTTTCTTCCAATGATTGCTTTATTCATATGATAAAGTTCACCTCCGTTGATTTTTATACCGATTAAAGCTTAATAGATATATCTACGCCCGCCGGGAGGTCCAGCTTCATTAAGCTGTCGACCGTCTTCGCAGTGGGGTTGTATATGTCGATAAGTCTTTTGTGCGTTCTCATTTCGAACTGCTCGCGTGAGTCCTTGTACTTGTGCGGAGAACGGAGAATGGTGATGATTTCCTTTTCCGTCGGCAACGGGATAGGTCCGGATACCTTTGTACCCGTTCTCTTCACCGTGTCAACGATTTTCTCCGCGGAATTGTCCACTAAGAAGTGGTCATAACCCTTGAGCTTAATTCTGATTTTCTGTCCGGCCATGTTTAGCAGCCCTCCGACTTTATATTTTCAAGCGGTTTTTGTCCCGCCCCATACGCTTAATTCCACGCGCACTGGTGTGTCTACCTCTTTTACCTTCCGAAGAACTCTCTTCGGAACCGTTTTTTAGGTAAAAACCGCGCATAAAATGCCGTCGACAGTCCGACAGCCTCTATATAATACTAAATACAAGGTATTCTGTCAATCGTTTTACGTTCTTTCAAAAAAAAATTTTTTATTTTTTACCTTCCTTTTGGGCGGCTCTTATTCTTTATGTCCCCCGTTTTCACACCCCTCTTTTACCCGTCCCTTTCGTGCGACCTCTTTTGCCCGTTACTATTTTATGCGACGTCCGTATTGCGTCTTCTCACGCACGCGCGTATGCACCCGTTTTTTACTTAAGGTTGCTGTCGATTAAGATTATCACCACCGGTTAAGGTTATCGGGGGCGATTAAAACACTAATTTTGTTTAAGGTTGCCGCCGCGTTTAGGATAGGCGTTTTTATTTAAGGATTGTCCGTATATTTCGCACTCAACCGTCAATACTAATGGCAAGAGGCGATGCAAAGCGCGTAAAAGTGTTTTTGTCCGTTCGCAAACGAAACGTATTAAAGCATTTTTGCGCCTTTGCATATCCTCCGTAAAAACAGATAAGGAGAAAAACAACCATGATTACAATCATCGCGCTCATCATCGTAACGCTCGGCGCAATAAACTGGTTCGCTATAGGGGCGTTCAATTTCAATATAATCAATTGGATTTTCGGGGCGAACCTATATATCATACCGCGCATATTTTACGTGCTTGTAGGCATTTCGGCGCTCTGGCTGATTTGGTATATGGTCAGAAACTGGCACAACATACTCCACAACCGCGCCGAACACGACAAAGCCGTAGAAAAAAGATAACAACCGAACGGACGCCTCTAAACCGTCAAGACAGGTTTATATGCACTTGCAACACAAAGCAGTAGAAAATAACAACTACCGCCCGCGCCGTAAACCGTCAAAACAGGTTTATATGCGCTTGCAACACAAAGCAGTAGAAAATAAGACGGTCAACTACAAACGGACGGCAAGATTATTAAAACTCCCGCAAATTTTGCGGGAGTTTTTTATGCCGTTTTTTAAGGGTTTTTAAGCCGTTTTTTAGGTTTTTTTCATTGTTTTAAAAGAACCCTGATAACACAATGTGCGGCGGTCATTTTAGAAGAACAATGATAAGACGAGGCAGGGTTGTGAGGAGGACAGGACTTTAATTTTGCGATAGCGCGGTATATATCGGCTGTCGCCCTTATTCAAGGCGAAGCGTTCGCCGGCAATTTCTAGGGTGATATCGCCTTCAAGCACGGTGAGCCATGAATTATCGCTGTACACAACGGGGTCTTCTTGCGCTCCGTGGTAGACGATTTTCTCGATGCGAATTATTTCGTTGTGGAAAAGCACGGAAATATTCTCACCGCCGTTTTGCCAAAATGAGCGGTGTTTTTCCCGAAGTTCCGTGGAATCTTCATCAAATAAAAAGAGGTTTTCGTTGCTTACCATAACAACACTTATTATATATATAACGTACCAATATGTCAAGGTATGCCGACCCTATTTTTTAGTGATTTCCATACTTTTTAAGTGAACGAAAACGTGTTTTTTTAAGGGAAAACAAATAAAAGCGCGAAGTAAAAATAAACGTCAAAAAAAGTCGATTTTTACGTTATTTTCGCTTCTTTTTTACGCGGGTAGCGTGCGCCTTTATTCACAATGCGCCGCGATTTTTTCGGCTCTCTCCGTATGTCAAATTATATATTTTTTTGCGCTTTTACGCGTGTAACGCAGATTTATTCACAATGCACAGAGCTTGATAAACAACAATCTAAATCGTTCCGTGCAGCGCAGAAGCGACAAAGACGCAAGAGCGACGGTTGAGCGCTATAATCTTACACGGCGATTGACGGACGACAATCTAAATCGTTCCGTGCAATGCAGAAGCGACTAAAAGACGCAACGGCGGTGATTGAATACTAATAAATTTAAAAACGTGGTTGATGAGCAAGGAACTTGCATCAACCACGTTTTTCAAGTGATCAGGGTCAAGCGTCACGCTTGCATGTTTTTTGGTTCTTTTTGACGTGTGTCAAAAAGAACCAAGGCTCAAGCTTGCGGCTTTTCGGTTTCTTGGGTGTGTCGGACGCCTTAAGCGCGCGCATTATCTGAACACGTTTTTACGACCGTTACACACGTCGTCCCACAAATCCATGTGTTGTACATTTACAAGGTCGGGGGGAGCGGACGGAGAAAAAAATTTAAGTTCCAATGTTTCGGAGTCCTTAGCGGCAAGCGTGCCGCCCGTTACCGAACACATAAAGGCATGCGTAACGGTTTGGGCTTCGTCGCCGTTCGGGTACTTGTCAAAATATTTGGTATAGATACCAATGAGGCAATCGACCTTTACGACCAAACCTGACTCTTCCTTTATTTCGCGGATTGCCGCTTCCGCCGCGGACTCGCCAAGCTCAATCGCGCCGCCTAGAAAACCCCATTTATTTCTGTCGGAGCGTCTTTGGAGCAAAATCCCACCTTTTTCGTCGACAATGACGCCTCCGGCGAAGTTAAGGATTATGCGGCGGTGTCCCACTGCTTTTCTTATGTATTTTATATATCCGTCCATAAAGTATCCTCCACGGAAATTTTGTTAACTTATATCTCGTTCCGTGCAACGCAGAAGCGACAAAGACGAAAGAGCGACGGTTGAGCGCTATAATCTTACCACGGCGATTGCCGGACGACAATCTAAATCGTCCCGTGCAACGCAGAAGTGACTAAAAAGACGCAACGGCGGTGATTGAATACTAATAAATTTAAAAACGCGGTTGATGAGCAAGGAACTTGCATCAACCACGTTTTTCAAGTGATCAGGGTCAAGCGTCACGCTTGCACGTTTTTTGGTTCTTTTTGACGTATGTCAAAAAGAACAAGGACATTTCCGCATAGCAAAAAGAACTCTAATTTTACTTCTTCTCACGCAGCGTGCCGCAGTGGGAGCAAACGGGCTTTGAGGTGGCGTTCACGGTACCGCAACGCTCACATATATACTTGCCGCGCCCGGCTTTGACGTTAAAGAACCTCCAACCCTCAGGCACACCGTCGGGTATGGGCAACTGCATACCGACACACAGCGGTTGCGCCGGCACAGCGACATCGGCGGGCTTATCGGCGTCCGCTGTTGCGGAAGCTGCGGTAGGCTTGTCGGTTTCAGTCGTCACGGCGGCGGAGATGTTTACCGGTATATTTGTTTCAGTTGCTGCAAAGGCGTCGTCGGCTTTTACAACGGCGGCGGTATCCTCAACTACCTCGGCGTTCGCGGATACTTCCGCATCCACGGGTATATCGGTTTCGGCATCAGCTACGTCGGCGGCGATTTCCGTATCGGCTAATTCGAAGATTTCACCGGTTTCCGCGATTTCTAAGGCGAAGTCGGTGTCTTCTTTACCTTTACCGCGTTTTATATTGATTATTCTATACTGTTTGCCGGTGACGGTTTCGCCTATGAAGGTCGCCATTGCGGGGTCGAGGGAGTCGAATATGTTGTCGGGGTCGACTTCAGCCAGCAATTGTTCGCGCAGAACGCGTTTTTTCTCACTGTTAATGCCCTTGCGGTTAAGTAAGTCGTAGATGATAGGAATTATGAACAGCGTAACTACCGTGGCGTAGGCAAGACCGCCTATGCTGGTAATTGCTAAGGGCTGTAACATTTGCCCGTAATCGGAGCCGTCCGCCGCCATGATGACCATGGCAAGAATAGTCGTCGCCGCCGTCATGAATATGGGACGCATGCGGTCTACGCCGGTACGGAACAGCGCGGTGCGCTTATCGACGCCGCTTTCAATCAACCTATTTGCGTAATCGACGAAAACGATACCGTTGTTGACGACAACGCCCATGAGTATGATAAGCCCCATCATAGCCATTATGCTTATCGGCATTCTCGCCGCGGCAAGCAATAAGAAGCTGCCCGTAAACGCCAACGGTATGGTACTCATTATTATGAGAGGCGCTTTAAAGCCTTGGAACTGCGCCGCCATTACAAGATATATAAGCGCGACGGCAAATGCCAAAACTATGAGGAGCGTGCTGAAGACGCTGTCCATTACCTGTATTTCGCCGCCGTCCTTAGAGATATATACGGACGCGGGTTTAGTTTTGTTGTATTCGGCTACAATGCCGTCCACCGCCGCCGTAACGTCCTCCGCTTTCACGGTATTGTCGTAGCTTACGGTGAGGGTAACGCACTTTACGCGCGACACGCGTCTTATAGAGGCATAGCCGTCTTGAGTGGCAAGCGCGTAAGGTATTTTTTCGCCGTTGACGTTTGCTTCACGGTAAATTATATTTCCTTGGTCATCCTTTTGGAAGCAATCGTCGGAGAGGAGCTTCCAAAGGGGTACGATAACGGTTTCCGCACCGGTACTCATCATATCTTCGGAAACAATCGGCAGTGTTAAGAGGTCGATTGCCTCGTGCTTGCTGGAATAGTATTGCATGGGGTCGGTAACGGTAAACGAGCGTGACAGATAGGAAACATCATAGGTTCCGTCCGGTTTTTCCACCGCGCTCACATATTCGTATCCGAACGAACCGTCTCCGGTGCGCCGAACCGGTATATCTCCGGCGGCTTGAACGGCTACGATAAACTCCTCTCCGTCCTTAACCGTCCGCACAAAAATGGCGCTTGAGCTTGTGTTTTTCACGTAGTATTCGGTATTTCCGCCCGTTTCGTCGGTATCGTTGTTTTTAAAGTAGATATTTACGGGGTTTTGAGCGGCGTCGACGGATTTATACCACGCCTTATTCTGATAGTCGGAGGTATATAAATATGTATCGACGTTTTCACGCTTGCCGGTGTCCACGTCCTTTATTCTTAGCGTGTGTAAGGACGCGGGCGCGGTCAGCGCGTCGGAAATTTGATAGTATATCTGCCCGACGGTAAGCCCGACAAGTCTATTTGCGGCATCCTTATCTATACTAAGCTTGTACTCCTTGCTGTCGGAGGTGGTGCCGTCATCCACGTAGTACACGCCTTTTACATTGGCAAATTTTTCGGTAAGCTTTTTAGCCTCTTCTATCATTTCCTCGTAGTCGTCGCCGTATAGGAAAACGCTGTAGGAATTACCGGCTTCGGAGGTGAACATATTAGCCATACTCACCATGCCGACGGTGGTTTCGTAAAGTCCCGCGCCTTTTTCGTTCAGCGCCGCCTGCAATTCTACGGTCAACTCCGTTGGTTTCATGGAACGCTTGTTTTCATCTATTAGGGTGACGCTTGCTTGCAGCGTACCGCCGCCTAAGCTCATACCCGCGACTTGCAAGCCTCCGGAGCGGGAAATACCCGCCGAATCAATGTCTTTGAACTGCGAAAAGACCTCTTGCATGTCGGCAATCGCTTGTTTTTCCGCGTCTTCATTGGTGTAATAATTATCGCTTAACGGAGTAAGCCCGATATTTTTCTCATTTATGCGGTCAAGGTCAAACGTGAACTCCACGCTTATGCTACCCATGTAGTTGTTCGGGAACAACTCCGTACCCAACGAAAACGCCGCCCAAATACTGCCGCCCAGTAAGGTAAGCACCACGACGAACACCAACCACTTGTTGTTGAGTGAGAAGTTGAGCGCCTTGACGTAAGCCTTTTTTACAATGTTTTTAGGAGCCTTTTTAGGCGGTTTAGGCGGTTTTTTGAGGAAGGTGGTAACCGACATCGGAATGAGCGTCATAGCGGTTAAGAGCGACGCAAGCAACGAGAAGCATATCGTCAATGCTAAATCCTTAAATATCTGCTTGACAAGCCCGTCGATAAAGATTATCGGCAGGAAGACCACCATCGTGGTGAGCGTGGAAGCGAATATCGCCCCCGCGACTTGTTTTGTGCCGGCAATTGCCGCCTCGACCACGGTTTTTCCTTGCGCCCGCAATCGGTAGATGTTCTCCAAAACGACTATGGAGTTATCGACAAGCATGCCGACGCCAAGCGCCAAACCGCCCATGGACACTATATTCATAGTGATACCGGAGAAGTACATGAGTGTAAACGTGAATACTACACTTATGACTATTGAGAAGGAAATTGCAAGCGTCGCCTTGATACTGCGCAAAAATACGAACAGTATCAGCATTGCCAGCAACGCGCCGTAAAGCAAGCTTGACGTAACCGAACCCATCATGAACTGAATGCTTCTGCCGTCGTCGGAAAGAATGGTGAAGTTAAAATCGGGGTCTTCCTTGTGTAAGTTTTCCAAAAGCGCGTTTACGCCCTCTGATATGGTCGCCGTAGATTTTCCCGGTTCCTTTTCGACGGAGATTTGGACGGAATTTTTGGGTGTCATGGTACCGTCCGCGTTCCTCGTCATGAGTGTGGTTATCTGCTTTGACGAGTCGTCAAGGAAGATAATATTACCTAAGTCGCCCATGGTAACGGTCAGCTTGACGTTTTCCGATAAGGCGGTAACGGTTGCGCGCAAAATATTTAAGTCCAGCGTGTAAAGCGGTTCCCCGTTTTGCGTGGTGATTTTAAGCGCGCCTTCGCCGCCGTAAGTGCCTATCAGGGTTAGGATACTTTGGAAGGTGTCGTAAACCTCTTCGGGACTGCGTCCGTCAAAATAGGACATCAGCGAACGCAATACCGCCTCGTTTTCAATGCCGGAAAACACGTTTTCCAACGGAGCGTAGGTCGCTATCTGCGCGTCTATACGCGTATCGTACTGATTTTTACGCGTTTGGTTCCACACCATGGCGGCGCGTATCTCCGTGCCGACGGGCGGCATTAAATCGGAATGAGTATTGTAGTAATCAAGGACGGCGTGTTGCCAATTGTCGTTAACACCGAAAGCCGCCACAAACGCCTTAAATCCGGCGTTATCCGCCAAATATCCCGTATATTCGGCTATGAACTGCGGAGAAAGATAAAAGTCTTGCTCTTGATCGGTTTCCGCCAATATGCCGGAGAGGTAGGCGGCAAAGTAGTCGGAGTCGTCCGACACCGGCGCATATATTGCGGCGGCGGCAGCGAACACACCGGCAAACGTAGTTTTGGACGCCGATGAAAAGTGAGCGGGATAAATTTGTCCTACCGTCACCGCATTAATCGCGACGCGGTGCCAGTCGTATACGTCCGAACCGGAGTTTACACCGTTGGCAAGCACGTAGGCGCGGAAGGATGCGTCTTCGGCTATCTGCTGTGTCCATTCCGCGCGGCGCGCGTCGTTCATGCCCGCCGCCCCGTTCGGGAACGTGGCGTTTTCCGTCAAGCCTACGACGTAATCGGCAAGGTAAGCAAAGTATAAGTCCTCCGCCGTAACCGTACCGTCCGCCGAAGCGGCGAAGTCCGCCGGTACCGGCACGGAACTGCGCATGTCGTCAAAAAGCGCTTGCGCCTTGTCTAGGTAATACGCGGAATATGTAGCGTCCCATAACAGCGCCGGGGCTATCGAGGTGTCGTTTGCGGGATAAAGAGCGTTATTTTTTATGAGGTTCAAAAGCTGACTGCGCCACGCAAAGGGCAAGCTTTCCGACTCCCACACGCCCACGAGCGCCTTATAAGACGGGTCGGCTTCTATAACCGCCACCCACTCGTCGCGCGCCGCGTCCGGCATGTAGTAGGGATTTGCGACGTTGCCGGAGGTGAGAGTATCGACCGCCCATTCCGCAAAGTTGTCGGGAACCTCGGAATACCAGCTTAACGCCTCCGCGCCTTCCATGAGCTGCGCGTCCGTGAAAGAGAATGTACCGCCGCTTACCAACGCTACCGCTCTTAAAAACGTTTCAAGCTCACCCAAATACTCGTCGATTATACTGCCTAAATCAATGGTAAATACCGGCAGGTTCATAAATTCCGAACGGTCCACTATGGTGTCGCCTATCTTGACGACGAAATTCTTCGCGCCCTCCGATATGTTGCCGGCGGGAACGCTTAAATCTTGCGCCATTATGAGCTGTTCCAAAAGGTCGGAGGTCAACATGCCGACCATTTCAGAAACGGTACCGTTTACTATCGACAGAACGCCTTGCTTGAATATGCCGTCCATTAAGTCGTAGAAAACGGCTTGGTTTATCTCACCGTCCTCTACTATGTACCTATTGTCTATTATGGTTTTAATTACTTCAATAGCATTCGCGCGTGCCGGAGAATCTTGCCTTTTCAGTTCGTTTATAACCACCTGAAGCACGGCTTCCATGGTCGCGTCGCCGCCTCCTCCGGAGGTATCCGCTTCAAGCTCTCTTATGAATGCGTCCAATACCTTAGCCGGGTCCAAAACGCCGTTGGTGACAAGCGAAGGGTTATTTTCGGCGTCACGCAAAATATCCTGCAACTCCAAACGAGCGCGTTCCTTTACACCGTCGGGAAGCTTAAAATCAATGTTGAACTGCCCTAAAAGCTTATTTAAAACCGCTTGTGTTGTTTTTTCCGTATCTAAACTGATAATCGCTAGGTTGGTTATAAGACCACTGGTGCCTACGCTTGCCACGCCGTCTATGGCGTTTATTCTCGTAATTACGTTGTTGAAATATTCTATTGATTCCTTAACGCTGTTGCCGGAACGCCCCATACTTATCTCCATTATGGGAAGCATCGTGGGGTCGATTTTCAAGACTATAGGTTCCATGAACATGTCGTCGTTAGGGAGCGGTGCCATTTTAAGCGCACGCTCTATTTCGGAGTGTACCGCTGTGGTATCGGCATCGTCGTACAACTCCAAAATAACCAACGAATAGTTTTCGTTCGACTCCGACGTCATGCTTTTTATGCCGGACAACGACGCAAGCGCCCCCTCTACCGGCGCGGTAACCTCACTTTCAACTAGCTCCGGCGCGGCTCCCGCATATATCGAAACCACTACTATGTACGGCAAATCCATGCCGGGAAGTAAGTCCGTTTCCGTGTTTGTAAAAGATACTACGCCCAAACCTATAAGAATGATAATCATTACAACTACTAGAATTGGTTTTTTAACGCTTATTTTAGCTAACATTTCTATTTATCTCCGAATTTTTCAATTTTTAACGCGGTTTGCCCGCTTGCCGTCCTATGCGGCAAAATCAAGTATGCTCCAACGGCGGTATTCGGAGTCTCCGCTTGCCGCGTATTTAAGCTTAAAGCGTGCCGGTTCGTCCGCGTCGTACGGCTTGAACATGGGCGATGCGGTGTCTATAGAGGCATCACCGTAAGAATATGCTTCCGCTACGTGTACGTTGAAATCAAATTGGAACACTCCGCTCTCCCTATTAGGCGCGGAAAAAACTACCTTTATCATGGAAACAAGCTGGTCTATGCCGGCTACGTCCGAATATCCGGGAACTAATCCGTCCGTATCAAGATTTATGTTTATGTTTTGCTCTATCATAAATCTTTTCACATCCGCTTCCTTAACGCGAAGCTTCATCGCGACGGTCGTTTCGGATGCCGTCATGCGTCCCGCTTCGTCGGCGGTAACCGTCATCTTAAAGGTAGAAAATGAAATCCACGATAAAACCATTTCAAGGTAATTGTCGTATAAATTTTTTATTTCTTTATAGTCGTCGCTTGCCTTGTCTTCCGCAGTCGGGAAGGTCTCTTCAAGCATAATGTCTATCTGTTGCACGATATATTGCTTCACCAACGCTTCACTTGCGTCGTAGTTGTAGCCGTATTGTTTGGTACCCTTGTTGATTTTTGCCCCGGAGGTGTCGCCCGCCGTGCCCCAGTCAAAGGTATTAAGCATGAGCGGCGTCATCAAAAGCTCCTGCACCTTCATGTTCGCTATGGAGGGACGTTCGGCATCGTTGATATACGACTCCGCGTCGCTTTCCTTCAGCACGCCCCACGTCTTGTAGGTCTTGTCCTCAAAGGTATAAAGATAGTCCGCCTCCGTACCGATATCGCCGCGTACGTTGAGCGTGCCGCCGTAACTGCCCGCCTCAAAATAAATTTTGCCGTCGCCCTGTATAAACCCTTTTATGTCCTTTGGCAAAATATTCCCGTTGATTATCGTGTACAGGACGCCCGCCGCATTCATCGGCGTGGACGTGTATATGTTGCCGTTCGCGTAAATATATCCATCCATCTGCGAACGCTCCGCATGCATGCTCTCAACTATAAGAACCGGCGTGCCGGAAGCCGTGTAATGCGTAAACCCGAACGTCACGTCGGAAACGGCTTTTTTATTCGGTGAGGACGTGAACATCGCAACCGATTCCGCAAGCACCGGCTTGTCCTCGTCGGTTACTCCGTCCGTACATGCCGCCGCCGTCAATGCAAACGACAACAACGCAATCGTTATTATCATAAGTTTTATAAGGCTCTTCTTTTTCATTTTTATGATGCTCCTTTAAGTCGCTTCGCCGCTCCGCTTTTTCGATTTCCGTTTAAAGAAACCGGTGCCGCCGCATTTCCGGTTTTCGTTTAAAGAAACCTTTCAATACGTCGTTTTTTCGATTTCCGTCTATAAAAACCAACGCCGCGACAAACCTTTACGGTTGTGTCTCAATGATTAATTTATATCGCTATATACAATATATACGCACGCACATACGCGCGTTTCTATTATAAAAAATAGATACTGAAATCTTAACACATAAAGTAAAAAACCGCAATAATATTGCGGCATGTAATTATTAGCAAAAATGAGAAATTATTTCAATTCCGCTTTTTGGGTAGGCGTAAAGTTCCTTAGGGGCGCCCCAAAGGAACTTTAAAAATCACCTCACAAAGGTTCTCACGTGGCGGGAGGCTTTTTCGGCGGCAAGCTTGAAGTAGGTATCGCCGTGCGGTTTAAAGTCGAAGCCTTCGACGTTATTATAGCGTTGCAGAAAATAGGCGCGGGCGCCCTCTATTTCCTTGCCGATTTCGCCTATATCGTCGGCGGTAAGCTGCGGAAAAAAGGTGGTGCGGAACTCATGATTTACGCCGCTTGAAATAATCAACCGTATACTATCGCGGAAGACCTCTTCGGACTCAACGGTCGGGGTCACCAAATCGTAGTCTTTAAGCGGCGTTTTGATGTCCATAGCGACGTAATCAATCAACTCGGCATCCAACAACGGCTTTAAAACCTCCGGGTGCTTGCCGTTTGTATCCAACTTCACCAACAAGCCCTCCGACCTTATTTTCTTTATAAACTCCGCCAAATCGGCTTGAAGCGTAGGCTCACCGCCGGTTATCACCACGCCGTCTAAGAGCGCCTTATTCGCGCGGATTTTATCCAACACCTCCGTTTCGTCAAGAAGCGGACAGCTAGAGGACGTAATATGGCGGTTGTGGCAATACCAACAACGCATGTCGCAACCGGCAGTGAAGACGACCGCCGCAATGTTGCCGGGGTAATCAACAAAGGAATTTGGGTTGAAGCCTGCTATATTCATAGTTCTCCTCCTGAAGAAAAACCTTCTCCGTACATGATGAAATTTAAGCGGCGCGGATAACCGCGCCGCTTAAACCGTCTTTATTTGTTTTTGTTTAGGTTTTAATAATCGCATTTACAATTGCTTATGGGTAGACATTTAGAGTTGCTTAGGGTTAACCTGCCGAACGCCTCATCTATAACCGTTCTCTTACATGGTAGACATTTACAATTGTTTCGGGTTAACCGTATACTTCACGCGCTCACGATATTCCTCTTTTTTGCCCTTGTTGTAGTTTTGAACCGGGCGCAAGTATCCGACCACGCGGCTGTAGACCTCCGTAGAGGCGCCGCAATCGGGGCATTTGAAATGTTCGCCGTTGATGTATCCGTGAGTGTTGCAAACGCTGAACGTCGGCGTAATGGAAATATAGGGCATTTTGGAAACGGAGAATATCTTCTTTATGAGCTTTTTGCAAATCTGAATGTCTTGCAAGCGTTCGCCCAAATAGAGATGTTGCACCGTACCGCCCGTGAACAAGGACTGGATTTCATCTTGCAACCGCACGGTTTCCATTATGTCGCTCGTGTAGTTGACGGGAAGTTGCGCGGAGTTGGTATAATATACGTCCTCTTCGCCGGCGGTGATGATGTCGGGATAATATTTCCTGTCAAGGCGGGCAAGCCTGTAGGTGGTGCCTTCGGCGGGAGTTGCCTCCAAATTATAGTAGTGTCCGGTTTCCTTTTGGAAGTCCACCATGACCTCACGAAGAAAGTTCATTACCTTTATCGCGAACGCTTGACCTTCCGGCGTGGTGATGTCCTTACCCATAAAATTGAGTACGGCTTCGTTCATACCGACGATACCTATGGTGTTGAAGTGGTTCGCCCAATATTCACCGTCGCGCTCCTTAACGCCCTTTAAATAGTGCGTAGAATACGGATAAAGCCCTTTATCGCTTTGGTCTTCCACAATTTTACGCTTTATCTCTAAGGAAATTTTGCCCAGTACCGCCATCTGGCGAACACGTTCCATGAATTCCGATTCCGTTTGGGCAAGATAGCCTATGCGGGGAAGATTCACCGTAACGACGCCTATGGAACCCGTCAAAGGATTGCTTCCAAAAAGACCGCCGCCGCGCTTGCGAAGCTCCGAAACGTCTAGACGCAAACGGCAACACATCGACACCGCGTCCTCCGGCGACAAGTCGCTGTTGACGTAGTTTGCGAAGTACGGAATGCCGTATTTGCAGGTTATTTCCATGAAGGCGTCCACCACCTTGCTGTCCCAATCGAAGTCCTTAGTGATGTTGATTGTGGGTATGGGGAAGGTAAACACACGACCCTTTGCGTCGCCCGCCAACATGACCTCGCAAAACGCCAAATTGAAGATGTCCATTTCGGCTTGAAATTCCTTATACGTTTCGCTCTGATACTCTCCGCCTATTATAATCGGCTCGTCCGCCAACGTGCGGGGAACCTTTATGTCAAACGTGAGGTTGGAAAACGGACATTGAAAGCCTACGCGGGTGGGTACGTTTATGTTGAAAACAAACTCCTGTATGCACTGCTTTACCTGCGCAAAAGTCATGTTGTCACGGCGTATGAACGGAGCGCAATAGGTGTCTATACTGCTCCACGCTTGCGCGCCCGCCGTTTCGCCTTGCGTGGTGAACGTGGAGTTTACAAGCTGACCTAAGAAGGTTCTCAAATGCTTTGCGGGGTTGGATTCCACCTTTCCGGGAACGCCGCCGAAACCGTTCACGAGAAGCTGACGCGCGTCCCAACCGGCACAGTAAGGACCGAAGAAGCCCAAATCATGAAGATGTATCGCGCCCGTCTCGTGCGCCTTCCTCACCTCTTCCGGGTAAACCTTGTACAGCCAGTAGCGTTTGGTAAAATGCTCACGGACGTAGTTGTTCAAACCGTTGACGCTTTTTTGCATGTTGGCGTTCTCTTGTATATTCCAATCCGTTTCATCAAGGTAGTCGTTAAAGAGGTCGCCGGTTTCATCGATTAACGCGCTGATACGTCTTGCGTCGCGGCGTTTTTCGCGGTATATGATGTACGCCTTCGCGGTACGGGCGTGACCCTCGTCGATAAGAACCTTTTCCACTAAGTCCTGAATATCCTCAACCGTGGGAATGGTATCGGCGTATTTTGCCTCCGCCGCTTTAACCACAAGATCACTAATACTTGCCGCCAACACCCTGTTTTTGCCGCCGCAAGCCCTTGCCGCCGCAAAAATGGCATTAGTAATCTTTTCTTTATCGAAAAACTCCACTCTGCCGTCTCTTTTTAAAATTTTGATAATCATACTTCCTCCTGATGCTTTCAAGCCGCCGGATTTTTACCTCCGAATTGCTCGCTGTTTGATTTCTTTTACATTGTAACACCACAACATATAGTTGTCAAGTTTTTTGTACCCACAAAATATTGTGTTTTTAGCTTTTTTTGAAAGTCATCATCTTAATTGTTATCTTGGTTGTTTTTGATATGCACGTAGGCTGTCGCCGTAGACGGAAAAGTCTTCATCTCCGACATAGGGGACCTTTCGACACGGAACCGCTTCGGTTATCACCTCAACGGTTCCGGCTCAAGGTGACAACGGGCGCGGAATTAATGCGCCCCAAATATATGACATCTGCGCGGAATTAATGCGCCCCCAATAGGTGCTTCCGCCACCGTATCGCGCTTACATTGTATTCTAATGCTTCGCCGGTTTCTCTGTGCAAGATTGCATAACCACGCGGTTTAAAATTGACCAATATGAAATCGGGTTCACCGTCAACGTTGTATAGCTCTTGCACGCTTTCTCTGCTTTCTGAAAAAGCCGCCGAATTTGAAAGACTTTCGTAACCGTCCGTGGATGCCGTGATTTCCAGTGTTCCTAAGCTGAATACCGTAACAAACACAGCGAATATAGATAGGCTAAAAAGTATAGCAAACAATAGTCCGATGTTAAATTTTTCTTGTCTTTTATTAGTTTTCATTATGTTTTACCCGCCGTATTTTTTATATTTGTCGTATTACAAGTCAAAGTGTCCTTTGTTGATAAAGGAAATGTCTGCTCCTGCTTGTTTCCTAGACACCTCTCCGTCCGTGAAAATAACATCAGTCATTGAAACTAAATTCAAATAACCAGTTTCCGTTTCTATTGCCGGTACGTTTCCTAACAAATATTTTTTTGCATTCCTTACTTCTGCAATGCTATACGGGCTTTTTCGGTAAATAATTCTATTGCCGTTATCATCAACTTCCCAAATTATGTCTGTATCGGGAAAAGGTTGGCTATTCGTTTCATCTATGGTGTAACGGCTCCAATCAGTTTTTATCTCCGTATCACTCAAGGTATACATACTACCAACGCCGCCAAACCAAGAACCAATCGTAGAATGATTTGCGTTAATCCTGATATATAAAAAACCATAGGGTTCAAATTCAACTAAAAAGTATTTTAGTTCGGCACCTTCGTCATATAACGGAAAAACTTGAAATCCTGTTAGTTCTGTGCTTCCGGTTATAAAACGCTTTTCTATTCGCTCTGATACTCGACTGATGTGCTCTTCCTTGGTATAACGGTTGTTGTCACACCCCGTAAGCGACAGCGTCGTTACAAGTGCCGTAATCACCAGCACCGCCAGTGTCACTATTCTTTTTAACATGCTTCTACTTATCATAAATATAGTCCTCCTTTAGCCACATAAATCGGAATAAACTACAACGCTCTTTAGGGCATTTTTTATGCACCAATAAAGACTTTAATGTGCTGAATGGATGACCTTTCCTATGTACATTTATTGTAAGTCCACTTAAACCCATTGTCAATACTTTTTTTCTCCTTCACCGAAGTGTTTTGAGGGGGTTCCCAACTTTTTTTAACGCGAAAAAACGGCTTTCGAAAAGCCGTTTTTAGTGGTTTTATTTTGTTAGATGTTGATACGAATTAGAAAAGCGTACTTCTCCGCCTTTTGCATATGTCGTTATTTCTTTCGATATTTTATTATTGAAAATTCTGAACGGTTTTTGAACGGTTGAACCGATTTTGATTACGCACTACGTGCTTCACTCAAGGTGACAGTCTAAATAACTCGCTCCTATAAGGTAGCATGCACGGAATCCAAATTAGGCACGCCGTGTTCACTCAAGGTGACAGTCTAAATAAACCCGCTCCCATTTTGGGGGCGCTTCTATCAGAATTGACGGCGCGGCAACGTTGCGCCCATATCAAGAAACAGTTGGCGCGGAAGATAGTGCATGCTCCGAATTGGAAGCGCGGAATACGATGTCACCCTATATTACCCCGCGCATCAGTTCTAACGGTTCAATATTACCCCGCGCGTCAACTCTCACGGCTCAATATTACAATTCCGCATCAGCTCCCGACGGTTACGACGACGTTCGCGGTGAGCTTCATATGTTCTATAAAGCCGTCCGGCTTAATCCACTTGCGTCCTTTCTTTTGGTACATAGCGTCCTCTAGCTGAAATATGTCTATGCCTTCCAACTGCGCCGCCAAAAAAGCGTCCTCAACCCACACCTTTATTTTCTGCGCGACGATTGCCGTTTGGTCGCAACCGAAGTCCCGCACCGTGCTTATTTCGTCGGCACGTTGAACCTCCAGCGCTCGCATTTTGATGCGTATGTCTATAACCGCCTCACCCTCGTTTATTTTACATTTGGCGTGTTCGCTTACCAAGTCGCATTCCAATTTAACATCCTTGTCGAAGACATTAAACGCGCCCTTCTTTATATTGTTTTTTATCAAGCCTATCGCCGCCGTAGCCGACTCGCATATGAGCATGGGTTTGATGTCGCGCCCGAAAACCATTGAGCGCTTCATGTAATACCGCGAGAAGCTGTCGTCCTGCGACTGTCCTTGCTCTTGCCCGGATTGACCGGAGCCGGCTCCGTCCGCGTCGACGGGTCCGCCCATTACGTTCTCCTCTAAAAACGCCGCCGCCGTAACACCGCTTTTAGAGTAATAATCGGCAAGATAATCCTTGACTATCAGCTTAATGGCGCTGAAATCGTCTTCTAAAAGCCGCAACGCGCGCCGCATGTAAAACGCCGTGAGGTTGGAAACGGGTACCTGCGCGTTCAAAAACTGTGCTGGAGAGTCGTATGTCGCCAAAAGTACCGATTGGTCCGGAAGCTGCCACGTGCCGATTAACGACGTTAACGTGGACGGCAAATTCTCATCTAGAATCTCGTCGGTGAGAATGATTATGTTGCAGTGGGCAAGCGCGATGCTTAACCCGCTGTCCGAACCTATCCTGCCTAACGCGTCGGCAACCGTTTCACCACGCCCGGACAGAACCACGTAAGAATCCTCACTGCCGCCTTCGTTACCGGCGTTCCCGGTAGCCCGCAAAACTTGCAGGTGTACGTAATAGCTGTTGTCGCGCATTTCTATGCCCATACCCACCACTATAGCCCTATCTAGCAGAGTTATGCGGTTTACGTTCCGCGCCACTATGGACACCAAAATAAACAGCAACAGTAATAATATACCCTTTTTATTTCTTACCTTTATTTTTTTCGCTTTCATATAATTCTCCCCCGTGCCTTTCGTATAACTCACGGATTTATTCTTTTCCCCGCATATCTCTCGTTTTGCGCGGGTGCATAGGTTTTTTCTCCTTTAGACGGACTTCCTTTTCCGCTCAAGCCGTCGCCGCCCGCTTTGCTTCCTTTGCCTTTTTCGCTTGAACCGCCGCCACTGTTTTCTTTAACAGCATCACCGGATTTTTTCCTATCGCTGCCTTGTCTTCCTTTAAAGCCGGCGCTTTCGGCTTTCTGTTCGACCGCACTCTTTAACTCCCCTAAGGCTTTCCCGGCTCCGCCGCTTTTTGCTTCTTCCGAGTATACTCCGTCGCCCTTGCCGTCCCTTGCGGTTTCCTCCGGCTCCTCCGCGTTGCCCGAATTTTCTTCGTTTTCGTCCTCGTTCTCCGTATCCGGCGGCAAGCCTTTTTTTCTCTTTACCACCGCGGAAAATATATATACCGCCAACGGAACGGCAAAGCCTACCGCACACAACGTGTAGCCAAACCATGAAATATCGGCGAATTTTCTATAGTCGAACGGGTCTAAAACGGCGACGGCAACCGCGGTAATAACTACTACCGCCGCTGCGACGGCGTTCCGCTTTTTAAAGATACGCCCTCCCGCCTCTATTGCCGCCCACAGCAAAACACTCATATTTATCATGCAGATGACCACCCACGATATTATGCCAGTCCAGTCAAGCCGCCCTAGCTCCTCCGAAAGGAAGTTGAAGCTAGATAGCTTTACGAGAAAATTGTCTATGCCGAACAGATATTTCCCGAACAGCGCGTTACCTAAAAAATAGTACGTCATGATGAAAGCAAACGCAATGAGATACGCCGCGCCGATATAGTGGCGCTTGCCGCGGCTTTTAATCGTTATGAACAGGAACGGAACGGAATCGAAAAACCACGCCCCGTAGGAACCCCACGCCTTGAAATATTGAACCAAATCGTCCGTGATTACCGGTAAATTGTTGGAGAAATTCATGCGCGACTTTAAAAATACGAGGTTGACAAGCATGGAAAGCGCCAAAATCAGCACGAGCATTTCCGATAAGCGCGCAATGCCCTTAATGCCCTTTACGGCTAAATATGCGACCGTGGCAAGAAGAGTGATTATGACGAGATAGACGCTTATGTTATCAAAAAGCAGTTGCTCAATCATGAGTACCAACGAGCCGGTGAGAACGATGCCCTTGACAAGAAAATATAACAACAACACGCCTAGCACGGCGTTATAAAAAATCTTTGACTCCGATTTCAGCAGGTCCATACCGCCGTTTTTGGTAAACTTTATAACGCAAGCGTACATCAAAAGTTCTATGACGCAGGCGGCAAAAACCATAGGCAACGGGTTGTCCACCTGATTGGCAAGCAACCCCGGCAACACCCCTATCTTGAAGCATAACGCCATTATAAAAACTATCGCGCCCGTTTGGCGGTCGTATATCTCATTAACCATGTTCCGCATTCTTTCAGCTACCGCTCCGTTATCGGTCGTGCGAAAAATGTAATTCATTTTATCACCTAACCGATTTTTATGTAAGCGGTACCGCGGGCAGAGGAAAATTGTATCCCCCCCGCGCCGCGCGTACGCCGTTTTGAACGCCCGTCCGTTATTCCGTTCCGATTGTGCTTTGCCGGTGCCGGTTGCGGTTCGGGAAGGAGTACGGGCGGGTGTTTTGCAGTTGCTGATTTGCCTTTAAGAAGCCGTCTTTGAGGTCCGGCATTATCACGGGAGCGTATGGCGCCAAATAAGGCGCGCCGTAGCTTGTAAAGTTGATGAGATATGTGAGGAGCGCCATGGAGCAAAGTATCACGCCGAACAGTCCCAAAATACTGGCTACGAACACATATAAAATCCGCAATACCGTGAAGCTGTTGACTTGCGACGGCACGCAGAACAGACCTATCCCGGAAAGAGCGCTTATCAGCACCGCCGGCGAACTGATTAGCCCGGCTTTTACGGCGGTTTCGCCTAAGACGATTGCCCCTACGATAGACAGCGAAATACCCAAAAAACGCGGCATCCGCAAGCTTGCTTGATTTAAAATCTCAAATAAAAGCAGTACCAAAAGCATTTCTACCGGCGGCGTAAACGGTATACCGTTTACGGAGTTAATCAGCGTAATAAGAAATTTTATCGGTAGCAAATGATACATATAAGTGGTGAATGCGACATAAAGCCCCGGCAACATAACCGTCATAATCGCACTGAGCAGTCTTAAAACTCTAAAAACAGAGCTGCTTATGTCCTTTGCATAGTAGTCGTTGCTGTCTTGAAAGTCTTCAAGCAGTACGAAAGGCACGGTCACCACCATAGGAGAGCCGTCCGCCACAACAGCGACCCTGCCCTCAAGTATTTTTGCCGCCACTATATCCGGCTTTTCGCTGCTGCCGGCGCCGCCGAATAAGCTGTATTTGCGTTCCTCCAAATACTGAACTATATATGAGCTATCCAAAATACCGTCGGTGTCAATATTATTTATGCGTTCGCGTACCTTTTCCACGACGTTCGGGTCCGCCACGCCACCCAAATAAACTATCGAAACGGCGGTGTTGCTATACCGCCCGGTCTGTATGTTTTCCACGACCAAATGGGGATGTCGCAACCGGCGCCTTATGAGCGAAATATTCGTTTTGATGTCTTCTATGAAACCGTCGCGCGGACCCTTTAACACCGAAGAGGTGGGCGGTTCCGTAACGGCGCGCTTTTCAATTTGCCGCAAGGAGAATATATAATATTCGTCCGCGCCGTCTATTAAGAAAACCGTATCGCCCGCCGCAACCTTTCTAGCCGCGGCTTCCGCGTCTTTAGCGCCGGTTATCTCCTCCGCAAAATAGACGGTGTTCGCAATGGTTTGCTTGTAAGGTGGTTTCAATTCCGCGCTCATCAACGGCATTATGATATTCCGCTCTAGAAGCTCCTTGTTTATCATGTTGTCCATGTGAACAATCGCGACTTTTTTTCCGCATAATTCAAATTCTTTTGTCAGGATGTCATCGCTGTTCGATAAAGCCGTCTTGAGTTTTTTTAACTCCTCACTTACGTTTATGTTCAACTCTTCGCCGCCGTCGCCGCTTGCTCCGGTTTTTCCGCTTCCGGCGTTCGCGGTAGAATCGCTCCTCCCGACCGTACTTGAATTTCCGCTTCCGGCGTTCGCATTTGAATCACGTTCCCCACTTGCGTCGGAATTACTCCCGCTCCCGACTTTTTTCCCGTCCATAGCGGCGGTGCGCGGCTTTAGCCCGCCGATTGCGCTTGTTGCAGAGCCTGTTTTTTTCTCCGTCCCGTTACCTTTTTCCATATTTTCGCTCCTCTCTCGCAAATAGTATTTTTTAACCGTAAGGAAAAATTCACCAAATCGAAAAAGTTATACTAAACTGCGTTTAATTTACGTCTTAAACTAGAAACAGTTTAGTATTCGGCTTAAATTAAAGCCGCATTAAAAACCACGGGAACGGAGCAAAAAAAACAGAAGCGGAGCAAAGAAAAGACAGAAACCGGAAGAAATTAAAGAAAAAAAGAAAAAACAATCCGATAAGTGATGAGATTTACACTAATAAATTTAAAAACGCGGTTGACGCTAAGGATAATAATCCTGCGTCAACCGCGTTTTTCAAGTAATCAGTGTCAAGCTTCAAGCTTGCACGTTTTTGGTTCTTTTTGACGTGTGTCAAAAAGAACTCTAATAAATCAACAACTAATCGTCCGCATGTGCTTCGTCGTAGGCGGTTTGGTCGGCGGCGTTGCGGTAGCCGATAAGTTGCACGGCTTCGTCGCGGTTGCCGTCGGGGTCGCTCAAGTCGAAGACGTAGACGTACGAATAATCGCCGGTGTTAAAGTAATAGAGTTTGGTGCCTATGCGGTCATAGGTAATCCATGTGGTAGACGCCACGACCTTAGTGGTAATAGGCTTAGGCACGGCGGTTTTATCGAGCAGGCTCAAGCGGTATATAGTAGACGCGCTGGTATAATACAAATCGTTTTCAAGCACATACATCACGGTAGGCGTACCGTCTATAATCGCGTCGGTTTTCTCAAAGGAATTGGGATTAGGCGTTCCGTCTGCATAGCCTTTTATAAGGAACAGATTGCTGTTGACGTTTATAAGAACGCCATCGGCATAGCTTACGGGGTCAAACGTGGTAGTCGCAGAATCCTCGGCAAGCTTCAACTCGGTATCCTTTTTAAAAACGGGTTTACCGCCTTCATAGGCGATGTTGGCGTAAAACACTCCGCGCGCGGCGGTGGTTTGGTTAAAGAACACTGACTTGGTATAATAGAGCGTCAGCGTAGCGGCGGCTTCGTCGTATAGATGATTGACGCTTTTTATTTGGTAGGTAAGCTCCGGGTAGGGCTTGCTGTCGGTTGCGCCTTCGGGGAGGTAGGTGAGGTTGTTGATGAGCGTGTAGGACTTAGAACCGTCGAACTTAACCGCCTTATAATCGTACCAAAACGCGGACTCCTCGGAGGGACGCGACTGCGCGATATAGATAAAATCGGATAACTTTTCGTCTTGTCCCGGCGAATAGGTTTTGCCGTAAACGAAACGGGCTTCGACAACTCTTTCCGCAATCACCTTAACCGTAGAGGAAACCTTCTTTTTGTCGCCGGAGTTAAGGTCGGCGTAATATAAGCTGGTGGACGTTGAGTCGTGCCACACAATAGCGCCGGAATAGAACGCGTACGGATAGGAACGCGAGGTAAGCGTCAACAAAACTTCCGGAGAGCTTCCGTCGATTTTGCTCCGCATTATATTGATGTCGGTAGTCGACGGCGCACCGGCTTTATCTTTTTCGGTGTTGGGCGCGGCGTAGTAAATGTACCCGCCGAAAACGGCGAACCCGGTGTTTTTGTCCGTAGAGTAGACCACGACGGGAACAACGCGCTTGTAGGTATTAGCTTTCACGTTGCCTTTTTCATCAAGTTCCACGCGCACTATGGCGCCCTTTTCTTGGCTACCGAAGTCGTTCTCTACAACGTCACCGGCATAACCGTTGATAAAATAAAGGTAGCCGCCTTGCTTGACAACGAAGCCGTACTGACTTTCGGTAGGCGAATTGGGCGAACCGCCGCCGACGCCTTCCCATTTTAAACCGTTGCACGCCGCAAAAAGAACGACGCCCAACGCTATCACCAATACGCATAAAACGGCTAAAACCGCCTTTTTTGATTTTGAAATCATCTTATTCTCCTAATCAATAACAGCCGCAAACAGCCATCTCCGCGAATAGTATAAAATTACTTAGTAATATTACACGCGCGCGGTGACATTTACGGCACGTAGAATTATATAATATATTACCGATTATGGCAAACATTTTTTATCGGGACGACAAAAAAAATCATTTTTATTCGCGCAAGAAGCTTGAAAACCAACGCGGGTAAACGCGGTTTGCTTTCCGGAGAGCGCAAAAATCTCCTTTGGAAAGCAAAAAACAAAACCGTAATTTGCGGCGACTGCCGCGGGAGAGTTAATATTATGCTTTTCGGAAACTTCGGCTTCATGAAAAATAAAGGCGCTTTGTCGTCGGAAAACAACACAACCACAACTTTATACGACGAAAACGAAGCCGTAAAAGCGGCTGACCGCTATGCCGCCGAGGCAGAGCAGCTTTCCCCTGCGCGCGCCTCCGACGCTCCGCGTCAATCCGCATACCGCAACGACGGAGCGGAAACAACCGCCGTCCCACCCTATGGCACCAACCGCGGCACTTATGCCACAAACAACGCTATGCCCCGTAACGCAAAGCGCAGTGCCTACGACACGGACAGCACGCCCCGTAACGCATACGGCTCGGACAACAACGCTATGCCCCGTAATGCAAAGCGCAGTGCCTACGACAACGTAAAGGAACCCGTACCGCTTGAAGATATTCGCCCACAACGCTTCACCGCGGAGGATTACCGCGCCCGTCACCGCCGCCTTTCCGGCGAAATAGATAAAAGATTAAAAAAGTAGCCCGCTAATACGTAAACGTTCCCGATTAAAGAAACGCCCCCTTGCCACCATGCCGTGTTAAATGCGGGGCTTCGCCGCAGGCGCGGAACTCCGCTCAATACAATATAGTTAAGGCGATTAGAAACTGCGCAATATAATATGCGGCGTGGTTGATGATGACGAGGGTGGGATTTTTGAGTTTTTCGGCGGGTCCGAAATACTGTTGCGACAGCACGAGGTCGGAGCCTATGAAAAGGAAGGCGCCGACGAACATAACAATCCACTTCGCGGTGAACCCGGCGGCGATTGCCGCAGCTCCGGAGGTGAACACCATAAACATACCGACGAGCGCGTACAGGAAGGAAATGAGCTTCCATTTGCCGTAGTTCAGCCCCATTTTAGGACCGCCTAACACGGCGCCGGCGGAAGCCAGTACGGCTATGATTGCCGGGAACACTATAATCATCCACAGCTTATCACCTGCATCCGGCAGAGTAAGGTATATGGCTACGAGGAAAATTATATGCCCGATAAGGAACGAGAACATACCGCCGTATTGCCACGTATCGGCATCGTCGGGGTAAATTATGCGTACATCCAACACAATGTCGCCGATAAGCCCGAAAATCATTCCGAAAATGACTAACAAACCCCAAGTGAGGTTGCCGGGGTTCGCGAAAAGCGCGGTAATACCGGTAGCCAAAAAGAATATGCTGGTAAGCGTTTTTACAAGTGCGGCAACGGGTCCGCCCTTTTTGACGCGCAGATACAAGAACAGAACGAGCGAAAGCATGCCCGCCCCAAGCATAATGTAAGGCACATAAGTCATAATATTTTCTCCCTTATATAAACGGTACGCAAATCTTGCGCCCGCCGTTTCCCAAAATTAAAGTTTTCCAGCGCCACGCAGAAGCCGTCTTCGCGCGCCACTCAAAACATTGTTGTCGTATTTGTCAATCCGTTTTTGTTGCCGAAGCCGTTTTCACGTGTCGCAAACCCGCTTTATACCATATGCGGAAACCGCTTTTTGCGCCGCACCACGAAACAGTCTTGCCGTATTCGGAAACCGTTTTCACGTGTCGCGTAAACGTATAACCGCATTCGCCCTTAAGCGATTTTACCACTTGTTGTGAACCTTCTCGGCAAAGCCCAAACGGTCGGTTATTTCTATTACGGTGCCGTCGTCCAAAACGGCTTTACCGGTAAACTTACCGAACACCTGATGCGGACGTTGAGAAATAATCCCTATATTTATGGCGACATCTCTGTCAAAAATCGGTTTAAAATCCATTTCAAAGCGTCCGTCGTTCGAGGTGAACGTCCACGGCGCCATATAGTCGTCCTTACCGTCTTTCACGGGAATATTAAATGTAACAACGTCGAGTTTATGTGCAATTCCGTTATAAAAAAGCATGTTTTCTGTCGCGGCGGAGGTGTCGCCGAAGCCGTAGCCCAAATTCCAACCGAACGCGGAACCGTCGGGAAGAGCGGTATTCAAGCTGCTCCAAAACCACGTATTATCGTATGTCCACACGCCGCGTCCCCAATCCAGCGTTGCAAAGGCTTCCTCCGGGTCAAACGTCAAAACCTTGTCCCCTATCGTAACCGTGCCGCTTGCGCGCATGCAATTAATCTTCTGATTGTAATAAAAATGTCCCGGCTTATCAAAGGGAGTCGCGATAACCATGGACTCCGCCGGAATGTCGGTAAGCTCTATTTCCACCGTAACCGGTTCCTTATCCTTGCCGAATTTCGGAAATTCTCCGCGCAACAAACGCGTTTTGCCGTCGTTCAAAAACTCCGCATATACGCCGCCGCACCGCGACCTGATGTCGCCCGAAACCGATGTCGACGGCATTTTCATCTTGCCCAACGGAAAGGGACTTGCGGCACTGCGTGAGGCGCAACAAGGCTTGTCGTAATCAAAAAGAGTAAAATCGGTAACACCTATAAAACCACTGTCGGAAATCGTCAACGCCACACCCTTGTGTTGGTCGGCAATAATATAGTAATCCCATTCCTTAATGCGTACGGGGCGCGCCGTTATGTCCGCGCGGTCGTACTGCCAAACGAGAGTTCTCGCATAACCCGGTTCGGCAATTTGCCCGTTTTTTAAAAGCCTTTGCGGCGTGGTAACCTCGTGTTGCTTTTGCATAGTCTTTTTCCCCTCAACCTTTATCATAAACATTATATATTACAAATACGTACTATGTCAATAAATAAAAACACAATCTAAATTTATTTCTTCGGACGATTGCGTTTATGCGTTTGTCCCTGCTTATAATATAAAACAGGGCATGCACACGTAGTGCGTACGCCCTGTTTATGAGGAGATTAATTAATACGTTTATGCGGTTCGGCTTTTGCCGATTAGTCCGTTGCAACTCAACCCGCCACCGTTTAAACCAATTGCCGTTAGCCCTCTACGGCTCAACCAATTGCGGTTCAACCGTCGGTTTTCTTTTGTTTTCCCCGTTCCTTCACGGTTTGCCTTGCGCGACCTATGCAAAACGCCCCGGCTTTTAGGTTCTCCGTAACGGTGGTGCCGGCGGCTATAAAACAGCCGTCCTCCACGCGCACGGGCGCAATCAAATTGACGTTTGCCCCTATGAAGCACCCGGAGCCTACGACGGTTTTATGCTTGCTCACACCGTCGTAATTGCAAAATACCGCGCCGCAACCCACGTTTGTATCCGCGCCCACCTCCGCGTCGCCTATGTAGGCAAGGTGCGCCGCCCGAACGCCGTCCCCAAAAACGGAAGCCTTTATCTCCACAAAATCACCTATGCGGCAGCCTCCGCCTATCACGGAATTGCGGATCACCGCGCCCGGTCCCACAGTAGTACCGCCGCCTATCACGCTTGCGCCCTCTATCAGGACGTGTCCCGTTATCCGCACACCGCCCGCTATTTTCACCGTGTCGTCTATGTCCGCGTCGCCGTCCAAAAGGATTACGCCACTTTTTATCAGCCTTTCGTTTATCCGCCGCCGCATTTCCTTGTAGACGGCTACGTACGCCGCCGCGTCCGTAACCGAAGCGTATTCGGCGGACTTAACAAGTATGGGGCTTCTAGCTTGCACGCGGTTGCGGTCTATCAGGACACCGCGCCCGATTCTAACCGCCGCCGCACCGTTCTTTTTCATGTGCGCCGCAAGCTCCCTAAGCCCTTTAACCGTAACAAGCGGCATATCGGAGTAAACTACCGCGACGTACCTCTTCCCGTCATATTCGCCGTCTGCAAGCACGTACGCGCCGTCTAAGACATCCGCCGCCGAATTGAATACCGCCGCCGATACCGAACCCGCTCCACTTGATACGGAAGCCGTTGCACCGCTTGATATGTAAGCCGCCGAACCATCGGGTACTGAATCTACCATGCCGTCGGATACGAACGCCACGGCACCTTTGGGTACAGAACAACTTGCCCCACTTGAAGCGGAACCCGCCGAACTGCTTAATACGCTTCCCAAAGTACCACTTGGTACTGAAGCCGCGCTTACGCATTCGCGAACCGTACAATCGGTACCGTCCGCGCCGTCCGCGCCGTCCGCAAAGCCGACATTTATAAACGAATAGTCCTTGACCCGCCGCCCTAAAAGCTTAATATCCGCATACGGAAACGGTTCGTCTATCAACGCGATAAAAATATCCATAAGGACATTATATGCGCCGCGCCCTTAAACAATCACAGATAGGAGCAATTCGCGGTGACAAAATCTTTCCAATCATCTACACGACCGTGTATCCCTCGTTTACCAGCCTAAACTCCGGCTCCGCATTGAGGGCTTTCACCTTTTTAATCATGATAAACCGCACGACTACGGCAACGAGAATGCCTATATATCCGCCAAAAAGAACGTCGGATAAGAAATGCGCGCCCATGACTATGCGTGAAAGTCCCATTATTGCAATGTAGACAAACGGCACAATCCAAAACAGTTTCTTAAATCTGCCCAAGGTTTTCGGCATGATGTCCGGCAATATGATAATCGCCATCAACACCGACGCCGCTCCCGTATGCCCCGACGGGAAGGATTTAAACGCGTCGCCGTGGTGTCCCATCAGAGCGTCTACGGCTTCCGCGGCGCCCATATAGTCCTCCCCACGCTTCGCGAAGCCCTGCGGCAAATACCACGGAGTGAACCCGTCGTAGTTGCCGTTTGGTACAAGCGCGCGGTCGTAACCTCCCACCATTACGCGGAAGCGCTCACGCGCCCAAATTGCCTTTAAAATCTGTATTACGACGTTGACGCAAATTGCCGTTATTGCAAGGAATACCGCAAACCAAAAAAGTTTCTTCATGGTAGCAATCGGTACTCTATAGCATATAAACAGCGATAAAAACGTAAATATGGCGGCAAATACTGCACAATACGCCGCTAAGTAATCCACATTCGAAAGATGTCCTAAAACCCAACTAAAGAAGAAATACCACCCCGCCGCCGTGAGCGCGGCAAAAAGAATTTTAAATATCAACTGCGCCCGGCTGCTCTTCCCCAACCGCTGGCAAAACATAATCACTCCCACCGCCGGCGCGGCTAGATAGGACGGGAACTCCCCAACGTTTGCGAAAAATTGCCCGAAAAGCGATTCCGGTGCAAACAACGCCTTGTTAATGGCTAAATCAAAAAACGCCGCAATCAGCGCAAGCACTATAAATATGCCCACTCCTATGCCTATCTCTACCCACGCTCTCTTGCTTATCTTTGTCATCGTTTTTACGCTCCCGTTATGTATTGCCTATATCATACCAAATTTATAAGCCTTTTTCAAGCCCCTTTGCGGTTGGATTTATTATAGTTCCTTTTGAGCGGATTGTCACCCAAATGGGAGCTGTTTTCCCCCACGTGTCACCTTGAGCGCATGGGAACGTGGCTTTTTAGACTGTCACCTTTAGCGCAATGGGAGCGGGTTCTTTAGACTGTCACCTTGATAGGAGCGCGCACGCGTGAAGGGCGCATTCGCGCAACCTCCGGTGCGAAAGGTCCCCTTATAGGTGCGCAAACTCTTGCGCCATTTCCTCATGCAACGCGCATAAAGCTTTCTTCTTGACGAATTGCAAATTTTTCGTTAGTCAACGACACTTCCCCATGCAACGCGCATAAAGCTAACAATTGTTCTTCTTTTTGGGGTGACATTCTAGCCCCTATGCAATGCGCATAAAAAAAGCCCTCCACTTGAAAAAGCCCAATGCATTGAATATGGAATACGCAGAAGCAACTAAAGAACGGTAGCCTGAGGATTTACACTAATAAATTCAAAAACGCGAAATGCGGCAAGGGTTACTTGCGTATTTCGCGTTTTTCAAGTAATCAGTGTCAAGCTTCAAGCTTGCACGTTTTTTGGTTCTTTTTGACGTGTGTCAAAAAGAACAAGCAGAGCTTGCGCGGTTTTTCGGTTCCTTTGGCCGCGCAGCAAAAAGAACTAATGAACAATGAATATCGTTCTTTTTTCCATATGCAGGGAAGAACAACCGGTACCCGCAACACGAATTTAATAAATTTTTTTGATTTTCTCCGCAAAATATACTAAGATAATTGCCAAAACACAGTGCGGCGTGATATACTTTGAAATAGCGGATAATAACAAGCGGACGGAGATGACTGTTGAACAAGTTTAAAAACTTCTTCAAAAAACTTTTTAAGGGCGGCAAGGGCTTTGATATTGCCGCGCCTTTTTTGAATGCCGAGCCGTTGCCGCCGTTTGAGGTGACTCCCGAATACGCTGAAAAGGGTCTATCGGAGGCGGAGGTTAATGCGCGCACAGACAGGCTGCTTGTCAACGGCGATTTAAACATAAAGACGCGTTCGTACCGTGAAATCCTGGTCACCAATATTTTTACTCTTTTTAACGTAATCAACGTCACGTTAGCAATTTTGATTTTCATAGCCGAACCGTTCATGGACGCCATAGTACAATGTGGTTTTGTGTTGCTTATTGTCATGAATTCCGGCTCTAGCATCGTGCAGGAGATACGGGCGAAGCGCACGATTGACAAGCTGGCGCTTCTAACCGCACCCAAGGCGAAGGTTTTGCGGGACGGCGAAACAAAGGAGATTGCGCTATCCGAAGTCGCCATAAACGACCTCCTGATATTGTGCGAAGCGGGCGGACAAATCTGCGCCGACGCGGAGGTCGTAGACGGCATTGCGGAGGTCAACGAGGCACTTATTACCGGCGAACCGGACGCGGTTATAAAGCGCACGGGGGACAAGCTTTTATCCGGAAGCTTTCTGATAAGCGGTTCGATAAAGGCGACCGTAGAACACATCGGCAACGAAAACTACGCGCAAAAGATAAGCAACGGCGCAAAATACATTAAAAAAACCAATTCCGAAATCGTACGGTCGTTACGAGCCATTATACGAATGATGTCGATAGTGGTGCTGCCTTTGGGTATAGCGTTATTTTTCAAGAGTTACTATGCGAACCACATGACGCCGGGCGGAAGCATTTTAGCGACCGCAGCTTCCATGATAAGCATGATACCGCAAGGCTTAGTCGCGCTCACATGCGTGATGTTCGCAGTGAGTATATTAAAGCTATCGCGCAACAACACGCTTGCGCAGGACCTCTATTGTATTGAAACGCTTGCGCGCGTAGACGTACTCTGTCTTGACAAGACGGGAACCATAACCGAAGGTTGCATGCAAGTGAACGGCGTACTGCCGCATTCGGGCGGCACCGACGAGGAAGCGGAAGCCGCGCTTACGGCAATTGCCAACGCGCTTTCCGACAACAACCCCACCTTCAACGCCATAAAGGAACGGTTTAACGGCACGTCACCGCTTAATGTCCTTTCCGTTGCGCCGTTCTCGTCTGAACGCAAATGGAGCGGCGCGACGTTTTCTATTGCGGAGAACGGCAATACGATAACCTATTTAATGGGCGCGGCGGAATTCCTTTTGGATAGGGAAACGGCGGACTCGTTAAACGAAACCGTACACGCGCGCTCCGCAGAAGGCGAACGTGTAATCGTGCTTGCGAAATCCGATTTACCTTTAGACGGCTACAAGCTACCGGAGGGCGTACGCGTCATAGCGCTCGTGCTTATCTCCGATAAAATCCGCAAGGAGGCGCCGGAAACCCTGCGCTTTTTTGCCCGGCAAGGCGTTACTCTTAAAATAATTTCCGGCGACAACCCGCTTACGGTGTCCGCAATCGCTAAAAAAGCCGGGCTTGACGGCGCGGAAAAATACGTCGACGCCACCACCCTTGATACCGAAGAAAAGATAAAGGAGTCCGCAGAGGCTTACACCGTCTTCGGACGCGTTACGCCGGAACAAAAGCTTTCGCTTATCAAGGCGCTTAAAGCCGCCGGGCATACCGTCGCTATGACGGGCGACGGCGTGAACGACGTGCTGGCATTAAAGGAAGCCGATTGCAGCATCGCCATGGCGGCGGGGAGCGACGCCGCGCGTACGGTATCTCAACTGGTTCTTTTGGATTCCAACTTCGCCTCAATGCCAAAAATAGTAAAGGAAGGTCGTCAAAACGTAAACAATTTGCAACGCATGGCTTGCCTGTATCTAGCCAAAACCCTCTACGCGCTACTACTTGCCGTGCTTTTCATCATTCCGTGGGTGGGCGAATATCCGTATGAACCCATTCACATGACTTTTTTGGGTAGCTTTACGATAGGAATACCCTCATTTCTATTGGCGTTCTGGCCAAACAGCGACCGCATAACCGGACGCTTTACCGACGAAACCGCGGCACGTTCGTTACCCGCCGCTTTGGCTATATTACTCTCAATCGCAATCGTCCAACTAGCGCGCGGCGCCTTGAACCTAACCGTAAACGAAGCCGCCGCCGTATCTCTCGTGATAATGTCGGTAATATCCTTTTCCGTATTGTTCCGCGTGTGCTTGCCGTTTAACATACTCCGCATGGTCATGTTCGCGGTGCTGTTCACCGCATTCTTCCTGAGCTGGTGGGTATTGACGGCAAGCCCGATACACTTCTTGCGCGAAATCATAACCGCCATAGACATCAACCTTGCCCCGTTAAGCGAATTTACAAAGCCGATGCTTACCCTGCTGCTACCGGTAACCGCCTTTGCCGCCATTGCGTATACGGTCTTTGCTATCCTCATAGAGCACTACGCCAAACGCAAAGGCTTCAAGGTCTTAGAAAGGTTCCGCAAGTAGACTAGCAACGCAAAGGCTCCAACGTATTTAGAAAAGCTCCGCAAGTAGACTAGCAACGTAAAGGCTGTTGGATAGGTTATGCAAGCAGACCATATAAAAAATTTTCTTCGGGAATAGTAAACCGCGACTTTATTATTTCCGAATTTTATTATAAGTCAACCACAAATCCAACGGTGCGGTTATCCGGTATCTCCCGAAAAAAACAAAAAACGAACCGACTCCCGTTAAAGAGTCGGTTCGTTTTTAAATTTGCACCCGCCATGCCGTCGAAAACCAAATTTTTAAACCTGTACAAACAGGTTGGGTTAAATGCTGCCGACCGTTTCTGTCTTCCACTGTTTGTGTACGGATTGCTCCGTTGAGGTCTGACATCTTCCGGTTTTGTTACGGACGCGCGTTCCCGTATTTTAAAATTGTGGTTCCAAATTGCGATTTTCTAACGTACACAGCAGGCTAGCGTAAACCGTTAACACCCTCCCTCAAAAAATATTTTGCGGAGCCGGCGCCTTTAGCTTATCGGAACACGGACACCTATTTAGAGGTGGAACCGTATTGCCGAACGGTGTTTACTTTTGCCGTCAACAATATTATAACCAAAACGCCGTCCATAATCAAGGGGGAACTTAAAAAATGTTCGGGAAATTTTTGGATTTGCTGCACATTTAAAATTTTATCTTGTCATTCACGGTCTTGACAAAGACACGGTCGGCTTTTTCTTCGGCGCGGTCGTAGGTTACAAAGCCGTTAACCTCCTGTTCAACGTCGCTCAACTGGGTGTAAACCGTCGCCGACAAGCCCTCGCCTATAGCAGGCAATATCTCGTTTTCGATAAGCGCGGCGTACGCTTTTTCAAAATCGGCACGCGTTCCGAACTTCTTATATCCGAATTCGTGTTCCGTGTCGTAGACATGCCCTTGCGTCTTGAAGCTGTAACCGCCGAATTCGGAAAGCACGATAAGCCTTTTTTCATCTATAGGTAACTTTACTGCGCGGAAATATACGTGTAAACTCTTTATTTCACTTACTTCCGCCCCTTGGTCGTGCCAGCCGCTAACGCTGTCCACGGTGCGCGTCGCGTCCAAAGACTTTATTAGGTTGGTTATCCGCACGCTGTCGAACTGCCCCCAACCCTCGTTAAACGGCACCCACATTGCTATGCACGGCGCATTCTTCAGTTGTTTTACGGTGTCTACGCAGTCACGCTCAAACTCCGCACGCCCTGCCGCATCCTTCCTCCCGAAAGCGCCGTACCATCTGGTATCATTCTTATGAATCCCTATAAAAGGCTCCGCCGCAATTGTCCAAAAGGAAGTCTTCCCGCCGCCGCTCACCATGTCCTGCCACACAAGCATACCTATGCGGTCGCAGTGGTAATACCAACGCGCGGGCTCTATTTTTATGTGCTTTCTAAGCATATTGAAGCCCAACTTCTTCATGAGCGTGATGTCGTATACCATCGCTTCGTCGGACGGCGGCGTCATAAGCCCGTCCGACCAGTAGCCTTGGTCCAGTACGCCCTTATGAAAATACGGCTTATTATTTAAAAGCAACCGCTTCACACCGGCACCGTCTAAGCCTATCGAAAACTTACGCATGGCAAAATAGGAATAAACAGTATCCTCCCCCGACGTAATTTTTAAGTCGTATAGCTTCGGATGTTCGGGACTCCAACACTCGAATCCCGGCAATTTGAGCGCCGCAACGCCGTCCTTAAGCACCGCGGAAGCAATCAAAATACCGTCGTCGTAAGCGTCGATAAGCGCGCGCCCTCCTCTTAAAACGGGCGTATCCGAATATGCGGAATTCAAAGCTGAATTTGAACGCTCATCTAAATTCCGCGCTCCCTCTTCGGCTTGCACGGCTCCGTTTTTCGTTGCGGTTACGGGCGTACCTCCGTTTCCGGTTGCGGCAGGCGAGCCTTCTTTTTTAATCACGTTTATTGGAGCAGTTCCGTTTCCGGCAACGTAAGAACCTCCGAATTCAAGCTTCACCGTAAGCGTTCCCGCGTCAATATCGGGAATAATCGTCATATCGCTTATGTATCCCGTCGGTACACTCTCAATCCACGCCGTCTGCCATATGCCGGACTGCGGCGTATACCATATCCCGCCGTTCTTAAGCTTCTGCTTTCCATGCGCTTGTACACCCGTATCGGACGGGTCTTTAACCGTCACGGTAATCTTATTTACGCCAGGCTTAATCGCCGCCGTGACGTCCAGCGTAAATGCCGTATACCCGCCCCGGTGTCCGCCCACGGATTTCCCGTTAAGCTCAACGGCACACTCGTAGTCCACCGCGCCGAAGTTCAACAGCGTTACGTCGTTTAAAAAACCCTCCGGAATCTCAAACTCCGCGCCGTATTTCAGCGTATCCGCCGGCTCCACGACCTTTATCACGCCGGACAATAAGGACTCCGGCGAATACGGCACGTATATCTCTCCGTCATACTTCGCCTTTCCCGACGCGTCCGCTATCGTACACATCCACTTGCCGTTCAGGCATAGGTAGCTGTCGCGCCTCATCTGTGGGCGCGGATATTCGCAAAACGGCGTTTCCTTCGCCAAGGTCTCCGACCCGAACCTCGTCAACATCAAGTTTTTAAACCGGCTTTCTCTTTTCATTGTACATGCTCTCCTTTCAGCTAAAACGCTGTAACCTAGCAAAACCTTCCGCTCCCGCGTCCGATATTTGCGACAACCATAGCCGCTATTGTGCTTAGGACACGCCGCCGCAAAATCTTTCTTCTTGCCTCCGGCACTTGCGGAAACCATAGCCACTATTATGCTTAGTATACGCCGCAAAACCGTTTGCCCGCGCTTCGACGTTTGCGGAATATCTACCCGCTATCGCCCGATCTTATTTTTATTATAACGCATCGCGCCGATATTTTCAATAGCAAATAATTGTTGGATGCTGGCAATCCATAGTGACGGAAATATTTTGTCACCGCGAATTGTCCTCCTCCTAATCGCTAAATACCCAAAATAAAAATACACTTGCTTTTTTCTCCCCGAATTTCTCTCCACTCCTCACAAATTTCTCTCACATTTCTCCCTCTCTTCTCTAAAATTGCTTGCCAATTCTGCGACTTCGTGATATAGTATTAACACTCTTAATTTTATAAAAACTACGCCTCGTTAGTCTAGCGGTTAGGACGCTGGCCTCTCACGCCGGTATCATGGGTTCGAATCCCATACGGGGTGCCAAACAAGAAAGAGTGATAAATGACAGATTTAAGTTGTTTATCACTCTTTTTTATTATTTAATACTATTCATATTGTTCGGTTATTCATCTCTAATTTTACGTTTCGTATTTTTCCTTTTATCCCTTTATATAGTTACGCTACTTGACGCTCCCCCAAATGTAAAACAATGCAGTATGGAAGTTAAAATTTACCTACGCCCTGCTCCTGGGGCGGCTAATCCTCTAAACCCAAAAGATACTCCGCACTTACGCCAAAATATTGAGCCAACTTAAACAACGCGGAAGCGGACGGTTCTTGATTTCCGTTTTCCCAGTAACTGATACTGGCATTGCTTATTTGCAGGTCGGCGGCAAGCTTATTTTGCCCTATTGCACGTTCGTTGCGCAATTCTTTTATCCTCCAACCCACCAGTTGCGTGTCATAGTTTCTCATAAACACATTCTAATTTTAATTAGTTGATCACACTTGACTTCTAATTATAATTAGAGTATGATGTATTTAAGATAAATCTAGAAGCAAAAACTCCTAGAGAAATAAAGATATACTCTTTAACGATATCGGTACTGGAAACTTCTCTACTGCAAAGAGATAGTTTCAAGTGATATATACCATAGACGGTTGTAAGCCAAAAGAATAAAGGAGAATAACATTATGGCAGCAACAATATATTCGTGCAACGACAGCACAACTTGCGGCTTCACAACGTTTACACCGGCTAGATACGGTTATAAATGCCCCTATTGCGGGGAAGATTTATGTGCGGAAATGGTACCCGAATGGCGCAGGGCGATCGATGGAACAACAGCTGATAGTAAAGAATGATCGGCGGACGCTCTGTAGGCGTAATAACTCTCTAAATCAAATTTTTTCACTTTTCTTTAACCTTGAACCGAAAAATAAAAGCGATTACGTGGTTGCGTAATCGCTTTTTTCTATTTCCGAATAATCGGCTTCCCCGCGCTAAATTGTTTATTTTATAATTTTATAGTTTAGCCGCTAGTGCCTATGACTAATTGTTTTGATTATCTATTTTTATGCTCTCTCGTTCACACATAATAAGGAGCTTATCCTCGCGGTAAGTAAGGTTGCGAACTTGCAAATTGAGAAAAGCCGAGCGACCGGAAAAATACCCTAGACCGCCGCCTATCGTCATTAAAAAAATAATTTGCACGAACAATACAAGAGAGTCAACCGTAAACCTAACGCTTGCTTGTATTGTATATAGACCAAGCGGCATCGAAACTAATGCGAAGAGTAACAGCCTTTTTAATCGAGAAACTTGCATTGCCGTTTCTCCCGTAATAGGAACAGAGCGGCTTTTTCTAATCTTTTCGCCGCACGAACAAAGTCCTTCCGCACTCAATTTAATTGGTTTTGCATATTGTGCATGCAGAATTGCAAATTTCTGCGAAAGCGTCAATTCGTATGCCTTTTTTCTTATTGAATACTCCTTTCGTGCGGTACGGTACTCTTTTTGGTTTGGATAATTTTTACGTGTCGGCTTTTCTGTTTCCGGGCTTTCCGAACCACTTCTTACCCTAACTTGTAATAAGACTGGTAAACTTAATTGCTCATAGTATTTTTTGTATTCTTCAAATGTAATCCCCTTGCCTTGTACCCTCAAAATAGACGCTTGATAAGCTTCAAAGTCCTCTTGCACGTAATCCTTCA
Organism: Clostridiaceae bacterium; assembly: GCA_031289315.1. GTDB lineage: Bacteria > Bacillota > Clostridia > Christensenellales > CAG-917 > JAITEJ01. The sequence continues at coordinate 40,969 of JAITPR010000016.1, read as the reverse complement.
CAAACTTAGCCACGGCATCCAATTTCCGCGCTTGAAGTACGGCGTTGTAAATGCGGGCAAATTGCGCCGCCTCGCCTTTATAAGTTTCGGTATCTAGCGCACGCGCCTTACCGCGCAATTGCATTACTAGAAAAACACCGCTCGTAATGGCGAATATGTACACGGACTGAATTGCCGAATCAGCTACTGAATCTGCGCGGACAAGGGTAAAGCGTAAAAAACTATACACAAATGCAATTATAAATAATAATACTACAATGATTTCCGTAAGATTATCAAAAATTGCGTTTTTGAAACGCTTTGTGATTTTTTCATATTCTCTATACTCGCTCATTGTTTTTCTCCTTTACCGCTTGCCGACGCGAACGCTTGTATAGCCTCGTAGGCGCTGTTACGATTGTCTTCGGTACGTTTTACGTCCCGGCGCACAATTGCCGCTCCCAGTGCGCTCATGCCCTTTGCCGCTGTCGCTCCCGCCGCCCACGCAAGCGCTATTATTTCGGCTTGCGGCAAAATACTCTGTATGCCAAATATAATACCGACAAGCCCCCAACTTGCTATGAGTGATATAGGCGGTTTGGGACGGTTTGCGGCTTTGTTGCGGCGGCGCATGTAGACCGCCGTAGAGAGGGCAAACAACAGCCCGAACACCGTCACCGCTAAAATAAACACGCCGGACACGGTTGCCTCCGCGCTTTTTGGAATAAGTACCGGGAACTGCGTTGCCGTCGCTACAATGGGCGCGGCGCCGGACACTATAAGTCCGCCAAAATCTAAGGTGCTTGCCTTTGTCGTTGCTTTCATGCGCGCCTCCTTATACCATGCGGACATAACCGCCCGAAGGTTCCGACGGCGTTTCCGCTTCCGCTTTTTTCGGGTCGGCATTTTTGCATTCAACTGCAATTTCTTCCGCCGGGGATTTCGCAAGCCCCACCGCTTGCGCTAGCTTATCACCGATTGCAGTCAACTTGTCGTCATGCTCTTTAATAAAATACGCCTTAATTGCCTCGTCTAATTTTTGCTCCGCCGCTTTGAATTCCGCCGCGTCGTCATCTCTTGCTTGCTTAATTTTAGTAATATTTGAGAGTACGTCTGTAAGCTTGCGACGCGTGAAGCGATAAAGTATGTATAACAAAAACGACACTATCGCGCTTATGCTTATCGTTATTCCGGCAATGGTTATCTCTTTATTCGCCGCAACCGTCCACCAGTTTTTAAGTTGTTCGCCGAGCGTGATTTCCGTATTATTTTCCGCGCTCTCGTTTGTTTGCTCCGCGCCGCCCTCTAAAGCAAGGGCGACGTTGATACCATTAAAATTAAGGTAAGCTTCGGAGATTTTACCGCTCCTTTGCTCTTCGACAAGCCCCCAAATGAGCAAGCCCAACGTTGCCGCCGCAATGATTGCAAGCACTATACCGATATGTACTTTTGCTTTTTGTTCTTCCGTTAGTTTTTTCATTGTTTTATTCTCCTTGTTTGTTTATGTTTATCAGCGCCTGCACGGCTTCTACCGCCGCATCGGCTTTAATCTGTGCTTCGTTAGCGCGTTCTATGCTTTTGCTCACTTCCGTTGTAACTTGTTGCGTAAGGCTTGCTGTTCGCTCGGCAAGCTCTGTTATTTGAGTTTCTGCCGCGCCTATAGCCTTATACGCCTCCGCAATCTCTTGACGTAATGCGTCTACCTCCGCGTGTCCCTCAAAACCCATGCGTAAGTCTTTGATTTTAATAGGCTCCACGCTAAACTTCTTGACGACTTCGCCGCTCTTGAGCAAATCCACTTCAATTTTCAACGTTCCGGCATGTAAAAATTCCACGGGTACCGTAAAAGGCTCCTTGATATTATGCTTGTATTTTTTAACTGCCCGCTCATTGTGTACGTGTATGAGCGCGTCCGTAGTTTTAAAGACGCTTTCAAACTCTAGCGTCAAATCCGTATTATCCGCAATTAAAAACGGCTCCCTATCCGAGAGCCGCCCATATGCGCCGCTTAATGTGATTTTCATAATACCTCCCAACTAAAATTATAACTTATTAAACAGCCCACCTGCGCCATAAGCAAATTGTCTTCGGCTATATTTTCTGTTATTTTGACAGTCCATAACTCCTCAAAGTTACTGCCTATACCACGTATTGTAAAATCACGTGCAGATGTAGATATAATAGTAACAATGCAAGGAATATTTTCAAATAATTTTATTTGGTAAGTGCCGTTTAACAATTCTCCACTTCCGGTTGTTATCGTTTCAACGCCATTGCCATTTGTTTTACGATAGTAAGAGTATTCAATTTCCGGCACATTTAACCCGCACACTCTACGCAATAATAAATATGTACCATTTATACCACCAGTGTTCCCATTAAATGATTTACCAGTGTTTATAAAATATTGAGGGACTTCAAGATTTTCCGGAAAAAAATGTACACCTCTTTCCACGTTAGTGACCGGCGCATTATAAGCGGGTTTAAATTTACTTTGTATCATTGAGCAAATATCGCTAAGGCTTGTTCCGGATTGTATATTGCTCCCTACTTGTTCAGGAGGCAACGCATTACCTGCCCATAATACCGTAGCATTTGAAATATTGCACGATAAAGTTCCGTCAATTGATACCGTACCGCCAACATTTAAATCTTCGTCGATTTTCGCGCTTGTAGCTTCAAGTTTTCCGTTTATCTTTTGCATAATTTTAACCTCCGTTTTGACTTACTATGTCTAGCAAGTACATCTTTATCGGGCGCGGTATGCCGCTCAAAAAAACCACCCCCGCGCCGCGCCAAGCCTCTTTTACAATGTAGTTACCCTTGTAAGTTTGGCTTAACTCCGCTGTTGCCTTAAATTTAACAACATCACCTTTTTGCATGGTTTGTTACCTCCCTAAGTTTAAATATATTTCAATGTCAAATTGAGTTTGTTGTATCGGGGCATTAGGAAATCTTAATGTAATTCCTCCGGTGACCACTTCTTCGTCAGCGTCAAGATGCACGCCCAAATTTTGATACATTTGGTCTGATGTCAATCCGCCGCTATTGCTAGCAATTGTGTTATACGCCCCCTTAATCAAGTCCGGCACCCCGCCAGTGTTGTAAAAGTACAAGAGCGGGTGAACAACGATAAGACTTCCATTTTGATTATTATCATCCCAATTTGTTATAGTATCGGTGTTAACATTAGCCTTAATTTTAATTGGTACTTTGCGTAAATCATAAGCTTCGTAAGATGTCAAACCCTTATCCGTTAAAAATTTTATTTCCCCATCCTTAAAATCAGGTCTATACTCCTTAACAAATTCTAACTGTACGCCGCCCGCCGAGCCTACAAAACGGACGTCGATTTCTATGGTTTGCCTGTCGACATTACGCACCAAATCTATAAACGCGTTCAAATCACCCGTGTTGTAAGTAGTTGTACGCTCGTTGATATTTAAAAATTTTATAGTACCCCTAAAACCGCTATCGCCAAAATCGCTTGCGGTTAAATAACGGTAAGCTTGATAAATCGGAAGACCGTTACCCAACATGCCGATTTGGTAAGTTCCGCTATCCGTCGCATAAAAATAAATTGGCGGAGAAGGAGCATGTACTTCTCCGTCCAGCGCGCCACGTATACTGTCAATTTGCGCCTTGATTGTTGCCGCGTCAAAGCCTTGCGCTGAAAGATTGACAACTAAATAATCAAGGTTAGGAAGGGGTTCGCCGTTGCTAGCAGGTTGCATAACTAAAAATAGAGTTCCCGGTGTGACGGTAAAAGTTATTGGATTTAGATTTATAAAGACACTAAAATAGGCAATGCCGCTTTTGTTATCAGTTTCTCCATAAGCGACATTAACACCGTCCATAATATCGCTTACCGTGTCAAGTATTGCGTGTTCAACGCCGTTGGCAGTTATCACTAAGTCTAGCAGATTTATACTATCCATGCCGGCGGGTAAGTCAACCATCTTTACGTACATGGGCGCGGTATCATCTTCGGGTTCGGGTTCGGTGGGGGCATATTCGTCAAGTGCATATTGCAACTTGAAATTATTAACTGCGGTGTCTATATCTTCCTGCGCGAACTCGCTCCCTAAAAAGAGCATGTTTCCGGTAATGGTAAATTGTTGTCCGCTTTCAACGATAAGACTAGCGTCAGTGGGATAACGCTGTATAAACGTAGCATTATCATAATATCCGGGCGCTGTCATTGTTTGTCCAACAAATACACTATCATTTGCCACCGAGGTGTTGTTCCATATAAAGTCAACATGCACATAGTCGGACGCAACGTCTTCCGCGCTGGACATATCTAAGACAAGAGATATAGGGTCTATGTGCATAGGATAGCCAAGCACGTCATTCTCAAGCCACTCTTTTGTTACGTCCCCTGCGTCGCCGCCACCCGAAATGTCTGATAAAAATGCAAGCTCCTCCGCATTTGAGCCGCTCTCCGTCCCTATTTGCGCCGTTGGACGTACGGCAGAATTGATATTAAATGGTACGGCTTCGCTTCCGAAGTCCGCCACGCCCCATTGAGATAGTTCCGCAAGATTATGCACTGCGCCGTCCGTATCAGTGCCTTGTAGCCCCTTATTATTATCAAGGATTATCCGCTTGTCATCTTCCGCGTAATATCTAACAACGTCGGTTAAATCCGCACTGCCGCCGGCACCGCCGCCAAACACAACCCGCCCTTTGAAAGGCATAGTTATACCGTATATCAAAATACTACCGTCGGACCCCTTAAAGATAGCGTCCGTGCGGGAATCATAACCGGCGGTAGCTCCACCCTCATTAATGCGCGCTTCGTCTAAATTTGCAAGATAGCGTGACGATAAAAATCCGGTTTGCTCTGATGTAAATCCTAACTCGTAAGTCCCGTCGCCTTGCAACACAAAGTTAGCGGCGGAAAACTCAAGCGGCGGGTGAGCAGTTCCGCTTCCGCCGCCGGCGCCTCCGCCACCTCCGACTTCAATTCCACCGGTAGTACCGTTACTATATTTTTTAATAAGCCACCCGCTATTATCCGGGTCGGCAATAACGTCAATCAGCAAAACGCCGGCGGTTTTGCTTTCCAACGCTTCAAGACGCTCATCTTGTTCCGCATTTACCGCCTCAACGGCTTCTAAGCTAGCTTGCAAGCCGCCTACTGCCTCGGCACGAGTAGTTGCTTCTTCGGTATCTGCGGCTTCCCTTACTGTGGCTTCTTCGGTATCTGCGGCTTCCCTTGCCGTGGCTTCCTCCGTAAGTCTTGCGTCTAATCCCGTACCCGCGGCGTGTATGTCGTTGTACAAGTCCGCCGAAAGCTTTTGATATACGGCTAATAAACGCCCCCACAGTTCGTTTATGTCATCCGGCAGAGAATCGGGCGGAACATAGTAAATTGACGGTTGCACCTCAAACGCTATTAAAGCTGACGGCAATCCGCGTGGGCTGTCAACAGTTATTAAATTGCCCTCATTGTTAATAACATCAAGTGGCACCGACACTATCGCAACCAAAGACACATTTACCGTACCCGCGAATTCCGTTACCGCGCGGTGCAATCTAAAAGTGTATGTGTTGAGTGTAAATCCGTTGCGCGTTACACTGTCGCCGTGAATCATGGGAAAATGTTGAGTTTCTACTCCGTTCGACAGTCTAAATGCTATCTGTAGTGCCGTGCTTAACGGCAACGGCGTAAATACCGTGATTTCCGCCACGTCGTTGCCTTGATAAATGTTGACCGGAGACACCAATTCGGCGCTCCCGTCCATATGCATGAATATATTCATATGTTCCTCCCTTTTTTGTTTTTTGCAATCAAATGCAATCGTCTGTGACTATTTAATCACCAAAGTTAAAGTATATAGTGGGAGTATCTTGTCCCGCATTAAGTGTAACATTTTCGCCGATAATCAAATCGCCGTTAGGTGCTACCACGCCCCATGACACGCAGGCGACGGGTGCAGTTATAGCGGCAATATTTCCCGCGATAACGATCGGTAACCCCGTTAAAAATGGCGTGCTTATATAATTCGCGATATTGAGTTCGGCGGCTTTAACACCGTTGTTTAACGGTGCCTTATTAGACAGTTCGTTCAGTGCAACAGTAAAAAACCATATATCGCCCTTTAATGCCGTGTCGCTCCCTCGTACGAGCGGATTGTTAGACATTAAGCCCTTCCCGATGATAACACTGTCGCGGTTTTTGACCGCCGCGAACTCGGTGTTGAGGTTGATTATCTCACGGTTATCCTTTTGGATTATATATGCGCCGGCATTGCCGCCAAAGGTAGTTGCATACGGAACAACTCCGGCGGCACTGCTATCTACGATAGGCAACATGTCGGCTCTGTCTAGGGCGGTTGTATCATCGTCAAATAAAGGATTTAAGCTATCAAAATAATCCGCCCTCATATCCTCAAACTCTCCGTATACATCGCCATACGGCACTTGGTGTTGTACGTTTACGCCGTCGTAAGGTTGCGATTGATAACCCGCGCCATAGTTGCTATCAAACTTGCTTATGAGGCAAATACTGTTGCCCAAAGGCACGCTTATCACGGGCAACGCTACCCTTTTTAACTCATTACCGCTCTTGCCGTATGTTATAGCTCTCATCGCCGCAACGGGCTTATGATTGCCACCCTGCGCAAATATGTCCATAAAGGCGTTAATTCCGGCAAGTTTAATTATCGCTTTACTACTTCCTCCGCTTGCCGCATAGCCAGTTATCGCGTTCCCTATGGTTATCTTACTCGTATACGTCACATATCTATCAACGCTCTGCTTTTCGCTCACGTCGTATAGCCGGTAGCTACTGTTTATCGCCATGTACTCTGACAACTTGTTAAAGTTTTTAACAAGCGTTACCGTAGCGCGGATTTTAATAAGGTCAAACTCGCGCGACACCTCCGCAACGTAGTAACGTGTGCCGTCCGGGTCAATGATTATCTGCCCCGGAGTGGGTATGTCGGCAAAGTGGGTAAAGTCGTATGTGCGCCGTATTGCGGGACGTCCCATGCGGGCAATCGCCCCGCGCAGGTTCTCGCCGTACGCTTCCGTTTCCACGTTGCTATTTTGATTGTAGATGAGCGCGTTATCGTGATTCGCTCCCTTGTCCGTGCGTAGCTGTTGCACCCTCGTACTGATTATGGGTATGTACGTAACTCGGAACATGAGATTTTGATACGGCGTAGTTGTGCCGCTCTCTATGTCCGCGCCGCCAGTCACGGCTATGATAATATTGCGAATTGCGGTATGTGTATATGCGCTACCGATGTCCGTAGCCTTGGACGGTCGAAAGTTAAGCGCTGTGATCTTGTTATCGCCCTTAGCGTAGCGCAACGCCCACGCTTTGCTATAAGGGTACGCCGTATTGTTATAACCGCTCAACGCGTCGTATTCCGCGCCCTCATAAAGATACGCCGTGATATCCCCAACAGGCGCGGTGCGTCCGTTGATGTAACCGCACTCTAGTTTTAGGATTCGTTCCGCCGGGTATGCTAACGGTATTATCGGGTCATCGTCTTTCGATATCCGCACCTTGCCCGCGTCTACGCGCACCGTCTTATATCCGTCCGCGCCGGGGTCCGAAATAGCGCCCGCCGTGATGTCGCGGCTCGTCACAAGGTTTTGCACAAAGCTGTCCAACGTCCCGCAATGCTCATCTATGCCTTGCGCTTCGTCCTCGTACAGCATAGGTGCGGTTATCGTCTTGACCTCGGTGCCGCCTAGCATGTCATAAACTATGCGCCCGCCTTCGTCCTCGCGGCTCTCGTCAAACTCTAGACGCGGTATGCCGTGGATGTATCCGCCTATTACCGACAATGCTTCACGGAGCGTACAGCGCGTCAAGCTGAATTCGGGCGCGGGGATTTGCTCAAACATCGCCGCTTGCACCGGGTCTAGAAAATATACCGGCTCGTGTATGCCTTTGCGCCGAGTTGTGCATACGGAGAGTATGCGCTCAAGAACGGTACGAATTGTCCAATATGGCTTCAAATACGCATTTTCCAACACTCCGATTTTTGTTGTATACTTTATTTGACCATAGTAAGCATTGTATAAATAAGCAAAGCTAATTGTATACTCTAAAGAATATGTTCCTTTATCGGCAAAGATATACGGCCACGATGGCGCAACATTGTGCGGATTATTAGGGTCGTAATACCAATCATGCGATACTTCTTGACCGCTAGGTGTTGTGATTTTAAGCGTTTGATGCGAACGTTCTGCGTTTGATGTCTTTGATAGCTCATAATCATCCGGATTTGTTATTATTGCCGTTGCGTATGGATTAGGAAAGTTTATTTGACTGCCTATAGATATTGGACCGTACAAGACGTAATCAATTGCATCATTTCTTCCTTTCAAACCTTCATCAATATAAACAGTCGTCCACTCTGAAAGAAATATTCCACTGTAGTAATTTTTCAACAGATAGCCTGTAAATGTTAAGTTATCGCACACTGTGCGTTCTAACTCTTTAGTCAGCTCGCAAAATTGTACGTCCACATCATATAATTTCATATTGACTTTACTCCTTTTGTTGTTTATACTAAAAGCACCCTAGGAGGTGCTTTTATGAAATCATTATCAACAAAGTTTAACCGTTTTGCGGAAAAGCATTGCGGTGCTATTCTTGTTTTTTTTGCTATTTTGTTTACAACGTTGTTCTTTATCCCTATATTTAAGGATAATTACGCCGCTTATTTTATATCTGCAAATCAAGCATATATGTCCTCATTTACAATTTTTTTAAACACCCAAGAGTTAATGGATTTTTTAAGCCATAGTAGTAATGCTTGGCTTGTATTTTCAGTCAGTGCTTATTTTATTGCAGTTTTGCACGCAATAACTATATTAATTCTAGCATTATTGCTTATGTTTTTATTTAGAAAACATAAAAAGCAATCCTATATATCAATTGTAACGGCATTTTCGGTATTAATGATAATCTATATAATATGGATTGCTATATGTACCAAAAATATTTTTTCTTTTAAGGACACTTATAGCCTACATGCCGCATTTTACATCTGTATTGTTTCCGTAGTTCTTTTGCTCCTCTACCCCCTATCACGTTTCATAGCTTCACGTCCTCCTCGCGCCCCTCGCCCGCCGAAGCCGCGCACACTCACCGCCGATGAGCGCATTGCCACGCTCGAAGCGGAGGTTGAGAGATTGAAAGGCGGCGGGGTATGAACACCGACAACCCTTTGGAGTTGCCTTCGTGGGTAGGTATAAGTTTGCGCGCCTTCAATCGTTGTCAAACACTATTCGCCCACCTTCGTCCTCGCGGTTCTCGTCAAACTCTAGACGCGGTTTATTTTTATGATCGGTTCAAAAATGTCTTCGCCATAGTTTTTATACACCACATAGTGTTTTGCCGTATAAGTTCTGTCGTTTTAAGCTGTCTTGGGTTAGAATTCCATAATATCATTTTACAATGTCTTACGGATAATTAAGGATAATCTTTAATTTAGCGTATAAAAGGGTTGGGGTAATCCGTGGCGACGACTTGCCTGCCAAGAAAATATTTTGTCACCGCGAATTATCCACTCCCTATAAAAAAAGGACAGCCGCATCAAGCTGTCCTTCTTTTGTTTTTTAAGAGTTCATCTTCTTTTCCCATTTTTCACATCTCATTATCTTTTCTTTGTTCTCAATCCGATACGCTCAGACATCCGAATCATTATCATTTTTGGGAAGCGTCTTATCTCCGTATTTAGCTTTTAATTTCTCCAAATGGCGCGCCGTTATGTCACAGTTTACCGAAGATGCGTTGCGAATTCTTTCCTCAAATAATTCTCTTACATAGTTGTAACCCGTCTCGTTTTCATCTTCGTCTTCTTCGTCATCCGCGCCATCTTCGTCATCTTCATAATCGTAGCTTTCACCTCTGTCTTCTTTAATGCCGCTACAAACCATAGCAACCATCTCGGTGTACTCAAATAATTCGGCATGGTCTTTACGGGCAACGGTGGGATCGCAGAAAAATTTATGTATATCTTTTTGCAATTGCAACCACTCGTCATCCGTCTTTTCTTGAAAAAGAATTCTGTTTATCAAAATTTTAACTTTTTTCATTTACGTATTCTCCCGTTACAGGACCGTTGAAGGCGTATGTAACATTTAATAATCTTGTTCTTTTATTTTTTGTTAATTGCGTATCGTTATTTACAAACTCCTCTACCTTTTGCACAAGCCAGCCGTACCGCTCCGGCATGTCGATCTCATAGAACTCTTGGGCAAAACTGAATATGTCTCCGCACAAATCGGTGACCCTTTGGATATAACGTAGCATACCTGTTAGTTTAGTATATCCCGGAGTAAAAGTCAAGCCCATATCTTTTGAAATTTCTTGAGCGAATAATTCAACCGCGCCCTCCTCTGTTTTTCCGCATGAGTGATAAAGTTTTTTATTATAATAGCTTACCGAACGCGCGTGTAAATGCTCGTGGATAAGCGTACATGTTTCAACAAATTTCGGCACAATTATATTGCAATTCCATGCTTTAAGTCCGCTACTATCATTCTTTTTACAACGTTTATCATCAATAACGGTTTTGCCGCTCCATTTACTTTTTTTATCGGTATAATAGGTCATCATTTTATCCACACCAACCGACTCTTCCTGAATTTTTGCTTTTCCCCATGCGGAGTTAGATAATTTGACGTATGGAGTCTGATTCGGGCTATCTCCGAATATTTCACGCTCTAGTCTTTTATTCCTCGCTAGTAAAGCTTCTCCGATTCGTTTCCGCCTAGCTTGAATTTCGCTTTTGCTTTCTCCGTCCGGCTTATTTTCCGCCACATTCGGGCTTATTCCGTTTTCTTTCAACGCATCCCAAACTTCTTTCGGGGACATTCCCGTGGTGTCTATGCCGTATTCCTTTGCAAGCCCATAGGCAATTCTGTTGTCTGCCATAAATTCCTCCTTTAATCACCAAACGGTGATGCCGTTGTCGCTTTTATTATCATCTGCCATAAACCTACTCAACAAACCGCCGTAGTGTCCTACTCATATTTGTCACAACGCGATAAAAAGTGTTTTTAAGTATGCCGCCGATTACGTTGTTATTCGTCACCGTACCGCCCTCGTACACTTTAATGCGCAACCGTGCAAATCGTTCTACGCCCGTTGAAGTCGTAAAAGATAATTTAAATCCGCCCTCGTCAAGCGCATCGTCAAGCTTTAGTCCGTCATTAAACGGACGGCTCACAGCGGTAAGCCTTTCCCACATGCCGCTCTTACGTATTTCAATTTCATAATTATACATAGTCGTTTCCTTTATTTTTATTTTTGCAAATTGTATTCTACTGCCAATTTTTAGTCTGTCAATCTCCCAACCGGCTACGGTTAAAACTTGGACCTGCCCGACGACGTAGCTCATTCAGCGCTATTGCCTCCCATTTTTTGTCATAGTCATACTGCTCGTACTGTTTTGCATAGCCTAACGCCGTAGCCGCAACCGCCGCGATACCGGCAACGGGACCGCCTACGGCAAACGCACCGCCGATTGCTATTCCTTTGCCGATTATTCCCATGATTGCGTTGTACTGTTCTGCCTTTTGGCTGTTGCCGTTATCGCGCGCCACAATTGCCATTCCCCAACCAAAGCCTTCCCGCAGTAACGCCGCGCCGCTCCATACCTTTGCGATTTTACTCCACACATTGTTATGTCCCGCTCCCGCGCCGCCCCCCCCGCCCGCAGTGGTTGCGGCATCACTTCCGCCCGGCGCAACCTTACCGCCTAAAGGTATGGCTTTGTCTGCGGCGGATTCATAGCCGTTATCCTCGAATTTAATTACTATCGTGCCGTATTTTCCCATTTATGCACCCTCCTTATGTTTGCGCGGCGGCAAGCGCTGTATTTAACGCCGCAATTTCCGCGCCAAATATATCGCTTCTACAAATAACCAATCCAATATTTATAGACGCTATCATACCCGCCTCATAATTTACTTGCCCGTTTATCAGTAGCGCATAACATTCCGCCGTGACGCATCCGTCGGCGTATTGTATTTTATATACCTTTTTCAGTCCGCCGTTGAATACCTGACCTACAATCTCCTTCGTAGCCGAAGTGTCGCGATACGGTATAACAAGGTTGTATTGCACGCCCTGTTGCCCGATAACGCTTTGCATTTCCTCACTTCCATCCACGTTGTCCGCTTGATGTACTCCCGTACGCACCACGGCGGCGGACAGCACCAACATTTCCTCGCCGTTTATTTTCCACTGCACGGAGTTAGACAATACCCCACCGGCAAAATACTGAAATAATATAAACGATGACACAACCTGATACCTGCCTATCCCGGACGTCTCTAGAACGTTGCTAAGGCTCGGAAGGTTCACGCTCATTGTATATGCGGCACTGCTTCCGGCAATAGCCGTAAGTCCGGCTTTCTCTTCCGCGTATTTGTAAAGCACGCTTACAACCCAGTCCACCCACTCAATCTTTACAGCGAGTTCCAAACCTAACCGTACCGAGAAATTTCCCAACCCGTTTAGAGATACAACTGGGTCACCTAACGGCATAACTCCGCCATGTATAAAGGGCTTAGGCGGTCTTTTATCGGTCGGCAATCTTTTTGCCGTCTGGTATTGTCCCCAGTTCCCGAATAGCTTAAATTTAAACGGGGCATCCGCCAACGGATTATTTGTTCCGGCGGTTTCCTCCTGTACTATTACTTTCGCTATGCATTCCAACGCCTCTTCTATAAGCGTTGCTATTTCATCAATCGTCATCACTGTCATAGTTATTTTCTCCTTCGTATGATCTTTCTCCGCCGAGTTCATCCGCTATTCTCCTACTTATCTCTCCGAATACACGTTCTATCCAACCCTCGTTTGGATCCTTTGCTCCGCTCCGCCAAAGCGACATCCCCGACTCATTTGTATACGGCGCACACGGTGTAATATCCGTTTCCATATATATTTCCCACATGCCCGGAGCCGTGTTCTCCAATCGCACGCCGTTCCGCCTCAAGTTACCGCTGTCTGCCGGCACGGCGGCAGCATACAATTCAAAGCACTCCCACACCGCTTGAGTAAGTCTATCTATAATGTCGTTCATCAGTTCTTCTCCTTAAGTTCCAATATTTTAACCGTTCCGGCGTTATGTATCAAACCCCGCGCCTGCGGATTTACGCTCTGCGTATCCTCTCCTACGCCGCTTATGCCGTAGTACCTATCACGAAAAAATATCTCTTGTTTTATGTCCGTAGGGCTATAATCGTAGCAATATGCGGTGCGTATCACCGTACTTGATTCGTCCTTTATCAGCCCGCGTACCAGCGTACCGAAACGCTTCTGCACGTCCGTGACTACCTCGACACGGATAAGCTTCGCGCCCTCAGTATTAACGCGTCCGTTCGGATACCACATAGCCCGCTCAAAGGCATTCTGTGTCAGTCCGTAGTTCATATATCATCCTCCCTTTGTTTTATTGCCGCCGTTTTGTAGTTACCCTGAAAAGCAGCATGAAAAAAGTGCCCTATTTAGAGTGAATTATCGATTTTTAATGGTGTATATAATTCTTTAAGGTCTTTAAAATTCCTTATCTATGTCAAGTAAGGTAGCCTAATTAATAGCGTTTCTCTTTTTTTTTCTCCATCTCAATAACCATCTCTATAAGGGAATACCGCATTGACCGCGCCGCAATAGCTTAATACATAGCCGTTAGGAAGCGGCTCTGACAGCCTATCGCGCACAAGCAGACTTACGGCATCTCCGCGTTCGATTTTTACCGCAGTTGCCTTAGCCGCGTTTATGCCGGAAAAATCCGTCAAGAATCCGTTTTCAATCACATACTCCGTCTGGTCGGTCAAACAGTCCTTGATAAGCGCCCGGCAAGGCGCGTAACAAGCAAGTAGATACTCTACAAAACTAGGATTGCCGCTAAGACCATATATGTATCTATAAATTTGTTCCGAAATTTTACGTAGTACGCGTTTGACCGTTGTCGTTGCATCACGTCCAAGCGTGACTATTTCTGTGTTTATGTGTATGCCGGTATGATTTAAAACGCCGTTTTCGGTAAGCACATACATGTGCCTTGAATAGTCGTATATCATATCGTTATCGTCGTAAGGATACCTCATAAAATTTTTCTCCGTTTTTAATTTTGTCTCCGCGGCGGAGTCGCACCGCCGTAACAGCTACCCGGAGCATGCAAAAAGGACGGATTTTTTTCCGTCCTTTCAACTTTCGAAAACCCCGACGGGGTTTACACTTGTTTATTATTTTACCGTCGCTTCAGCGATAAGCGGAAGCGACGGTATTTTTATTCGCCGGTACTTTCCGCCAAAGAGAGGTCCACCGCAACGCTGTCGATTTCGTTGTTTACCCCGTTAGGAAATACAAATACGTCGGAATAGGCGCGATTTTGATATAGGTATCCGTCGCCGAAATGATGGGCGCCGGGCGCAAACGTATAGATGTTTGCGATTTTATTTACCGCTTTAACCGTGTCGGTTGCCGCGACCAGTATGTTAATTTTACAAGCGCTCTCTTGCGGCTCAAAGCCCTCCGTAAAGTTGAAAGACGAATAAAATCTGTTATCGTCTATTACCTCTATGACGGGAATACCGTCTATACGCGCAATACGCGTTTCTATTCCGCCAACCATGTCCGATACCGACTCCACTTTTATGACACGCGTAAAATTAGTCGATTGTTCTATGAGGTTCATAATCGTGGAGTTTACGTAAGTGATAAGCGTGCCGCGTTGTCTGTACAAGCGTAGCTTCCCACGGTTCCAAACCTCCGTCAAACGCCCGTATACGTTTTCTTTCGTATACGAAGAAATATCCGTAGACGAGTTCAGACCCTCCGCCACGGCAACCGTGGCAACCTTGCCGAAAAACAACGCGTCTTGTTCGGGTACGGCTTGCGTACGTAAAAACACGTCCGACACGTTTTTCATACTCATAGTTTCGTTACTCTCGTCAATGTCCGCGATGTCGACGTAAAATTGAATATCGCGGTCGTGTGTCAACGTAAATTCATTATCCGCTTGATTGACCGTACCCGTATTCCAGCCGCCTTGGCGTGAGTGCGTTTTATATCCGGTAACCCCCATTTGCGTGAAGTGTACGGTTTTCGCTCCCGTAAAAACCACCTTCGAGGTGATGAACGGCGACGTGAGCGCGTTTTGGTTAAACAGTTTTATTATGTCCTTTTCCCATTTATGGGCGTAGTTTACAATGTTAGGCATTTAAATTAATCTCCTTTTTTTATTATTTATTTTTATTCCACGGCTTGCTGCCGGTTTCGCGGCTTTCGCCCTTAAATCTACCGACTTGCCCTTCCGTTTGCAGTCCCAACGGTTCTTCTCCGGCGACTCTCAAAGCCTCCTCCAAAGCCGCTATACGCGCCTCAAGCGCGGATATTTGTTCGGCTTTTGAAACGGCGTCATTGGCAAGTGCGCTTTGGTCTCCGGTTTTCGCGCCGTCCGCACTCTTTTTGTACGCGCTTTTCATTTCCTTATCGCCGTTAGAAGGCGCGCCTTTTTTCTTAACCGCCCCATTTTCCTTATTTCCCGACATCTCGGTACCGTCGCTTGTTTCGTCGGCGGGCTCCCCGTCTTCCAAATACTCCTCCGATAAGACATCTAGAAGCTCATCCGTTTCATTCGGTGTCAACGCGTCTATTGCCGCGAGTATTTCTTTAACGGTAGTTTTTTTTGTTGTGAGTCCTTTTTGGGGCTCTTTTTTTTCGTTTTCAGCCATGTTAATCTCCTTGTGTTTTTTTGAACCGATACCGAAAATTATTGACATACGTATTTGCGTTTTGCCGTTTCCGCACCTTCCGTCTGTTTATTACCGGTCATTGCTCTTTGTTTTTTCAATTTCCACACGCGCTTTTAGGCTCCGCACGCACTTTAGGCAACTTCTCAAATCGACCGTCGCCGATAGGCGGTGGATTATTCGTCGCTTGAATTTTCAGTCCATTCTTCATGGCTCTTCTCCTCCCGCAAAATTATTTGAATTGTCCAAATTCTCGTTGTCGGTATCTCCGCTTTGTTTCCGGCTATTTTGTTCTTGATTTTTTTCTTGATTTTCCTTTATTATCTGTTCTATTTCCTCGTCAATTGCCGTCTGCGCGCTGTCGGAATTTATCATCTCTACCGCCTTCTTCCGCGACCTTATCCCGCTTTTATATTCTTGTACAGCCATTTGAGACAAAAAAAGCTTATTCGCTATGCCGGAATTAGAAAACTTTACATATATGTCATTCGTCTTCATTTTAAAATAAAATTCCAATACTATATCAATGACCCAGTTCGCGACCCGCGCAATTTTTTCTCTTTTCGCCTCTATAAACGTCAATAAATTTTGCTCCTCCGCCATAACTTGCGTTGCCGTCTTAGCCGCCGTTCTGTCGTCTAAACTCGGGTCTATCGCCGCCGGATTTACACCCATGCCGTTATATATCTCGCTTCTTAGCTCACGCAAACCGGACTTATGCTCCTCTATCCGCATAGCGAATTGTATGCTGTCCGGTTTTTGCTCCTCCGGACGAAGGCTTCGCCATTTTTTAAATATTTTCGAATTCAGAAACATGTTCCACGGACGTTGATATTTGCCGCCAGCGTCACCCGTCTCGTCGCTTAGATAGCCGCCTTTTTTTGTCCCCATGCCCATGGAAGACATTCCGTCGGGAATAAGTACCATTCCGCGCCCCAAAGCTATGTCGTTGGACATGGTGGTAAACAGTTTATCGTATTCAAACAATAACTCCAAAACCGGTGCTATTATGCTGTCGCCGTAGCCGCTTATGTCGTAGTAGGAGGAAAATTCCGTATTGTTTAAAATCCGCACGCCCAAATCACATCCGCCGCCAAACGGAATGGCGACGCTCTTTCCCAACCGCCGCCCTAGCTCACTTCCTAACATTGCGGCGACGGTCTCCGGTAAGTCGCGGTATTGCAAATCCTCTCCACCCGGTTCCGCATAACCGCTAATAACGGTACGGCTTCCAAAAACACGAAGCTTTGAATAAGCCTTTCCATTTGCGTCAAAATAACGATAATCTTCCAGAAAATACGCCGTATTTTCGCTTTTGTCACTCACGTCGCCGTAGACTTGTTTAAACATGCGTATTCCCTTAAGCTTTCCATTGACGAAAATCGGAAAATACTTGTCCTCGCGCACCGCATCAAGCATTATGTTTCCGTCCTGCCCGATGTTTACCGCAAGCGCCGCTGCGCCGCTCGCCAAAGCGAACCATGACAACCGCCTCATCTTATCCGAAAAGTCAGGGCATATGTTTTCCAAAAATTCGTTACGCAACCACGCCAGTTTATCCGCGTCGCCGTCCGCAGTATTCTTAGCTGCAAGCAAACCACCGCTGAATATCTTGCGGTTAATCTGCGATATTGCGGAATTTGCAAGCTTTGTCGGTATGTAACTCGAATGCCACTCCGGGACATAGCCGTTCGCCGCAAGTAACCACGTGCGTTTAAGCTCGTAAGCCGAACGCAAGGTTCCGTTGATATGCCGCATGTACGCAAAGTCCACGCTCGGCATGTTTTGATATATAAAATCAAACTTAAACGACGGTTGATCGTAAGCATCTTCTATTGTATTTTCAAAATTATTCATCTTTTTAATCTTGTCGCCTCACTGAATTGTCTTAATAATTGCGGGTCGCGGAAATACTTTGCTCCGTATCTCAGCGCGTCCGTCGCGTCTTGTTTTTGTCCCTCCGGTATAATACCGTCCTTATTGTTTGCATCGTTTTCGCTTGCCCAAACCAAATGTTCAAGCTCGTATATGAGAGGATTTACGTCACGTATGCGCCCCGTGAGAGGACAACGGTTCTCATCGTCGTCTAAAATATACAAAGCGCCCGCATCAAATAAATCCTTCAAGCCCAAAATACTGTCTATTACCCTCTCTTTGAGCAATTCTATCGCGGGAATTCCCGTTTGGTATTCCCATTCCCGACGCACCGCGGCACCCAAACCGCTTTGGTCGAAAACCATTACGGAACGCTCCGTATCAAATTCCCATTTGCCACTCAGTCCGTCCAACCATTTTTTAATCAAACTCACTTGCGCAGACGGAGCCAAAGGCGAACAACCCGGTGCCGTTGGTTCATAATAAAAAACCTTTCCTACCACGGCGCGTCCCAAGTTAGTAATGTGTATAGGAACTGCTGCCGTACAGTCTCTTTCTACGGCGGGGTCGACACTTATTACCGTCCGCAGCACAACTTCGCCGAAGTTAAGCGCATCTATAACGTGCGTTTTCCTCTCAAAATTGTTAAATACTAGGTCATCGTTATCGACCGGTTCGCCTAAATATTCGTGAGCATAGGCACGCGGATTGATTGTTTTTAAAGAATCGGCTTCTGTCAAAAACGACCTTCCCAACCATTCTGGCTTACCGACATTTAAATAGCAGCTCGTATGACGTACAGAGGAAGCTTTAGATGTTTCAAAAGCGTTTATCCAGTGAGCCGTACGCCGTGGCGGATTGTACGAATAAAGCACAAGTGCTTGGTCGGTACCGCGTATTACGGACTGTTTTATATCCCTTACGGCGGCGGCACCCTTAAACTGTACCGCTTCCTCAAACCATAAAATTTTATTACGCGTACCGGCGGGTGGCACAAGCGAACGTAAGCTTTCCGGTTTGTCCGCACCGCAAAAGAAAAGCGTCTGTCCCGTAGGAAGATATACCGCTTTATACGGAGATTTTAAAAATTTAAATCTGCCGCTTATACCCGCCTTGTCCGTCGCCCATCTCAATTGAGCGAATACACTGTTTTCAACGGTGTTTTGAAACTGTCTTAAAATTACTCCGCCCGCTGTGCCGTCCCCGATTAAACGCAATATTATTTCAAACGCCGCAAATGACGACTTGCAAGAACCACGCCCTCCCCTTAAAAATATTTCCGCGTTTCCGCTTTTCGCCGCCTTATGAACTTCGTAGAACTGCCTATCAATGAGGTCTGTCAAGTGTATTTTCATCATTCATCGCCCCCTATGTCGTCTATTATCGTCACTTCCTCTGCACTCGCGCCTTGCTTTTCTTTAGTGTCCAAGCCCTCCGCCGTCCGATGTAACTTTTGAGAAGCCTCCAATGCTTTCACATAGGCTAAAAATTGTCTTGGGTACTCAAGCAATAGCTCCAGCAACGCCGGCGCGTCTAGCTTTTCAAGCGCGGAAATAATAAGTCCCGTCACCCCTAAAACCCGCTCGTTTAGACTTGCCGCCGCAGTTTGCCGCACTGGCGCTTCCTGTTCGTTAAAATCTAACGGCTCCCCACCCATAACAGTCGCCGCCGCATTACAATTCTTGACCTTTACCCAACCGACGGCAAATTTACGCAGAGTTGAGTACGGTATTCCTTCCTTGTCCGCAAATTCCTTAAGAGTCTTATAACCGCCAACTACAAACTGACGTTTAAGTTCCTCCTGATTATATTTTTTTCTTTTTTCCACTCATGCCGCACCATCCTATTTATTTTAGTTATTTATATGCATTAAATCGGTCCTTCCCGCGACAAAAAACGCTACCGCATACCGTCACCGTCCGCCTAAATATGATTATTATACCGATTAGAATGTTTAACTGCTAAAAATCAATAAACATCTCCACCGTCATAAACGTGCTTACAGTACCTAACTTTATACGGTCTGTTTTCCTTTATCCTCAGCTTTATATCCTCAATGGCCGACTTCTCCGTTGTGTGTCCTTCGGAAAATCCTGTCCATGACCAAAGCGTAGGAACACGCCCGAAGTAATAGTCATATTGGTCTACCCATAAACTCAGTTCGCGATTATTATAACAGTCTCTTATAAGTTCGTCATATTCCTCTTTCGTCACGTCCGCCTCAAATACCCTATTGCGCTTGTCTTTCTTTAAAAGTTTCATCATTATCTCCTATTTTACCGTTTCTTACCGGCTTGTTTTTATTTGTTTATTTTTTTGTTTTATTTTGACCGGCTTGTTCAGTATTTTTGCATTTGCCGCTCTTTTTCTACAAGCCGCATTTTACGTCTTACATTCTCCGCAACATTTCACAAAATATTCCGTACGCTTTCGGAAAATATACTTGTATTTGTTTAAGGGATTCGGGATTAACTATTGACGCGCTGAACATAGATGCGAACGCCTCGGTACCTATATCATGATCTTTCCAATATCCGTCTTTATGTCCCGCCGGTCCCCGTATTGCGTGCATTGTCACACTTTCTAAAATATCGGATATGTCGCAAGCGGAGCGAAAATTCATTTGACGAAGCTCGTCGCTGACAAATTTATACACATCTTCATATAAGACTTCTTTTTGTATATGTCCGGTTTGTCGCTCAAAACACTCCGCGGACATCTTCATGTGAAAATGGGTTTTATATAGATATTCTTCGGTTTCCTCTCTTAAAGCGTCCGCAAAACTTCCATTGCCGTAATCCTCCGAAAACGATTTATAATCGAGTCCCCCGTGCCTTTCATTCGCTTTAAAATCAAACAAATGTCCTATTTCATGAAATAGTATTTCAAACCGAACGCTTTTTTTGTCAAATTCTGCCACGGGACTTGCGTCATAGTCTTTGCACAAAGAAATAGTCTTCAGTTTTGAGTCGAAAAATCCTTTACCGTTTGGGAGGTTTAGTCTCGAAAATTTTATTCTATCGGCGTATTTACACCAAAGCGCGATTATTTCCGGCGACGCACTGGCAACTTTTTCGGCAATCATCGCGCTTAATTTTTTCCCGTAAACTTTTTCTATTTTTTTTGTAATTATTTTATCATAAGATAAGTCGTTATCCGACATGTTGGAATTTTTGCCGCGACGCCTCTCAGCGTACAGTCGCAATGCTCCCGCTATCCTTTTTCGTTGCTCCGGTTTACCGCCTTCCACGTCAAAGGATTGTTCGCCGTCATACTCCTCTCCGACCGGTAGTTTGCCGTTTTTCTTGCGGAATTCGTTTAATATTTCTATTAGCTCCTCAATTGGCTTTGTTTTCCCGTCCGCATCTTTAGTATCCGTGTATCCGTATCCTTTAAGTTCTCCAAAAAGCCATCTCAATCCTGCCATATATACCTCCTTAGCATTAAAAAAATCCCCTCGCCTCTCAAACGCCGGATTAGTCTGCGCTTGAAAAACGAGGGGAAAATAAAATTGTTTTTGTTAACGACAACGAGCATAACGTCGTCTTTTTCTTTTCGATAATTTCAATTATGCGTTTTCTTTAAATCTCCCTACTTAAGCATAGGACATTTTCACTTCTGTGTGGAAGGTTTACAATTTCGCGTATGTACGTCGTTATGTTACGGAGTATTCCCCCTTCGTCCACAATCCCACAATAACATCTTAACAATTCTTAGGGATAATTAGCGCTAGTCTTTAATAATTTTGTAATCCGGCATATTTAAGTTGCCTTATGCGCGCTTCGCTGTAATCCATTATCCGCGCTATGTGAACTACGGAGTACCCCTTTATATAATAATATTCCAAAATACGCGCCTGAGTATGATTAAGCTTAGCAAGCCTATCTTTTATGCTCCACAAGAGTTGTTCCGCCTCGTATTCTGCCTTATGTGCGGTTTCTTCCAAATCAACCCATCTGATAACCATGTCTACAAAGCCAGCGCCATCTCCGCCTTGAACCTTTGTCATCGTGTAGTCAACGGCGCGTAAGTCCGTATATTTCTCCCTATATTCGTTTGCCCGTTCGCGGCATTCGGACGCAACTTGCGCAAGCTCCTTATACATGGCAAGCTCACACGCTTTGGCGTTTATATTTTCTTCGTTGTATTTTCTGTTGCGTTGCATGTCTTTATACCTCTCTAGAATGCTCAATTTCTACTAACATGAAATTGTGATAACAGTTTATTTGAATAAACCTGAAATGTCAAGCGAAAATTTCATAAAACCTTGATTTTTTTTGAGATTGTGTTATTATTAATTCAAGTAAGTAGAAAAAGAGGTATCTATGAATAATTTGAAAACCTTACGTAAACAAAAAGGATTGTACCAAAAAGATATCGCGGAATTTTTACATGTCGCAATCAGCACATATTCTTACTGGGAAAACGGCACTTACGATATTGATAACGATAATTTAAGAAAAATAGCCGAATATTTCGGCGTCAGCACAGACTATATACTAGGAATATCCGAAATGCCCACTTCGAGAATGCCGGCAAATGTCCACCCTCTTTCCCGACCGATTAAATTGCCTATCATGGGTGACATCCGCGGCGGTAAACCCATTTGCACAGATCAAGGACAATGTATAGACGGAGTTTCGGAATGGGATTGGGCGGATGAGGAATATGAGGACGGCAATCACTTTTTCTTGCGCGTAGTGGGCAATAGTATGCATCCGACCATACCGCAAGGCGCATTGGTTGTCGTACGCCGGCAAGACTACGCAGAGCGCGGTGAGGTTGTCGCGTTTTGCATGGACGGCGATAGCGCCACTCTTAAACGGTACTATCCGCAGTCGGACGGTTCGATACTGCTCCAAGGCGACAATCCGGAAGCACAACCATATATCATCACCCCGGAGATGTTTGCAAACGGCGAAGCCCACATTATCGGTGTCGTTCGTGAAATAAAGCTGAAAATACGGCGCGGAAAAATCGTTTAAAGCGCATGATAAGACATCGAACGTGGCATCATTTATGTAACTATAATATTGCACCTTTTATAATTGCTACGGAAAACAACGCCAACTCTCCCGCACGAGGACGCTTATCACTTGTTAACGCCAATCCGCACCTAACCGCCGTATTTATAGATTTAAAAGTTGGTCGTCTTTTTTAATCCAATTAACCTTGCGCAGAAGTTCGCTGACGAGGAGACTGACCGCCGCGGGAATTATGAACATTAGGAGCGCTATGCCCAGTCCGATTTGCCAACCGGGAAGCCCCGCTTTCATTGACTCGTCGATTACACCGAACACGCCCACAAGCCCGGACGTACCCATACCTCCCCCGCTCGGTGTGCAACGGAGTTTGAAGACGGTCGTCGCAAGCGGACCCACCACTATGCTTGCGGCTACGGAAGGGAGCAGGATGCGCGGATTTTTCATGATGTTGGGGATTTGCAGCATACTGGTACCCAATCCTTGCGACACAAGCCCTCCCCACTTATTTTCGCGGAAGCTAGCCACCGCGAAGCCTACCATATGAGCGGCGCAGCCTACCACCGCCGCGCCCCCCGCAAGCGCCATTGTGGCGTATTCGGGAGTACCGAAAGCGTTCGGTACCATGACGGAGCCGGCAATCGCGACCCACATTGCCGCGGAGGACGTGGGAAGCGTCAACAGCAAGCCCATGACGGCGGCTATCAGCATTCCCATGAAGAACGGCGTTATGTCGGTAAAAATGATTATACCCTTTGCGATGAGGTCTATAAATTTTATAAACGGCCACGCGGCATACGCGCCGGCAATCGACGCAAGCAACATAACCAGCGGCACCACCAAAATATCCAATTTGGTTTTACCGGATACAAAGATGCCGACTTCAACGGCAATTAACGCCGTGACATAGGCGCCTATCGGGTTTCCGGGACCGATTGAGGTGTACATGAAATTCGCTGCGCTTAGGGTCTGATTTCCGGCGATAAACTGCGGTGAAAACGCGCCCACTATACCGGCGACGATAGCCGAAAAGATTACGAGATTGCTTGCCTTTAGTGCCTTGGCTATGCCCGCTCCTATGCCCGCGCCCATGAGTACGGATGCAATCGTTCCTATTGCTATAAACGTATTGCCTACCGCAAGTCCGGCTTGCGTACCGGCTTTAGAAATTTCGGTGCCGATCTGTTTTAAAATCGTACCGGCAATAAGCGTCACGAACAAGCCCTGCGCCATGCCGCCGAAAGCGTCTATGAAATACCGCTTAAAAATTTTCTTAATAAACTTAGCGACCTCGTTTTTTGTCGTACCGCGTTTTTTCAGCGCGGCTTCCTCCGATGCAAGCTTCTCCAACTCTTCCATTTTTATTGCTCCTTACGCGCCTTACCGCGCAAATTTATTCCTTCTGTACCGCAACGGAACGCTTATTTATTGTAGTTATTTATACCGCTTCGCACTTTAGGTTTTTCCTCTGCATGAAACGGTTTATATAGCTGTTTTATACCGCTTCACCGCGCACATTTATGTCTTGCATACATCAACTTATATGGTTTTATATGCTTATTTATATTACTTTACTGCAGTTATATGGTTTATTGCCGCTTCCACTTTGGGTCTTTCCTGCCGCAACAAAACCGATTATTTCACGGCTATTTATACTGTTTGACCGCGGCTATAAGGGTATTTATTGCCGCTTCCACGGTTTCAATTTCCACGGTTTCGATTTCGTTTGACGGCGCGTCCGTATCGCCTTTTAAAATAAGCGTAGCGGCTTCTATTCTGTTTTTAGAAAACGCCGCAAAAGCATGTTCGGCTCCGGCGGCAAGCTCCTTACCTAAGGCGGTATATTCGATTTTTTCCTCTTCAAGCGCGGCTTTCAGCTTTGCCGTAGCGTCCGTGCCGCTCGGTTGAAAGCCGGAGTTATCATAGCCGGGAAGCACAAATTTCCCGCCCTCTATGGTTTCTATGTCGATTACGGCTGGGTTCACCAGCAAATCGTCGCGTCCCCAGTGTTGTTTCAAGAAGGCAAACGCCCCGGAATTACCGTTCTGTCTACCGGAAAAAGCCGCAAAAATTATGCGCGTATTTTCCGGACGTTCTTCGGGGCGCGCGGCAAAATATTCGAACGCCGCAAGCGCCGCACCGGTTGCTTTCTGATTGTTCTCCACTATGTGGCGCTTGTCCCACGAGGTATATGTCGCCAAATAAAAAATCGACGGGAGCATTATAAGGAGCGGCAACAGCGAAAGCGTCACCAATTCCGGAACGGTTTCAAAGCCCACGGCAATTTTAACTATACTAAACAAAATCAGCGCCGGCAATGAGGCGACCGCCGCCACCAAAAAGGGCTTTTCCAGTTTGGCAAGGCGTGCCGAACGATACGGTGAGCCGTATGCGTTGTCGTAGCTTGACGTGATTATGACGGTCTTATCCGTTTGCTCCGCTTCCGACACGGCGACGAGGTTGTAGGCTATGCGCTTAGGCAAGAGAAACGCCGCCTCCTTGCGCCCCAGCGAAAGAAGTAAGGAAAGCGGTGCGGCTAAAAGCAAAATTGCAAGCGCCACCGGCGTGTATCCAAAATAGAATATGAGCGACAGCAGCAGTACGCCCGCCAACAAAATCAGTGAGCGCCGCCCCAGCAACGGACGAATATAATATGGTTCCAGTCTTACCTTTACGTCCTTTATTTCCGCGGCTTGGTCGCGGAGGTTGCGCGCGAATTCCTTTTCGCCGTCGCTTGCGGGGGGATAGGCGCCCTTTTTCATGGACAATTGCAAGACCGTTTCCGCAAGCTCCGTAACCGTCCGCGGCGGAATTATAATTTCCTCCGGCACGACCTCGACTTCCTCAACCGCTTCTATATCGACGACGGTTTCCTCGTCTACAGGCGCGTCGTCTTGCGGCTCCGCGCGTTTAAAGAAAAACGACCCCTTTTTAGCAAGCTTTTCGGCTCTGCTCTCTCTGTTGAAAAGTTTCATAATACCACCGTTAAAGGGCGCGGCACACTACTTATGCGATTGGCATGCGGGCGTGTGCGCGTCCGTTTGTAATAATATAATATATTTCCCTTCAAAACGCAATTGAAAACCCCTTAAAATCTTTAATATAAAATATAAACCTTGTAAATAGCATACGGCGTTATGTGGATTGCCTCATTAGAATAACTCCCTCAATCCACTAATGCCTTCAAAAAAGCTAACGCTTTCTGCCTATCGAGTGTTTCGTGGATTTTTTGGTTCTCGTAATTTCGCAAGCATCGATAACAAGACGGTTCGCATTTGCAAGTGTCCAGTAATTCTACTGCATTTTTAATTACCTTGCGTAAAATTTCACCGCCTTTGGTTACAAGTCTCCGCGAATGCCCCGCGCCCCCCAGAACGGCATCATAAATAATGATTTTGTGTTCCATTTTTCCATTCTCTCGCTTGTATGTCAAGCAGGCTTTTATGTCCCGTTTTTCAATGTTCAGCGTATTTGCAAATGAATTTAGAAGCGCATACATCACGGATAGCATCGTTTCTTGGTCGGACGTGTCGTAATCAAATGTCAATTTTGCCACATCAGTTTTGAACTCGTGGTGTAGGCAGAACCTGTTTAGTATTGTGCCGTCACATTTGCCTTTACCAAATGGATTGTCATGCTTGTTTTTTGTCTTTTCTATCCTTGAAACGCCATGCTTGTAATCCTCATATTCAAACAACTTTCCGACCTCGTCGCTTGCGATTGAATACCCGCACTTGGAGCAAACATAAAAGAAGTCCGTTGACTTAACGACTGACGAGTCGTTTGCCGTCGATTCAACATGAACCTTTGCCTTGCCGCATTGGTAATCGAATTTATCAATCGGATATGCCGTTTTGTCGCCGATATAAATCGCTTCGGTTTTATATTTACGTTCCTGTGAGCTTAGCGGCACATCCTGCACGTCTTTTTCAGCAACAAATCCTGAACGCGGCTCTATGCTTCGATAGAAGTCACGCGACTTCAATTCGCGCCCGCAAATAGCACACGGCTTACCATCCATTCCAACAGGCATATTGGAAAAGTTAATGTTTTTGCAATCAGGGCATTGTGCTATATAAGCCGTTTCAAAATCACTCATTTCACTCTTGTTCACGATAGGCTTGCGAATGTAAAGCCCGCCGTCCGCGATAACCTCCGATGACGACGCATATTCCGCTATCGCAATCGACAAGTCACGACTTAAATTTAGCGACTTAAATGGGTTCGTCGCTATGTTTCATCCTTGTTTACATCGTCCGCAGTCTTTGCAACTTTTTTAGCCGTTAGGTATGACTTAAATTTTGCTAAAGCAAAATACAACCCGACGGCTAAAGCAATCTGTGTGATATAAAATGCAATCCAAATAATAACTTTCATAGATCCTCAATTAGCAATATATGAACCGATAGGTATTTTATTCCCAAAAATAGATACGCCAAAATGATGAACGGTAAAGGAGCCTCTATGGATAACATGATACGGATAGGAGAAGTCATTAAGGAATTGCGTACGGAGCGTGGGTTGCGTCAAACTGATTTAGCGAAAGAAATAGGTGTTGCCGGAAATACCATTACCCAATACGAAAATAACACTATACGTCCCAGTTATGAGGTATTAGTGGATATCGCCAATTTTTTTAATGTTTCAACCGATTACCTTTTAGGACTGAAAGATTTTTAAGCCATCCCCACCGATTTAAATGCGGGGGCTGTCGCCGGAGGCGCGGGCTGTCGCCGGAGACGTAAAAATATGCGGCTCCGAACGCGGGTTATGGGAGCCGATGTCACGTTTATGGGTACTCTCAAAGCTACATTGCCGCCAAACCGCGGTAAACAAAAACACGCCCGTAATGTAAGCGTATTTCCGTCGTATTCTATTCATAATGGGATTAGGTTTTGCCTATCTCAAAGCTCCCACGCTTTAATTTGACCGCGTATTCAGTCAATCGCCGCTGTAATTTCTCAATCGAAATAATGTCCTTTGCGTCTAGCACATACACCTTTTGCATTACGGCATAGACGCGTAGAAAATCGAATAATAGAACTCGGCGGCAAATATTTTGTCCATAAAAATCCGCTCTAATTTTATTGCGGCAATCTCTTTCATATATGTTATGAAATCGGGATGCCAATTGCGTTCTGTTCGTGCCATTATTATACTACCTCCAAAATCAATATTACGTAGTAATCATAATATTTTTAACATTAAAACACAAGCATAATTATGTCTTTTATCTAACTGAATCCTAAGATAAAAGTTAAATCTTAATAAATAGAAAGGAACTCTAATAACCCACCACCTACCAACTGACGAGTGATGTCCAGTCTACTAAGGGGAAGGGGGCTTGCACGATTGCGGCGCCCGCGGAGGGTGGCGTAAACGGAAGCGATACCGAACCGCCGAAGGAAATAGCGATGGACAGTGAAGCGGTTTTGCCGCCGTAGGTCAAGGAAGCCAATAGATGTTCCTGTGAAACAGAAACGGTTAGAGAGGCGGACAACAGCTTAAAAAGAAAATCGCCGCCGTTGTCGTCGCCGTCGGAGAAAACGGACCCGCGGAACAGACTTGCCAGCTCGTCCAAAAACTCGGCGGTTTCCGCGCCGTTTTGGTAGTAGTTGCCGTCAAGGTAAACGGCGGAACAGAACTCCGCAAGAGATGAAAACACGTCCGGATATATCATGGAAACGATGGCGTCACCCATGGACGGCAGGGACAACAGGAGCGAATTATCCTTGATGAGGAGTGACTTCAACAGCCCGTTTATAAAGCGGCGATCCAAAAACGTTTTAAGGGAAACGGCTAAGCGCGGGTCGCTAGTGATGTCGGCGGGTCCGGAGTTTTCCCCCGTATCCGCGCCGGTTTGGTCGGATACGCTGCCGTTAGTTGTCGCGCCGGTTGCTCTGTTGGTTGCCTCTCCGCCGGTTGCCTCTCCGCCGGTTGCGCCGTCGGATTTAGGTCCCGTCCAGACGGGTAGGAGGGTGCGGAGCGCTATGCCGGTAACGGCGAACTCGTACGAATTCATAAACCGCGCCACAATGTCCGCGGAATAGCGATAGCTTAAAACATAATCCGCGAACACGCGTCCCAAATTTTCGGAGTCCGGATTGCTTTTGTCGAATTTGATGATGAGGACACCCTCCGTATCGGAATTCGCGGTGAAGAAAATTTCGCATAAGGAAGCACCGTTTTTATTGAGAGCGCCTTTGAGTACGGTTTTTTTGACGTCGGACAGGTTTAAGGAAAGGGTGCCAGTAACGGTATACCGCCCCTTGATATCGTAGCCGTTATATATATAATCGGAGTTTAACTTATCAAAAAGCGTCAGTTTAATCATCTCTTCCGGTATTTCCGCGGCAAATTCAAGATTTATTGCCAAATCGCCGTATTCGTCGGTCTTACCCAACGTTTCCGCGGCTTTAGCGGCGTCGGTTTCGGCTATGCGCGGCAATGAGAGTGAAATCTCCGCGTTAAGCTCCTTATCCTTGTCTGCGCCGTAACCCGGTATCGACGCGTTTATCGAAAGCCCCGTCAGCGGCGCGCCCGTTGCAGCGGCTTTTTTGGAGAAGCGCACCTTAAATACGGCGTTGTCGCCGAGCAACTGCTTTAGGTCGGGAAGGGCGGAAATGAGTATGTTGTTGAAGACTTTGGAAAGGGTAATTTCGTACTCACAACCGGCGGTAACCGTCGCACTTCCGTTTTCGCATAGTAGGCGGGCAATTGTTTTTATGAGGGTTTCGGTGTTTTCGCCGCCGCTAAGCACCTGATTTATCAGACCGTCTATGAAGTTATCGCCGGTACCGGAAAATCCTACGGCTTCCAAAAGTCCGGAGTCCGTGACGAAACGGAGCAACGCGGGAATAAACCTGTAGGCGTTGCCGTACGGTCCCGCGTACAGATCGGCAAGATCGGAAACGGAATTGCCGCCTATGAGCGGATAGTTGGTTAAAAGCCCGTTCACCATATCGGGGAAGGCGTCTTCCACTCCCGTTTCAAAGGGCAAGGCGTATTTGCCGCCGTCGGCTTCAAGATAGATGTTGCCGGGGTCGGCAAGAAAATAGTAGACGGTGAACGCGCCCGCCGCGCCGTTTAGGGACAGCTTCAACGCCGTATTCTTGCCGGTATCCGCGCCGCGCGAGGTTCTGTCTATAATCAAGGCTATTTCCACATTCAGCCCAAACAGGTTGCCGTCTACACCGACCGCTATATCGGCGTAAAAGGAAAAATATAGGTCCTTTGAGAGGTCTACGGGGGCTATACCGGGAATGGAAGACGATAAAAACAATTCCTCCCAAAACTCATCCGTGCTTATCTGTACGGGCAGTTCCTCTACTATTGGGTCGGAATCTCCGTTGCCGCCGCCGCACGACGAAAGAGCGACCGCCAGCACTGTTAGCGCAATCGCTATGGATATAAATCGGATTTTGGCAAGTAAGTTTTTTTTCACGGTTGTTTTTAGTTGGAGTTTTAAACTCCGCACGGTTTATTTGCAGACGGTTATTATTCGGGTGTAGACAGTTCGCGGTGACAAAATATTTTCTTAGCAGGTAAGTTGTCACCGCGCATTGTCATACCCCTATTATATTTAGGGAGCGGCATTCTTTATTTGAAGCGCGTTACTCCTTCGTTTCGTAGGAGCCTTTGGCGGCGCGACAGTGCGGCATTTTTTGTTCGGAACACATTAATCTTCCGTTTATTAGGAGCCTTCGGGAATGCGGCGTTTTTTTAATAGGAGCCTTCGGAAACGCAACGTTTTTTAGTTTGAGCGCACGCGACTGTCGGGCAGTTAGGAGATTTAATCGTCGAAAGCGTCCGCGATTACGGCTTCACTTGCGTCTTCGGCGGCGTCCGCGATTACGGCTTCACTTGCGTCTTCGGTGGCGTCCACGGTTACCGCGTCCGTTTCCGCGCCGTCCGAAGCGGTTACGGGTTCGCCTAAAAGCGCGGCGGAAGCCGCCGCCGTCTCCGCCTTGCACTCCTTATAATATAAACGACGCGCGTTGAAGAAGCAAGCTATTACGCCTACAAATACGAAATAGCTCGCCTTTACCACCGTGCCGCCCACGCCCGCCGAAACCAAAATTACGGCGATGAGCGTCATTCCGACGAAGGGAAGTAAGGCTATTTTCGGGTGTTTTATGAGGTATTGACCGCCCAATGCGCCGAATAGCGCGTATGCCACTACGCCGAAAGCCGGTTTTAAGTATACGCTTTGGAATACTGCTCCGGCGTTTGTGACGGCAAGCAGCAATATGCCGATACCGATTATAAGCGTCGTCGTTATGGCGGATACCGCTATCGAAATGGTGCTTGCAAGCTCGTTTTCTTCCGTGCCCACCTTTGTGCCGACAATATTTACGGCGTTTATCACGCACGGGATTTTCAGGTTTGAGAGGTTTCCGGTTATAAAGGCTAGATAGGAGCCGTTGGTTCCCAGCATGTAGGAGTAGGTGAAAACCTCCCCCACCGCTACGGGAAGATTGGCTACCGTCAGCATGACGAGTGATATGGCGAGGGCTTGCCAGTCGGGACCGGTACCCATTATTATAGTCGCCAGTATGGGAACCGCGCACATCATGAGTACTGCGGCGCCCGTCCAAATTCTTCCGGTTCTGTGAAGCTTTAAGTTATAATCCATAATAGTGTTTACCTTTCCGGTTTCGGTATTTACGTTTTTTGAGGCGTTTTGCGCCGTTTTTTATCCGCTTTTTGGGGGCGTTTCACGCCGGTTTTTATCTGCTTTTTTCGGGCGGTTTTATCCGCTTTTTTTGATGTTTTGCGCCGCGCTTTATCTGCTTTTTCAAGTGTCCGTACGGCGGTTTTTATCTCTACGGCTTAGGCGGCAAATAAAATAAATTCGCGCGTCGCTAAGGATGCTAAGACCTTTCGGCAAATCAATCATTTTTTTCGGGCGCTACAGCGTCGCCAAAAAAATCGCGTTTACGCCGGCTACGGCGCTCATGCCCAATAGCATGGAGAACGCCAGCGAAAAGCTTTCCAACCACTTCTGCCCTTTTTTCTTTATGAGCTTATCGAAGAACCACGTCGCGCCCGCCGCCACGATAACGGCTATCAGCGGAAAGAATACGCCGCCGCTTTCGTCGCCGCTTACCGCGGCAATCGTTTTTCGCCCTCCTATCAGATAGAAGGGTTCGGCAATGGCAACCGAAAGGTACGCAAGTACCATGCCGATAAACACCGCCGCAAAGATTATTCCGCCCCAACGGGTGTTATTCTTAGCCGCCGAAAGCATTTTAGGTTGGAATTTTTTGTAGAAGAAAAGACAGAAAAGCGGTCCCCAAATGATGCCGAAAGTCATGGCAAAGCAGAAGGTAACAAAGGTTTCCGCAGAGATTGCGCCGCTCTTTACCATGTCCTCCAAACCGGAAAAAATGCCGCCCTCCACCTGCGCCGCCACCCAGTCCGCCGCCATGGTTTCGTATTGCAGAGAACCGATTACCGACAGCCGTATGCCGGGGAGCGGAACGCCCAATGACCCCGCTAAGATAACTACACCGATAAAAATCCCTATCGACGGCAAAATGGTGAACATCACCGACGAGGATATAACCTTTTTTATTTTAGCCATATCCATGTTGATTTTTTTAGCGCGTTTTAAGGACTTCAAAAGGTACACGGTCGACTGCGTTAATATAAAAACGGCGACGAATATGTACAGCAGATAAAGCCAAACGCTGTTTACGGCAGCCGCCGCGGAAAGAGTAATATTAAAAATAAGACATTCACCTCCGATGAAGTTGATAACATAAACCCGAAGCGGTGCTTCCGGTGTTGATAACATAAACCAAAAACAGCTCTTCCGGTTTAGGTTTAACACGGCATTATAGGGGAGGGACTACCGTTGCGTAGGCGAATCGGTACCCTTTCTATCATTTTCGTGTTTTAGCCACGGCATTACAGGGCTACTTTTATTAAGGGTGCGGGCGCTAACGGCTTTTAGTGTCAATAGACCCACGGGTAGTAGATACACGCGCGTTGACGCTAAAGGCTTTTTAGTGTTTATATTTTTTAATTATAACTTAAACCTCACAATAAATCAAGACACCTAAGAGTTATTATTGCCTTATGCGCGGCATTTTCCGAAATATTTTAAAATAGCGCGGTTTTCCACGACACTGTTTGTCGGCTTTAGAAGCATGGGAATAGTCTTCTACGCGAAAGTCAAAACCGATAACCCCGTAGGTGCGGTTAATTTAGACTGTCCCATGTGGACGCATCCCTTAACCTGTCACCCTATGGGAGAGGGGTTCTCTCGACTGTCCATGGGAGCATCCACAAACATGTCTCACCCTATGGGGGTTTGGGGTCGTGTGTGTGCCGCATTTACTTCCGACAGCCCCCACTTTATGCGGATTGTCCTTTTTAACATATCTAGTTTATATATTTTATATGTTTGCTTGACACGGCACCGCCGCCGTGATAGAATGTGTAACTATAAGAGGTCTTTTTGCCGTGTTTACCGCGCGCCTTAAAAGCTCCTCCCGAACTTCTCACGACAAGGACGGCTAAGCCATGAAAAAAGATACCGTATGCGTACACGGAAACAATAAAAACGCCTTTGACGAGCGCACCGGCGCGGTCAGCGTTCCCATTTATCAAAGCGCGACCTTCAAGCATCCGGCGCTCAACCAAAGCACCGGCTTCGACTATTCTAGAATGCAAAACCCGACGCGGCTAGCCTTAGAGCAAACCGTCGCCGAGCTTGAGGGCGGATACGAGGCTTTCGCATACTCCACGGGCATGTCGGCAATAGCCTGCCTTGCGGAGCTGTTTTCGCCCAACGACCGCATAATCGCCTCCGAAGACCTATACGGCGGCGTCATACGGCTTTTCAACTGCGTGTCGGAAAAGAACGGGCTTCACACCGATTACGTCGATACCTCTGATTTGGACGCGGTTGCCAAAAAAATCACTCCCGACACCAAAGCGATATTCATAGAAACCCCCACCAACCCCATGATGGAAATAACGGATATAGCCGCGACGGCGGCGCTTGCTAAGGCGCACGGCTTGCTGTTGATTGTGGACAACACCTTCCTATCTCCGTATTTTCAGCAACCGTTGAATTTCGGCGCGGATGTCGTGGTACACAGCGGCACGAAGTTTCTTTGCGGACACAACGACACGCTGTCCGGGCTTATCGTCGTAAAGGACGTGGCGCTAGGTGAAAGGCTTCGGTTCCTTTACAAGACAATAGGTTCCTGCTTGTCGCCGTTCGACTCGTGGCTGATGCTGCGCGGCATAAAAACGCTAGCGCTAAGAATGGAAAAGCAACAGCAAAGCGCCTACAAAATAGTTAAATTTTTGCAATCTTCGCCTAAGGTAAAAAAGATTTTATACGCCGGGATTCCCGGCTCTAAGGGCTACGACATAATGAAAAAACAAACTACGGGCTTCGGTAGCATGATTTCCTTTGAGGTAGACTCCGCCGCCACCGCCGAACGCGTGCTTAAAAAGGTACGCCTCATCGCCTTTGCCGAAAGCTTGGGCGGCACCGAATCGCTCATCACCTACCCGACCGTGCAAACGCACGCCGACGTACCCCTTGACGAACGCGAAAAACGCGGCATAAACGACCGTTTATTGCGGCTTTCCGTAGGCATAGAAAACGCCGCCGACTTAATAGCCGACCTCAAACAAGCCATAGGAAAATAGTTGGTAAATAATACACACGCCCATAAACTGTGTTATACTAAAACGGTAGCCGGTTTAGAGGGCGTTTCCGCGCAATCCAAAAATTCGGCTTTAACAATGGGTATTGACAATAAGCAATGGCAAAAGATTTTATTAGAAGGATAAGCCGCCGCCGCGGATTGTCCACACCCAAAAATTCAATTAAAACGGAAGCAACCCCCATGCGTTACGATTTCGATAAAATTACCGACCGCAAAAACACAAATTCCTTGAAATACGACTGCGCCTTAGAGCGCGGACGTCCGGAGGATTTGCTTCCCCTATGGGTTGCCGACATGGATTTCCCCGCGCCTAAGGAGGTCGTATCGGCGCTCAAGCGTACGGCTGCGCACGGCATATACGGCTACACGGAGCCAAACCGCGAATATTTTTCCGTTTTAAGCGCGCATCTTACCAGACATTTTGAGTGGACACCGCAAAGAGAATGGTGGATACAAACTCCCGGAATTGTCTTTGCCTTAGCCGAAGCCGTAAAGGCTTTTACCGAAAAGGGCGACGCGGTTATTATACAGCAACCGGTTTACTATCCGTTTTCCGAGGTCGTAGTCGACAATGGCAGACGCTTGATTGACAACGGACTTAAATTTGACGGCATAAAATACGTCGTTGACTTTGCCGATTTCGAAAACAAAATCACGGAAAACAACGTCAAGCTTTTTCTTCTTTGTAGCCCTCACAATCCGGTGGGGCGTGTTTGGACGGAAGCCGAGCTTTTACGCCTTGCGGAGATTTGCCTGCGTCACAACGTCATAATTGTGTCGGACGAGATACATTCTCTCTTCGTCTACGACGGCAACAAGCACACCTGCTTCGGCGCTTTGGGTGAAAAATTTTACGACAATCTGGTGCTTTGCACCTCACCCGGCAAGGCGTTCAACATTGCCGGGCTTCAGCTTTCCGACATCTTTATTCCCAACCCCGCTCTGCGCGACAAGTTTCGGCGTGAGCATAATGCAAGCGGATACAGTCAGCTCAACACTTTTTCGCATTCGGGTGCGCTTGCCGCCTATAAGTACGGCGACGGTTGGCTTAAACAGCTACTTGCCTATTTGCAGGGCAACCGCGATTTCATAAAGGATTTTTTGGAGTGCCGCATACCGGAAATCACCATGCCCCTGCCGGAGGGTACGTATTTGGCATGGTTGGATCTCTCCGCGTTGAAGCTTTCCCGTCCCGAACAAAAAGCCCTTATTGTGGACAAAGCCAAGCTTTGGCTGGATAACGGACGCATGTTCGGCGACAAATACTCCTCCTTCGAACGCATTAATTTTGCCTGTCCTCGCAGTATACTTGCAACCGCGCTTGAACAGCTTGAAAAAGCCTTATACAACAACTAAGTCCGTACATAGCCGAATAGCCCCGTACGCACAAATTTCATATGTGCCATAAGCCCCTAGGCGCAGATTTCATATGCGCCGGATAAGCACTCCCGCGCAGAATTCATTGCGCCGGATAAGCCCGTAGACGACAGATAAACCGTATTTAAACCCCAAATTTATTAAAAGCTTTAAAAGATTGTCGTGCGGAAAAAATTTCCATGCAAAAATAAACGATAAATGCAAAAAACTTTTACGTTACGTGAAAAACTTTCGCGTTACGTCTTGAAATGCGCACCGGTATGTGGTAATATATAATAGTATAACGATTGCACTTTTAAGTTGGCTACACGGGCGGTTTTATCCGGTTCGTATAAGCAAGCCCGAATATGTTTTACGTTAACGGTAAATATTTCATAGATGTCTGAACATTTAGGAGGATAAAAAAATATGGCAAACGGTTACGGAGTGTCCCGTTGGGACGACGCCAAAACAATTTACAAGGAGCTTGCGGAACTTACGTCCAAGCCAGTTTATTCCATAAGCGATGTCGAGCTTAAGCGGGTTTTGGAGCATTTTAACACGAACTGCACGAAATCTAAGGAAATCACGTCGGAAGCGAAAAAGTTCATTCCCGGCGGCGTACAGCATAATTTAGCGTTCAACTATCCGTTCCCGCTATGCTTCACGAAGGCGGACGGCGCGTATCTTACGGACATCGACGGCAACGAGTACATAGACTTTCTGCAAGCCGGCGGACCCACGATTTTGGGGAGCAATTTCCCGCAGATTAAAGAGGGTGCTAAGGAAATTTTAGATACCTGCGGTCCGGTAACCGGTCTTTTCCACGAGGCGGAGTTGTTGCTTGCAAAGGAAATAAACAAGCACATGCCCAACGTGGAGATGTTCAGGATGCTGGGTTCCGGCACGGAATCGGTTATGGCGGCGATACGCGTGGCGCGCAACGCCACAAGAAACAAGCGGATTATAAAGATTGGCGGCGCGTATCACGGTTGGTCCGACCAAATGGTTTACGGGCTTAAAATCCCCGGTTCGCGCGGCTTTTTGGAATCACACGGCATACCGGGCAAGTGCTACGAATTAACCGACGAGGTTCGTCCCAACGACCTTCACATGCTAGAAACCATGTTGAAATTAAACAAGCTTCGCGGCGGTACGGCGGCGGTTATCGTGGAGCCTGTGGGTCCCGAAAGCGGAACGCGTCCAGTCGACTTCGACTACAATAAAAACGTGCGCGCGCTATGCGATAAATACGGCTGTCTGTTCATCTTCGACGAGGTGGTGACGGGCTTCAGGATAGGCACAGGAGGGGCGCAAGGCTACTTCGGCGTTGTACCGGACCTTACGGTATTCGGCAAAATCGTTGCCGGCGGCTACCCCGGCGCCGGCGGCGTAGGCGGTAAAAAGGAATACGTCAGCGGCATGGCGGCGGGCATAGGCACCATGATGAAACGCGCGTACGTAGGCGGAACCCTTGCGGCAAACCCGTTGTCCGCTTATGCCGGCTATTTGGCTATAAAGGCCATTGCGGAGTTCGGCGCTTGTGAAAAAGCCGGGCGCGCCGGCGACAGATTGGCGGACGGCTTAAAGGCTCTCGTCACAAAATATAAGATACCCTTTGTCGTATACAATCAAGGCTCCATAGTCCATTTGGAGTGTACCGGTGCCATGAGCTTCGACTACTCGTCCATGAACCTGCTCAAATCTGTCCTTCCCATGCTCAAAAACAAGAGCGCCATGCTAGTTAGAAAAACGGCTATGGAGGAAATGGGCGCGGCGTACATGGCAAACGGAATAGTCACGCTTGCGGGCAGCCGCTTGTACACCTCCATGGCGGACACGGACGAAATCATCGACGAGGCGTTGGCGCGTTTCGACAAGGTATTTTCAACGGTAGAACCCCTAAAAAGAGATTTAAGCGAGAAAAAGAAATAATATGCGGTATATTTTATCACACGACATAGGCACAAGCTCCGACAAGGCGGTATTGGTCGGTTTTGACGGGCGGATTATAGACACCGCTCAAGAGAGTTATCCGACTTATTACCCCTACCCCGCTTGGGCGGAACAGGACCCGGCGGACTACTGGAACGCCGTTTGCAAGACCTCGAAGCGCATAATCGAAAAAACCGGCATAAGCCCCTCCGACATAAAGGGCGTGGTTTTTTCCACGCAAGCGCAGGGCATAATCCCCGTAGACAAGGACGGCAATACCCTTTACAACAACATCACGTGGGTGGACGGGCGCGCGGAAAAGCAGGCGCAAGGCATCATGAAAAAGTTGGGCGGAAAAAAGCTGTTCACGCTTATCGCCGGCACCCCGATAATGGGCAAGGACTGTATCGCCAAAATAGTTTGGCTTAAACAGGAGCGCCCGGACATATACAACCATACCGAACACATCTTAGACGTCAACGCGTTTTTGAAGTTCAAGTGTACCGGCGTCAAGGTGTTCGAACGCTCCGGCGCGTCGTCCTACGGGTTGGATTTGAAGAAAAAGGAATGGCTTTCCGTGTTATCCTTGACCGGTGTCGACATGAAAAAGCTGCCTCCTCTAGTCAACAGCACCGACAAGGTCGGCGACGGCTTGACGGCGAAAGCCGCGGAGGAAACCGGTCTTGTGGCGGGTACGCCGGTGTTCGGCGGTTGCGACGACGTTCAGTCCGCCGCGGTAGGCGCGGGAATGAGCGGCGACGGGGACGTACACATCTATTTAGGTACGTCGGCATGGGTTGCCGCGACCTCAAAAACCGCCACTAAATTCATGCACGGCGCGGCGGCGATACAGAGCGCCAACCCGAAGATGAACTTAATTGCCGGCATTACAGAGGCGGCGGGCAGCAACATTCAATGGATTTGCGACCAGTTTTTCCGTCACGAGAAGGAAAGCTTGGGCGAGGGCATTTACGCGTACATGGACGAGGTGATAAAGGACATTCCGCCGGGAAGCGACTACCTTATATGCACCCCGTGGATGCTAGGCGAGCGTTGCCCTATAAGCTCCACTACGGCGCGCGCGACGCTTTTCAACATAAGCCCCAACCACACCAGAGAACACCTCATGCGTGCGGTGTACGAGGGCATAGCTTTCAATCTCAGGTGGATACTTGAGAACTTCAAGAACGATTACGGCTTTTCTTGCAAGAATTTCCGCATAATAGGCGGCGGCGCGTTGGACAAGGAATGGATGAAAATAATCGCCGACGTCACCGGTACGGAGTTTGACGTGGTGGAAAATCCGCGCAACGCGGGCGCTTTGGGCGCCGCCATAGTGGCGCTTATCGGGCTTAACGAGCTTCCCGGCTTTGAAGCGGCGCGTAACTTCGTTAAGATTTCCGCCACCTACCGCCCCGACCCGAAAAACGCGGCGATATACGACGAGCTTTTCGTCATATATAAGCGGCTTTTCAACGATTTAGACGACACGTACAAGCTAGCCAACTCCAAAAGATTTAGCTAGAGCGTGTTCAAACCGGCGGCGGCGACAACCCGCGCAAACCGCGTTCAAGTCAAACGTAACAACGAACCGTGCGCCGTGTTCAAACCTCACGCGGCGACAACCCTCGCCGCAATCAACCCGGACGCGGCGGCAAATTATTAGCCGGTAGCAGAACTTAACCCAACGACAAACAAAAGGAAACGGTTATGGAATTTAACTATAAGCCTCATATTACGAAATTAATCGACAGCGGTATAACACCGCATTCCGGCGACGCTATCGCATTTATTCAGGAAACGGATATTTACGTATCCAAATATGGCGCTAATCTTGCCGAACTGTCAGATGACGACTTTATCGTCTTCCCGGCGGGAGGAGAGCCGCAGTCCTTAGACTCGGAGCTTGCGGAGCTTTGCACTTTGTTAAAGCCGGGTAAGACGGCGGCGTTTGTGAAGGTTTCGCCGCGGTATTCAGCATCGCTTGCCGGTGTCCGGACGGAGGTTCCGGCGGTCTTAGACGACATGGCGCAGATAGTGGGCTTGTCCTTGCGCTACTCCCCCGACTACAAGCATGTTAAGAGAAGGATGCGTACCGGAAGAACCTGTGCGTTGCTACCGGACAAATCCCTGCTTGCGACGGGACGCACGTTAGACGAGGCGGTCATTGCCGCGCTTGTCGCCGAAAAATCCGCGCGGGTCTTTGTTCAGGCGCAAAAAATCGGCGGGGCGAAGAGCTTGGGCTTAGCAGACGCGTTGTTAATGCGTTTGGTCTATAAGCTAAAATACAGCAAGAAGAACATCGAAACACACAAGGAAAGCTAGAGCAAAAAGGCGCGCGGAGAATTTTTTTCTACGGTCGCTATTTTCCCGGCGGTCAAATTAAAAAAAGAACCCGCCGCAGCGAAATTTTTTCTACGAAAGGTGTTTGGCGGTAGTAAGCTTATCCGCAGCCGGCTTATTTGAAAGAACGCGACCGTTTAAAACCGTTCGTTCGTAGTAGATTATCCGCAACCGGATTGTTTCACACGGCAACCCACACCCGCTAAAAAACGCACCGCGCCGTTTAAATCGCGCGGAGAACGGTATATAAAATTATGGATAATAAGGAATTACGTGAAAAGGTAGTAGCAACGGGAGTGCGGTTACTTGCCGCCAATCTTGTTCAAGGTACGTGGGGCAACCTATCCGCGAGGGTGGACGAGTTCCACATGCTGATAACGCCCAGCGGGATAGACTACCGGGTGTTGAAGCCGGAGGAGCTTGTTTTAATGGACATGCGCGACCTATCGTATCCGGAAGGCAGTTTAAAGCCGAGCAGTGAACGCGGAATACACGCTGGAGTGATGTTAGCGCGCGGGGAGATAGGCGCGGTGATACATTCGCATCCCAACGCGTGTTCGGTATTTGCGGCGGCACACACCCCCTTTATTTTTAAGGATGCGGAAACGGCGGCGCTTTTCAACGCGGAAAAAATAAGTGTTGCGGCGTACGGATTGCCCAGTACCAAGGCGTTAGTCAAGCACACGGTTGCGGGTATAGGCACGGCAAACGCGGTATTCATGGCTAATCACGGTATCATGTGTGCGGGCGCGGACTTAGACGCGGCGTTTAAGCTTTTAGAAACCCTAGAAAACCTCTGCGCCGCCGCCCTGTCTTAGCCCGCCTCTGTTCGTACATGCAATAAAGAACGCCATTGTTCCTTTTGGGCGCCAAAAAGGAACCGAAAAACCGCAAGCTTCAAGCTTGAGCCTCTGTTCTTTTTGTTGCGCGGCAAAAAGAACCAAAAAACACGCAAGCTTGAAGCTTGACACTGATTACTTGAAAAACGCGGAATACGTAAGGTAACCCTTATGCATTCCGCGTTTTTAAATTTATTCAGTGTTAATCATCAAACTACCGTTCTCTAGT